>JANXYK010000056.1 GCA_025350055.1 Gammaproteobacteria bacterium | reverse complement strand
CGCGCAGGCGAATGGTGGTATCCGCTGCACTGGTCAGCGCCGAGAGCACGGCACCCATGCCGAGTGCCACGATCACCAAGGCCACCAGCACTTCGATGAGCGTGAAGCCGGCCTGATGACCGGCCTTCAAATGGGCGCCTCGATCAACTCACCGCTGATCACCTTGCCCTGTTTGTCGCTGCTGATCACGGCGCTGCGTCCGGTGCCGCTGCGCTCCAGCTTCAGTTTGAAGGGTGTCAGGTCGCCGTTCGAGAACAGCATCAGTTGTGGCGTGAGATCGATCTCGCTGTCTTTGCCCTTCTGGTCCTTGCGACGCAAGGGCAGCAGGATGGCCTTGCCCTCGACCGCGAGCGCAATCGCAAGGCCCGGCGGCAGCACGCGCGGATGGAGTGAGTCGTCCAGCGGATCTTCGATCCACAGCGAGTGGCGGTTGTCGTACATCACGATCTCGTAGCCGTCCGGCTGACAGCGCAGACCGTATTCGACCGTCTGCAGCGCCGCGCGTTCACGCACATAGTCGATCAGGGTCGCGAGGCGGTCGCGCTCACGCTCGAGCTCGCTATCGCGGCCAGTGGCATTGAGCGACAAAAGAAAACCGGCCGAGACCAGGCCGATGATCACCACGACCACCATCAGCTCGATCAGCGTGAAGCCGCGGCTGCGCACGGCGAGGATTACTGATCCAGGTTCCAGTTGCCGATGTCGGCATTGATGCCATCGCCGCCGGGCTGGCCGTCGGCGCCCAGCGAATACAGGTCGTAGTCGCCGCCGTGGGTGCCCGGCACGACGTACACGTAGTCGTTCTTCCACGGGTCCTTGGACAGGCTTTGCAGGTAGCCGCCGCTGCGCCAGTTCTTGACCAGCGGCGAATCGGGTTTTTCCTTGAGCGCCTTCAACCCCATCTCGGTCGTGGGGTAGATGAAATTGTCGAGCTTGAACATGACCAGCGCCGTCTGGAGGGCGCGAACATCTTCCTTGGCCTTGGCGATGCCCGCCTTGTCGACGTTGCCCAGTACGTTGGGCAAGATCACGGCGGCCAGCAGGCCAATGATCACCACCACCACCATGATCTCGATGAGCGTGAAGCCCGCGTGTCGGCGGCGTGCCGGCAGGCCAGGAGCGGTACACTGGTTCATGGGGAATCCGTGCCGTTCGGCAATGTGAAGTCAGGGGATCATCATAACAAATGAGCGTACCGGCGAGCCCGCGATGAACACACTGTCATGGCGGCGGTCGCTCAACTGCGACGGTGCCTATGGGGCCGCGCTGCTGGCGGTGCTGGCGCTGCTGCTGGCCTGCGCCGCGGGCGGCGAGCGCACGCTGCTGGCATTGCGCTACGAGCGCAGCGCCATCGCGGTGGGCGAGTGGTGGCGGCTGCTGGGCGCCCACTTCGTGCACCTCGGATGGATGCACGTGTTGCTCGATGCGGCCGCGCTGTGCCTGCTGTGGGCACTGTACGCGCGCGCCTTCAGCGCACGCGCCTGGCTGCTGGTGTGCAGCGGCGCCATGCTCGCGATCGACGCAGGCCTGTGGTGGCTGGCGCCAGGCGTGCAGTGGTATGCCGGCATCTCCGGACTGCTGCACGGCGTATGGGCTGCGGGGGCGCTGCAGGCTGCCCGCCGAGGCGAGTTCGCCGGCTGGCTGCTGCTGCTGGCGCTGACGCTGAAGTTGCTGCGTGAGTATCAGCTGGGTGCCGGCGTACTGGTCGCTGCGCTCCCGGTCGTGACCGAGGCACATCGATACGGCGCGCTCGGCGCGCTGCTGGTCGTGGCGACCTTGTGGCTGCGGGAGCCAGAGCGCGCTGGCTAGCCGCTATACTTCGGCGCACGCGACTATTATCACGGGGCACTCATGTCGTTAGCGCTGGTATTTCCGGGGCAGGGTTCGCAATCGGTGGGCATGCTGGGCGAGTTGGCCGCGTCGCATCCTGCGGTCAAGCGTACTTTTGCCGAGGCCTCTGCGGCACTGGGGTACGACCTGTGGCAGCTGGTGGCTGCCGGTCCCGTGGAGCAGCTGAACAAGACCGAGTGCACCCAGCCGGCCATGCTGTGCGCGGGGATCGCGACCTGGCACGTGTGGCAGGAGCAGGGTGGCGCTATGCCGCAGCAGGTCGCCGGCCACAGCCTGGGTGAATTCACTGCGCTGGTGTGCGCCGGTGTGCTGAATTTTTCCGCCGCCGTGGCGCTGGTGCGCGATCGCGGTCGCTACATGCAGGAAGCCGTGCCTGCCGGGAGCGGTGCCATGGCGGCGCTGCTGGGCATGGAAGACCGTGATGCGGAACAGGCTTGCCTCGAAGCCGCCGCAGGCGAAGTGGTCGAGGCTGTGAACTACAACGCACCAGGCCAGATCGTGATCGCGGGATCCGCGGGCGCGGTAGAGCGCGCGATCGCTGCGGCCAAGGCTCGCGGCGCAAAGCGGGCCATGCTGCTGCCGGTGAGCGTGCCTGCGCATTCGTCATTGATGCGCGGCGCCGCCGAAAAACTGCGCGCGCGCCTGACCGACGTGAAACTGAGCGCGCCGCGCATCACCTACGTGAGCGCGGTGGATGCCGCTGAACATCGCGATCCGGAAGAGATCCGCGCGCTGCTGGTATGTCAGCTGGCGAGCCCAGTGCGCTGGACGGCCACGGTACTGGCACTGGGCGCGCGCGGCGCCACGCTGGTGGCCGAGTGTGGCCCTGGCAAAGTGCTCACTGCGCTCAATCGCCGCATTGACAAGCGACCCGAGTTCCGTTGCCTTGCGCTCGAAGACAGCGCCACAATGCACAGCGCGTTGGCCGCCGCAGCGGGCGCGCAATGAACGGCCACCGACTGTCACAGACCAGGAGCAACTCCCGATGAGCAACACCGACGTCGCGCTGGTGACGGGCGCGTCACGTGGCATCGGTCGGGCGATCGCCGCCGGCCTGGCGCGCTCCGGCGTGCAGGTCGTGGGTACGGCCACGAGTGCCGCTGGCGCCGAGGCCATCAGTGCCTGGTTCAGGGAGCAGGGGCTGGGCGGTCGCGGTGTGCCATATGAGGCTGCCATTGCCGGCGGCGCCGAAGCCCTGGTTGCCGAGCTCGAGGGCAAGGAGGGCCTGCCCACGATCCTCGTGAACAACGCCGGCATCGCCAAGGATGGCCTGGTGCTGCGCCTCAAGCCCGAGGAGTGGGACCAGACCCTGAACATCAATCTCTCGGCGGTATTCCGCCTCACCAAGCTGTGCCTGAAGCGCATGCTCAAGGAGCGGCGCGGCCGCATCATCAATATCAGCTCGATCATCGGCTCGATCGGCAATGCCGGCCAGACCCATTACTCCGCCGCCAAGGCCGGACTCGATGGCTTCACGCGCGCCCTGGCGCGCGAGCTGGCCGGGCGCAATATCACCGTGAACGCCGTGGCTCCGGGTTTCATCGAAACCGACATGACCCAGAGCCTGCCCGAGGAGGTGCGCAGGAGCTACCAGGCGCAGATTCCGCTGGGGCGCTTTGGCAGTGCCGAGGACGTGGCTAACATGGTGATTTTTCTGAGCCAGGACGCCACCGGCTACGTCACCGGCCAGACCCTGCATGTCAACGGCGGCATGTACATGGGCTGATGGATCGTAAATAATCAGAAAAATCAAGTACTCGCGAAAATTCCGGGTGGCGGCGGGCGGGGTGTTCCCCTACAATACGCCGCCCGCGCGACCGGGCGGATTGCCACACGAACAGAGGGTCACACCAAGATGAGCAACGTTGAACAACAAGTAAAGGCGATTGTGGCCGAACAGCTGGGCGTCAAGGCCGAGCAGGTTACCAACGCTGCCTCCTTCGTCGACGACCTCGGCGCCGATTCGCTCGATACCGTCGAACTCGTCATGGCGCTCGAAGAGGAATTCGAGATCGAAATCCCTGATGAGGATGCCGAGAAAATCACCACGGTCCAGCAGGCGATCGATTACATCAACGAGCGTCGCGCCAAGGCCTGAAGCCTTGAGCGCCGGCCCGGGGTCGGCGCAGGCCAGAGCCCAACGCACGTTGCCAGGTTCAGCAGTTTGAGCAAGCGCCGCGTAGTCATCACTGGCCTCGGGCTCGTATCGCCGCTGGGCAGTACCGTGGCCGACTCCTGGGCCGCTGCCTTGCGTGGTGAGAGTGGCATCGCGCCGATCACCCGCTTCGATGTGAGCGCCTTTGCAGTGCGCTTTGGCGGCGCGGTGCGCAATTTCAGTCTCGAGAGTTACCTGCCCCCCAAGGAAGCGCGGCGCATGGATCCGTTCATGCATTACGGCATCGCTGCCGGCGTGCAGGCGGTGGCCGATTCCGGTGCGGACTTCGACAAACTCGATCGCGACCGCTGTGGCGTGATCATGGGCGCCGGCATCGGCGGCCTCAGCACCATCGAATCCGAACACGACGCCTTCCTGGCCGGCGGACCGCGACGCATCACGCCGTTCTATATTCCAGGTTCGATCATCAACATGCTCGCGGGCCACATCTCGATACGATTCGGCTTGCGCGGCCCGAACCTGGGTGTGGTCACGGCCTGCACCACCTCCACGCATGCACTGGGGCTCGGTGCCCGCGCGATCCAGTACGGCGATGCCGACCTGATCATTGCCGGCGGTGCCGAGATGGGCACCACACCCACCGCGATCGCCGGCTTTTCCCAGGCTAAGGCGCTCTCCGTCCGCAACGCTGCGCCCGCCGAGGCCAGCCGCCCCTGGGACAAGGATCGCGACGGTTTCGTGATCGGCGATGGCGGCGGCGCGATGATCCTCGAAGAGTATGAACACGCGAAGCGGCGCGGCGCGCACATCCATGCCGAGCTGATCGGCTTTGGCATGAGCGGTGACGCGCATCACATCACGGCGCCCCCTGAAGATGGCGCCGGTGCGCGCCTGGCGATGAGCAATGCCTTGCGCGACGCAGGGATGAATCCGCAGGACGTGCAGTATCTGAATGCGCACGCCACTTCCACGCCGCTGGGCGATCGCGCCGAGACGGTGGCGATCAAGACCGCCTTTGGCGATCACGCCCGCAAGCTGGCCGTAAGTTCCACGAAGTCGATGACCGGCCATCTGCTGGGCGCAGCGGGCGTGCTGGAAGCCGTGTTCTGCGTACTCGCGATTCGCGACCAGGTGGCGCCGCCGACCATCAACTACGTGACGCCCGATCCCGAGTGCGATCTCGACTACGTGCCCAACACGGCCCGGCAGATGCGCATCGATGTTGCCATGTCGAATTCCTTTGGCTTTGGCGGTACCAACGGTACCGTGGTACTGCGTCGCCTGACGGGCTGACGCCACGCACGGGCCAGCTCCCATGCCGCTACGCGCACAGTTAAGGCGCGAGGTGGCCGCCACGGCGGCGCAGCTGCGCTGGCTCGCGACCAACCGTGCCACCGAATTTCCGCTGTTCCTCGACAGCGCCGCGCGTGGCGAGGGGAGCGGCGTCGGCAACAGCGCCGCGGAGCTGGGCCGCTATTCCATCCTGTTTGCACCAGCGGAAGCGATGCTGCTGCTGCGCGGCGACGGCCGCCTCGAGCATTCGGGCAGCGTCGGGGGCGGGGAGAATTTTCTCGCGGCCTTCGATCGATGGTGGAATCGCGAGCGCGTGCACGACGCCGGCACGCACGAGGGCTTGCCCTTCCGTGGCGGCTGGGCGCTGTATGTTGCTTATGAGCTGGCGGCACAGATCGAATCCGGTCTGGCAATTCCGGCGCTCGATGCCGACGCCATCTGCGCCGTGGCGCTGCGTGTGCGCGCGGCGGCCATCTACGATCATCAACGTGAGCGTTGTGAGCTGGTCGCCGAGCCCGGTGCCCTGCGCCAATTGCAGTGGCTGCAGGTAGCACTCGCCGCGGTGCCCGCGACCGAGCTACCGGCGACTGTCGCGCTGCCTGTGGGCGCCGCCTTCGCTGGCGCCGCCTTGATCGAGCAGCCTGAAGAGCACTACCGCGACATCGTGCTGCGCGCCAAGCAGTACATCGCCGCCGGCGATATCTACCAGGCCAACCTCTCGCGTGGCTGGCAGTTGCCGGTTTCCGCCCGGCACAATCCCGCACTGCTCTACGAAAGCCTGCGGCGCGCCAACCCGGCGCCCTTCGCGGCCATTGCGAGCCTGCCTGGCCTGACGATCCTCTGTTCATCGCCGGAACGCCTGGTACGCGTGCGCGATGGGCGCGTCGAAACCCGGCCGATCGCAGGCACGCGGCCGCGCAGCGGCGCGCACGGTGCCGACGCCGAAGAACAATCGCAACTGCTTGCCAATCCCAAGGAGCGGGCGGAGCACGTGATGCTGATCGACCTCGAGCGCAACGACCTGGGTCGCATCTGCCAGGCCGGCAGCGTCGGAGTCAGCGAGTTCATGGTGACCGAGAGCTACCGGCACGTGCACCACATTGTCTCGAACGTGCGCGGCCTGCTGCGCCCGGACATCACGCCGGGCCAGGTGCTGCGCGCGGTGTTCCCCGGCGGCACCATCACCGGTTGCCCCAAATACCGCTGCATGCAGATCATCGGCGAGCTCGAGGGCGAGCCGCGTGGCGCCTACACCGGTTCGCTCGGCTACGTGAATCTCGACGGCTCGATGGATCTGAATATCCTGATCCGCACGGCAACGCTGTTTGGCGGCACGTTGGGGTTTCGCGCCGGCGCTGGCATCGTCGCCGATTCCGACTGGCAGCGAGAGCTGGCCGAGACCCGCGCCAAGGCGCAGGGCATGGTGCGTGCCTTTGGCGGTGCCTCGTGAGGGCAGGCGGCGCGCTCACAACCAGTACGCTGGTGAACGGTGTGCCCGGCGATACGGTATCGGTCGACGAGCGCGCGCTGCACTACGGCGATGGGCTGTTTGAAACCATGCGCTGCCGCGACGGCCAGGTGCGCTGGCTCGATCTGCACCTGGCCCGCCTGGCGCGCGGCTGCGAGCGACTGGGCATTGCGATGCCGGATCGCGATCAGCTGCGGCGGGAACTCGCGCAGCTGGTGCAAGGCCAGCAGCGCTGCCTGCTCAAGCTGATCGTGACGCGCGGTGTGGCTACCGGGCGCGGTTATCGGCCGAGCGGCGCTGAGCAGCCCACGCGCATCCTGCGGCGCTACGCTTGGCCGCCCGCACCCGCGGCGGACTATCGGGTTCATCACTCACCGATACGACTCGGCCGCAATGTTGCGCTGGCGGGCATCAAGCACCTCAACCGGCTCGAACAGGTGCTGGCCCAGCAGGTCGCGGCGCGCGCCGGGGTCGATGAGGCCTTGCAGAGTACGGAATCCGGCCAGCTGGTTGCGGGCACCATGAGCAATGTGTTCCTCGTCGACGACAATCGCTGGCTGACGCCACCCATCATCGACTGCGGAGTCGGGGGCATCACGCGTACGTTGGTATTGCAGCACGCGGCCGCGCTGGGCATCGAAGTGCGCGAGCAGCCCCTGACGAGCGCGGATGCGCTGGCCACTCCCGCGATCGTGCTCAGCAATGTGCGGCTGGGGCTGCAGGCCGTACACTGGTACGAGGGCCGGCGGCTGTCAGTGCCGGCTTCAATGACCCGATTGTGGGAGGCGATTGATGGCGCAGCGGACTAGGGCGGGCCGATGGCTGGCGGGCGCGCTGCTCCTGCTGCTGGCCGCTGCGGGTGCGCTCTGGTCCCTGTGCACAGCCGAGATGAACCGGCCGTCGGCGGCAGCGGCGGGCACGCGCATGAGCGTGCGTGCGGGCGCGAGCCTGCGGGGTGTGCTCTCGCAGCTCACCGAGCTCGGAGTGCTCGAGCACCCGCGGCTGATCGAACTGTGGTTGCGCGTGCGCGGTGAACAACTGCGCGCCAAGGCCGGCAACTACGAGCTGCCGCAGCATGCCAGCGGGCGGCAGATCCTGACCCAGCTGCAGGCCGGGCAGGTGGTGCTCGAGCAGCTCACGATCGTCGAGGGCTGGACGCTGGCACAGATGCGCCAGGCGATCGATGCCAGCCCCTTGCTCACGCACGAGTGGCGCGGGCGCGATGCCGCGGCCTTGCTGGCTGCGCTCGCCGATCGCAACGATCCGGGCCAGAGTGCCGAAGGGCGCTTCTATCCCGACTCCTACCGCTTCGCGGCCGGCACCAGCGACCGGCGCATCTACGAACTGGCGTGGCAGCGCATGCTCGAGCGCCTGCAGCAGGAATGGCAGGCGCGCGCACCCAACCTGCCGCTGAAGTCACCGCAGGAAGCCTTGATCATGGCCTCCATTGTCGAGCGCGAGACTGGCCGTGAGGACGAGCGCGCGCGCGTGGCCGCGGTGTTCATCAATCGCTTGCGCATCGGCATGCGCCTGCAGAGCGATCCCACGGTGATCTATGGCCTGGGCGCGCGCTACGACGGCAATATCAGGCGGCGCGACCTCGAGACCGACGGACCCTACAACAGCTACACGCGCGGCGGCCTGCCGCCCACGCCAATCGCGCTGCCCGGTGGTGCCTCGCTTCACGCGGCGCTGCATCCCGCCGCGGAGGGCGTGCTGTATTTCGTGGCCACGGGGAACGGTGACGGCAGTCATCATTTTTCGACCACCTACGCGGAGCACAGCGCGGCGCTGCGCGCCTACCTGCGGCGCACCGGCGCGACGCCTGATCGTGCAATCGGCGGCAATCACCCATGAGCGCTGCGCGCTTCATCACGCTCGAAGGCGTCGAGGGTGCAGGCAAGTCGACCGTGGCGCGCGCGCTGCAGGCGGCCCTGCACCAGCGCGGCGTCGAAGTACTGCTGACGCGCGAGCCCGGTGGCACGCCGGTCGCCGAGGCGCTGCGCGAGATCCTGCTGCGGCGAGGCACTGAACAAATCAATGCGGCGGCCGAAACCCTGCTGATGTTTGCCGCGCGGGCCGTGCACCTCGACAACTCGATCCGTCCGGCGCTCGCCGCTGGCAAATGGGTGATCTGCGATCGCTTTACCGATGCGACCTACGCCTACCAGGGCGCTGCGCGCGGCGTAGACCTCGCGCTGATCGATCGGCTCGCGGCCACTGTGCATGCCGATCTGTGGCCCGCGCGCACACTGCTGCTCGACCTGCCTGTTCCTGTTGGGCTGCAGCGCGCAAGGGCGCGGGCCGCTGCCGACCGCTTCGAGGTCCAGCAGCAGGATTTCTTCGAGCGCGTGCGCAGCGCCTACCTGGCGCGCGCCGCAGCAGATCCGGCGCGCATCCGCGTCATCGACGCGAGTCCCGCCGAGGCCGAGGTCAGCACCCGCGCACTGGCCGCGATTGCTGACCTGCTGCCGGCGGCCAGCCTGCGCCCGGGCGGCGGGGCACCGATATGAGCGTGCCTGGCAAAATGCCTGAGTTGTTCTGGCTGGAGCCGCAGCTGCGCGCCTTGCGCCGGGCGCGCGCGCAGGGCCGCCTGCCACATGGCCTGCTGATTCAAGACGCGCCCGGTGGTGGCGGAGGCCAGCTCGCCCTCATGGCCGCGCAGGCCGCGCTGTGCCGCGAGGCCGAGGCCCCCTGCGGGCGCTGCCAGACCTGCCGCCAGGTCGAGGAGCAGCGGCACCCCGACCTGTGGATGGTGGGCCTCGAGAAGGATGCGCAGCAGATCAAAGTGGACCAGATCCGCGAGCTGTGCGACAGCTTGGCGCTCACGGGCTACAGCTCACAGGCCAGTGCCGCGATCATCGATCCGGCCACGGCGCTCAATGCCAATGCCGCCAATGCGCTGCTCAAGACGCTCGAAGAGCCGCGCGCTGGGGTGCTGCTGGTACTGGTGGCGGGGGCGGCCGCGCGGCTCCCTGCGACCGTGATCAGCCGCTGCCAGCGTCTGCGCGTGCAGCTACCCGGTCGCGAGCAGTGCCTGGCCTGGCTGCGCCAGCATGGCGGTGCGGGGGATTGGGAGACCGTGCTCGATGTGCTCGGCAACTCGCCGCTGCGCGCCCTGGCGGTGGCGCCGGCCGAACTGCGCCGCCTGCGCGATGAGACCTGGAGCGCGCTCGAGCAGGCGCGCCGCGGGCAGCTGGAGGTGGCGGCCACGGCCGAGCGCTGGGTGCGCGACGCCTTCGACCTGCGCCTCAGCTGCGCTGAGACCTGGGTCACACAGCGCATCGTCGGGCAACTCACCGCGCCAGCTTCTGTCACAGAAGTGCACACTGGCGCGCACTTGCCAGCAGGCGATTCGTCTATGAATATACGAGGCCTGTTTCGACTGGCGGACCAGCTACGCGAGTTGGCGTTCCTGGCGACGACGTCGATCAACAAGGCGCTGGCCCTGGAGCATGTGCTGTGGCAAGTGCCACGGACGGCGTAACGCAACTTCGATTAGCTGATGGCAAAAGACAACCAAGCACGCAACGCCGACACGCCGCCCGGAGACAACCCGCCACGGGTCGATGTGCCGCGCCCGAGCTCCGCCAAGCCGGGCCTGCTGACGTTGACGATCAAGGACAAGAGCGCTCTGTACCTGGCCTACATGCCCTTCGTGAGCAACGGCGGCCTGTTCATCCCCACCAACAGCAACTATCGCATCGGCGATGAAGTGTTCATGCTGCTGAACCTGATGGGCGAGGATGAAAAGCTGCCCGTGGCCGGGCGTGTGATCTGGGTGACCCCCAAGGGCGCGCAGGGCAAGCGCACCGCCGGCATCGGCGTGCAGTTCAGCGACCAGGATCGCGGCCAGACCCGTCACAAGATCGAGAACTACCTGGCCGGCGCCCTCTCAGGCGACAAGGCCACGCACACGATGTAGTGCTGCTCGCGGTAGCCCTAGCCCGGGCGCCGCAGTTCCGATTCAGCGCTGGCCAGGCCGCCGCGCAATACGTAGGCGTCGAAACCGCGTTCCAGCAGGATGAACGCGCCGGCCGAACTGCGCCGGCCGGTGTCGCAATAGACCACGTAAGGGACGTTGCGGTCGAGCGTGGCGAGTTTCAGGCGGATGAAATACAGCGGGATGTTGAGTGCACCCTCGATCGCCAGGTTCTGGAATTCGGAGGGCAGGCGCACATCCAGCCACTTGCCGCCCTTGGCAATGATCTCGCGCGCCTCCGGATAGGTCACCCACTGCTGCAGCGACTCGTTCATGAGCTCGCGGAAGTCCTGCTTGCTGAGGCGCATCAGCACGCCATCGGTGAGCATGGTGATGGTGGCGTTGCGCTTGGCTTCCGAGATCAGGGCCTCTTCGCCAAAGGTGTCGCCGATCGACAGCTCGGCCAGCCGTATGCCTTCGCGGTTCAGCGGCGTCTCGCGCGTGACCACGCATTTGCCGCTGACGATGGCGTAGAAGTAGTCGCCCTCGGTGCCTTGTTGGATGATGACTTCGCCCGTGCGGCAGGCCACGCGCTGCATGCGCATGAAAATGGCCTGGATGTTGGCCGGCGGAATGCGGTGGAAGGCCTTGGTCTGCAGCAGCGTCGTCATCCAGTCATCGCCGCCCGCGCCGCTGCCGAACTGCGCCTGCAGCTCGCCCACTTCGTAGGTGCCGGTCTGGTCCCAGGTGATCATCATGTCGAGCAGGTCGGCATCGACCACCAGATACTCGATCGTGTCGACCGCGCGCGCGGCCTGGCGGCGCGGCATCTTTGGCGACAAGGGCATGCGCGCTTCAGGCGTGCCGCCACGGATCATCGCAAAGGTGCGCTCACCCTCGCGCAGTTCGACCATGCCCGAGATCAGCCAATAGGTGCGCCGCTCGGTATCGCCTTCCTTGAAGAGCATGCGATTGGCAGGCAGTTCCCTGATCGACACCTTGCGGGCGAGTGCCGCCAGGTTGTCGTTCTTCATTCCGTCCAGCGGCGAGAGCTTGCGCAGCAGCGCCACGTCGGCGGATCGACCTTCGCTCATTGCAATCCTTCAGGGCCCGATTTGACGCTTGATGGTAGCACAGCGCCTCGCGGCGACCGCGCGCGCTCAGGAAAGCGTGGACCAGTACGGGTCCGGCCGGAAACGTGAACCATGCCTCGCTTCCAGTTCGGCAAGGCGCGCCACGATGTTGGCGATGCCGCGATCGCGCGCATATTGCATGGGTCCGCCGCGGAAGGGCGCGAAGCCGACGCCGAAGACAATGCCGGCATCGAGCAGGTCGAGATCGGCAACAACCTGCTCGCGCAGGCAGGCGGCACTCTCGTTGAGCATCGGCAATATGAGCCGGTCGGTGAGGTCGGCCGGTGCTGGCGTCGCCACCGCGCTGCGCTGTGGCTTGCCATCCTGCCAGAGATAGAAACCCTGGCCGCTCTTGCGGCCCACCTGTTTCGCAGCCACCAGCTCGCGCAGGCGCGAAGCGTAGGGCGGCAGTTCGCGCCCGAGCTCGCGCGTGATGATGTCGCCGACGTGCATGCACACATCGAGCCCCACGACATCCGAGAGTTCGATCGGCCCCATCGGCATGCCGAACTCGACGGCGACCTGATCGATCAGCGCCAGCGGCACGCCTTCGCCGGCGGCGTACAGCGCTTCGTGCAGGTAGGGAAACAGCACGCGGTTGACCAGGAAGCCGGGTCCGCTGCGGCAGGGCAGCGGCAGCTTGTCGATGCGGCGCGCAAATGCCATCGCCGCGGCCAGCGGCTCGGCGTGCGTATTGGCCGCGTGGATCACCTCGACCAGCGGCATCTGCGCCACCGGATTGAAGAAGTGCAAACCGATGAGCCGGCCCGGATCTTCAAGCTTCTCGGCCAGCACCTCCAGCGTGATGCTCGAGGTGTTGGTGGCCAGCACCGCGGTGGCTGGCAGCTTGGGTTCGGCCTGCGCATACAGCGCGCGCTTGGCGTCCGGATCCTCGAAGATGGCTTCGATCAGCACGTCGGCAGCGGCGACGCCATTGCCTGGCACGTCGGCCTTCAACCGGTCGCGCGCCTGCGCACGCTCGCCCGGATCCTTGATCCGTTTGTCGAACAGCGTGCTCGCGCGCAGCAGGGCCGGATCGAGGTATTTCTGCTCGCGATCCTGCAGCGTGACTTCGAGCCCACGCAGCGCGCACCAGGCGGCGATGTCGCCGCCCATCACGCCAGCACCGACTACATGCACGCGCTTGATCGGCGTGGCTGACTTGCCGCCCAGGGCCTTGAGGCGATCCTGCAGCAGGAACACACGCACGAGGCTCCGGGCCGTGGTGGTCGTGAACAGGTGCGCGATCGATTCGGCTTCGGCATCGTAGGCCGCACGACCACGCGCACCATACTTCACCCACAGGTCGATGATCGCGTAGGGCGCCGGGTAGTGCTCGCGGCGCGCGTGGCGCGCGACCTGTGCTTCGAGCTTGCCGCGCATGAAGCCGCGCACGCCCGGCAGGTTCAGCAGCTGGTCGACGAACGGCGCCTGGTGTGTGCCCGGCGTCTCGTTGAGGATGCGGCGCGCGGCCGCGTCGAGCTCGCTGGTGGCGACCAGCCGGTCCACCAGGCCGATGGCCAGCGCACGGTCGGCGCGCACCGGCTTGCCGGCTAGCATCAGCTCCATCGCCGCGCGCATACCCAGCAATTGCACGCTGCGAACCGTGCCACCAAAACCCGGATGGATGCCCAGCTGCACTTCCGGCAGCCCGAGCGACAGCCGGCCGTCATCGACGCCGATGCGATAGCGGCAGGCCAGCGCCAATTCGAGTCCGCCGCCCATCGCAAAGCCATGGACCGCAGCCACCGTTGGGCAGGGCAGGGCTGCGAGCTGGTCGCAGACTTGCTGGCCACCGCGGATCAGCTCCAGCGCTTCGGCCTGGTTGTGCAGCGTCGTGAACTCGCGGATGTCGGCACCGGCGATGAAGCCCGATTTCTTCCCGGAGCAGATGATCAAGCCGCGCGGCGGCTGTGCCCGCAGACCCTTGAGCAGCTCGCCGAGTTCCCGCATCACCGCACGGCCGAGTGAATTGGCCGAGCTGCCGGGACGATCGAGGGTCAGGGTGGCGATGCCATCGGCAGCGCGTGTCAGTTGCCAGGCGGCAGGTTCAGTCATTTCGCACCTTCGCGTGTGATTTCAAAATCGCAGATGAGCGGACGATGATCCGAGTAGCGCACTTCCGGAATGCGGAAGCTTTTCACCTCGATGCCGGCGCTCACCAGGATGAAATCGAGTTCGACGCGCGGCCGGCGCGAGGGATAGGAGGGCAGGCCCAGGTTGTTGGCGCTGCGCAATCCCGAGGCGCGCATGAACAGGTAGATCTCATGCGTGCCCCAGAAGGTATTGAAGTCACCGGCGACGATCACGGGCTTGGTGGCGCCGGCGATCAGGTCATGGAGCGTGCGCAGCTGGTACTGCCGGTGGCGGTACTTGAGCGAGAGGTGCACGAGGAATACGCACACTTCATCGAGCTCCAGTTCAATGATCAGGCGCTTGATGCCGGTATCGAAATAATGAAAGCGCTCGCCAGTCACGCGCGGCGCAGCCAGCAGCGCATTGGCTTGCTTGCGCACGATCGGCACCAGGTTGTTGATCGAACGTGAACCGTATTTGCACTCGTAGGCGGTGTAGTGACCCAGCGAATTGGCGATGTGCTCGGCCTGGTTGACCATGCCGCTGCGGATCGAACCCGTGTCGACCTCGACCAGGCCGATCAGGTCCGGGTCTTCCTGGCGGATAAAGGAAGTGATCTGCTCGAGCACGCGCTTGTTGCTACGCAGGTACCCCGCGCCAGGCACTGGCAGGTGAAAGGCCGGCCCGGTGCCGGTGGCATAACGGATGTTGTAGACCAGCAATCGCAAAGAGTTCCAACCTCCGGGGGCGCACAGTACACTGTGTACATGTCACAACGCGATCCCATCCGCGTTTTCGTCACGCACGACTATCAGGCCGGCGACGATTATCTGCGCGTCTTCGAGTATCTGGAAAGTGCCCGTAATTTCTATTACCGCAATGTCAGCACGCCCGACAAGCCGCCGGCGGGTGCCGGCATAGAAGCACGGCGCGAAGACCTGCGTCGCCAAATCAATGGTGCCGAGGTGGTGGTGGCGCTGGGAAGCCTGGCGAGCGCGCACTCAGAGATGCTGGTTTTCCAGGTCAACTACGCCAAGGCCAGCGACAAGCCGGTGGTGCTGCTGAGCGGCTTCGGCAAGGAAATCGTGGTGCCGCGCTACATCACCGATCTGGCCGATGAGAAGGTCGACTGGGATGAGCGGGGGCTGGTCGATGCCATCCGCCGTCAGGCGCGCCACGAGGAATCGACGCGCTGGGACACGATCGAGTTCAAGCTGGATTGACAGCCAACAGGAGCTAGATGCGCTGTGCGCGGCTCGCCATCTTGCTGTGGGTTCCGGAACTCACCGCAGCGCTATCGAGCCCGAGGAGCGTCGCCAGTGGCGTGGCGCCACGCGCGGCAGGTGCGCGCAGCGGCGCGCGGGTCGCGGCCTGATCAGCCATGCACACACCATACATGCGCACTACCAGCGCGGCGTAACGCTGCGCTTCTTGGTTCGAGAGCTTGCGGATCGAGGCGCGCACGATGTTGTCGCCCGGCAGCGCGCGTGCGCGATGCATGGCCTGCGTCAGCTGCGCAAATTCATCCTGCACTTCGATCGGCAGATCCTGTTCGTCGAGTTGCTCGAGGCAATCGGCGTACGCGAGTGCGAGTCGATCCTTGAGCGCGCCGTGGCCAATCAGAATCGTGACCGCCGTTTCCAGTTTGTGTGTCAGTGAGGAATCCATTGATGTTTCCTGTATCCGGTCAGTCCTGAGTCCTGCGGTGCGCTGTGGCTGGAAGCTCAGGTGTTGCCTTAATTGTTCTTAATATGGAAAGGCTTTGCTGTCAGGGGTCTAGGGTGAGGATATCGCGCAATGCATGCGATTATCAATGCAAGATTTTGCGCCGCCGACAGTGCCGGAAAGGCGGCTTCTTGTATTCCTGCAACATCGGAATATGATGCGTCGGACGGTAGCTATTCCAAGGTAATTAGAAAGTTAGCCACCCAATCTCACAGAGAGGATTAGCGATTTTCGCTTGATACTGGCCTATGGCAGAGACCTGGCGCGGCATCTATCCGATCACCAGCTTTGTGCTGGAGGCGCTCGGTCGCAAGCGTGACAGCGGGCGCGAGAATGCGCTCAGCGAGGCTGAAAAGCTGCTTTTGCAGGCCGTTGAGTTCTGGGCCGCCGCCGCGCACGGCACACTTGAAACCTATTTGAAGCCCGATCCGGCCGCCAAACTGCTGGGTGCACTGCATGCTTTTGAGGGAATTGGCGCCGTGCGCGTCGCCAGTCTGGTACGGGTTGCCGCCGAGTCGCTGGGCAAGCGCGAGGGGCCCAAGGTTTCCACGGCGGCAGTGATCGCCCTGCTCGATGAGCGGCTGGCGCGCACCGATGACAATGTCGATGACCTGATCGCCCGCTATGCGGGCCGGATTGACGACCCTACCGCACACGCCGTCGCGCTGTGACCGGGGCGCCGCGGCCCGAGCGTGTACCGGCACGCCGCTGGGACAGTGAAGGTCGGCCGCACGTCGACAATCGCGCGATCCTGGCCCTGGCGCTGCCGCTGATCGCCAACAGCGGCGCACAGCTGCTGCTGAACCTCACCGACGCCTGGTTCATAGGCCGCATCTCCACCGAGGCGCTCGCCGCCGTGGGAGCCGTCCAGTGGCTCTCAATGGTGGTGCTGGTGACGCTGGCGGGTGTGGGCATCGCCGTGCAGACGGTGGTGGCGCAGGCGCAGGGCGCACGCCGGCAGGTGCGCGCCTCGCAGGCGGTCTGGACGGCACTCTGGGCCTTGCTGATCGCCGCCCCCCTGTTCCTCGCCGCAGGGCTGTCCCTGCGATTCCTGCTGCGCCCTTTCAGCTTGCCCGCGCACCTGGTGGATCTGGCGGCCGCATTCTGGCTGCCGCGGGTCAGCGGCTCGATCCTGGGGGCCGCCGTCTGGGCGATACTGGGCTTCTTCAACGGCATCGGCAGGCCCAGGGTGACTGTGCTGGTCACGCTGGTGATGGCCCTCGCCAACGCGCTCTTCAACGAGCTATTCATCTTCCACCTGCACCTGGGTATCGCCGGTTCCGGCCTCGCCACTACAGCGGCCCAGGCCTGTGGTCTGGCGATGGCGATGTTCGTGTTCCTGCGGCGCCATTACCGCAACCACTATCGCAGCCACCTCACCTGGTCGCCGCGGCTTGCGCGCATCGCAGCGCAATTCCGGCTCGGCTTGCCCATGGGCCTGATGTGGGCTGCCGACCTGATCGGTTTCTCGCTGTTCCAGATCATGCAGGTGCGCCTGGGAGCCGGGCAGGGCGCTGCAACCCAGATCGTGATGGTGATGACGGCGCTCTCGTACATGCCCGGCATCGGCATCGCAATGGCCGGCACCACGCTGGTCGGCCAGGCGATCGGCGCCGGCGATCGCGCCTGGGCGCGCGTACTCGGCAACCGCATCATCGCGATGACGGCGCTGTACATGGGCGGCATGGGCCTGGTGCTGGCATTGTCCGGGCCGCTGCTGTTGCCGCTGTTCGTTGGCGCGCACGATGCCGAGGCCGCTGCGGTCGTGGCCCTCGCTGCGCGCCTGCTGTGGATTGCGGCTTTGTACCAGTTCTTCGATGGCCTGAACCTCAGTGGCGGCTTCTGTCTGCGTGGGGCCGGCGATGCCACGGTGCCCGCGACGCTGACGCTGCTGTGCTCCTGGGTGGTGTTCGTGCCGCTGGCCTACGTCATGACCTTTGCGCCCGGGCAGGGGTGGCTGGATTTCCTGCCGCAGCTGGGCTGGGGCGCCATGGGCGGCTGGTTCGCGGTGGTCGTCTACACCATGCTGGTCGGCAGCGTGATGTTGTCGCGCTGGCGTTCGCACTCCTGGGAGCGCCTGCGCCTGTAGCAGTCGCGGGGCGATAGAATGCAGCGCATGGACGTAGTCATATTCACGGCCGGCGGCACGATCGACAAGGTGTACTTCGACGCCAAGGGCGGCTACCAAGTGGGCGCGCCGATGGTGCGCGACCTGCTCGAGCATGCGCGCCTGGCCACGCTTCCTCGCATCGTCGAGTTGTTGCGCAAGGACAGCCTGGAGATGAGCGCTGTGGATCGCGAGGCGATTCGTGCCGCGGTCGTTGCGAGCCCAGAAACCCACGTGATCGTGACCCATGGCACCGACACGATGGTCGAAACCGCGCGTGTACTGCAGGCGATTTCCGGCAAGACCATCGTGCTGACCGGGGCCTTGCAGCCCGGGCGTTTCAGCGACAGCGACGCGGCCTTCAACCTGGGGCTTGCCTTCGCCGCTTTGCAATTATGTTCAGCGGGTGTGTACGTGGTGGCCAATGGCACGGTGTTTCCCGCTGATCGTGTGCGCAAGAACCGTGAATTGAACTGTTTTGAGCGCATCCCCGGCTGAGGTTCTGTAGACCCTTTCACAGACCGCGACAGCCCCAAGCAGCTAGCCTGCTTGTTATGTCCACCCCTGGTGCAACAGCGCCGCGCGCTGCGCGACCCCCGACCCGAGCCTGCACCTGCGGTCAGCGCATCATCGCCTCGCTCCCGCTGCTGTGGGCCAAATGGGTTTCACTGCACGATGCCACCGGCCGGCTCCACTGGAGCAATGGCGAGGTGCCGAGTCCGAGCGAACATGAAGCCGTGCGTGTGGCGCTCGAGAGCTTCGTCGGTGGTGCCGCGCCGGCACGTGTGAACCATCCTCTGCAGCGCGGACGCACGGCGGTGCTGCTGCGTGCCGCCGATGACACCGGCGTATTCCTGGGTTTCGTGATGGTCGTGGTCGAGGATCGCTGGCTGCGCGCCAAGGGTCCGGCCGCGCCCGATCTGCCGGCGCCTGTGGTGCGTGCGGTGCGTGAGTGGGCCGTGACGTTGGCGAGCGCAGCGTATTCGACGCCGCCAGTTGGTACGGGTACTACCAGCACCAACCTGGTGGCGCCGCAGGTCGTGGCCTTGCTGGAGCCGGCCGCCGCGGTCGATGAGCACAACACGTTTGAGTTGCGCGAACGGCTGCAGAACTTCGCCTTCGAACTCCATGCCCAGCATCTGACGCCGATCCAGACCGGCACGCGCATCCGCCGTTACGAGGTGCTGCTGCGTGCCGCCGGCAACGAGCAGGACGGTGCGGCACCGGAAGCCCTGTTTGCCGGCGCCGCGCAGCGCGGTTTGAGCGCGGTGCTCGATCGACGCGTGGTCAGTGAAGTGCTTGCCTGGCTGCACGGTCGCTCCGAGATCTGGTCGGGTGAGCCCGCGCAATTCTCGGTGAACCTCGCCGCCGGGTCATTCCGCGAAGAGGCCTTCATGCAGTTCCTGGCGCTCAGCCTCGAGCAAGCGCGCTTGCCGCGCGCCCTCATCGCCTTCGAACTCGAATATGAATTCTGCCGCAGCCAGATGCAGTTCCTGGAGCAGCTGGCGCCGCAACTCGAGCAGGCCGGTGCGGGCCTGGTGATCGACAATTTCAATCTCTGCGAGTCCAGCCCCGAATTGCTGCTGTTGCCCGGTGTGCGCTCGGTGAAGCTCGATCCGCGCCTCACCCGGGATCTCACCAACGGCCGTGCCGCGCAGGCGCGGGTCGCCGCGATCGCGCAGATGGCGCGCATCGCCGGCGTGCACGTGGTGGCCAAGCGCATCGAGCAGGCGCGCGAGCAGGCCTTGCTGCAGGCGCTGGGCGTGGATTTCATTCAGGGCTTCGCCGCCAGCGTGCCCGCACCGCTCTCGGGCTTTGATGCCGAACGCGAACAACGCCTGATCATTGATCCCTCGATCGAGGACGAAGCCGCGTTGGTCGATTCGCCTTTTGCAGCGACAGGCTGAGCGGGCTCTGTCGCGATGAGCAGAGGGGAGGAACCACCCAGCCCGAGTGAAGCGGCGGCGACCGCCGAGCGCCGCGGGGGCGAACGTCGCCAGCAGATCCTGCGGGCGGTGCTGCAGGGTCACCTGTGGCAGCGGCGCCGCAATCTGCGTCGCGACGGCGTCAGCCAACTGGGCGCCATCGACTGGCACGAACCCCAATGGCTGGCAGCCGCGTTGCTGATCATGCTGCTGTCGGTGGCTGACGCGGCACTGACCCTGAGTCTGCTGAACCACGGCGCCACAGAGCTCAATCCGCTCATGCGCATGGTCGTGATGGGGAGCGATCGCAGCTTCGTGTACCTGAAACTGGGCATCACCGCGATCACCGTGACCATGCTGGTGCTGCTGATCCGCGTGCGCACCTTCGGGCAACAGCTCGCCGGACCCTTGTTGCTGGTGACTGCCCTGAGCTACAGCCTGTTGGTCAGTTACGAGTACTGGCTGCTGGACCGCATCAGCCCCTGAGGCACTGCTCCCAATCTGCACGGAACCGGCGCTCTATCTGCCTGGTCTACCCTACGTGCACAATGTCAAATACAATCCATCGCGCCCCTGTATAGGGATAGGCTTCGCAACATGCGTGGCAACAAGAACAAGATCCTGAGCAACAGCCTGCAGCGTATGGAAAGCCACCATCAGGTGAGCGCGGTCGCACCCGACTCCGCGGCACCGACCAGCTGGTGGCGCAGCATGATGCAGGGCCTGGGCTCGAAGCGCCGACGGCGTGCCCTGGCCACGATGCAAAGGCTCGCGCAGCACGACGTGGAAGACACCATCAGCGAAGCCGACATCCAGGGTTGGCTCAGCATGCTCGAAGCCCAATCCGGCAAACGCAGTGCCGGCAAGAGCGGCGCTGCTGTGAAAAATCCGGGCAGTCATAAATCTGACACAAAAGTCGCGCCATCATCGCCGCGACGCTCCGACCGCCGCTGAGCCGCCGCTGGTTGGCGCCTGGTCGTTGATGTAGTGTTGCCAGTCCTTGGCAACCCACTGCAAAGCATCAATGACTAGCGCTGCGATTCAGAAAATCACCGAGCCCGCTCGTGCGATCGATGTCGTACTGGAAACCGATGTGCTGGTCGTGGGCAGTGGGCCGGGCGGTCTCGCCGCAGCGCTGGCAGCGGCGCGTGCCGGTGCGCGCACGGCGCTGATCGATCGTCACGGCTGCTTCGGCGGCAACATCACGCAGGTGGGTGTCGAGGGCTTTGCCTGGTACCGGCACGAGCACACCGTCGACTGCGAAGGCATCGGCATCGAGTTTGAGACGCGTGCCAAGGCGATGGGCGCGGCGATGCCCGAACCGCAATCGCTCAGCCATGCGCTCGACGCCGAGATGTTCAAGTGGGTGGCCGACGTATTGGTGAAAGAGGCGGGCATCACGCCGCTCCTGCATCGCCTGGGCGTGGCGCCGATCATGGAGGGCGGCACGATCCGCGGCGTGATCACCGAGAGCAAGGCCGGGCGCGAGGCGATCCTGGCCAAGCGCGTCATCGATGCGACCGGCGATGCCGACATCGCCGCGCGCGCCGGCGCGCCGTACCACAAGTCACCCAAGGAAGACATGATGGCCGTGTCCGTCATGTTCTCGATGTCGGGCGTGAACAAGCAGCGTTTCATCGATGCCGTGAAGGCCGACCCGCAGACCTATGCCGACTGGTCGGGCAATGGCGAGTGGGACTACGAGACCACCGGCAAGGAAGATGCGATGTTTTCCCCCTTCCTGCGCAAGCCCTTCAAGAAGGCGCTGGAAGCAGGGCTGATTCCGCCTTACCTGCACACCATCGCGGGCACCTGGGGCACGGTCACCGACCAGGGCGATCTGACCTACCTGAACCTGGTGCACGTGCCGGGCATCGATGGCACTGATCCCGCCGATCTCACGATCGGCGAGATGCGCGGCCGCCAGGAAGCGATCCACGCGATGGAAGCGCTGCGACACTTCATGCCCGGTTGCGATGGCGCGAAGCTGCGCAACTTCGGCATGACGCTGGGCATCCGCGACACGCGCAAGATCGATGCGCTCTACAACCTCACGGGCAACGACGTGCGCGAGCAGGGGCGCTTCGAGGATGCGATCGGCATCTTCCCGGAGTTCATCGATGGCTACGGCATCCTGATCCTGCCGACCACCGGACGCTACTGGCAGCTGCCGTATCGCGCACTGGTACCCAAAGGCGTGAACAACCTGCTGGTGGCCGGACGCAGCATCGGGGGCGATCGGACTTCGCATGCCTCGGCACGTAACATGATGTGCTGCGCGGTGAGCGGGCAGGGCGCGGGCGTGGCCGCGGCAATCTCGTCAAAGCGCGACGAGCCCTTTGACCGCTTGAACATCGCGGCGGTGCAGGCCGAGCTTAAGCGCCAGGGCGCACGCATTCAATGAGCCACGCGGCCACGGCGCCGGGCGCGGATGATGGCCGCGGCGCATCGCCACTGCGCTGGTGGGCGCTGGGCCTCTCGGCGATCGCGATCTTCACCAGCTACTACGAGTCGGATGCGATCGGGCCGATTGCCGATCTGCTCGGTCGCCAGCGTGGCTTCACGCAGTCGCAGATCGGTGATCTGACGGCAGTCATCAGTCTGCCCAACATTGCGTTGGCGGTGTTCAACGGCCTGTTGATCGATCGCTTCGGCGCGGCGCGGGTCACCCTGTGGGCGGCCGCGATCGGCTTCGTGGGCGCGGTGATGACGGCAATCGGTTCGCCTTATGGATTGATGTGGGCCGGACGCTTTGTATTCGGCATCAGTGAAGGCTGCATCTTCATTTCACTGGTGGCGGGCCTGGCGCAGTGGTTTACGCGCCGGCGCATTGCGCTGGCGACTTCGGTGTTCCTGAGCCTGGCGCGCGTGGGTTCCTTTTCACTCGACACTTCGCCCACCTGGGCGCGCCCACTGTATGAAGGCGGCTGGCAGCCGCCATTGTGGCTGGGCGCCGGTCTGACGGGCTTTGGTTTGTTGGCCGCCATCGCGTTGCGCCTGATCGACAGCAAGCGGTTGCCACTGATCAGCACGCCGGTGGTGCGCACGCCGTTGAACTGGTCGGAGATCTGGAAGTTCGATCTGTCCTACTGGTACATCCTCGGCCTCCATGTGCTCTACGCCGCGGTGTTCTTTCCGTTCCGCCAGACCTTTGCGATCGAATACCTGCAGCACGCCAAGGGACTTACGCTGCAGCAAGCCGGCAACGTGAATTCCGGCGTATTCGCGGCGGCGGTGTTCACCACGCCACTGTTCGGTCTGCTGGCTGATCGCGTTGGTCATCGGGCACTGTTGCTGACGTTCGGTACATTGCTGCTGCCGATCACCTTCGTGATCCTGGGCGCGACAAACCTCAACCCCTGGTTCTCGACCGTGCTGATGGGCGTGAGCTGGGCGCTGGTGCCGGCGATCATCTGGCCATCGACGACACTGATCGTCGATCACAGGAGACTGGGTGTAGCGCTCGGCATCATCACGCTGCTGCAGAGCCTGGGCCTGTGGGGATCGAACCGCATTGCCGGCTGGCTGGCCGATCGTTCGGGTGCAGGCCACGTGAATCCCGCGGGCTACAGCTCGATGCTGTGGTACTTCGGCTTGCTGAGCCTGGTGGCTTTGACCTCCGTGTTGCTCCTGTGGCGACGCGAACTCGGACCCGGCAGCCACGGGCTCGAACGCGCCCGCACCAACTCGCAGCTGCAAGAAGGCGCCTGAGATGCGCATGGCCGCCTGAGATGGAGGAGGGCGCAGCATAAGCACCAGCGATCAATTCGTACTGGCGCTCGATCAGGGCACCACCAGTTCGCGCGCGATGCTGTTCGATCGGGCAGGGCGCGTGCGCGGTGCTGCCCAGCGCGAGTTCCAGCAGCACTTTCCGCTGCCAGGCTGGGTCGAGCATGACGCCGAGGAGATCTGGCGCAGCCAGCTCGATGCGATCGCCGAGACCCTGGCCAGCGCCGGCGTAGACGGTCAGGCGGTAGCGGCCATCGGCATCACCAATCAGCGCGAAACCACACTGGTTTGGGACCGGGCCACGGGCGAGCCCCTGCATCGGGCCATTGTCTGGCAGGACCGGCGCACCACGGCGATGTGCGAGCAGCTGCGGGCCGCCGGCCACGAGCCCCTGGTCAGTGCGCGCACCGGTTTGCTGCTTGATCCGTATTTTTCGGCCACCAAGCTGCGCTGGCTGCTCGATCATGTGCCTGGCGCCCGGGAGCGCGCGCGTCGCGGCGAGCTGGCTTTTGGCACCATTGATACCTGGCTGGTGTGGAAGCTTTCGGGCGGTCGGCTGCATGTCACGGACGCCTCCAACGCCTCGCGCACCCTGCTGTACGACATCCATCGCGGTGAATGGGACGAGGAACTGCTGGCGCTGTTCGACATTCCGCGCGAAGTGTTGCCGACGGTAGGCAACAGCAGTGGGCCCATTGGCGAGACCGATCGGCAGTGGCTCGGCGCGCCCACGCTCATCGGCGGCATGGCCGGTGACCAGCAGGCGGCGACCTTCGGGCAGGCCTGCCTCACACCAGGCATGGCCAAATGCACCTATGGCACCGGCTGCTTCATGCTGATGAATACCGGCCACAAGCCGATGGTTTCAGCGCATCGATTGCTCACCACCGTCGCTTGGCGACTCGATGAACGCCTGAGCTATGCGCTCGAGGGCGGCGTGTTCATGGGTGGTGCCATCGTGCAGTGGCTGCGCGACGGTCTCGGGATCATCCATTCATCCGCCGAGGTCGAGGCGCTCGCCGCCACCGTGCCCGACAGCGGCGGAGTCACCCTGATACCGGCCTTCGTGGGCTTGGGGGCACCCTGGTGGCAGCCCGATGCGCGTGCCGCGCTGGTGGGTATGACCCGTGGCACCGGTCGTGGCCACATCGCGCGCGCAGCGCTCGATGCCATCGCGCTGCAATGCGCCGAGTTGTTCGCGGCCATGGAGCGTGATTCCTCCCTGCGGCTGACGCAACTGCGCGTCGATGGTGGAGCCGCCCGCAATGACCTGCTGATGCAGATCCAGGCGGACGTGCTCGGCGTCCCGGTCGTGCGTCCGCAGGTCACCGAGACCACGGCGCAGGGAGCAGCGTATCTCGCGGGCCTGGCGGTCGGTTTCTGGCGCTCCCCCGAAGAGTGCGCCGCCGGCTGGCGCTCCGAGCGCAGCTTCGAGCCGGCCATCACTGACAGCGCGCGGCGTACGCGGCTGGAGCATTGGCGGCACGAAGTAGGGCGCATAGTCCGCTAGCCCCCAGGGCTGAAAATACTGGTTGCCATTTCCAGGCGGCGGCACTCATGTAGAGAGTGACAGTGCATCGACCGTACCCCTATGCCGGCGGCTGAGCCGAAGCCTTCGTTCGTGCTGCGGCTGTTTGCCGAGCATCGGACCGCCCTGCAGTCGTTTTTCCTGAGGCGCGTGCGCACCAAGGCCGATGCCGCGGACCTGGCGCAGGAGGTGTACGTACGGATGCTGCGGATCAGCGACCCGGCGGCCATCCGCAATCCGGTCTCCTACCTCTATACGGTGGCCCATAACCTGGTAAAGGAAAACGCCGTGTTGGACCGCCGGCAAGCCAGCGGCGTCGATGTTGACGATCTGTCGGCGCAGGAGCAGATGCAGACCCTGCCGGCCTTTGACGGTGAGGTCGATGCCTCGCTGCGTGCGGCGCGGCTCGGGGTCGTGCTGCAGCAGCTGCGTCCGAAGTGCCGCGCCGCTGTCGAGTTGCGCTTTACGCACGACCTCTCGTTCCGGGAAATTGCCCAGCACCTCGGGGTGTCACCGCAGATGGCGAAGAAATACGTGGCGCAAGCGCTTGGTCACTGTCGACGCCGCATGGCGCGGATGGGTTGAAAGCATGAACTCCAACGAAGAGCTGGCGCGCGCCGCGATTGCCGAACAGGCCGGCGAGTGGTTTGTGGCAAACGATGAGGGACCGCTCGATGCGCGCGAGTCCGCGGCCCTGGCGGCGTGGTTCCGGGCCTCGCCGGCACATATCGAGGAATTTCTTGGCGTATCGGCGATTGCGCGCGATCTGAGACAGGCCCGCACCGATCCCCGGTATTCGCTGGAGGCCATACTCGTGCGTGCGCGGACCGAAGGCGACGATACCGTTCATGGGCTCTGGTCGCGCGAATCCCGGACGGTGCAGGGCGGTTCCTTCTGGAACTGGAGATCCGCAGCCGTGGCGACGGCGGCTTGCGTTCTGCTGGTCGCGGGCCTGTCCCTGGGCTGGAGGTTTACATCCACCCGGCAGACTGTAGCGTCTGAGGACTTCTCGGCAATGCATTTCGAAACGCGGCACGGCGAGCAGCTGGCGCGCAATCTGCCGGATAGTTCGATAGTGCACCTGAATACCGACAGCGCCGTCAGCATCCGTTACAGCAAGGGGGAGCGGTTGGTCACCCTGAACTCAGGTCAGGCAAGTTTCGATGTGACCCATGAATCCCGTCGCGCCTTTCGCGTGCGCGCGGGGTCGGCCGAAATCACCGACCTTGGCACCCGGTTCGACGTGCGGTTGGATCAAGGTTCGACGGTCATCACCGTGGTCGAGGGGCGCGTGGCTGTCGGCTCAAGTGCTGTGGGCCAGTCCCCGCTGCTGCCGCCCATTGAGCTGGGGGCCGACCAGCAACTGCGCGTGGCCGAGGGCGAGTGGCCAGCCAAGCCGGTGGCGGTCGATGCCAAGCGCGCCACGGCCTGGTCGCATGGCAAGCTGGAGTTCGACAACGAAAGGCTGGTGCGCGTCGTGGCTGAATACAACCGCTACTCGCCCAAGCCGATCGAGATCGCAACGCCGGCGCTGCGGCGCCTGCGGATCAGCGGCGTCTTCGCAACCGGTGACACAGATGCCTTTGTAGCCTTTCTGCGCAGCCTCAAGGGTGTGCAGGTGGAGGTCACCGAGACTAGAATTCGTGTATTCCGGGAGTAATGGTATTGCTCTCTAGCGCAGGAGGCGCATGAGGCTCAAGTCGCGTCACCGGTCGGCAAGGATCAGGAACATGGCGCCTCCGGTGCTGCGCGCGCTCTCGATTTTCGCGCCGGGCGCGCTTGTGCATGCGCCGGCGACGCTGGCCCAGGCAGTTGAACCTGCGGCAAGCACCGGCGGCATCCCGGTACAACCGCTGGCGCGGGCGCTCGAAGTGTTTGCGAGCCAGACTGGCCTGCAACTCGTCTATGTCTCCGAGGTGGTGCGCAACCTGAAGTCGCACGCGGTGCGCGCGGGCCTGAGCGCGCCGGAAACCCTTGGCCGTATGCTGGAAGGGACCCACCTTACATTCCAGTATCTCACGCCGCGCAGCATCCGCATCGTGGCGGTCACCGGTGCGCTTCCGCCGCCGGCGGAAAGCAATGGCAGCGAGGTTACGACGCTGGAGCAGATCATCGTCACCGCCAATCGTCGCGAGGAATACGCGCAGAACGTGCCGATGACCGTGCAAGTGCTGACCGAGACCACGCTGGCCAGATTGAACGCGACTACCTTCGAGGACTTCGTGACCTATCTGCCCGGCATAACGGCGCACGGCGTGGGACCCAGCCAGAACACGCTCTACGTGCGCGGCCTGGGTACCACCAGCGGTGGAGTGCAGTCCGCCGGTGTAATCGGCACATTCCCGAATGTCAGCGTGTACCTGGACGAGCAGGCGGTGCAGCTGCCGCAACGCAATCTGGACATTTATGCCGCCGACCTCGAGCGCATCGAAGTGCTGGAGGGGCCGCAAGGCACATTGTTCGGTGCCGGCGCCGAGGCCGGAGTGGTGCGCTATATCACCAACAAACCGAAACTGGATGTGACGGAGGCCAAGCTGACCCTGGGCAGTGCAGTGACTGCGCATGGCGCGGAGAGCCATGGCTACACGGCTACCCTCAATGTACCTCTCATTCCGTCCAGGTTCGCCGTTCGCGCTGTCATCTACGATGAGCAGCGCGGCGGCTATATCGACAACCCAGCCGCCACTTTTGCCCGGGTCGCCACAGATCCGGTCATCGTGAGCTACTTTGGCGGAGCCGTACCTGACAGCAGCGTTACGCTCAAGAACCATGATGTGGCCGGGAACGACATCAATCCCGTCAGCTACCGCGGGATGCGTGTGCAAGCGCAATACAAGTTCAGCGATGAGTGGGACTTATTGCTGTCGCAAGCCGAACAGCATTTCGAGGCTGACGGCATCTTTACCGAAATGGCGACTGACTACACCGGACAAGCGCAGCCTGCCCTGAAGACCCAGCTTTACAATTCTTCTTACGACAAGGACAACTTCACGAACACTGCTGTCACGATCAACGGGCGTCTCGGACCCTTGAAGCTGCTGTACGCGGGCAGCTACCTCGGGCGCAAGATCGAACAGGTGCAGGACTACACGCAATACTCGCGTTCCAGCTATGCCGGCTACTATCAGTGCGTCACACCGCAACCGTTCGTGCCTGTTGGGCAATGCTTTTCGCCCAGCGCCACCTGGCGGGATCTCGAACGCAACACGCACCTAAGCCACGAGCTGCGCCTCAGTACCTCGCAGGAGCAACGAATCAGTGGCCTGGGAGGACTGTTCTTCGAGGACTATCGGAT
Organism: Gammaproteobacteria bacterium; assembly: GCA_025350055.1. Classification (GTDB taxonomy): domain Bacteria; phylum Pseudomonadota; class Gammaproteobacteria; order Steroidobacterales; family Steroidobacteraceae; genus FEN-1191. Next base: position 1,905 of record JANXYK010000056.1, on the reverse strand, counting down.
CCACGATCAAACTGACTGGTTCTATACGACGGCATTGCCCTATTTTCGCCCGCTTGGGCCGCCGACGGGTTACTACACGCTGAATGGATCACCGCTGTTGCCGAGCGGCATACCGGTGCAGTTCTATTCGGATCCCAACGTGGTATTCGTGCCGTCTCCCGTGACGTCCAACAACCCGAACCTGCGACCACCCGGCGACAGTTTCTTCGACGACATCACGCGCGGCTACACGCAGAAGGCTGCCTATGCATCATTCGATGTCGCGATCATTCCAAGGACTCTGTTGCTGACGGTGGGAACGCGCTACTCGCAAACCAATACCTCTGAAGTGGGCTCGACCGTCAGCAGTGACGGCTGCTGGGCGCCCCCGGGCGTAGGTGTGCCAGAAACTTGCGTGGACCGCAGCAAATTCTTCAATCTGGATGCCCAGCACCTGGATACGACCTACTCCGGATTCACCAGCCGCGCCAACCTGACCTGGAGACCCAGTGTGGATGCGATGCTGTATTACACCTGGTCGCAGGGCTTTCGCGCCGGTGGCTTCAATCGCTCGCCGGGCGCGCCATCGTCACAATCGCCCCTGGCCGACAGGGGCAGGCCCAACCAGGTTCAGGCGGGATTACACGGCGGCTACATAGCGCCTGTCAGTTACGCGCCGGACACACTGACCAACGACGAACTCGGCTGGAAAACGACCTGGCTGAATCGGCGCCTGCAGTGGAATGGCGCGCTGTATCACGAACGCTGGAGCGACACGCAGGTACACCTGGCTGGTCTGGGCGTACTCAACATCAGCTCGATCATCAACGGTGGCGACTACGTGGTGCGCGGCCTGGAGACCTCGGTCACGGCGCAACCCGGCAACGGCCTGACAATCGAGGCTGGTGCGGCCTGGAACCACAGCGAGCTGGTCAAGCAGGCGACCCTGCGGTGGCGTGATGGCACGCCGATCGACTTTAGCATCCTGCAGCAACAAGATGGTTCGCCGATTCCGGATCTGAACGGGCAACTGGGCACACCGCTCGCCGGTGCGCCGCCGTTTCAGGGTCACCTGCGGGTGCGCTACGACATCAAGCGCAACGGCTACGGGCTGTTCGCGCAAGCTGCAGTCGTGCACCAGTCCCACTCACTGACCTCGACCTTTCATCTGGCGCGCGACTTTCAGAACAAATCGACGGTCTATGACCTGCCCGCATTTACCACATTCGATGCCGCCCTGGGTTTCACCAAAGACCCCTGGCTGGTGCAGCTCTATGGCGAGAACCTCGGCGATACGCGCGCGCAGCTCTATGCCTACTACGCTGCATCGTACAAGGCTGTCACGACCAACCGTCCGCGTACTATCGGCTTGCGTATCTCCTACACGTTCAGCGACTCTGAACGGTAGTCCTGGCCCGTGCCAGCATGCAGGCGCGTCAGCATGCAGGGCAGGGGCCACGACACTGCTCAATTCGCCCGCACGAGCCTGGTCGGCTCGGACTTGCGATGCATCCTGTCATTGAACACGGCCGTCAACATCGGCGCGTTGACCTGATCGACGGCATGTCCGATGGCTTGCAGTTTGCAATCGTGTATCTGCGCGGCCATGGTCGCGGTGATGCCGAGGGTGAGCATGTGCTGCGACGGGCCGCACATCGCATCGGCGGCGTGTACGATGCGCTTGTAGAGCGTGGTGGCGCCTTCACGTGACCGCAGGTTGAGATCCGGAAACCGGACTGTAGATTGCAGTGTGGTCACGTCGGGATCCGCGGCCGTCGCCGTCATGCCAACCACTGTTGGCGCCATCGCCAGGGCCAGCAGTGAGACCTTTAGATATTGATTCATGACATCCTCCGGTGAGTGGTTGAGGTCAATCGCGCTGACCTATTGATAACGCTCAGCCGACGAAAGCACCGTGTCGGTGCC
>JANXYK010000037.1 GCA_025350055.1 Gammaproteobacteria bacterium | reverse complement strand
ATCCGGCTGATTTCAGTACGACGACCAACGGCCAAGGAACGCAGCAGCTATGAAAAAGGAATATGACTTTTCGGCTGGAAAGCGTGGCGCAATTCTGTCGAGCGTCGGTAAGACGAGAATAACCATCTACCTCGATAATGTCATTGTGGAGCGCTTCAGATCGTTGTCGCGCAAGTCTGGGAAGGGTTACCAAACGCTAATCAACGATGCACTTGCGGCGCACACGGGCATCGCACAGCCATTGCTTACGCCGCAGCTGATTCGGCAGATCATCCGCGAGGAACTCCTCGATCAGGAATCCTGATGGCCGGGCAGGTGTCAGTTCCGGCGCCACGCTGCGTCAAAAGCGGTGACTGAGGTACAGGCTCGGCGCCTGCATCGTGTACCACTCCACCGGGTCGCCGTTCTGCGGATCTGAGGGCAACACCTTGTTGCGCTGAATACGATCGAAATAGCGCGAGTCGAAGCTCAGGTCCCAGTGACGGAACAGGTTGCGCCAGGTGAGACTGCCGCCGGCGTAGTAACCTTGGGCGGGCGTCGGGCCCGAATACCGGGCGAAACCAAAGAACGCTCCCATCATCAGGTGTGGACCCAGCTGGTAGCGGTAGTCGGCAATGCGCAGCGCCAACATCGCACCCCTAAAATGATCGTATTCCGCGCGGACGCCCAGGTCACCGTGATCGCTGACGGCGCGTCGCACACCGACCCCTAAGTGCAACGACGACACGCTCTGGTACTGCGCCGGGATCACCAGCTGCGGGTTGCCGAACGAGCCATAGTCGAGACCCAGTCGCGCGCCGCTAACGCCGACATCGACGAACCGCTCCAGGCGCGAGTCACGCCCCGCTTCGGCGTCGGCCGCTTGGCCGCCGTCACCGGGCCCTTCGGCGCCACCATACGAGTACAGACCGGCGCCACTGTTCGTGCCACCATCGCTGCGCACGAATGCCGCCAGGCGCGCAAAATTGCCGCCAAAGACATCGCGGCCGGCGTCCAGTTGCAGGCCGCGTGTGTAGGCGTGGCGCGGTTGCGCATACTCGAGCGTGAGCATTTGCGCACGACGATAGTTCTCGTTGGCGTAGCTGGCATTCTGCAGCGTGCGATAACGGGCATTGATCGAGTCACCGTTCGCCCGTGCCCAACCGAGCTGCGCCATCGCCGAGCGCGCGCCGGCAGCATTGCTGAAAGTGCGCCAGTCCCCGCCCCACAGGCCGGTCACATCGCCGTCGACGGTCATGCCGTCGAGCCAGACGTAGTCGGTGTACCAGGAATCCTGCCATTCCGAGGCTTCGACGGTCAGGTCCAGGTGCTGCAGCAGCTGCGGGATATGCAGGCCCACGGAAAGAGCCGTTTCGTGAAAGCGGTAGATCTGCCCATGAAAGGTGTCGCGGGCCCCAAACTCGGCGTAGGCCTCGAACGGCGTTTTGCCTGGGAAGGTGTAGGCACTGGTAATCGACAATGACCGGTTGCTGAAGCGTCGGTCGGTAACGCCCGCGCCATTGCTTGGCGGGCCGTTGATGTTCGTGCGCCGAAACATATTAGAGAAGAAATCTCCGAACGAGCTCGGCCGCGCGCCGCCCCCAAATTGCCACAGCGCATTGCCCGACACCGCCCAGCCCTCCACCGGCTCGATGCCCAAGTGCATGCCAACCAGCCGCGGGTAGCCCGCGGTGTAACCGTTGCGCCAGGTGATGTGCTCGGAATACTTCATGCGCGCCAGGAACATCTGGTACTGGATGCCAAGACCCGTGAGCGGCTGCGGATTCGACACGGTGATCGAAGGCAAGGTCGGCGCCTCGGTACTCTGCAGCGCGCTGCTGTCGGTAAGCGGCGAGAACCAGTGATCGCGATAGCCGGCGTCGATCTGCAGGTACGACCCGCCTACGCTAGCCATGGTGCCGCTCGGGATGAAGCGCCGATCGGTGCCGCCGTAGGCCACGCCGCCAGCCGTCAGCAACAGGCCGTCGCCCGGGCGATAAAACGCTGCCGCCGAGGCGTAGTAAGGAGCGCCGGCGCGCTCGCCACGCTGGTTGGGCATCGTCACTGTGGCCTTGCGGGCGGCAGCAATTTCCAGTGAGCCATGTGTCACCCCGTCGACGCCGAAATAGCGATCGAGGTAGCGATTGACCTGCGCACACAGCCTCGCATCGCGCCGGCAAGCCTTGGGCAGCGCGCGCAGCACGGTAGTGATCGGCACGGGGCGGACCAGCACCGGTTGCTCGCCCAGCACCAGTACGCGCTCCACCATGCGTTCGATCTGGGGCGAGAGATTGAGCGGCACATAGGGGCTGACGCCCTGCACGAGCTCGGTCGCGCGCGCGGCGGGCGCGCACAGCAGCAGCGCGGCAACAACCGCCACGGCGCCGAGCGTGCCTGCCGCCACGTCAATCGCGCGATGGACGCGCGCGGCAAACCCGGCCTTGTTGGCGAGAAACCAGTCGCGTGCCGCGCGCCCGGTCGCCTCCAGTTGTGGCGCCGGTTGCGCCAGTGCCTGCTGCACCGTCTGCTCCAGCGCCGCTTCCTGGAAGGGCGCCAATCTGACCAGGTTGTGGCGCTCGCCCGCCTGTGTCGCCACCAGCAGTCCGCGCCCGGCGTCGATCAGTTCATTCATCGGCGCACTGTCGCTGGTGATGGTCACCGCTCCGGTGCTCATCGCCTCGACGATGTAGTGCCCCCACCCTTCCGCCTCGGAGGTGCACAGGTGAAAGCGATGCGAATTCTGCAGCTGGCGCAGCTCCTCATCGGGAACATAGCCGTTCATGCGCACGATGTTCGGGGCCTGGCGTGACCGACCGCCATTCGCCATCGATCGATCCTGCACCAGCGTCAGGCGCGGCCACTCCGGATGGCGCTGCCAGAGTTGCAGCAATCGCTCGGTACCCTTGAGCGGGCTCCTGCCGGCCACATGCAGGAACTGCGGCACGCGATCGATCTCGGGCAGGTAGCGGTCGCGGCTGTCAAAACCAATCTGGACGCAGCCGGAGTGACGCGCCGAGAACAATGCCTCGGTTGCCACAGTCTTGGCCCAGACCTGATCGAAGGCGCCGAGGAAACCGCCATCGCGCGGATCGAACCATTCGGGATTCGGCACAATCACATTGCAGCGCGCCTCGTGCAGGAACTGCGGCCAGGCGTGCTCCAGCATGATATTGAGGTCGTACGGCGCCCGGGCGCGACTCTGTCGGCGCAGGCCGGGCAGCGTACGCAGCTTTGCCACCAACCCAAGTAGCTTTGAGCGCCGGTGCCGACGATCGCGCCGATCGCACATGCGCAGCGTCAGCTCACACCCCTGCGCGCGCAGCACCTCCTCCAGCAGCTCGAGGTCGCGCGACAGGCCGACGCCATTATCCTTGCCGATCAGGCGTATGCGCAGGGGCTGGGGAGTCAACGCAGCTCCTTCCTGAAGCCAACATAGAAACCATGCGGCAACACGCCGAGCACCAGCGGCGACTCCGGACGATGCTTCATGAGATAGCCCATGCCAGTGCCGAGCGCGTAACCCGCCAGCACATCGGACTGCCAGTGGCCGTGCACCTTGACGCGCGCCACGGCGTCATAGAGCGGCAACAGCTCGAGTGCATAGATCATCGGATGTTCGTGGCGGTATTCGAGCACGAAGGGCGTGACAATGGCGCTGGTGACCGTGACCTCGCCGCTGGGAAAGCTGTTGTGGCCACTGCCCTGGAACCATTGGTTCGGGTCAGAGGTCTGGTTGGGCCGGGCGCGGGAGAATCCGAACTTCAGCAACTCCGAGGCGAGAGCGCCGAAGACCGTGGCGTCGATGGAGCGCCAGGCCGTTTTGCCCAGGCGCGTCCGCCCCCCTTCCCGCAGCGCGATGCCGATCTCGCCGATCAACATCGCGTCGATGAGCAGCAACTGGTTCTTGCGCGCCCAGATGCCGCTGTTGTCGAGCGGCACCAGGTGATCGATGCCCAGCGGACCACCCGCGTGAGCAACCGGTGCCACCAGCAAGGTGGCAATCAGGGTCGCGGCACTGGCCATGCCCTTAAGGTTCATGTTGTTCATCCATCAAGGGCACTAGAAATCGAATGCTAGTATAGCGACCAAAATCCACGGCATGGTGCACTACCAAGACATATGAATGCCTCACACAAAAACAGATCGTTGGCCACGCGGCTCGGTTTTGCGTGGGCCGGGCTGCGGCTTGCCATGCGCACCGAGCGTAGCCTGCGTACCCAGCTACTGGTGCTGGTCGGGGTGCTCATTGGCCTGTGCTTGCTGCGCCCGGCGCCGGTCTGGTGGGCGCTGGTCGCGCTGATCAGCTGCGCGGTCATTGCCGCGGAACTCTTTAATACTGCGCTCGAGCACCTCGCCGACCACCTGCATCCCGAGCAGCATGCGCAGATTCAGGCCGTTAAGGATTGCGCGGCCGCAGCCGTGCTGGTGCTGGCGATCGGGGCCCTGCTGGTCGCCGCGGCGTTGGCGCTGAGCTTGTGGCGACAGACGCCTAGCTGACTGGCCCACCACGCAACAGCACGACCAGAGTGGCTGTAACGGCAGTAGCGACCGCTAGGAAGCTGCCCAACCGAACCGTCAATCGCTGCTCGATCTGACGCGCGGTTTCACTCAGTCGCTGCTCAAGGTGCCGCGCCACTTCACTCAGCCGCTGATCCGCAATGTCGAAGCGCTTGTCCATCTGCTCGAAGCGCCTGTCTACCTGCTCGAAACGACGATCGATCTGTTCAAAGCGCCGGTCTATCTGCTCAAAGCGTTCCCGGAAAGTGTCCATCTCAGCGTGTAGCAAATCGAAGCGCCCCGCTGTGTGCTGATCGAGCGCTCCAAATTGAGACCGGGTGGCAAAGAGAGCCATGTCACGCTCCATTGACTGCACCACGACCCTGACCTTCTCGGGCGGGACGTTGATGGCACTGAGCGCATCATAGACGGCGAAAGGCGTTTCCATGAGGCATTTTGACGCTCGCGACGCACCTGGCACCACCTGAATATGCGCCGTATCAGCTCAATATTGAAAACCGGATCTTTTCGGCGGCCGAGCTTCTCTGATAAGTCAAACAAGCTGGCAACACGATATTATCGAGACCGGCTCGCCGTCCGCGGAAAGCCCGGCATATAACAACTAGGGATGGAGGGATAAATGAGCATCTTCGACCGCTACACCAGGCAGATTCCGGATCCCGATGCGACTGGCCGGGAAAATCCACCCAAGACCGTGCGCGCACCGGCATGGGACCGGATCATCCGCGACGCCGTGCTGAGTGTGGGCGCATTGATCGTGCTGAGCGTTCTCTGGCCGTTCTATTCCGTACCCACGGGCAGCCGCGGCGTCGTGACGCAGTTCGGCCGCATCGTCGGCATTGAGCAGGAAGGCCTGGCGGTACTGCCCCCATGGCGCAAGCTGGCGCTGTTCAATATCCGCGCGGAACGTGCCGACATTGAGAATGCCCAAGGCAGCACCAGCGACACCCAGCCGGTGAGCGTGAGCCTGACCGTGCGCTACAGCATCGAGACCGACAAGGTCGCGGAAGTTTACGAGAAGTATTCACACGATGGCGACCTCTCGAGCTACGTGCAGACCGCTGCGCAGGAGATCTTCAAGGCCGTGACCGCGCGCTACACGGCGCCCGACCTCATTGGCAAGCGTGCCATCGTCTCGGCGGACATCAATGCCGCACTCGACGCCAAGCTGGCGCTCTATGGAGCGCATGTCGTGAACATCGACATGCGCAACTTCGCCTTCAGTGACTCGTACATGGGCGCGATCAATGACAAGGTGACCCAGGAACAATTGCGCCTGGCCGCGGAGAACAAGCTCAAGACCGTCGAGAGCGAACAGAAACAGAAAGTGGCGATCGCCGAGGCGGAAGCCAGCGCCGTCAAAGCGACGGCGGATGGCAATGCCTATGCGACAGTGAAGAACGCCGAGGCGGCAGCGCAGGCCATCAAGGCACAGGGTGCGGCACTGGGCCAGAACCCCCAGGTGCTGGAGCTGCGCCGTATCGAGGTGCAGCTGGCGCAGGCGGAGAAATGGAACGGCACCCTGCCGAGCGCGATTTTTGCGGGTGCGCCCATTCCATTCCTGAACATCAACAACAAGCCTTAAGGGTGGCGCCAGGCGCCTAGCCGACGGGTCCACCGCGTAACAAGACCAGCAGAGTCGCTGTAACAGCCGTGGCGACCGCCAGGAAACTGCCCAATCGAACGGTCAGGCGCTGCTCAATCTGCTGTGCGGTCTCGCTCAGTCGCTGATCAAAGTGCTGCCTGTATTCGCCCAACAGCTGCTCAAGGTGTTGTGCCACAGCGGCCAGCCGCTGATCCACGGTGTCGAAGCGCTTCTCGATCTGCGCGAAGCGTCGATCGATCTGCTCGAAACGCTCGCGGAAGGTATCCATTTCGGCGCGCAGCAAATCGAAACGCCCCGCCGAGTGCTGGTCGAGCGCACCGACTTGAGACCGGGTGGCGAACAGGGCCATGTCGCGCTCCATCGATTGCACCACGACCCGCACCTTTTCAGGCGCAACGTTGATGGCGCTGAGCGCATCATAGACTGCAAATGGCGTTTCCATGGGACAATTCTGGCGTACCTTATTGCGCGCGTGCACGGTATGTCTGCGCTGGCGCGCAAGACAGGGTTTCAACGTGAAAACCTGTATCGGGCGCTATCCTCCAAGGGAAATCCGGAGTTGGTAACCTTCCTGACGGTTGTGCGCGCGCTAGGCCTCAAGCTGCGCGCTGCGGCGGCTTGATAGTACCTGGACACGAAATCGCGAACCCGTCGAGCGGAGCCTGTGGCGCCAGGCTTGGCCGCCACACCGTCCGCTCGATCTGATTGGCAGATGCTTCGGCGCTACTTGATGGTCACGCCAAACTGCGCGGCCAGCTGGCTTTTCATCTGCCGCGGGATATCGAATAGCACATCCTGGTGATGGGTACCGACGAGCTGCGTACAGGCGGCATCGGCATAGAGCTTCAGATTGACGCGATAACGCTGCTTGTTCTTGATCTCGTGCACTGACGGTGAACGCGTCTGAAAGCTGCTCTTCCCATGCTGCACCTGAATCTCGGTGGTCATGGGCTTGGCAGCATCTACCGGATTCTCGAACTCCACGATCACATAGAGCGTGCCCGGCAGGCTCTTGAGCACGTCGAAGCTCAGCGCGTAGTAGGCGCCGCCATCCGGGTCAAACATGAACCCAGCCGACGTGGACACCAGGTACTCGGACTTGATGGGGTCCGGCGTGGAAGTGCCGTGGGCCAGCGTGGCCAGCAACAGGGAAAAAAGCAACGTAATTTGGCGCATGATTTCGGCGGCTCTTTCACATTCAAGGTTCGCGTACCCGCCATAACAATAGCGCACCGCCCGCGAACAACACCACCAGCGATGACACGCCGATGCGCGAGCTGCCGCTGAGTGCGGCCATGGTGCCCACCAGCGTCGGGCCCAGTACCGCGGCGAACTTGCCCAGCATGTTGTAGAAGCCGAAATATTCGCCCGAGCGCTCGCGCGGGATCAGCCGCGAGAACAGCGAGCGCGACAAGGACTGCACACCCCCCTGCACGGTGCCCACCAGCGCGGCCAGCACGAAGAACTGCCAGGTCGTGCGCAGTATCAGCGCCCACCCCGTCACGAACACGAACACCGCCAGGCCGATCAGGATCGCGCGGCGGGCGCCGATGCGCTCGCCGAGCCGTCCGAACAGCAGTGCCGATGGAAAGGCGATGAACTGCACCATCAGCAGTGCCAGGATCAGCGCCGAGGTAGGCAACCCCAGCTTGGCGCCAAAGTCCACCGCCATCTGCTGCAGCGTGCCGATGCCATCGATGTACAGCCAATAGGCGATCAGGAAACCACGCACCGTGGGGTCGGCCATCACCTTGCGGATCGTGGCCCACAGCTCCTTCCAGCCCGGTGGCTCCACCGTCGGCTTGGCTTCCGGCACGCGCCGGAACACGGGCAGCGTGAACAGCGCCCACCACACGGCGACATCAAGGAAGGCAATACGCGTGGCCGCCACGGAATCGGCGATGCCAAACCAGGTCGGATGGAGCGCCAGCAGCACATTGATCAGCAGCAGCAGGCCACCGCCCAGGTACCCGGCAGCGAAACCATAGGCCGAGATGCGATGCGCCTCGGCGGGCGTGGACACCTGCACCAGCAAGGCATCCTGGAAGGACGAGCCGGCGTAGAAGCCGACCGACGCGATCGCAAACACCGGCAGTGCCCATTGCCATTGACCGCGGCCAATCAATGCCAGCAGCGCAGTCCCCACCACGCCCAGCGCGGTGAACACACCCAGCCACAGTTTCTTCTGCCCGCGCCGATCGGCCAGCGCGCCCAGCCACGGCGCGATCAACATCACCACCAGGCTGGCACTGGAATTGGCGAGTCCGAGGTAGAGCGTCGAGCGCGTCCCGGGCAGATCCGCGGCCCAGTATTTGTTGAGGAATATCGGAAAGAAACCCACCAGTACGGTGGTCACGAAACCGTGGTTGGCCCACGCGGTCAGCGCCCAGGCGCGCTGCGCCCCTCGCCGCTCGCGCGTGCTCATCGCGGCCCCGCCCGTGGGCTCAGTCCTCGACATGCGCCAGATGCTCGCGCGTTTCACTGAAGCGGATGTCGGGCCAGCGCTCGAGCGTGAGCTGCAGATTCACGCGCGAGGGCGCCAGGTACACCAGCGCCCCGCTGTGATCGCGCGCCAGGTTATCGTGAGCCTTCACCGTGAACTCCTCCAGCTTGCGCGAATCATTGCTGCTGACCCAGCGCGCCGTGTGCACGTTGATTGTCTCGAAAGTACATTGCACAGCGTATTCGTCCGCCAGCCTGAAGGCCACTACTTCGAACTGCAGCTGCCCGACCGCGCCCAGGATGAGATCCGCGTTGCGCACCGGCTTGAACAGCTGCGTCGCCCCCTCCTCGCACAGCTGCGCCAGCCCCTTGGCCAGTGCCTTCATGCGCAACGGGTCTTGCAGCACCGCGCGCCGGAACATCTCCGGTGCAAAATCCGGAATGCCCGTGAAGGCCAGCGATTCGCCCGTGGAGAAGGTGTCGCCGATATTGATGGTGCCATGGTTATGTAAGCCGATGATGTCGCCCGCGTAGGCCTCTTCGGCCTGGGCGCGCTCGGCGGCCATGAAGGTGAGCGCATCGGCGATCCGCACTTCTTTGCGCAGCCGGGTGTGATAAAGACGCATGCCGCGCTGGTAGCGCCCCGAGCATAGCCGCATGAATGCGATGCGATCGCGATGGCCCGGATCCATGTTGGCCTGGATCTTGAACACGAAGCCCGTCAGATTTTCCTCGAGCGGCTCGACCTGGCGCTCGCGCGTGGCGCGAGCGAGCGGCGGCGGCGAATACTTCACGAACGCGCGCAGCAGTTCCTCGACCCCGAAATTGCTGATCGCCGAACCGAAGAACACCGGCGTCTGGCGCCCGGCCCGATACTCGGCGGCATCGAAGGTGGCGGTGGCGCCATGCACGAGCTCGATCTCCTCGAAGTAGCGATCGGCCTGATCGCCCAGCAGCTCACGCGCCCCGGCGCTCTTCAGGCCCTCGATCACGCGATTCTCGCCCATCCGCCCACGTGCAGCGGCTTCGTAGACGTAGATGCGATCCTCGAGCAGGTGATAGATGCCCGTGAGTTCGCGGCCCATGCCGATCGGCCAGGTGATCGGCGCCGGATGGATCTTCAACACAGCCTCGATCTCATCGAGCAGCTCGATGGGCGCGCGCCCATCGCGATCGAGCTTGTTCACGAAAGTCATAATCGGCGTGTCACGCAGCCGGCACACTTCCATCAGGCGGATCGTGCGCTGCTCCACGCCCTTGGCGCAGTCGATCACCATCAGCGCCGAATCGACCGCTGTGAGCGTGCGGTAGGTGTCTTCGGAAAAATCCTCGTGACCGGGCGTATCGAGCAGATTGACGATGTAGTCCTGATACGGAAACTGCATCACCGAGCTGGTCACGGAAATGCCGCGCTGCTGCTCGAGCCGCATCCAGTCGGAGGTCGCATGCCGCGACGCCTTGCGGCCCTTGACGGTGCCGGCCATCTGGATGGCGCCGCCGAAGAGCAGCAGCTTTTCGGTCAGCGTGGTTTTGCCGGCGTCGGGGTGGGAGATGATGGCAAAAGTTCTTCTTTTACCTATCTCGTCAATTAGCTTCTCGGTATCTGTCATCTTCTAGTCCAACGACTCGACTTGTTCCCGGCAAATCTTGAGCATCCTGGTTATGATTTCTTCCCCTGCTGGCGGATAACGGAGCGAACCCGGAAGGGCGACAGAGCCCACAGCCCGGGCCAGGCGTCCTGCCATCTCGTCAATTGCCGCGTCGACCGGCGCTGCCTGCAACCCGGCAGTACTGGCCAAGGCCTTGAAGTCTGCGCGCCTGAGCCGTTCATCTTTCCCGTTGACTTTGAGGGCCATGCGATCTTTTCCCAGCCTTGGAAAGACCCGCGTTGTCACTGCGTCATAGAGTGGAGCAACGCGGACCGTTCTGAATCTTTCACTGCCGAGTTCTGCTGTTTTCAGGAGCGCCATGTTTTTCAGGTGCATGTCGCCATCGGCGATCAACCATGCGAACAAGGCGCGTTTCACAATCAGCAGCATGTCTTCGTCAACTGCTGTCGAAAGCGCGCGAACATGGCGGGCGACGCGCTCCATGGTTCCGTCATACTTGGCTTCCGGCGGCAGATCGAGAACCGAGCAGATTTCTTCCATCGCCAGCAGACTCGTGTCGCTTGCTCCCTGCCGGACATCAAATCTCTCGACGAGAAGAGCGGGCGGCATATCGTCTGGCATTGCCATCAGTGCCGTCGCAGGCACGTCGAAGCCAACCTGCTTTGCGAGGGCAAGTGCGGTCCACTCAACCAGCGGCAGAAACTCGAAGCCGCCGATTCCTGCGGGCTTCAGGATGTGCGTGAAGGGAGTGCCAATCGCCGGGGATATCACGCCGCTTGCTTCGAGGTGCATCGGCGCCTTGATCTGCACGCCTGAGAGACGGGGCGTATCAGTGTGTTCATAGATACGCGCAAGGTTTTCCTCGAATGTCAGTTCAATATCTTTGCGCCCCGGTCCTGCATAGGTGCCGGTAAAGACATTGTCGGCGACAAACTGTTCGAGCCGCGTGACGAGAATGTCGGCGGGAAGACGCGTGAGTTGTTCGCGGGTCTGCACAATGGTGATATTCGACATGTAGCGCTGGCCGGAGCGGAGAATGGCGCGCTCATCGTTGTCCTTCAGCACCGCCTCCAGCCAGCCTTCCGGAAGTAGCGAGACAATAAAAGGTGGCAGACGTCCGGGCGTAGTCTGGCGGATGAGCGCCGGTCCTGTACCGGGGATGGCGGTCCAGCGCCACTCAAAACCGTCGTGTTTGAGTTCGCCAACCGGTATGCCGTGCCACGCAACAGTGAGACTGAGGGCGGCTACATTGGCCGGTTGCACAGCCGCGGGATTGCGATCGAGGAATCGCTCGGCGGCCTCCCCTTCGCGAAACCATTCGTTTTCCCGTGCGAGCGCCCAGAGGGCATCGCTCGCTGCCTTCGGGGTTCCGAATTCTTCGATCAGTCTGGCAGCGAGAGCTTCTCGTGCCTCCTCATCGATTGTGGCTGCGTGCTCACTGCGAACCCGGAAGGCTTCGAGAAAGCGCTGCCGGATGGACGATGCCTGTATGCGAAATTCGCCCAGACTGTCAGCGACCACGGCAGTCCCCAGAGCAGGCCGCTTCGGGGCGACGTTCTGGATGATCTCCAGGCCACGTATGCGGGTGCGAAGATTGCGTCGCCCGCTCAGAAATAGTCGTCCATCACGGGTCGGCGCGAGCGCGATAGCGCTGGCAGCAGACAGGTAGGTATGCGGATAGAGATAGCGCGCGATGCGGACAGCATGGGCAAGGACTGTTGCATCGACATCGTCGGTGACGTCGACGTAGATGCCCCGCATCAGCTGGATGAGTTTGCCCGTCTCAGCCAGGTAGTGGCTGCGGGTTTTATCGATTGTCTCTCCAACAAGCTGCAGGGGCATTATTACAACTTTCGCGTATTTTACATACGAGAAAGTTAAGCTTTCGAGGCTCTTAAGTCAAGTTGTTTCTTACTTTCGCGTACTTTAAATACGGGAAAGTTAAGATTGTCGCCACCGCGCTTAAGGGAATCCTTGCGCATGCCCACGCTCAAACCGTGAGATCGCGCCTCATGACCAGCGCATCCTCCCGCCCACCCTCCGCCTGGTAATACCCCCGCCGCATCCCGATCTGCTGGAAGTACATCGACTCATACAGCCGCACCGCACCTGTGTTAGCCGGCCGCACTTCCAGAAATACGATGCGCGCTCCGCTGTGCGATACGAGATCGAGCAAGTGCTCAAGCAGCCGGCGGCCGAGGCCGCGGCAGCGGAATTCCTCGCGCACGCACAGGTTCAGCAGGTGCGCTTCGCCGGCGCCGCTGGAGATCACGCCATACCCGACCAGCAGGTAGTCGATCTCGAGCACACAGCAGTAATAGCCAACGCGCAGGCAATCGCGGAAGATGCCTTCGGTCCACGGAAATGCGTAGGCGCTCATCTCGAGCGCGAGCACCGCGGGCACATCGGACTCGGTCATCGGCCGCGGCAGGATCTGCGGGATGCCAGCCGCTTCGCGCACTACTGCCACCATGACCAGTGCCCTGCGGCCTCGTCAGCCGGCGCCGGCCGCGCGTGCAAGCTCGCGCCGGACGAAAACCAGATCGTTCCAGGCCTTGCGCTTTTCGCCCGGGCTGCGCAGCAGATAAGCGGGATGATAGGTGACGATCAGCGGCGTACCCTCGCTTCCGAAGCGATGCACACTGCCACGCAATTTTCCGATCGGCGTTTCGGTGGCGAGCAGGTTCTGCGCCGCGATGCGGCCCACCGCCAGCATCAGCTTTGGCTGCAGCAGCGCGATCTGGCGATGCAGGTACGGCAGACAGCAGCGCACCTCTTCGGGATTCGGGTCGCGATTGCCAGGCGGACGGCACTTGAGCACGTTGGCGATGAACACCGTTTCGCGCGGGTGCCTCAGCGCGCGCAGCATCGCGTTGAGCAGCACACCAGCGCGGCCCACGAAGGGTTCGCCCTGACGATCTTCATCGGCGCCCGGCGCCTCGCCTACCACCAGCAGATCGGCGCTGCGATTGCCGACGCCAAAGACGGTCTGGGTGCGCGTGGCATGCAGGCCGCATTGCACGCAAGCGCGCACCTCGGCTGCCAGGTTGTCCCAATCGCTACTGGATTCCGCCGCTGCCGGAGCGGTCGCGGGCGCCATGGCCGCACGGATGATCGGCGCAGCTGCTGCCGCAGTAGGCCGGCGCAACTTCCATTGATCGATCCCCAGCGCTTCCAGATACTGCGCGCGCTGTGCGGGAGTGGCCGTCACGTACCGCCGCTCGCGCCGGTCCCGCGCATCAGCCGGCGCAGCCGGCGCCAGCTCCACGACAAGGGGCCCCACAGGGCGTAGGTACCGAAGCACAGCAGCAGCGCGCGCGCCGGGTCGATGCCAATCACCACGAACATCAGTGCGCCGACCACCAGGGTAACGAAGGGCACCGGCTTGGTCGGATCGAAGTTCTTGAAGCTGGGGAAACTCAGGCTGCTCACCATCAGCGCGCCGGCCAGCGCGGTCACGGCGAAGGCCACGATCAGGCCGGTGAGTCCGGGTTCGCGCCATTCGCTCGAGACCCAGACGAAGCCCGAGACCACGGCGGCCGCGGACGGACTCGGCAGGCCCTCGAAATAACGCTTGTCCTGCGTGGCGACGCGCGTGTTGAAGCGTGCCAGGCGCAAGGCGGCGGCGGCGCAGTAGAAGAAGGCCGCCAGCCACCCGAAACGGCCCCAGGCGTTGCCGTATTCGGCGATTCGCGCCACGCCCCACTGGTAGGAAACGATCGCCGGGGCCAAGCCGAAGGCCACCATGTCGGCCAGGCTGTCGTATTCCTTGCCGAAGGCGCTTTCCGTGTGCGTGAGGCGCGCGGTGCGGCCGTCCATGCCATCGAAGATCATGGCGATGAACACCGCGAGACCAGCGCGCTCGAAGTTGCCATCGATCGCGGCCACCACGGCGTAGAAGCCTGAAAACAGGCAGCCGGTGGTCAGCAGATTCGGCAGCAGGTAGATGGCGCGGCGCCGGGGCGCGGGTTTGGGCAGTTCTTGCTCGTCCATGAGCGCCGCATGATAGGGGGCGCCCGCCGTGCCGTCCAACATCCATCTGCTAGGATTGCAGGCTGTTTACCACCTGATAGCCCCAAACTCATGCGTCTTTCCGCTTATCCCGTCAATTCCACCAAGGAAACCCCGGCCGAGGCCGAAGTCCTGAGCCACCAGCTGATGCTGCGCGCCGGACTGATCCGGCGCCTCGCGGCCGGCATCTACAGCTGGCTGCCCTTCGGCCTGCGTACGCTCAAGAAGGTCGAGACCATCATCCGCGAGGAAATGGATCGCGCCGGGGCGCTGGAAATCCTGATGCCGGCGATCCAGCCGGCGGAGCTGTGGCAGGAATCGGGCCGCTGGGAGCAGTACGGGCCGGAGTTGCTGCGCGTCAAGGATCGGCAGAAGCGCGATTACGTGTTCGGGCCCACGCACGAGGAAGTGGTTACCGATATCGCGCGCCGCGAGCTGCGCAGCTATCGGCAGCTGCCGGTGAATTTCTACCAGCTGCAGACCAAGTTCCGCGATGAGGTGCGACCGCGTTTCGGTGTGATGCGCGGACGCGAGTTCATCATGAAGGATGCCTATTCCTTCCACCTCGACCAGGCCTCGCTGAACGAGGGTTACGCCGCGATGTACACGGCCTATTCGCGCATGTTCACGCGCATGGGGCTCGACTTCCGCGTGGTGATGGCCGACAGCGGCGCGATCGGCGGCAATCGCTCGCAGGAATTCCAGGTGCTGGCCGAATCGGGCGAAGACGCGATCGCGGTGTCCGATGGCGATGACTTCGCTGCCAACATCGAGCTGGCGGCAGCCGTGCCGCCGACCGAGCCGCGCGCGGCGCCCGGCGGCGCACTGCGCCAGGTGGCAACGCCCGGCATGAAGACCATCGCCGCGCTCAGCGATTTCCTGAAAATGCCGGTGCAGCAATGCCTGAAGACGCTGCTGGTCGAGGGCAGCGAAGGCGGCGTCGTGGCGCTGCTGCTGCGCGGCGATCACGAGCTCAACGCGGTGAAGGCGCAGAAGCTGGCGGGCGTGGCCTCACCGCTGCGCATGGCGAGTGCCGAGCAGGTGAAGGCCGCGACCGGGAGCGAACCGGGGTCGCTGGGCCCCAAGGGCCTCAGCTGCCCGATCTATGCCGACCACGCGGCACTGGCGATGGCCAATTTCAGCTGTGGCGCAAACGTCGTGGATGCCCATCTGGTCGACGTGAACTGGGAGCGCGACCTGCCCGCCCCCACCGCCGCCGACCTGCGCAACGTGGTCGCGGGCGACCCCAGCCCCTCGGGCAAAGGCAAGATCAGGATTGTGCGCGGCATCGAAGTCGGCCATATCTTCCAGCTGGGCAGCAAATACAGCAGCGCGATGAACGCCACGGTGCTGGATGAGGCCGGCAAGGCTGTGACCATGCTCATGGGTTGTTACGGCATCGGTGTGACGCGCATCGTGGCTGCGGCCATCGAACAGCATCACGATGAGCGTGGCATCATCTGGCCGGAGTCGCTGGCGCCCTTCCATGTGGTACTCATTCCGCTCAACCTGCAGAAATCCGCGCGCGTGCGCGAGCGCGCCGATGCGCTCTATGCGCAGCTGGGCGCTGCCGGCATCGAAGTGCTGTACGACGATCGCGATGCGCGACCGGGCGTCAAGTTCGCGGAAGCCGAGTTGCTCGGCATCCCGCATCGCATCGTGCTCGGCGAGCGCGGACTCGAGGCCGGCACCTGCGAATACCGCCATCGTCCCGCGACCGACAACCAGGACATTCCCCTTGCCGATAGCGTCGGCTTCATACAGGCGCGCCTGGCACTCCTGCCGCGCTAGGCTGCTCGCGGGCTGCGCGGCGCTGCTGGCGCTGTTCGGCCCGGGCCTCGCGTGTGCCGCCGGCGCAAGTGCCGGCGTGCGCGCGGCGCAGCAGGATCCGGAGCTGCGTGCCGTGGTCCAGCAGGCGATCGCCGAGGCGCACTGCTTCGAGGATCGGTACGACTCGGCGGTCTGGTACACGCTGATGGAACCGCGGCTGCGCCGGTATCTGCCCAACCACAACGACCGGCTGGCGATCCTGCGCACGGTCTACTGCGAAACGCATCGCGCCAATGTCACACCCTTGCCGCCCGGGCTGGTGCTCGCGGTGCTCGATGTCGAGAGTCATTTCAATCGCTGGGCGGTCTCCAGCGCCGGCGCCGTGGGTCTCATGCAGGTGATGCCCTTCTGGCCCGAGCAGCTCGGGATGCAGCGGCGCGAGCTGGTGACGATCGAGGCGAACATCCGCATGGGCTGCGCGATCCTGCGCCACTACCTGCAGAGCGAGCGCAACGATGTGCGCCGCGCGCTGGGACGCTACAACGGCACCACATTGACGCGCGATTATCCCGACAAAGTCGTGACGCGCTGGACGCGCTACTGGAATGGCGCCGATGACCTGGGCCGCGTGGCACTCAAGCGGTCGTAAATGCCTTCGGCCAGTGGAAATCCTCCGGCGGCAGCGCGCTCTCCAGTACGCCGCTCACCTGTGACTGGGGCGAACCCAGCCACAGCCAGCCGATGAACTCGCGCACAGTGGACTGCGGCCCGCAGGCCAGCACTTCGACCGAACCATCCTCGAGATTGCGCGCGTAGCCTGTCAGCTGCATGGCGCGGGCCTGGCGCTGCGCCGCGGCGCGATACCACACGCCCTGCACCTTGCCGGTTACGCGATACAGCCGCGCGGCGCCCGGGGCGCGTGCATCGAGCAGGCTCTTGATGAAGGGCACGGTCAGGCGGCGTTGCGCGGCCAGCGCGGCCTCGTCCAGCTCATCGAGCACGGCGCACAGATTCCCCATGTCGCGCGGCAGGCGCCGCTGCAGGTAACGCAGGGTTTCCTCCGGCAGCTCGAAGCCGCGCGCCTGGGCGTGCAGCCAGAGCGCCGCGCCCTGCTGCGTTTCATCCAGGCCCTGCAGCGCCACACGCTGCGCGGCTGCGCAGCGCGAAGCCAGATCCTTGAGCGCGAATTTCAGTTCGGGGGGCGGCTCGCGCGCGGCGAACACCATCGGCACGCCGCGCTCCTCGCAGTCACGATACAGGCCAAACAAGGCGCGCTCCCACTCGGGGTGGCCGAGCACCGTGGCCAGCTCATCGACATAGAGCGCAACCCCGCCCTGCCATTCCTGCAGCGCGGCCGGACCAAAGGGCGTGAGCTGCGAGAGGGGCAGGAACACGGCATCGCCCGCCTCGGCATACAGCGCCTGCAGCAGGTGCGATTTGCCACTGGCGGCAGGGCCGTACAGCCAGGTCAGGCCCGGCTTGCCGGCGGCGACGGGTGCGCGCAGCTGCGCCAGCGCTGTGGCGTTTGGGCCCGGCAGGAAGTTCGCGAACAGCGCCCGATCGCGCAGTCGTACGCTCAAGGGTAGCTGGCGCATCGCCAAACTCAGCTGCCCTGGGCGGCCGTCAGCAATGCGCGCTGCGTGAAATCGCGCAGATAGGCGAAGCCACTGATCAGTATCGTCAGCATCGTCAACACGGCGAAGGCATCGAGCACCGATTGCGGCGGCATGCCGGTGGCACCGTGCAGGATCACCAGCGAGACGTACAGCAGTTGCAGCAGCGTATTGATCTTGCTCGAGAGTATCGGCCGGCCGCGCAGCGGTCCCCAGGCCACGCGGAACAGCACCGCGCCGGCACTGATCATCACATCGCGCGCCACGGCCGCAACACACAACCAGCGCGGCGTGAGCCCGATCCAGGTGAGCACCAGGAACACCGCCACCAGCAACAGCTTGTCGGCCAGCGGATCGAGGATCTTGCCCAGCCGGCTGGTCCAGCTGAAATTCTTGGCAAGCCAGCCATCCAGCCCGTCGCTGACCGCGGCTACCACGAACAGCAGCAGCGTACGCTCGAAATGCTGCCCCATCAGGCCATCGATGATCGGCCAGATCAGGGCGATACGCAGCAGGCAGATGATGTTGGGCAGATGACGCATGGGTTCGCTACTATAACGCCTGGAGTCCGGGCATGAATGACCAGCGCAGTTACAGCTACCGAGATGCGGGCGTCGATATCGAGGCCGGCGATGCCTTTGTCGAGCGCATCAAGCCGCTGGTCAAGCGTACGCAGCGGCCGGAAGTGTTGGCCGGCATTGGCGGTTTTGGCTCGCTGGTGGAAATTCCCGCAGGCTACAAGCGGCCGGTGCTGGTCGCTGGCACCGATGGCGTAGGCACCAAACTGCGCCTGGCGATCGAGACCGGGCGCCACGACACCATTGGCATCGATCTGGTGGCCATGTGCGTCAACGATGTGGTGGTCCAGGGCGCCGAACCGCTGTTTTTTCTGGACTACTACGCCACCGGCGCGCTGAAGATCGAGATCGCGGCCCGCGTGGTGGCCGGCATCGCCGAGGGCTGCGCGCAGGCCGGCGCGGCGCTGGTCGGCGGCGAGACCGCCGAGATGCCCGGCATGTACCACGGTGATGACTACGATCTGGCCGGTTTCTGCGTCGGTGTGGTCGAGCGCGAGGCGATCATCGATGGCTCGAAGGTGCGCGCGGGTGATGCGGTGATTGGCCTTTCCTCAAGTGGCCCGCACTCGAACGGTTATTCGCTGATACGACGGTTGGTGAGCGTCGCTGGCGCCACCGCGAGCACGCAACTCGAAGGCAAGGCGCTCTTCGATCGACTGCTGACACCGACGCGCATCTATGTGAAATCGCTCCGCCAGCTGATGGCAGCGCTCCCAGTGCACGCTCTTGCGCACATCACCGGTGGCGGCCTCAGCGACAACATTCCGCGGGTGCTGGGCGACGGCCTGGCGGTGCGGCTGCAGCGCAAGGCCTGGCCGCACGATCCGGTGTTCGACTGGCTCGAGCGCACCGGCAACATCACAGCGCGCGAGATGTACCGCACCTTCAACTGCGGCATCGGCATGGTGGTGATAGTGGCAGCGGCCGATGCCGATGCCGCGCTCAAGCTGCTGCGCGCCGCTGGCGAGCAGGCGCAGCTGATCGGTGAAGTGATCCCTGGCAGCGGCGACGTGCTCATCGATCCATGAGCAGTGGCGCCGGCCTGCGGCTGTGCGTCGTGATTTCCGGCCGCGGCAGCAACATGCTGACAATCGCGCGCGCCTGCGCCAGCGGCGCAATCAACGCGAACATTGCGCTGGTCATTGCCGACCGGCCCGAGGCCGGTGGCATTTCGTCCGCGCGCGAACTGGGTCTGCCTGTCGAGGTGATTGCGGCGCGCGGATTTGCCGATCGCAGCGCCTTCGAGCAGGCCATGCGCGAGGCCATCGACGCGAGTGGCGCGCAGCTGGTGGTGCTGGCCGGCTTCATGCGCATCCTTTCGCCGGAATTTGCTGCCCACTATGCGGGCCGCATGCTGAATATCCATCCCTCGCTCCTGCCGCTCTACCCTGGCCTGCATACACACGAGCGGGTGCTGGCAGCAGGCGATGCGCAGCACGGCTGCAGCGTGCACTACGTCACAGGCGTGCTCGATGGTGGCCCGCTGGTGATGCAGGCGCGCGTGCCCGTGCTGCCCGGCGACACGCCGGAGAGCCTTTCAGCCCGGGTTCAGCAACAGGAACACATCATCTACCCTGAAGTCATAGGCTTGATCGCCGCGGGGCGCTTAGGCCTGCGCGGCGAGACACTCATGCTCGATGGCCAGGTGCTGCGCGCACCGCTGCTCAGGGGTTGATGCCGATGAAACAGCCGCAAGCGATTTGCACGTTTTTGCTGCTGACCAGCGGCCCGCTCGCACTTGCCCTCGAAGCGGCGCCCGCTACTGGAGCCGTGGCCACGCCCGTACCCACACCGGCACCCACAGCGACAGCGGCCGCGAGCGAGCCGGCCTCGGGCGAATTGCGTCCCTTCGAAACCCGCTACGCCTTTCTGTGGCACGACATGAACGCCGGCAGCGCCTCCTTTGCGCTGCAGCGCCTCTCGGCGCAGGAATGGTCCTACACCTCGAGCACCGAGCCGCGCGGCCTGTTCAAGCTGTTCTCGGCCGCGACGGCCAATCTGCAGAGCCGCATGAGCATCGGCCCCGAGGGCGTGCGACCGCTGCATTTCACCGCGCGCCAGGGCAGTTCCGGCAGCCAGACCGCGGACATCAGTTTCGACTGGGAAAAACTGCGCGTCAGCGGGCGCATCGAAGATGCCAGTGTCGACATTGCGTTGCGCGCGGGCGTACAAGATGACCTCTCGGTGCAGGTGGCGCTGATCCAGGCGCTGGCCGCCGGCAAGATGCCCCAGGGCATCGCGCTGTTCGACAAATCAGGCATCCGCGAATACGAGTACACGCGGGTGGGTGAAGAGAAGCTGCACACGCCGCTCGGCGAGATCGCCACCGTGATTTACCGCAGCCATCGCGCCAACTCCTCGCGCAGTACGCGCTTCTGGTGCGCGCCGTCCTATGGCTACATTCCACTGCGCGCCGAGCAGCAACACGACCAGGACGTCGAATGGGTGATGGAGCTGCGCTCGCTACGCCGCGACTGACAGGTCGACTGCAATCTCTTGTCTTTAGTCCCATTTTGGGACTACAATTGCCGGATGCGGGTAATCGCGCTTTCGACCCTGAAGTCCTTTTGCGACCGGGACGCCAGCAAGGATGCCCGCGAACCCCTGCTGGCCTGGTACCGCCATGCAATAAGGGCGGATTGGGCGGCGCCAGCCGATGTAAAGGGCGATTTTTGCACTGCCAGTGTTCTGCGGGACGGCCGGGTAGTGTTCAACATCGCCGGCAACAGATTCCGACTGGTGGTGTGGATCAACTACCCTTACCGGGTGATCTACGTGCGATTTATCGGCACACATGCCCAATACGATCGCATCGATGCACAGACTGTATGACGGAGAGCCTTATGAACATTCGCCCCATCCGCACCACCCGTGATTACCGTGCGGCGCTGAAGACCGTCGAATCCCTGATGGGTTCGCGGCGCAATACGCCCGAAGGCGAACGCCTCGATGTTCTGGTGACGCTCATTGAAGCCTATGAGCGTCAGAGATTCCCCCTGGATCTGCCTGACCCGGTGGAAGCCATCCGATTCCGGATGGATCAAAACGGCCTTACCGCCAAAGACCTGCAACCCATGATTGGCCGACTGAATCGCGTCTACGAAATACTCAACCGGAAACGCCCCCTGACCCTGGATATGATCTGGAAGCTGCACCGGGGCTTGGGAATCCCCGCTGACAGCCTGATCAAGCAGCCGGCAAGATCACGAAACTGAGGACCCAACCGAGGCCAGCGGCTTGCGATTTCGATCGCAAATCAACTAGGCCTTCGGCAGCGTCACGCCCTGCTGGCCCATGTATTTGCCGTCGCGATCGCGATACGAAGTTTCGCAGACCTCGTCCGACTCGAAGAACAGCATCTGCGCCACGCCCTCGTTGGCGTAGATCTTCGCCGGGAGCGGCGTGCTGTTGGAAAACTCCAGCGTCACATGCCCTTCCCACTCGGGCTCGAGCGGCGTCACATTCACGATGATGCCGCAGCGCGCGTAGGTGGATTTGCCCAGGCACACGGTCAGCACGTTGCGCGGAATGCGGAAGTATTCCACCGTGCGCGCCAGCGCGAAGGAATTGGGCGGGATGATGCACAGGTCGGCGACCACATCGACGAAGCTCTTGGCATCGAACTGCTTCGGATCAACGATAGTCGAGTTGATGTTGGTGAAGATCTTGAATTCGCGCGCGCAACGCACGTCGTAGCCGTAGCTCGAAGTGCCGTAGGAGATGATCTTCTGGCCGTCGACGGCGCGCACCTGGCCGGGCTCGAAGGGTTCGATCATGCCTTGCGCTGCGGCCCGGCGTATCCAGCGATCAGCTTTGATGCTCATGGTGCTTCAGGATTCCTCGACGACGATCTGTGGGAACAGGGCGCTGCGATCGCGCGAGCGCCGGCTGAGTGCCGCAGCAGCGCGCCGCGCCATCTCGACATAGGCTTTGGCGCGCGGCGAATCGGGCGCGGCGATCACGCTGGGGCGGCCGCTGTCGGCCTCCTCGCGTATGTGGGCATCCAGCGGCAGCTCGCCGAGCAGCTGCACCTCGTACTGGTCGGCCATGAGCTGCCCGCCGCCGCTGCCGAAGATATGTTCGACGTGGCCGCAATTCGTACACACGTGCAGGCTCATGTTCTCCACCACGCCGAGCACCGGCACCGCGACCTTCTCGAACATCGCCAGGCCCTTGCGTGCATCGGCCAGTGCGATGTCCTGGGGCGTGGTCACGATGATGGCGCCGGCGACCGGCACGCGCTGCGAGAGCGTGAGCTGGATGTCACCGGTGCCCGGCGGCATGTCGACCACCAGGTAGTCGAGTTCGCCCCAGTCCGTATCCGAGAGCAGCTGCGTCAGCGCCTGCGTCACCATCGGTCCGCGCCACACCAGCGCCTGGGTGGCATCGACCAGGAAACCGATCGACATGGCCTTGATGCCATGCGCCTGGAGCGGCAGCAGGTGCTTGCCATCGGGCGCGCTGGGGCGCTGGCCCTCGAGGCCCAGCATCAGGGGCTGGCTGGGCCCGTAGATGTCGGCATCGAGGATGCCGACCCGCGCACCGGCCTGCGCCCAGGCCAGCGCCAGGTTGACGGCAACGGTGGACTTGCCTACCCCGCCCTTGCCGCTGGCCACGGCCACGATGTTGCTGACGCCCGGTAGCGGCTTGAGCGAGCGCTGCACGCTGTGGGCCACGATGGCACTGCGCAGCTTGAGGTTCAGCGTCAGATCCGCATGGCCATGGGCGGCCAGATGCGCGGCCAGGCCGGAACGGAACTGCTGCTCATATCCGCCCACCGGAATGCCCAGCACCACCTCGGCCACGATGACCTGGTTCTCGATCCGCAGCTCCTTGAGGCTCCCCGATTCGCCGAGGCTCTGCTGCAGGTAGGGGTCGACGTACTGTTCCAGAACAGTGCGGATCTGGGCGGAATCGGGCATGTCGTATCGCCGCTGCGGCGCTTCCGGGGCTGGGTTTGGGGCCGCGATTCTAGCCTGTTTAACCTATGCGCCGCAGACCAGACGCAGGTCACAGGGCGCCCGGACAATCGTGGCATAATTCGGAGGTTAACCGCCTTAAGGGCCGGACCTGGCAATCATCTGACCCATGAGCTTTTTTTCGAACTTCCGGGCCGATCGCCTGATCGCCCAGATCAAATCGTCGACCGACATTCTGGACACCGAATCCCAGAGGTCGGTGGCCAAGCTCAAGGAACTGGGACCCCGCGGCATCGAGGCGATCCTGGCGGCCCTGCCGGATGCCGACAAGCATGCCACCGTGGCGCTGGTCGATGTGCTGGTCGCGCTGGCGACCGTGAAGTCCTTCCCCAGCTACGTCGAGGCGCTGATCACCGGCAGCCCGCGCGTGGTCGCGGGCGTCGCCTGGGCGCTCACCAGCAGCCGCGGCTACCCCCCGCACCTGTTGCTCGAGGCGCTGACCAAGCCTGGCGTCTCCAAATCCGCGGTGCTGGAGATCATCAATGCCCAGCGCACGCGCTTCAGCGTGCGCGAGCTGCTGACCGCGGCCTACGCCCAGGAGGCCAACGAGAAAGGCGCGCTGTTCCGCGTCATCGGCGAAGTGGTCGACGAGGCCGGCGTGCCCGAATTGCTCGGGCGCCTGCAGGGCAAGGACACCATGGCACGTCTGCAGATCCTCGCCATCCTCGGGCGCTTCAACCGCCCCGATGTGCGCACCGCGCTGCATACCCAGATCAACGACGGCAACAAGTTCATCCGCACCGCGGCTCTGGCCTCGCTCGCCAAGCAGGACGGGCCGATGGAGACCGAGCGCATCGCCGGGCTGCTGCGCGATCCGGAGATCGAGGTGCAGAACCGCGCGGTCGAAGTGCTGTGCAAGGCCCGCGACCCGCAGACCATCCGCTACCTGGTGCCAGTGCTCAAGGACGAGAACGAATATTCGCGTCGCGCCGCGGTCGAAGTGCTCAACGAAGTGGGCGATGCCAATTCGGTCAAGTTCCTGCTGGCGGCGATCAAGGACGATGACTGGTGGGTGCGCTCGCGCGCCGGCGATGCGCTGGGCAAGATCGGCGGCCCGAAGGTCATCGACGCGGTGCTCGAGCTGGCGCGCGACAAGGACGAAGACATCCGTCGGGCCGCGATCGAGATCCTCAACCAGACCAAGGACGAGCGCGCGGTCAAGCACCTGATCGACGCCACCAAGGACGCCGATTGGTGGGTCAGCGAGCGCGCCGTCGATGCGCTGGCCGAGATCGGCGACAGCCGGGCGATGCCGCGGCTCGCCGACATGCTCAAGACCGCCCCAGCGCGCGCGCTGCCGGTGGTGGTGCGTGCGATCGGCAAGCTGGGGAATGCGGCCAACATCGAGATGATCAGCCCGCTGCTGGCGCGCAACGAGAAGGAAATCCAGGTCGAGGCCATCCAGGCGCTGGGCAAGCTCGCCAACGAGGAGCAGGCCGAGCAGATTCGGGTGGCGCTGCAGCCCTTCAGCAGCAACAGCGATCAGACCCTGGCGCTGGCCGCCCAGCGAGCGATCACCGAGATCGAAGTGCGTTTCTCCTCCGGCGTGCAGGCACCCGCGGTCAGCGGCTCGCGTGCCACCACCGGAGGCAACCAGCCACCGCGCCAGCCGGGCAATCGCGCCGCGCCCGAGCCCGCGGCGCATACGCTTTTGATCCCCGAGCAGGAAGTCGCCAAGGCGCTGCAGCAGGCGGCCGCCTCGACCCTGCAACGCCTCGATATCGCCACGCTCAATCCGGGCGACCTGATCGAAGGGCGCTACAAGTACATCGAGCGCATCGGCAAGGGCGCCTTCGGCACCGTGCTGCTGATGGAAGACACCGTGGTCGATGAGCGCCTGATCCTGAAGTTCCTGAATCCCAACGTCGCCGAAGACGAAGAGGTGATGAAGCGCTTCGTGCACGAGCTGCGCTACTCGCGCAAGATCACGCACCAGAACGTGATCCGCATCTATGACTTCCTCTCGATCCAGGGCAACTACGCCATTTCGATGGAGTATTTCCCCTCGCACACGCTGGGCGCGGAGATCGTCAACGAGAAGCCGATGCCGCTCAAGCGCGCCATCCAGTTCGGCATCGACATGTGCACCGGCATGATCGTGG
Source organism: Gammaproteobacteria bacterium (assembly GCA_025350055.1). Classification (GTDB taxonomy): domain Bacteria; phylum Pseudomonadota; class Gammaproteobacteria; order Steroidobacterales; family Steroidobacteraceae; genus FEN-1191. The sequence goes on along the minus strand of JANXYK010000037.1, from coordinate 18,420 downwards.
CCCACCAGGTGGGCATCGTGCATCGCGACCTCAAGCCCGCCAACGTGCTGATCAACGACGCGGGATTGCTGAAGATCGTCGACTTCGGCGTGGCCGCAGCGCAATCGCAAGGCGATACGCAGCTGACCAAGACCGGCTATGTGATCGGCAGCCCCAAGTACATGGCCCCGGAGCAGATCCTGGGCAAGAAGGTCGACGAGCGGGCCGACGTCTACGCCATCGGCGTGATGCTCTATGAAATGCTCACCGGCGTGCCGCCCTACTCGCGCGGCGATCACATGTCGGTGATGTACCAGCACGTGCAGGGGCGCGCCAAGCCCCCGCGCGAGGTCAATCCGGCCATGGCCCCCGAGCTCGCCGAGCTCATAACCAAGACGATGGCGGTCGACAAGACCAAACGCTATCAGAATATGGAAGAATTGCGGGTAGCATTGCAGAAGTTCCTTTGATGGACGGGGCTGACCTTGGCGCGTATTGATGCATTCCTCAAACTGGGCACCCAGCAGGGCTGCTCGGACATCCACCTGGCGGTGGGCGTGCCGCCGATGCTGCGCATGCATGGCGACCTGGTGCCGATCAAGTTCCGCGACCTGCGCGACACCGAGCTCGAGAGCTACGTCAACGAGATCCTGACGCAGAACCAGACCGAGCATTTCATGCGCGGCAACGACCTGGATTTCTCCTACATCTCGGCCGAGGGCGGGCGCTTTCGCGTCAACGTGTTCCGCAAGGACACGGGCGTCGGCGCCACTTTCAGGGCGATTCCGGCCGAAGTGCCAACACTCGAGTCGCTCAACCTGCCCCCCGTGGTGAAGAAACTGTGCGACTACCACCAGGGCATGATCCTGGTCACGGGCAGCACCGGCACCGGCAAATCGACCACGTTGGCGGCGATGATCGATCTGCTCAATCGCACCCGCAAGGTCAACATCATCAGCCTCGAGGATCCGATCGAGTTCGTCCATCGCAGCAAGCAAGCCCAAGTAATTCAGCGCGAGCTGGGCACGCATATCCCGAGCTTCGCCGAGGGCGTACGCGCCGCGATGCGCGAAGACCCGGACGTGATCCTGGTCGGCGAGCTGCGCGATGCCGACACCATCCGCATGGCGATGACGGCGGCCGAGACTGGTCACCTGGTGCTGGGTACGCTCCATACCACCAGCGCCGTGAAGACCATCGATCGCATGATCGATGCCTTGCCGGCCGAAGAGCGCGAGCAGACCAAGAGCTTCCTGTCGCAGAGTCTGCTGGCAGTGATCACGCAGATCCTGGTGAAGACCCACGACGGTCGCAGCCGGCGCGCGATCTGCGAGGTGATGGTGATGACCAAGGCCATCGCGAAACTCATCCTGGGCGACCAGACCCATCAGCTGCCCAGCCAGCTGCAGACCGGCAAGGAATTCGGCATGCAGATGTTCGACCAGGCACTGCTGGCGGCGGTCACGGCCCGGCAGATCGACCCGGACGATGCCTTCAGCTACGCCACCGAAAAACGCCTGCTGCAAAAATTCGTCACCGACACCACCATGCTGCCCAAGACCGACGCCACACCGAGCGTGCCGGCGCCGCCCGCAGCCTGACCATGGCGCAGATCGATGCCTTCCTCGAGGAAATCCTCCGCCGCAAGGGTTCGGACCTGCATTTCATCGCCGGCGACCCGCCGCGCGTGCGCCGCTACGGCGATCTCGCCCCGCTGCAGCAGGAAGTGCTGACCGCAGATGCGGTCAAGCAGGCGCTCTACGAAATCATGCCGCGCAAGGCTGTCGAGCGCTTCGAGGCTCATGACGGCGCGGATTTCGCCTATTCGCTGGCCGACAAGGGGCGTTTTCGCGTCAACATCATGCGCCAGCTCGCGGGCATGGGCGCGGTGTTCCGGGCCATCCCTTCCAGTGCCCTCACGCTCGAGCAGCTGAAGATGCCCGCGGCCGTGCACCAGCTGTGCCGCGCCAGCAATGGACTGATCCTGGTGACCGGCAAGACCGGCTCGGGCAAGTCGACCTCGCTCGCGGCAATGATCGATGACATCAACAAGCGCATCAAAGGCCACATCCTCACGATCGAAGATCCGATCGAGTTCGTGCATCCGCGGCACAACTGCCTGATCAGCCAGCGTGAGATCGGTGCGCACACGCCGACTTTCTCGGCGGCACTGCTCTCGGCCCTGCGCGAAGATCCCGACGTGATCCTGGTGGGCGAGTTGCGCGATCTGGAAACCATGAGCACGGCGATCACCGCGGCCGAAATGGGCATCCTGGTGATGGCCACGCTGCACACCAATGGCGCCGCGCCCACCGTCGATCGCATGGTCAATGCCTTCCCGGCCGACAAGCAGTCGCACGTGCGCACCATGCTCTCGACCTCGCTCCGTGGCGTGATCTCGCAGCAACTCCTGCAGCGTGCCGATGGCCAGGGTCGGGTGGCGGCGCTCGAGATCCTGATCAATACGCCCGCTTCGGCCAACCTGATCCGCCAGGGCAAGCTCGACCAGATCGAGACCGTGATGCAAGCGGGCGGCGCGCTCGGCATGCGCACCATGGACATGGCGATCCAGGCATTGCTCGATACGGGCCAGATCACTGGCGCCGAGGCGTACAAGAAGGGCATCAACAAGGCGAAGTTCGAGGAACTGAAGGGCGCCGGCGGATGACGCGGCAGATCCTGGTCACTCACGCCCTGCCCTATGCCAACGGCCCGCTGCACCTCGGGCATGCGCTCGAGGCTGTGCAGACCGACATCTGGGTGCGCTTCCAGCGGCTGCGCGGCCACGACTGCCTGTTCGTATGCGCCGAGGATACCCACGGCACGCCGATCATGATCCGCGCGCAGCAGCAGGGGCAGACACCCGAAGAACTGATTGCGGCCAGTGCGGCCGAGCACCTGCGCGACTACCAGCAACTGCTGATCGGTCACGACCAGTTCCACTCCACGCACAGCGAGGAGAATCGAAAACTGTGCGCCGAGCTGTACGAGCGCCTGCAGGCCGGCGGCTATATCGCGCGCCGCAGCGTGCGCCAGGCCTACGACGAGCAGGCGCAGATGTTCCTGCCCGATCGCTACGTGCGCGGCACCTGCCCGCGCTGCAAAAGCGTCGATCAGTATGGCGACAGCTGCGAGGTGTGTGGCTCCACCTACTCACCCGCCGAGCTGATCGATCCGGTCTCCACGCTGAGCAATACGCCGCCGGTGTGGCGTGAATCCGAGCACCTGTTCTTCCGGCTGGGCGCCTTCGAGACCATGCTGCGCGAGTGGCTGGCGAGCGGCAGCCTCTCGGGCGCCGTGCGCGCCAAGCTGGATGAATGGTTCGCCGCCGGGCTGCAGGACTGGGACATCTCGCGCGACCAACCCTACTTCGGCTTCGAGATCCCGGGCTCGCCCGGCAAGTTTTTCTACGTGTGGTTCGATGCGCCGATCGGCTACATCGCCAGCTTCGTCGCGCTGGCAGCGCGCCGCGGCCTCGACTTCGACCGCTACTGGAAATCCGAGACCGCCACCGAGCTGCATCATTTCATCGGCAAGGACATCAGTTACTTCCACACGCTGTTCTGGCCGGCGGTTTTGCACGGCGCCGGGCTGCGCCGCCCGACCAACGTGTGCGTGCACGGTTTCCTCACCATCAACGGCCAGAAGATGTCGAAGACCCGCGGTACCTTCATCACCGCGCGCAGCTACCTCGACAGCCTCCCGCCCGAGCCGCTGCGTTACTACTTCGCGGCCAAGCTCAGCGGCGGCATCGAGGACATCGATCTCAGCCTCGAGGACTTCATCGCCCGCACCGACTCCGACCTTGTGGGGAAGCTGGTCAACATCGCCAGCCGCTGCGCCGGATTCATTGAGCGCGGCGGCGGCCGCCTGGCCACGGCGCTGCCGGATGCTGAACTGTATGCGCAGTTTGCGGCGGCCAGCGAGGAGATCGCGGCGCTGTACGAACAACGCGAGTACGGCAGCGCGATGCGCCAGATCATGAATCTCGCCGATCGCGCCAACAAGTACATTGACCAGCACAAGCCCTGGGCGATGGCCAAGGATCCGGCGCGCAGCGAAGAAGTGCGCGCGATCGCCACGCAGGGCATCAACCTGTTCCGCGTCCTGATGGTCTACCTCGCACCGGTGCTGCCGAAGATCGCCGAGGCTGCAGGAAGATTCCTGGGCGGGCCACTCGATGCCTGGCAGGCGGCCGCGACGCCGCTGCTCGGCAGCGCACTGGCACCCTACCAGCCGCTGGCACAGCGCCTGGATCCGGCGGTGGTGTTCAGACTGGTCGCAAGCGAGCCTGCCGCCGCACCTACCAAGGCGACTCCCGCGAAGTCCGCGCCCGCGAAAACCGTGGCCACCAAGCCGGCCACTGCCGCGCCTGCCGCCACTGCTGCGCCCGGCGCCGACGCAGCGGCAACGATCGGAATTGCCGATTTCGCGCGCGTGGATCTGCGCGTGGCCCGCGTGCTCGCGGCCAGCCATGTTGAGGGTTCCGACAAACTGCTGCAGCTCACGCTCGATCTGGGCGCGGGCCAGCGCAATGTGTTCTCCGGCATCCGCGCCAGCTACGCGCCGGAAAAGCTGCTGAACCGGCTGGTGATCGTGGTGGCGAACCTCGAGCCGCGCAAGATGCGCTTTGGTGTATCCGCCGGCATGGTGTTGTGCGCCAGCGGCAGCGAGGGCGGAATCTTCCTGCTCGATGTGGATTCGGGCGCGCAGCCCGGCATGAAAGTCAGTTGACGCGTCGCTGGCGGGCCTGGTGGCGCCAGTACAGGATCAGCAAGTACCCCGCCGCCATGCCGCCCAGGTGCGCAAAATGCGCCACGCCCTGGTTGAGCCCGAAGACCCCGAGGTACAGTTCCAGCACGCCATAGAGCGTGACGAACAGCCAGGCCGGCATCGGTATCGGCGGGAATATCAACATCAGCCTGCGCTGCGGATAGGCCATGCCAAAGCACAGCAACACGCCGAAAATGCCACCCGAAGCACCGACCGTTGCCACCGCGGTCGGATGGATCGTCGAGGTCACCAGCTGCTGCGCCAACGCCGCGCCCACGATGCAGGTGCCGTAGAACACCTGGAAACGCCGGGTTCCCAGCAGCCGCTCCACATCCGGGCCGAACATGTACAGCGCGAACATGTTGGTGAATAGGTGCCAGGTCTCGAAGTGCACGAAACCGTAAGTGATGAGCTGCCAGGGCGCGAAGGGCAGGCTCTGCAGCGGGTTCGTGCTGTGCAGGGGCCAGAGCGAGAGCAGGTCGATGTTCCGCTGCAGTTCCGGCACCGAGCTGGCCAGGAAGACCAGCACGTTGATGACCAGGATCGTGCGTACCGTCGGTGTCAGATTGCCCAGCATGTAGTCTCGTCAGTCCTCTAAAATCGGAGTGGCATTGTGCCATTGGAATTGCGATGACGCCTGTCGATCCCCTGTACATCGATGCCCTGCTGCCGCAGACGCAGTGCACGCGCTGCGGCTACGCGGGCTGCCGGCCCTATGCACAGGCACTGGCCGAGGGCCAGGCCGAATTGAACCAGTGCCCGCCGGGTGGCGCCGCGTTGATCGCCGAGCTCGCCGCACTCCTGTCGCGACCGGCCCTGCCGTTGAACCCCGCCAACGGCAGCGAAGCGCCGCCGCGCCTCGCGTGGATAGACCCCGAGGCCTGCATCGGCTGCGCCCGCTGCCTGCCCCCTTGTCCGGTCGATGCGATCCTCGGCGCCTCGCGGCAACTGCACAGCGTAGTGGCGAGCTGGTGCACGGGCTGCGAGCTGTGCCTGCCCGCCTGCCCGGTGGATTGCATCCACCTGCTGCCCTGGCCCGAGGCCGTAGCGACGCCCTCGCGCGCCGACAATCGCGAGCGCTACAACGCCCATGAGGCACGCCGCGAAACGCGGGCGCTGCAGCGGGCGCAGCAGCTCGCGGATCTGAAGAGCTCGCTGTCATGACGCCCGCCGCAATCCGCAGTTTCTACAGCGCGCTGCGCGCGGCCAACCCCGAACCGCGCACTGAACTGGTGTACGCAACGCCCTACCAGCTGCTGGTGGCGGTGATCCTCTCGGCGCAGGCCACCGATCGCAGCGTGAATGTGGCGACGGCAGAGCTGTTCCGCGTGGCGCCCGATGCCGCGGCGATGCTGAAACTGGGCGAGGCACGGCTCAAGCACTACATCCGCACCATCGGGTTGTTCAACAGCAAGGCCAGTCACATCAGCGCCGCTTCGCGGCTGCTGCTCGAGCGTCACCAGGGCGAGGTGCCAGACGATCGCGCCGCGCTCGAAGCACTCCCCGGCGTCGGCCGCAAGAGCGCAAACGTGGTGCTCAATACGGCCTTTGGCGCCGAGACCATCGCAGTCGACACGCATCTGTTCCGGGTCGCCAATCGCACTGGCCTCGCCAAGGGCGCCACGCCGCGCGCGGTGGAAGAGCGGCTGCTGGCCGTGACGCCGAAGGAATTCATGCGCCACGCGCATCACTGGTTGATACTACTCGGCCGTTACACCTGCAAGGCGCGCCGCCCCCTGTGCGCGCAGTGCCTGGTGGTGCGCTACTGCAACTTCAAGCAGAAGGTGCTGGAGAAATGAGTGTCTACGCCGGGCACAGCCGCGATGCCATGCGCGCCGCCTGGCGCGAAGCCTGGCAGCGTCATGAGCAGCGCCTGCCACTCGAGCCGCTGCAGGCACAGATGCTCGATGTCATCGCACTGCATCCGGAATACCACGCGCTGCTGCAGGGTGCCGCGCTGGAAGCCGAAGGCACCGACGCGGCTGCGAACCCTTTCCTGCACCTGGGGCTGCATCTCGCGCTGCGCGAACAGTTGGGCACGAATCGACCCGCTGGCATCAACGCAGTGCTGCAGCGGTTGCTGCAGCGTGGTGCCTCGCTGCACGATGCCGAGCATCGCATGATCGGCGTGTTGTCCGAGGCACTCTGGCAGGCGCAGCGCAGCGGGCGCGCGCCCGATGAGCGCGTTTACCTCGAGGCCCTGCAGCGCCTGTGAACACACCTCGCCCGGATACTGCCCGTATCGCCGCCCTCTACCGCTATCCACTGAAATCAGCGCGCGGGCATTCGCTGCCGGCAGCGCGCCTGTGCGCGACCGGCATCGAGCACGATCGACAGTGGCTGCTGGTCACGCCCGAGGGCCGCTTCATCACCCAGCGTGAACGGCCGCGGCTGGCGTTGCTGCAGGTGGAACTTGGCGCACTGGGCCTGTCGATTTCCGCGCCAGACCTGCCGCCGCTGCAGATCGCGCACGCTGCGGCGCGACTGCCCTGCCGGGTACGCATCTGGCGCGATGAATGCTCGGCCTTCGATGCCGGCGACCAAGTTGCGAACGTGCTCAGCGCTTGGCTGGGGCACCCCTGCCGCCTGGTGCGCTTCGATCCGGCACAGCAGCGCCTGAGTGAGCGCAAATACAGCGGCGCGATCGATGCCGCCAACGCCTTCAGCGATGCGTTCCCGTTGCTGCTGATCGGCGAGGCTTCGCGCCAGGACCTGAGTCGTCGCGTAGGTCGCGATCTGCCGATGAACCGCTTCCGGCCGAACATCGTGCTCGAGGGCCTGGGCGCCTATGACGAAGATGAGCTGCTGGAACTACGAGTCGGCAAGGTGATCCTGCAGGTGGTCAAGCCCTGCACCCGCTGCAGCATCACGACCACCGAGCAATCCACCGGCACGCTCGATGGCGCCGAGCCGCTGCGCACACTGAAGGGCTACCGTTTCGATGCGGCGCTGGGTGGCGTGCTCTTCGGACAGAACCTGGTGATGGCCAGCGGTGTGGGATCAACCCTCACGGCCGGCGCCAGTGTGCAGTTGCGCTGGCGCAGCTAGCAGCGCGTCACGGCGGCGCGAACAGTCAATGCCAATGCAATTTCAGGAAGACAGCGAACAATCCAATTCAATCGGACGGGCTCTGGTGGCTCTCGCGCAAGGCTTCAACGTCGATCAAGTCTTGCGCGCGGCCCGCTGAAAGTTTGGCGGTCAGCAAGTCCTCCCGCGAGATGAATGGCACACAGAGACCCTCATCGATTGTGACTTGCACTCGCCGCTGCCATGCTTGTTCGAAGGCAACACCGCTGATCTTCGGCATGATGCCCACCATCAGCGGCGGCGTACCCATACGAAAGAAGTTGTCGGGTTTAGTGAAGTCTTTGGCGCTCATTCCTTACATAGGTGCCCCGAACTTCATGAGTGCAGCGAACACGGCCCTGCTATTTTCAGCGTCTGAACTGATCAAGATATCAAGATCCTTTGTCGCACGTGGTTGCGCATGCAACGAAACCGCGTAACCGCCTACAATCAGGTATTTAACCTGTTCGGCGTTGAATGCTGACAACAGTTCTTTGAAGTCTTGATGCACCTGTGGCTTGTCCTTTCAGCGCATATAAGTCGCTGTTCAGATCCATAACAGCGCGAATCCGCTCGCTACCCGGCAGACTCTGCCAAGAACGATACTCGTCAGATTTCATCGCCCCCAGGCTATCGAATCGGCGGATTGTCTTGTCCATATGCCGAAGCTAGCACAAACCGGTGCCGCCCACACTTCGGTCGCAGACCACTCTGATCAGTGACCCACCAGCGGTGCAAAGTGCGCGGTGAAGTGCCGCATCGCGCGCGGTTGCTGCACGATGCGATAGCCCGTCAGCTGCTCACGCTGCGCCGCAATTTCGGCGAAGGTCTCGACCACGTAGTCGGCATGCGACTGCGTGTACACGCGCCGCGGCATGGCGAGGCGCACCAGGTCCATCGGCGCCGGCCGCTCGCTGCCATCGGGCGACAGGCCGAACATCACGGTGCCGATCTCGCAGCTGCGCACGCCGCCGAATTCGTACAGCGCGCAGACCAGCGACTGGCCCGGATACGCCAGCGGCTTGATGTGCGGCAGCCAGCCGCGCGCATCCACGAACACCGCGTGGCCGCCCACGGGTCGCACGATCGGGATGCCGAGCGCGATCAGCCGCTCACCGATGTAGGCGTTGGTGCGGATGCGGTAGGCGAGATACTGTTCATCGACGATTTCCGTGAGGCCCTGCGCAATGGCCTCGAGGTCGCGCCCCGCAAGCCCGCCATAGGTGGGAAAGCCTTCGGTCTGGATCAACCGCGTACGCGCCTGCTCGGCCAGCACATCATCGTTCAGCGCCAGCCAGCCGCCGATATTGGCGAAAGCGTCTTTCTTCGCGCTCATGGTCATGCCATCGGCGTCGGCAAACATGTCGCGCACGATGTCGACTACGCTGCGCGTGCCCTGCCCGGCCTCGCGGATCTTGATGAACCAGGCGTTCTCGGCGAAGCGGCAGCCATCGATGATCAGCGGCTTGCGGTAGCGATGCGCGAGCGCTGCGACTGCGCGGATATTCTGCAGGCTCACCGGCTGGCCGCCGCCAGCGTTGTTGGTCACCGTGATCATCACGCAGGGCACCTGGTCCGCTTTCGCTGCAAGCAAGGCCTCGAGGCGCGCCAGGTCCATGTTGCCCTTGAAGGGATGCTCGTTGGCGGGATCGTTCCCCTCGGCGATCAGCAGGTCGAGTGCCTGCGCGCCGGTGGCCTCGATGTTGCCGCGCGTCGTATCGAAGTGCGTGTTCGAGGGAATCACCTTGCCCGCCCCACCCACCAGGTGGAACAGGATCGCCTCTGCGGCCCGCCCCTGGTGCGTCGGGATGATGTGCTTGAAGGGCATCAGGTTGCGCACCGCCGCTTCGAAACGCGCAAAGGATGGCGAACCCGCGTAGCTCTCATCGCCCTGCATTACCGCGGCCCATTGGCGCGCGCTCATCGCCGAGGTGCCCGAGTCTGTCAGCAGGTCGATCAGCACATCCTCGGATTGCAGGCCGAACAGGTTGTAGTAGGCCTGCTCCATGAGCGCGCGCCGTTGCGCACGCGTGCTCATGCGGATCGGCTCCACCGATTTGATGCGGAAAGGCTCGATGACCGTTTTCACGGTTCAGCCCTGGTGCGCAGGGCGCTTCTTGGGCAGGTACAGGTCGGTGAGCGTGCCGGCAAAGGCTTCGGCTGCCATGGCCACGGTTTCCGACAACGTCGGGTGCGGATGCACCGTCAGGCCGATATCGTGCGCATCGGCGCCCATCTCGATCGCGAGTGCCACTTCGGCAATCAGCTCGCCGGCACTCGGGCCCACGATGCCACCGCCGACGATGCGACCGGTGGCCGAATCGAACAGCAGCTTGGTGATACCCTCATCGCGCCCCAGCGAGAGCGAGCGGCCACTCGCCACCCAAGGGAACGCCGCCTTCTCGACCGCGATGCCCTGCGCCTTGGCGCTCGTCTCCGTCACGCCGGCCCAGGCGACTTCCGGATCGGTGTAGGCCACCGAAGGAATCACGCGGGCGTCGAAGAAACTCTTGTGTCCGGCCGCCACTTCGGCGGCGACTTTGCCTTCGTGCGTGGCCTTGTGCGCCAGCATCGGCTGACCGACCACATCGCCGATCGCGAAAATGTGTGGCACGTTGGTGCGCTGTTGCTTGTCGACGGCGATGAAACCGCGCTCACTGACAGTAACACCCGCAGCCTCGGCACCCAGCAGCCGACCATTGGGCACGCGGCCCACGGCGACCAGCACGCGATCGAAGCGCTGCACGCTCGTGCCCTTGGCATCTTCAAAACTGACATGCAGGCCATCGGCTGCGGCCTTCAAGGCCGTAACCTTGGTGCCCAGCATGATCTGCTCATAGCGGCTCTTGAGGCGCTTCTCGAGCGGCTTGACCAGATCCGGATCGCAACCGGGCATCAATTGAGTGGTGAGCTCAACTACGCTCACCTTGGCACCCAGCGCTTCATACACGGTGGCCATCTCGAGGCCGATGATGCCGCCGCCGATTACGAGCAATCGCACCGCAGGCTCGGGCAACTCCAGCGCACCGGTGGAATCCATCACGCGCGGATCCTTCGGGATGAAAGGCAGCGCAATCGGCTCGGAACCCGCAGCGATGATGCATTGGCCGAAGCGGATGCGCGTGGCCTGACCCTCGTGCGTCACTTCGATCACCTGCGGGCTCAGGAATTTGCCGACGCCACGTACTACCTCGACCTTGCGTTGTTTCGCCAGCCCGGTAAGGCCACCGGTGAGCTTGCCTACTACTTTCGATTTCCAGTCGCGCAACTTCGGCACGTCGATGCGCGGCTCGCCATATTCAATGCCATGTGCAGCCATGGCACGCGTATCGTCGATCACCTTGGCGGCGTGCAGCAGCGCCTTGGAGGGAATGCAGCCCACGTTCAGGCACACGCCGCCGAGCGTCGGCCAGCGCTCCACCAGCGTAACCTTGAGGCCGAGATCCGCGGCGCGGAAGGCCGCGGTATAGCCGCCAGGCCCCGCCCCCAGCACCAGCAACTCGACTTCGCGATCGGCCTTGGGCTCGTTCGGCGCCGGTGGCGGCGCAATTCGCGGCGCGGGCGCAGCGGACGCAGAAGCGGCGGCGGACGGCGCACTCGCGACTGCCGCTGCGCCAGACTCCACGCGCACCAGCGGCGTGCCCTGCGACACCTTGCCGCCGCGCTCCACCAGTACGGCCACCACCTTACCAGCGGCGGTGGCCGGCACGTCCATGGTCGCCTTGTCGGTTTCGAGCGTAAGCAGCGGGGTTTCAAGCGCGATCACGTCGCCGGCTTTGACCAGCACGTCGATCACCAACACGTCCTGGAAATTGCCGATGTCCGGACAGGCGATTTCCTGCACGCTCACGGCACCGCCTCGAGCAGGCCCGCAATGTCGCCGAGCTGTTGCGCCAGCGCGCTGCTGAAGCGCGCGCCATCGGCGCCGTCGATCACGCGATGATCGTAGGAGAGCGAGAGCGGCAGCATCAGCCGCGGCACGAAGGCGCCATCCTTGTACACGGGCTTCATCGAGGAGCGCGAGACACCGAGGATAGCAAGCTCGGGCGCGTTGATGATCGGCGTGAAGGCCGTGCCGCCGATGCCACCCAGGCTTGAGACCGTGAAGCAGCCGCCCTGCATCTCGGCAGCCGAGAGTTTGCCGGCACGAGCCTTCTCGGACAGCGTCGCCAGCGCGCGCGCCAGTTCGTAGACATCTTTCTTGTCGGCATCGCGGATCACCGGCACCAGGAGACCATTGGGCGTGTCGGCCGCGAAACCGAGGTGCAGATATTTCTTGTAGATCAGGTTCTCGCCACGCTCATCGAGCGAGGCATTGAACAGCGGAAACTTCTGCAAGGTGCGCACCACGGCCCGCAGGATGAAGGCCAGCGGCGTGAGCTTCACGCCCTGCGCCACCGCTTTGTCTTTCAGGCGTACGCGTGCCGCTTCCATGTCAGTGGTATCGGCTTCATCGAATTGCGTGACGTGCGGCAGGTTCACCCAGCTGGCGTGCAGGTGCGCGGCCGAAATGCGCTTGATGCGCCCGAGCGGTTTCTGCTCGATCGCGCCGAACTGGCTGAAGTCGGGTACCTTGATGCGCGGCAGGCCAGAGCCCGCTGGCGCTGCGGCGGCAGCGCCTGGCGCGGCGGCGCTCGTCAACAGGTTCTTGACGAAGGCTTTGACGTCCTCAGCGACGATGCGGCCCTTCTGTCCGCTGCCACGCACGCGCGTGAGATCGACGCCGAGCTCACGCGCGAACAACCGCACCGATGGGCTGGCATGCGCCGCGGCGAAGCCGGCCTCGTTGATCGCCGCCGCAGGTGCCGCAGCCACAGGCGCTGGAGCAGACGCAGCCGGCGCCGGCGCCAGCGCGGCGACCGGCGCTGGCTTTGGTGGCGCGGCAGGCGCGGCCGGTGCCGCAGCGGAAGCGGGTTTGGATGCGCCAGCCGCGGGCGCACTCGCGCCCGCCGCCTGCACCGTCGCCACCGCAGTGCCGGCTGAGACGCGATCGCCCTTTTTCACCAGTAGCTTTTCGATCACACCGGCCACTGGCGCTGGCACATCCATCGTGGCCTTATCAGTCTCGAGAGTGAGCAGCGGTGTATCGACTTCAACGCGATCGCCGGCCTTCACCAGCACGTCGATGACCTCGACGTTCTTGAAGTCGCCGATATCGGGAACCTGGATCTCCTGCGCAGCCAAATCGTGCTCCTTCGCGCTTCAGCTATTCAGGGGATTGGGCTTGGAAGCATCGATGCCGAGCTTGCCCAGCGCCTCGATCACGGTGCGCTTGTCGATCTGGTTGGCATCGGCCAGCGACTTGAGCGCCGCGAGCGCGATGAAATTGCGATCGACCTCGAAATGCCGGCGCAGTGGCGCGCGCGCGTCGGAACGCCCGAAGCCATCGGTGCCCAGCGTCACATAGGGTGCAGCCACCCACTGGCGGATCTGGTCGGCGACGCTGCGCATGTAATCGGTGGCCGCCACCACCGGTGATTCGGCTTCGCCGAACAGCGAACGCACATAGGGCACGCGCGCCTCCGATTCCGGATGCAACAGGTTCCAGCGCTCGCAGTCGAGCGCCTCGCGCCGCAGCTCGTTGAAGCTGGTGATCGAATAGACATCCGAAGGGACGCCGAATTTCTGTTCGAGCAGGTCGGCGGCGGCCAGCACTTCGCGCAATATCGTGCCGCTGCCGAGCAGCGTGCTGCGCACCTTGCCCTTGCCGCCGGTACGGACGCGATACCCACCCTTGATGATGCCGGCCTCGCTCTTCGCGGGGAGCTTGGGCTGCGCGTAGTTCTCGTTCATCACCGAGATGTAATAGAACACGCCCTCGCCATCGACATACATGCGCTTCATGCCATCGTGGATGATCACAGCGAGCTCGTAGGCATAGGCCGGATCATAGGCTCGGCAGTTGGGCACGGTGCTGGCCAGCAGGTGGCTATGACCGTCCTGGTGCTGCAGGCCCTCGCCCGCGAGCGTAGTGCGCCCAGCGGTAGCGCCGAGCAGGAAGCCGCGCGCGCGCATGTCGCCCGCCGCCCAGATGAAATCGCCGACGCGCTGGAAACCGAACATCGAGTAATAGATATAGAACGGGATCATCGGCACGCCATGATTGGCATACGAAGTGGCCGCCGCGATCCACGAACACACGGAGCCCGCCTCGTTGATGCCCTCTTCCAGCATCTGACCCTGCTTGTCTTCGCGATAGGACATCAGCTGGTCGGCGTCCTGCGGGGTGTAGAGCTGGCCCACCGATGAGTAGATGCCGATCTGGCGGAACAGGCCCTCCATGCCGAAGGTGCGCGCCTCGTCAGGCACGATCGGCACCACATTGCGGCCGATCTGCTTGTCTTTCAGCAGCACGCCGAGGATGCGCACGAAGGCCATAGTGGTGGAGATCTCACGCTCGCCCGTGCCATCGAGTATCGACTTGAAGGCCGCGAGCTCGGGCAACTGCAACGGCGTCGTATTGGGCGCGCGCTTGGGCAGGTAACCGCCGAGCGACTTGCGGCGCTCCTGCAGGTAGCGCATTTCCTCGCTGTCGGCCGCCGGCTTGCGGAACGGAATGCCCGTGATGTCCGCATCGCTGACCGGAATGTTGAAGCGATCGCGCAGTTCGCGCAGCGTGGCATCGTCGAGCTTCTTCTGCTGGTGCGCGACCATCTGGCCTTCGGTGCTCTTGCCGAGGCCAAAGCCCTTCACGGTCTTGGCCAGGATCACCGTGGGCCGGCCATTGGACTTCATTGCCGCGGCGTAGGCCGCGTGCACCTTGCGCGCATCGTGGCCGCCACGGTTCAGGTGCCAGATGTCCTCATCGGACATGTTGGCGACCATTTCCTTGAGTGCCGGGTTCTTGCCGAAGAAATGCTCGCGCGTATACGCGCCGCCCTTGGCCTTGAAATTCTGGTATTCGCCATCGACGCACTGCTCCATCACCTGGCGCAGCAGGCCTTCGGTATCGCGCGCCAGCAGCGGATCCCAGCGCGAACCCCAGATCACCTTGACCACATTCCAGCCGGCGCCGAGGAAGGCGGCTTCCAGCTCCTGGATGATCTTGCCATTGCCGCGTACCGGCCCGTCAAGCCGCTGCAGGTTGCAGTTGATCACGAACACCAGGTTGTCGAGCTTTTCGCGCACCGGCATGGTGAGCGCGCCCATCGATTCGGGCTCGTCCATCTCGCCATCGCCGCAGAAGGCCCAGACCTTGCGATCGCTCGCCGGCACCAGCCCGCGATGTTCGAGATAGCGGATAAAGCGCGCCTGGTAGATCGCCATCATGGGCCCGAGGCCCATCGACACCGTGGGGAACTGCCAGAAATCGGGCATCAGCCAAGGATGCGGATAGGAGCTGAGGCCGCCGCCATCCACTTCCTGACGGAAGCGCTGCAGCTGCTTTTCATCCAATCGACCTTCAAGGTAGGCGCGGGCGTAGATGCCAGGCGAGGAATGGCCCTGCATGAATACCAGATCACCAGGGTGCTCCGCGGTGGGCGCACGCCAGAAATGGTTGAAGCCCACTTCATAGAGCGTGGCCGAGGAAGCGTAACTGGCGATGTGGCCGCCATACTCGGTGGACTTGCGGTTGGCCTGCACCACCATGGCCATCGCGTTCCAGCGGATCCAGGCTTCGATGCGCCGCTCGAGCGTGCGATCGCCCGGATATTGCGGCTCCTTGCCCACCGGAATGGTGTTCACATAGGCCGTGTTGGCGCTGTAGGGCAAGTAGGCGCCCGAGCGGCGCGCGTGCTCGACCATGCGGTCGATCAGGAAATGGGCGCGCTCGGGACCGGCGACACGCAGCACCGAATCGATCGATTCGAGCCATTCGCGGGTTTCGAGCGGATCACCATCGCGCTCTTCGGTGCTTTGATTCATGGCTAGCGGAATTACCTTGCAGGACGCTGTGTTAGGATGCGCGACGTGCCCTGACCAGACGCGCCAATCCGCCCTTGAAGGCGAGAGCGGATGATCCGTATTTTAGGCAAAATGGTCAAGCCAACAGCGCGCCGCGGCGCGATCTGGAACCCATGCAAGAGTTGAGGATACGCCGTCCGGACGACTGGCACCTGCACCTGCGCGACGGCGCGGCGCTCAAGGCCGTGCTGCCCTTCACCGCGCAGCGCTTTGCGCGTGCCATTGTGATGCCCAATCTGACGCCTCCGGTGACCACCACGGCGGCGGCCCTCGCCTATCGCGAACGCATCCTGGCCGCGTTGCCCGCAGGAGCGCAGTTCACGCCCCTGATGACCCTGTACCTGACCGATCTGACCACACCGGCCGAGATCGATCGTGCCCTCGACAGCGGGGCCGTCTACGGTGCCAAGCTCTATCCGGCCGGCGCGACCACGCACTCGGAGGCCGGCGTGAGTGATGTGCGGCGACTCGATGCCGTGCTCGAGCGCATGGCAGAGCGCGGCCTGCCCTTGCTGGTGCACGGCGAGGTCACTGCAGCCGAGGTCGACGTGTTCGACCGCGAGGCCCGCTTCATCGACCTGGTGCTCGCGCCGCTGGTCGAACGCACGCCGACACTGCGGGTGGTATTTGAGCATGTCAGCACCCGTGCGGCGGTCGCCTACGTATGCGCGGCACGCGCAGGCGTCGCCGCCACGGTCACGCCGCAGCATATGCTGCTGAACCGCAACGCCATGTTCCGTGGCGGACTGCGCCCGCACCTGTATTGTCTGCCGGTGCTCAAGACCGAGAACGACCGGGTGGCGATCATCGAGGCGGTAGCCAGCGGCAATCCGCGCTTCTTCCTCGGCACCGACAGCGCCCCGCATGCGCGCCACACCAAGGAAAACGCCTGCGGTTGCGCGGGCATCTTCTCCGCGCATGCCGGCATCGAGCTGTATGCCGAAGCCTTCGAGCAGGCCGGCATGCTGGCCAGGCTCGAGGATTTCGCCGCCAGCTTCGGCGCCGATTTCTACCGGCTGCCGCGCAACACGGCCACCCTCAGGCTGCAGCGACGCGACTGGTCGCCGCCGGCCCATTATGGTTTTGGCGAACACACGCTCGTGCCCTGGCGCGCTGGCGAGAGCATCGCCTGGAGCCTGGCGCCATGAGCAATGGCAATACTGATGCGCGCATGGCGCGCCGCTTCCGCGGCTTCCTGCCGGTGGTGGTCGATGTAGAAACCGGCGGCTTCAACGCCAGCCGGGATGCGCTGCTGCAGATCGCGGCTGTGATGATCAAGTTCAACGATGCCGGCCACCTGGTGCCGGCCGCCACCCATTCGTTTCATGTGCAGCCCTTTCCGGGAGCGAACATCGAGCCTGCCTCACTGCAGGTGAATCGCATCGACCCCTGGCATCCGCTGCGGCCGGCCATCGATGAGCGCGACGCTCTGCAACGCATCTTCAAGGAGGTGCGCGCCGACATGCAGGCCACGGGCTGCAAGCGCGCGATCCTGGTCGGCCACAATGCCTGGTTCGACCTGTCGTTCCTGAACGCCGCAGTGGCGCGTGCCGGCGTGAAGCGCACGCCCTTCCATCCGTTTTCGAGCTTTGATACCGCGACGCTGGGCGGCGCCGCGTTCGGCCAGACCGTGCTCGCCAAGGCCTCCACAATCGCCGGCTTCAACTGGGATTCCAGCTCCGCGCATTCGGCCACCTACGATGCCGAGCGCACCGCCGAGCTGTTCTGCGCGGTGTGCAATGAGCTGGCCGACAGTTTCGGTCGCGCCGAGCATCGCGCCCGGGAGCTGGGCTGGCAGGAAAACGCCGGACCGGCCGGCAACCTGGCGGAACAGACCGACGCGAACGCGGGGGCCGACCCGCTGTAGTCGCTAATCGAGGCTAGACGCTAGCGCCCAGCGCGCCGGCGGCTTCGAGGGCTTCCTTGAGTTCGCCGTTGCGATACATCTCCATCGCGATATCGCAGCCGCCGAGCAGCTCGCCATTCAGGTAGAGCTGCGGGTAAGTGGGCCAGTTCGAGTACTGCTTGAGCGCCTCGCGCATTTCGGCATCCTCGAAAATATTCACGCTGTGGAATTTCACCCCCAGCTTGCGCAGGGCACCCGAGGTCTGCGCCGAAAAACCGCATTGCGGGAAATCGGGCGTGCCCTTCATGAACAGCACCACCTGGGCTGTGGCCAACTCTTTCTTGATCCGCTGTTGCACATCCATTGGCACATCCATTGTCAGGGCACCTTCAGTTGATTGACCACCGCACTCACGCCACTCGTCGCCTTCGCTACCCGCGAGGCCGCACTGCTCTGCGCAGCCGACAGCGCCGAGCCGCGCAAAGTCACTACGCTCCCGCTGGCTTCCACCTGCACATTCGCACCCCGCAGCGCACTGTCGCCTGCCAGCCGGTTCTGCACCGCGGCCTGCAACCGCGTGTCGCTGGCGCTGGGGCCACGCAGCCGCGTATCGCTGCTGGTGCCGCTCTGCGAGGAGCTGCCCAGGACGGCGGCAACGCAACCCGGGAGCAGCAGGCTTATCAAGGCGATGCCGGCCAGAGGCAGTACCGGGGAGTACGTGCGAGGAGTCATGCGTTGAATTATGGGGTGCGGTGGCCTATTCTTCAATCGATGCCGGCACGGCAGCCGGCCACGCAAAACAACAGGTTATAGAGGCTTTCCCTTATGAATCCACTGAATTCGGTGCGCGG
>JANXYK010000040.1 GCA_025350055.1 Gammaproteobacteria bacterium | reverse complement strand
GTGCCGTAGGCCGCCGCTGAATCGACCAGATTCACGGGCGATCGGAGTCGCGCGGAACCGCGGTGTCGATCCCCTTGAGCGATCCGCGTGCTGACCTCGCCGGCCGCACCGGCACTAGTTCTATTCGCCCACGGTACTCGATCGCGTGCAAGCGTTCCCCGGGCCTGATGCCCAGGGCTTTGCGAATTGTTGCCGGAATGACTATCTGATACTTCGAGGAGACTGTGATGGTGCTCATACGGAATAAGTATTTATCATAAGATCTTAAAGCGATGGTCGTAGGTTAGCGCGAAACCGGTTGAGTTGTAACTGGCGGCGCCTGCTCAGCCTTTCACACTACCCAGCATGATGCCGCGCAGGTAGTAGCGCTGCATCGCCAGGAACAGCACCAGTACGGGCAACACGGTCACCACGGCGCCCGCCATCGTCAATTCATTATCCTGCACATGCTCGCGTGACATGCCGGCCAGCGCCACCGGCAGGGTCTGCATGTCGCGATCGGTGAGCACGATCAGCGGCCACATGAAATCGTTCCAGGTGCCGAGGAACACGAAGATGCCAAGCGTGATCAGTATCGGCACGAGCAGCGGCACGACCACCGAGCGGAAGATGCGCCATTCGCTTGCACCGTCGATGCGCGCCGCATCCAGCAACTCATCGGGAATCGACTGCGCGTACTGGCGCACCAGAAAGATGCCGAAGATGCTGGCTGCGCCCGGCAATATCGCGCCGGCGTAGCTGTTGACCAGGCCCAGCATCTTCATCAACCCGAACAGCGGGATCATCGTTACCTGTGCGGGCACGATCAGGCCGGCGAGCATCAAACGGTAGAGCGACTCGCGGCCCCGGAAGCGCAGCTTCGCGAAGGCATAGCCTGCCATGCCATTGAACAGCAGCGCGAGCAGCGTGGCGCTGCTGGCGACCACCATGCTGTTGAAGAGATAGCGCCCCATGTGCTGCTGCGCGAACAGTTCGCGGTAGCGATCGAAGCTGGCGTGCGCCGACCACAGGGGCGGCGGGTAGCTGGCCGAGCTGCCCGTCGGCATCAGCGACACTGACACCATCCACAACAGCGGAAACAGCGTCAGCAGCGCTGCGATCCACAGCGTGCCATTGACCAGCCAACTGGCAGTGCGGTTGTTCATGCCAAGGATGCCCGGCGCGCGAGCCGCATCTGCAGGGTGGTGAGCCCCAGGATCAGCGCGAACAGCATGAAAGCGACCGCCGAGGCAAAGCCCAGGTTCCACCACTTGAAGCCCTGCTCGAACATGAAATACAGCACGCTGACGGTGCTCTGCAGCGGCCCGCCCTGTGTCATCACGTAGGGCTCGGCAAACAACTGGAAATAGCCGCTGACGGTGAGTATGCCCACCAGCACCAGCGTCGGGCTCAGCAGCGGCAGCGTGATGTGGCGCAGCCGCGCCCAGGTGCCAGCGCCGTCGAGTCGCGCCGCTTCGTGCAGGTCTTCGGGAATGCTCTGCAGCGCCGCGATCAGGATGATCATGTTGTAGCCGAAGTTTTTCCACACCGCGAGCAGCACGATGGCCGGCATCGACCAGTGCGGGTCGCCCAGCCAGTCGATGGTCGGCAGGCCCAGGTGGCTCAGCGCGTAGTTCAACAGGCCGTAGCGCGTATGCAGCAGGTAACGCCAGATCAGCGCGACGGCCACCAGCGTCGTGACCACCGGCGCAAACAGGGCGGTGCGGAAGAAGCCGCGAAAGCGCGCCAGCCGCGACTCGACCAGCAGCGCGGCGCCCAACGATGCGGCGAGCGACAGCGGCACGCCCAGCACAACGAAGATCGCGGTGTTGCCCAGTGCCTTCCAGAACATCGGTGTGGTGAGCAGCGTGCTGTAGTTGTGCAGCCCGACGACGCGCAGGTTGGCCGGATCGGCGAGCGCGTAGAGATCGAAATCGGTAAAGCTGATCGCCAGCGCGGCGATCACCGGCAACAGGAAAAACACCGCAATCAACAGCAGCGCGGGCAGCGTGAAGCCCCAGGCCGCGTGGCGTGCGCTGGCGCTCATGGGTTCCCCCGGTGCCGATCGAGCATCCAGCGCCGCTTGGCCAGCATGCCATCAACCTCGGCATCGAAGCCGGTCACGGCGCTGTCGATGTCCTGCTGGCCCTGCACCACGCGCTCGGCCATTACGCGCATGCCCTGCATGATCTGCTCCCACTCGGGTACCTTGGGAAAGGTGCGCAGGTTCTCGAGCTGCATGCGGAAGGCGCGCGAATAAGGATCACGCCCGATCTCGCCGCCTTCCCAACTGGAGCGACGCGGCGGCAGGTCACCGGTGAGTTCGTGGAAGCGCTGCTGCACCGCAGGGCGCGAGAGGTACTCGATCAGTTGCCAGGCGCTGGCCTGGTGGCGTGAACGCGCGAACAGCACCAGGCTCGAACCGCCGGCGTTGGTCACGCCCGGGCCCTCGACGCCGGGCATCAGCGCGGTCATCCAGCTGCCTTGCTGCTCGGGCGGCAGGCGTTTCTTGAATTCAGCGATGTTCCAGGGGCCCGAGACATAGAAGGAAAAATAGCCGCGACCGAGTTCATTCCACACATTGGAGATCTGCGTGTTGGTCATCGTGGGCGCAAGCGACTCGGCAAACAGGTTGCGGTAGAAGGCCAGCGCATTGCGAAACGAGGCGCTGCGAAAATTCCCGTAGCGATCGCCATCGCGCAGCATGGCTTCGGGCTGGTTGAGCGCCAGGATCTGCAGCGGCTCGAACTCGTTCAGCGGCAGCAGGATCGCGTAGCGCTGCGGGCCCACCATGCGCTTGATGGCCTGCAGTTGCTCAAGCCACCCCGACCAGGTTACCGCTGGTGCGTCATAGCCCGCAGCCTTGAGCAGGTCGCTGCGGTAGAACAGCAGGCGCGTATCCACATACCAGGGAATGCCATAGAGCGCAGCGCCGATCAGGTTGGTCTGCCAGACGCCCGGAAAATAGTCGTCGGGCACGATCTGCCGCGATTCGCCGACGCGCGCCTGCAGGGGCACCAGCGCGCGCAACGCTACCAGTTCCGGAATCCAGGAATTGCCGAGCTGGCACAGGTCGGGCGTGGCATCGCCCGCAATCGCGGTCAGCAGTTTCTCGTGTGCGGCTGTCCATGCAAGCTGCTGGATCTCAACCTGTATCAACGGGTGTTCGCGCTCGAAGGCCGGTATCAGCTGCGCGACCACCTCGGCCTCGATCCCCATCGCCCAGAAATGCAGGACCTCAACCTTCGGCCCCGAATGTCCGCAGCCACACAACAGCAGGGCAGCCCACAGCGGGGCAGCAGCCCACGCGCGCTGCTTCAGGCCAGCCATCCGCCCGTGAATCCGGCCCGCGTCAGGCCCCGGCGCAGCACAGGATCGGTGCGCGAGAGGCGCCACAATAGTTCGCTGCGCTGGTTTTCGATCATGGCGATGATCGGCCCCTGGTTGATGCCGTAGTAGCGCGTATCGACCCAACCCAGCCCACTCACCAGGCGGCCGCTCGAGAGCGGCACACTGTACTGGAAACTGGGGTTGTAGCTGTCCAGAAACCCGTATTGGCCGTAGATCGCCGAGCCGTAGCGCTGATACATCGCGGCCATCGCAGGCTTCGCGAGCTCGGGCGCGAAGGGCAGGGAGGCGATCGGAGCAGTGGGTGTGAGCGTGCCATCGTCGTAGTTGTTGGCACTGATCAGGCCGACCCCGCGACCCGCGTAGGTGCGAAACTGCCGCGACTCGCCGCGATAGGTCTGCATGCTATCGCTCGGGCCGTCCGAAGCGCTCAGGCCCCAGATGTCGGCGCCGTAACCCTGCCAGCCGAGCGGATTGGCGATCGCGTAGGCGCGCTGCGAAAGCACTGCGCGACGGCTGTTCTCGAAATAGTCGATACCCTTGGCTGTCATGTAGGCATCCTTGATGCCGCGCATGTCCACCCACACTTGCGTGTACTGGTGGCCGAACAGCGGACCGAAGCTGAGGTGCTCCACGCCTTGCAGCGTGCCCCAGCTCTGCGAATAGGTGCTGGTCCAGTCGGCCCAGGCTGCGGGATCCACGGCATTCGCGCTCGAGCCGAGCGCCAGCAGGAAGATCGGGATCGCCTCGTTGTAGCCGCGCCAGTTGTCGGCCATGAAGCCGGTCTCGGGGCGCCAGCCGAAGTTGATGCCCGCCGTGCCGTTCTGGAACCAGCGCCACTCGACCCGCTCGCACAGCGTATCGCCGATCGTGCGGATGCTGGTCTCGTTGCCGTCGCTCCCGGCGAAATACTGCACGCAGGCGCGCACACCCATCATCAGCAAGGCGGTATCGATGCTCGAGAGTTCGGAGTCCCGATAGCGCGTACCCGACGACATCTCGAGGAAGTGATAGAAAAAGCCGTGGAAGCCACTCGTGGCCGTGGCGGCGCCACCCTGCGGTGCATCGCGCAGGAACACCAGCGTGTTGAGCACGCGCTCGATGCCCTGGGCACGCGTGATCCAGCCATGCTCGATGCCGATCGGAATCGCGGTGAGCGCAAAACCCATCGCCGCGATGCTGGCGGGCGCGGCATCGGGTGTCAGGTCGGGGGCGAGGCCGCGCGCGGCGTCGGTGGTTTCCCAGAAGAAGCGGAAGGTGCGCTGCTGGGTTTCGGCGATGAGCGCATCGATGGTCGTGGGCGGCGGAGGCGGAAGGTTGCCGCCCGCGGCACTGGAACTGGAGCTGCCGCCGCAGGAGGCCAGTGCGGCACTGTAGCTGGTCGCTAGGGTGTACTGCAGGACCTGCCGGCGACTTACCAGAGCCATGCGCGCCTCGCCAATTGAATAAGTCTACCGAGCCGCGTAACCGCTATCAGGTGCGGGCTTCGCCCTGATTCTGAGCGACTGGCTCCGGCTCGCAGCCCAGACCTTGCTGCCACTAGGCTGCGGCCTTGCAGTGGCGGTCGATAAAGGCCTGGTGTGAGGGCATCGCAGCCACGCATTTCGCCAACACAGCTTTGATTCCGTCCACTAACTCGGCCACCTCCTTCTCACCGAGCAGGTCGGCGGCCGGGTGGTGCTTGCGCGGCGTGATTCTCTGACCCAGCATCACCTGCACCCAGCTCGTCAGTGCGAATAGCTCCTTGGCATTCCGGAAAAAGCGCCCGCTGTCCCGGAACAGGTTGATCTTTGCCTTAAGTCCCTCGGGATTGCTCATCGTGCGGCAGTAGTTCCAGAATTGCGAGTCGCTACGCTCGCCGGCACAGTTGTGCAAGATCAAGAAATCACGGATGTGATCATACTCGAAGTGGCATTGAGCATTGTATTGGTCCACGACAACTGAACTGAAAGCCCCATCCGGCAGCGAATCGATGGTGGCCACTTCGGAGGTGCGCACTTCGGGCAACTCAAGGCCCTTGCAATCGGCGGTCACCTGCATTTGCTCAAGTGCTTCGCCGAGTGGGGCTGAGGAGGCCACTGCGAGCGTTACCTGCACTGTGGCGTCGGCACTGGCACCAACTACGTAGATGCCGGAGGGCAAGCCAACCACCGCAAACGTGCCCTCGGGCGAGGCAATCGTGTGCTGCACCAGGCCCGTGGCCAGGTTGCGCACCGTGCTGGTTGCTCCCGCAGGCGCAGTGCCTCGCGTTGACAGCGCCGCCGCGCCCACCATAGCATCATGTAATCGTTTACCGCCATGAAAAACGGCCTCCGCGCCGCTGTCCGCCCCAAAGGAAAACAAGCATGCGCAAGTTGAGCAGGACTGCCGTTTCCGCCGTTTGCGTGCCGGCGCCGGCCCGCTACCTGGCGGTGGCAATGGGGCTGACCCTGCTGGCCGCATCTACGGTTCCGATGCGGGCAGCACTTGCAGCGGCTGCGCCCGCAGCCCGGGCACATGCGGCGGCGCCGGCCGCCTCGAAAGTGCCCCTGCACACCGGAGTGTATGACTCGCACATCGATGCGCGGGTCGAGGCGCTGCTCAAGAAAATGACCCTCGAGGAGAAAGTGGGGCAGCTCGCGCAATATTCGGCCGGGCAGCCCACGGGCCCGGGCACGGGCCGCACCGACTACAACGACATGCTGGTCCGCGGGCAGATCGGCGCACTATTCAACATCTCCAAGGCCGCCGAGACCAATGCCTACCAGCACATCGCGGTCGAGAAGTCGCGCCTGCACATTCCGCTGGTGTTCGGGCTCGATGTGATCCACGGCTTTCGCACCGAGTTTCCGATTCCGCTCGGTCTCGCATCGAGCTGGGAGCCCGAACTGATCGAGCAGGCCGCCCGGGTGGCCGCGCGCGAGGCTTCGGCAACCGGTATTCGCTGGACCTTCTCCCCCATGGTGGACATCGCGCGCGATGCGCGCTGGGGGCGCATGGCGGAAGGTGCCGGTGAGGATCCGTTCCTGGGTTCCGCCATCGCTGCCGCCTATGTGCGCGGCTACCAGGGCGAGCGGCTGGATGCGCCCGACAGCATCGCGGCCTGCGCCAAGCACTACGTGGGTTACGGCGCCGCCGAGGCCGGTCGCGAGTACAACAGCACCGAGATCTCCGAGCACACGCTGCGCCAGTTCTACCTGCCGCCTTTCCACGCGGCGGTCAATGCAGGCAGCGCCACGATCATGAGCGCCTTCAATTCACTCAACGGCGTGCCTGCTTCGGCCAATCCGTTCACGCTGACGCAGGTGTTGCGCAACGAGTGGGGCTTCCGCGGCGTCGTCGACAGCGACTGGACCTCGATCATGGAGCTGATGTCGCACGGTATTGCCAATGATGGCGCCACGGCGGCGCGCCGGGCTTTCCTCGCCGGCGTCGACATGGACATGGCGAGCAGCCTCTACCACGATCACATGGCGAAGCTCGTGACCTCGGGCGAGGTGCCGATGGCGCGCATCGACGAGGGTGTGCGGCGCGTGCTGCGGCTCAAGTTCGCGCTCGGCCTGTTCGAGCACCCTTACGTCGATGAGTCGGCGGAAAACAGTGCCATGGTGAAGCCCGAGTACGTGACGCTGGCGCGCACCGCCGCTGCGCGCTCGCTGGTGCTGCTCAAAAATGCAGCGCCTGCTGGTGGCGCGCCGCTGCTGCCGCTGGCTGCCGGCGTGCACGACATCGCGCTCATCGGGCCGCTGTCGGACGACGCTCCCAACATGCTCGGTTCCTGGGCCGGCCTTGGCAAGAGCGAGGACGTGGTCTCGCTCCACGGTGCACTGGCCGCACGTATCGGCGCGCAGCATCTGCTGCGCGCACACGGCAGCGGCATCCTCGACGGGAGCGATGCCGATATTGCCACTGCAGTCGAGACGGTTGCGAAAGCCGACGTGGGCATCCTCGCGCTAGGCGAGGATGCCGGCACGATGACAGGCGAGGCTTCCTCGCGCTCTACGCTCGGCTTGCCAGGTCGCCAGCAGGAGCTGCTGGAGAAGGTGGTCGCTGCGGGCAAACCCGTGGTGCTGATCCTCTTCAGTGGTCGTCCGCTGACACTGCCCTGGGCCTTCGATCATGTGCCGACGGTGCTGGCTGCCTGGTTCCCGGGCATCCAGGCGGGCCCCGCGCTCGTGGATACACTGTTCGGCGATGCCAACCCCAGCGGCCGACTCGTGGTGAGCTGGCCGCGCAGCGTGGGCCAGGAGCCGCTGTACTACAACGCGCTCAATACCGG
>JANXYK010000021.1 GCA_025350055.1 Gammaproteobacteria bacterium | reverse complement strand
GCACTCACCTAACACTAAAAAGGGGCTGTCCGAGCTGCCCAATGTCCACTTCGATTCCGAGGCCCGCTCCAGTCGGCGCGCTGCCGAACCCTCCAGCACTGCGAGGCTGGTAGCCGGCGACGTGTTCATTGGTCCAGTCGTTCATGAACGAAACCGTAAAAAGGCAGCGCTCGTCGGTGCTGGCCGCCAGATGGGCCGATGTTGCGGCGACAATGTCGCCTCCCCACGTGTCCTCGATGGTTACCTGCACGCCCAGTTCTGCGCACACGTCACGCATGAGCCTGGCCTTCGTCAGCCCGCCGACTCGTGACACCTTGAGATTGATTGCGCCTGCGCCGCCCTCGCGTATGGCCCGCAGCAACGTCGGAAGGTCGACAATGAGTTCATCGTAGACCATCGGCAAGCTGGTATGCCGGCGCACTTCGATGCACTCCTCCAGGGTCGGACAAGGCTGCTCCAGATACAGCCGCGGCAGGCCCTCCATGGCTCGTGCCGCGATCAAGGCGTCGTTGAGTCGCCAACCGCAGTTCGCATCTGCGATGACGAGGTCGTCGTCACCGGTGGCCTCGACGATGTGCCGCGCACGCCTGCCATCGACTGTCGGATCGCCGCCGACCTTGAGCTGGAACCGGTGAATGCCCTCTGCGCGTCGTGCCAACACGAAGTCCTGCATGGCTGCTGGCGAGCCCAGCGGCACCGCCGTGTAGAGCGGAAAACGCGCCTGCCGCCTGCCGCCCAACAAGGTACAAACGTCGGTGCCGAAGGCGCGAGCGGTCAGGTCCCAGCAGGCCACATCGATCGGGCTTTTCGCGTAAGCGTGGCCAGCGAGGCGAAAATCCATGGCTGCATGGACAGCCGCGAGATTCGTGGGGTCAACTCCGATCAAGGCTGGGCAAAACAGCGCCAAAGCCGCCCGCGCCCCATCGGCATGTGCTGGAAGGTAGTTGGTACCGAGCGGGCACACCTCTCCCCAACCCTGCAGACCGTTTTGCGCGCTGACGCAAACCAGCGTTGAGGACAGCGAGTTGATTTCGCGCCCGCCCGACATGACATACGTGCCGTGCACGTAAGTCAGGTCAATCGAATAGACATCGATGCCTTGGATTTTCAAGTGCCGCCCGCTCCCATGCAAGCTTGCTTTGATGAACTATCCCCTATGTCCTTGACCGATGCCAGCAAGGTCAGAGGCAACGTCATTTTTGAGCAGACTCTGCTCCCGTTCGGGACTAAGATCGAGTGTCAGGTCAGGCGGTTGCAGGGAGTGACTTCATGAGAAATAATGTTGGTGTTTGGGGAGCGGGGCGCTGGCTGGTACTGGCACTGGCAGTGTTGTCGATGAGTGCCTGCGTCAAAATCACGTCGCCCGCCTCAGGGTCGACAGTCAATCTCGCGTTCACAGTATCCGTGGCGCTCAAGTCGCAGTATTGCAGCGGCTTCAAGGTGACACTCGATGGGGCGGATGTCACTTCGCAGTTTACGTCCCAACCTCCGGCGACAATGACGCCTTCAGCACAGTTTGCGCCGCTCCACAATGGTCCGCATACGCTGGTGGCGTCGGCGAGCACGATGCAGTACTGGACAGTGGTGGGATCGTGCTCGACGAGCACGGACACGTCGACGTTCAATGTCCTGCATCATGTGGGGAAATGACGGGCGGACCTCTAGTCCATGGGCCTCGCTACCGGGGCCGACGCGGGTTGTTGCAGACGCGGTCGTGCTCCCGCGAGCGCCGCGTCGAGCAACTTGACGAGCGCCGCACGATCGTAGGTGTACGGCTGACCTTCATTGAGTTGAACGAGCTGCTCGATCTGCGCCTTGATCGTGACCTGGGCCTGTTCGGCATCGGGCACTACCAAGTATCGCAGCTTCGGTTTGGGCTCTGACAACACTGCTTCCACCGCGGCGGCCACATCATCGGGCTCAGTGAGCTTTGCCCAATCATCGACGTCCTTCTGGGAGAGCGTGGCCGAGCGCGTCATGGTGTTGCGCACTATCTCGGACCTGTAGGACCCGGGCTCGACGATGCTGACCAACACACCAGTCTGGGCCAGCTCTCGCGCCATCGTCGCGCTGAAGGTCT
This sequence comes from Gammaproteobacteria bacterium, assembly GCA_025350055.1. Classification (GTDB taxonomy): domain Bacteria; phylum Pseudomonadota; class Gammaproteobacteria; order Steroidobacterales; family Steroidobacteraceae; genus FEN-1191. Next base: position 65,836 of record JANXYK010000021.1, on the reverse strand, counting down.
CCATGGCGTGCTTGCTCATCTGATAGGCCCCGGAGCCGGTTTCGTTGAGGATGCCGCTGATCGATCCGATGTTGACGATACGGCCATGACTGGCTTTGATCATCGGCGCAAATGCCTTCGTCACGCGATAGGGCCCGTAGACATTGACTTTCATCACCAGGTCGAATTCCTCGGGGGAGGTGTCGATCAGCGGCGCTTCGGTATAGATGCCTGCGTTGTTGACCAGTCCGTACAGACCATGGCCGCCTTTGGTCACGAACTCCATAGCCGCAACGATGTCTTCCGGTCTCGTCACGTCCAGGCGCACGGCCCGGACATTCGGGATCGCGCCAAGAGCCTGGAGATCGGTCTCCTTGCGTGCGCCGGCGTATACCAGGTAGCCGTGTGCTGCGAGTCGCTCGGTGATTTTCCGGCCGATACCCGTACTGGCCCCAGTGACGAGGATCGCTTTCTGTTTCTGATCAGCGGTGCTCGCGGCATTGCTGCCGACCGGCAGCGTGGCGAGCAGTAGGATCGGGACAAGAATAATTCGGTGCATGCTGTGCCCCCCGAGAATGCAGATCGCACTATACGCCGGCACAGGGTCGCGCAAGTCCCTGAAATCGTGGGTGGTGCACTCCTCACACTGGAATTCTTGGCCGCTGAACCCAATATTTCACCCTCTCCAACGTCTTTAGGGGCATGGGCAGTGTGGCATCAGGAAGCGTGATGGCAGATGCGGGCATTCTCAAGGGCCTGGCGCAGGAGGGAAAGCGCCTCGAGCGGTTCATCCGCCATCGGATTTCCGACTCCGCACTGGTCGAGGACATCTACCAGGACGTGCTGGCGGAGTATGTCGAGGCCGAGCGCAGGCTCGAGCCGATCGGGCAGGTGGGCGCGTGGCTGTTCCGCGTGGCGCGCAACAAGATCACGGACTGGTTCAGGCGCAAGCGCCCGTCAAGTCTCGAGGCGATGGGCCGGACTGTGGGCGGTGAATCGGATGAAGACCTTGATTCGATCTCGCTGGCAGATGCGCACCTGACACCTGCAGCCTCGGCTGCGGATGAAGCGGAGGCGCTCGACGACATACTGGCACTGGAGCGAGCGCTGTCGGAACTGCCGGAGTCGCAACGCGCCGTGTTCATCGCCCATGAACTCGATGGCGTAAGTTTCAAGGCACTCGCGCAGAGGACGGGAGAGAACGTCAATACGCTGCTGTCGCGCAAGCACGCGGCAGTGAAACACTTGAGGAAGCGCCTGGGCGAGGCGTTCCTGGAAGACATGGTTTGAACTATTGAATATCTGGAAGGAGAGAGATCATGAGAGGGCCGTGGATGATGAGAGGCGTGAAGTTCGTGGTATTTGCGGTCGTTGCCGTCCTTGTGGGGACCGCGATCGTCATGCAGCTGTGGAACTTCCTGGTGCCAACGCTGTTTTCGGGACCGACGCTGCACTTTGGGCAGGCGTTGGGGCTGCTGGTCTTGAGCCGGATCCTGTTGGGTCGGATGGGTCCAGGGCTTGGCCACAGGGTGCACTGGCGCCATCGCATGCAGGAGCGCTGGCAGCAGATGAGCCCTGACGAGCGGGCGCAGCTCCGGGCGCGGTTCGGCGGCGGGTGCGGCTTTGGCGGTCCGTCACGCGGAGAGCCGGCGGCGTAGAAGGCGCCGAGCCCTAGCGCACCCGTATCGCGATTGGGTGGGCGCAAAGGCGCGGCGACGGTGACATGCTCTCCCAACCTCGACCGGCAGGAAAGCTGGATCAAGGATTAGGCGCGCGATCCGCCTGTGGCATCCTTGCATCGATGCACATGTTTCGAAGTCACACGCGACAGTGGTGGATCGGAGCGATCGCCGCGGCCTTGCTCGCAAGCCTGGCCGCGCTATGGTTGCGATCCATGCTCGAGCACGCGGTGCGCGCTCGGATCGAGGCCGCGGCAGCGCGCCATGGATGGGTTGCCCACATCGGGCAGGTGCACGTCGGCGTCTGGCGATGGCTGCAGCTCGAGGGATTCGATCTCGATCTCGGGTCCGGCGTGCGGGTACATGCGGACAGGATCGCGGCCACGTGGCCCGGCCACCTGCGACTTGCCGTCCGCGCCGCCGCTCTCACCAGCACAGCTGGGATCAGCTTGAGTTCTCCGGCCACAACTTGGGACGTCGCAGGTATACACGGTGAAGACCTGCGACTCACGTTGGTGGAGCCACAGGGCGGCCTGTCCATCCGCAAGTTGACCCGTCCGATGGGTAGCGCGTGGCAGGTCGAGGCACGTGGGTTGGACGTCGGCCACCTGCTCGACGTGCGGCGCGACGCGCATCCGCTGTTTGCTGGTGGTATCGCGGACGGACGCGTGGACCTTCAGGCCAACGCCGATGCGCTGCGCTTCTACATGGACATGCGCGCGCGCGGTGTGCGTCTGGGAACGCTTGCGGAGAGCGTCGCCGACGATCCGCAACTCGGCCATCCGACGGACGCGTCCCTGCAATTCGATGGCGCCTGGCTGCGCTCCAAAGGCACGATCAACATCCCCGACGTACACGCGACGGTGGGCGGCGCGGTCCTGGCGGGCTCAATTTCGTTGCGCGATTTCGATAAGGATCCGTTTGTCGATCTCGCCATCAGTGTGCGGCGGCTGGACTTCGCACAATTGCTGGGCACATCAGGCCTGGCCGTGCCCGAAAGCCTCGGGATACCGCCGGGCGGCGACCATGATCTGGGCTCGGCGATGATTGACGTGTCGGCGCACGGACGCCTGGCAGACCCCGCCTCGCTCGCGGTGACCCAGAAAATAAAGCTCACGCCACCACGCACGATGCCACCGGCGATCGCGCGGCTGCGCGGTGATTTCACCTTCAGCCCGGACGACGGCGCTGCGCCCAGACGCCTCATCGATGTTTCGCCCGCGTCGCCCGACTTCATCGCACTGCACGATGTGCCTCCACTGTTCGTGCGCACGCTGCTGCTGGCTGAAGACGCAGGCTTCTACGGGCACCGCGGCATTGATCTGCACGAACTGCCCACCGCGTTGCTCACCAACTGGTCGCGGGGCGCCGCTGCACGCGGCGCATCGACCATTACCCAGCAGCTCGCCAAGAACCTGTTCCTGACGCGCGACAAGCAGCTCGGACGCAAGCTCCAGGAACTGGCAATCACGTTTCTGCTGGAGTCGGCGCTCGGCAAAGATCGCATTCTCGAGATCTACCTGAACATCATCGAGTGGGGACCGGGCCTGCATGGCCTGCGGCCCGCAGCCCGCACCTATTTCGGTCGCGAGCCCGCGGCGCTGACACTGGCCGAGATGGCGTTCCTGGTCTCGATCATTCCCGGGCCGATCAAGTACCAGAGTTCGTTTGCGCACGGGACGCCGGGGCCTGGATTGCGTGCCCTGATCGACGACTTGTTGGCGAAACTGCGCTCGGTGGACGCGATCGACGAGCGGGAATATCGGCGGGCGATTGGCGAGACCATCCTCGTCGGGCCGCCAGGCACAAACCCTGTCACCCCTATCCCTGGTCTGGCCGGCCGCCCCGTGCATCCAAGTGGCTGAAAATGAGCTAGAAATCTGGCTGGCAATCGATCATAGTAAATTTACTATAAGATTGCGGTGCCATTGATGTCTCCCGAATGCCAAACCGTGCACGCCTTGCGGAGCGACCTCGCTCTCCAGATTGCGCGCTACACGCAGCGGCTCGGTATCAGTCAGCAGGCCGTCGCCAGGCAATTGGATGTGCCGCAACCCACGATCAGCAAGATCGTGAACGGGCTTACCTCGGATCTCTCGCTCGAGTTGCTGCTGCGGATTTCAGTTCGCGCTGGATTGCGGATTACGCTACAGACTGGCGCGGTTCACAACGAAGCCGGTGCCTTCATTTCTTCAGGCCGGAGTTCTCAGGCCCGAACCTTTCCGTCGAAGTCCGCTGCCGCCATTCAGACCTCGATGAAAGAATCCCTCCGCGAGCTCACTCCCGCGCAGCGGCTGGAAGTGTTCCTCGAGCACAACCAGCTGGCAAACGAGCTGCGTGAAAGTGGTCGTGCCGCGCAGGTGCCAACGACTTTCAATGGGCCGCGCAACTCGTGAGAACAACGAGGAGTGGCCAGTCTGCCCTCCTGCTGCTCGACGCAGTCGGGATTCTGCGAGCCGAACAGGTCGACTACGCGATCATTGGCGCCTTCGCACTTCCGGTGCTTGGCGTGGTCCGCGCGACTATCCACGTCGATGCCTTGCTCTTCATCAAGCCCGGCCACCTGCTAAGACTTGCGAAGCCATTCAAGCGTGCGGGTTTCAACACAGAGCTGCGAACGGCAGAGGCCGACGATCCGGTATTGGGAATGCTCGTCCTGGGCGACAAATTCGGCAATCAAGTGGAGCTACTGGGTGGGCTTCGCAACCAGGACTCCAGTGCGCTATCCCGCACCCTGGAGATCAAATTCCGCGACGAGACACTCCGCATTGTCGGCCGCGAAGATTTCATCGCGATGAAATGCTTCGCTGGCAGCGCGCAAGATGTCCTCGATGCGCGGTCCGCCTACGAAACGGCACCGGGCCCAATCAACCTGGACCTCCTGCGCACCCTGACTCGCCGATTTAGGCGCGAGGCCGCAGACAGGCTCGAAGAGATCCTTCCCGCCTGACCATTCCGACGGCTCCGGCTATTTCCCCGCGAGCGCCGTCACCAGCAGCTTCCAGTGAACGACGTTGTCGTCCAGCGCCTTGACCGGCAGCCGCTCGTCCTTGCCGTGGGCGCGGTAATCCACCGGTACCACGAGCCACGCGCCATTGGCCCCGTAGATGGGAATTCCCGCGGTCCGGAAGGGGCGGGCGTCGCTGGCGCCCGTGGACATTTCCGGCGCGATCGGCGCTCCGGGATGCAGCGCGTGCACGGCCTTCTCGAAGGCGGCAGTCACATCGGCACGCAACGGCGAAGACAGTGAAGCGCTGTAGGCGTCATTGCGGGTGACGAGCACTTCGCGGTCGGCCACGATGGATGTCAGGTCCTTGAGCACGTCGTTGGGGTCGACGCCGGGAAAGATGCGGCAATTGATCATCGCCGTGGCCAGTTGCGGCAGGGCATTGTCGGCGTGGCCGCCAAACAGCCGGGTCGGCACGCAGCGCGTGCGGGTCAAGCCGACTTCGGCTTCATCGGCCTCGATCGCATCGGCAGCGGCGCCGTTTTTCGGATCGGCCAGCCAGGCGCGCATCGCATCGCCGAGCGCACCCTTCTCCTGCTTCTGCCGCTCGGTGAAATAGGCGCGCGTGGTTTCGCTCAGCATCGGTTCAAAGCGGTGTGCTTCGATCTTGTCCAGTGCATGCGCAAGGCTATAGATGGCGTTGTCCTTGCGCGGCTTGGAGGAATGGCCGCCGCGATTGCGAACCGTCAGCGTATAGCCGGCAAAGGTCTTTTCCGCCGTCTGCATCTGGAAACCGACCGGCTGGCCGTCGGGGAGAAAGCCGCCGCCGCCACCATCGGCATTCAGGCCGTACTCGACATCGAGGTACTGGTGCCAGTCGGTCGCACCCTTGTTGGCGCCGATGCCGTTGGTTTCCTCGTCGCCGGTGAACAGCACAACGATATCACGCGTCGGCTTGAAGCCAGCGGCCCGCAGGTCGAACAGCGACTGCGTGATGGCGACGATGCCATCCTTCATATCGATGGTGCCGCGCCCGTAGTAGTAACCCTCGCGCTCGGTCAGCACGAACGGATCGGTGGTCGAATCCTCGCGCTTGGCCTCGACGACATCCATATGCCCCATCAGCATGATCGGCCTGCCCAGGCTCTTGCCCGGCGCGCGCCAGCGGACGATCAGCGCGGCGGTTTTCTCGGTGAATGTTGATACCGGATCAGTGCTCTCGTAAGGCAGCACGTGGACATCGTCCGCCGGAAAACCCGCGGCACGGTACTGGTCGGCAAGGTAATTGGCCATGGCGGGCACATTGCCGCGGCCGAACACGGTGGGAATATTCACCACGTGTTCGAACATGGCGTGCGTCGCCTGATGACGGTCGGCTGCCAGAGTTGTGGCGGGGGCACTCATCGCCACGATCGGCAGTGCGCCAGACAGGGCGGCAACACTCAACAGCTTCCACATACGCATGGTTCGTCTCCCTTGACCTGCAGAGCGATGGCGACAATCGCCCTCGATCACCGGCAGCATCGGGCAAAGCCTGCGCAATGGCAAGACGTCCGGGGCCAGTAGCCGGCCGCCGCGGCGATCACCAGATCTTCAGCGGCGCAGACCGACTGTTTACTTGAGAAACGGCGCGACCGCCGGCTTGCCGAGCCGCTTTTCGAGTGCCGCAGATAGCGTACTCCAGTGGCTGCCACCATAGACCACGAGCACCGTGTGCCGCTCGGTCAGCTGCTGTTCGATGAGCCCCAGCAGATGGCGGTCACTCATCAACATCGCGTCCCGGCCTTGCTGGCCGTGGCGCGTCTGGTCGCCGATGTCGATGCGCAGTGGAAACCCTGAATCGCCAACGATGTCCACGCCATAAAGGGCTTTGTACTGCTCCCGGAACTCGTCCAGCGACGGTGCTGCCATGGCCCAGCCGCCGTCTTCTTGTGGTAACCGCAAAATCTGCGCGACTTGCAGATACGCCGCCTGCAAATCGTCGAGTGACAGACCGCGCATCTCGCCCGAGCGGAACGATTGCGAGAATCCGCCGACCATGACGCTGAATGCGATGTCGGCGTCACTGTAGTCCTTTTCCTTCAGGCTCCTTATCTCCTCGGCACGCGTAAGCTCGCCCCCGACGAAGGGGATCTGTCGCTTCAATGCAAGGAGGCGGCGTACATGGACTCACCTCGATCGAATTGGCCGGCGTCGGGTTGACCGTAGTGCCTGGCCTCTTCAACCAACGGCGCAGGGTTCTCGCCCATTGCAGTCGGGAAGCCTTCGACGATGACAAGCCCGGGATGCGTGCCCGCAAAGCCGGCAGCGACGGCACGCATCGTCGGGTCGGCAGCATCGAAGGCGTGGCGCACACCTACGAACACCAAGCGCTCGGAGCCCTTGCGATAGCGCGCGACGAAGGGCACCGCGACGGCGCAATTCCTTGGGCACCAGGGTTGCGTGCGTTGCTCAAGCTCAAGGGACGCTGGCGAAACCCGGTCTGCCACTGCCATTGTCGTTGGCGCAGCCGTGCTGCCTAAGAGCGAGACCAGAAACGCTGCCATGCACATGCAAAGGTGCCTGCCGGCTATTCCATCTTGAAAAGTACGTTGACCGAGACGGCGAAGTGTATAGCCGATGGCACCAGAAGTTCATCCTGGCTGACAGACTTCTTGAACATCCGGCTGGCGTTTGCCATCTCAGCGTAACGAGTGTCAATGCCCAACGCGGACGACAACATTTCGAACGGCATCTTCGACACAGCAACAGCAACGGTTACGTGTCGACCCAGCGGCTCGGCGCGCCTGTCGGCCTGTTCACGCGCGGAATGAATTGCCTTGGTGAGCAATTCCGCTTCGAGCGCCGCCCGATCGTTTCGGTCGAACTGACAGTTGGTCTGTTCCACATTGGGGGAGCCAACGAAGTCGTTCTCGACGGCTGGCAAGGAACCGAGTTGGCGTACCTTACCAGCAGCAGGTTTTCGTAGTTGAAGATCGGGTGACACGTGGGCATTGGCGTTCCAGATGCATGACTCATGTGAATCAGGCCGCCGTCTTGCGCAATCCGGCAATGACTTCGCCCGCGGCCCGATGCGCTTCGTCGATTGCAGCGTGCGCGTACGCAGTCCACGCGGCATCCGAGCCCGCCACGCTGATGCCGCCGATGGGCTGGCGCGCGGTGCTCGCGATCTCTTCGGTGATTGCCTGCAGGGGATAGGCGTAGCCATGTCCCCAGCGGTTCACGGTGATCGCCGCGATATCGCGATCGGCATTGAAGCCCGCCGCGCCGAAGCAGCGGGTGAGCTGATCGCGCAGTGCGGACTCGAAGTCGGAGAATGGCCGCGCATAGAGCACCTTGCGCGCCGCACGGAGCGAAGCACGCTGGTCCGCCATCGGCGCCGGTGGCTGGGGGACGTGCGAGAGATGCACCAGGATCGGTTCATCCGGTGTCTTCGCAAACTGGTAGCGCCCGAGGCTGACCGGAAAATCGAGCTTGGCCAGGCTGTAAAAGCCGACGGGAATGTTGACCAGGTGCGCGCCCGCCTTGACCCACGGACGCCAGTTCCTGAGCGCTGCGGTGACGTAGACCAGCGGCGCACGCACGCAGCCTGCTACGGCGCTGCGCTGCGCCGCCGGCAAGTCGGGGCAAATATACGGCAGCATCGTGTAGTAACCCGCGTAGATCACCTTGCGAGCCTGGACATGATGCACTTTGCCATCGCGCATGTAGAGCACATCGACGTGCGAGCCGGAGTTCTGCATGCCGACCACGGTACTCGACAGCCGCAGCCGCACCGGTGCATTGGCGCGATCGAGCGCGCTGTAGTCGAAACGCGCGCTGACGATGTCTTCCATCGTGGATCCGGGCGCGACCTGCGGAATCATGCGTCGCACCAGCAGGCGCGCGATCGAGGCGTTGCCATCGGGAAAATGATAGATGTACTTCTCGTCCTCTTCGCTCGTGTCGACCGCGTCGCCAAGACCCAGCCCTTGAAAGCCCGGGTAACCCGTCTCAGCCAGCAGGAATGCCGGAATCATCGTGCCGGGAACGGCCCACAGATCGTTGGTGCGACCGTCGAACAGGCGCACCAGTGACGGATCGACGCGCCAGTATTTCTCGAGAAAATCGTGGTACGAGAGCGTACTGAGCAACTCGATCTTTTGCTTCACGCTGAGCTTGGGCAACACGTCGCGTTTTTCGGTGTATAGGGCAATCAGGTCGCGGCGCGCGGTCTCCGAGAGCGGGCAGTCGGCGGCAAATAGCGCGATCGGCCGGCCGCGCTGCAATGAAGGGGGGATGTCCGTGGGCAGCGCGCGTTGCGGATCGCCGGTCACCAGTTTGTCGTGGCCGAAGGCTTCGCGCGCGAAGAACAGGCCGAAGGACATGCCCAGCCCGGGGTACAGATTGGTGTTGATCGCTTTTTCAAATTTCTGCACCTGGATGCCCAGATCGTCGAGCAACTGGTGCGCGACCGGGCTCCACATGGTCTTGGGAGACTGGATCGACTCGCTCCCGCCGTAGCCGAGCAGCTGGCGACCGTCGACATTGAATTCATTGCGACGCGCGTGGCCGCCGAAGTCGTCGTGGTTGTCGAGGATCAGCAGCCGCGTCTTGGGCAGGGCCTGGCGGACGAAGTGCGCGGCGGAAAGTCCGCCGATGCCAGCGCCAATCACCACGCAGGCGACTTCCTCGTCGACGGGATAGTCCGCGATACGGTATTTGGTGCCATCGCGCACGGCGTGCGCGGCCGCGGCATCGGGGTTGCGGCTGCCGCGCATGCCGGTCTCGCCGGGCGGGTAGGGGGTATGTCCGGCAACCTGTGCCAGCGCGGCCGAGGGCGCGGCACCGGCGACTATTGCGCAGGCCACGCCATCCACGAAGTCCCGACGCGTGATCGTGTCCTTCATCTTGTCGCCCCCCCGGAATCAAGCCGCTCGCCTTGTTTGGACTGTATTCTACGCGGACCTGCTGACACTACGGGAGGCCACCATGAATTGCCGCGAATTCTTCTGCCGCAACATCGGGACCACCTTGGGCACGACCGTCGCCACAACCTTGACCATGGCTTTGGCTCTGGCAGCGCCGGTACAGGCCGAAAACCCCGAGCTCGTGCAGAGTCCGCCGATGAAGTATTCAGTTGAACCCACGCTCAGCGGCATGGCGGGCGAGGTGAAACCGCAATGGCTCAATGCCACTGGCGTGGTGGGTGGCAATCAGTATCGCCTGGTGATCTACGCAGATGCGGCCTACCTCGACATGGTGGTCACGCAGTCCTCGGGCGCGAAGTGCAGCATCAAGCGCTACAAGGCCGCCAATGCCGAGGGCGCACCGACGGCACCCGCGCAAAGCAGCCTCGCGCTGCCGCTCGGCGCGGAGTCGCTGATGATGCGGCTGGCACAGTCGCCGGCCACGCAGTATGTGTATCTCTATAATGAGGCGGCGATCGGCTCCTGCATCGTCTGGTTGCAGGCGAGCTGACGATCAGCAAAGGCATATCACCATGCGCATCGACAAAATTGCCGTAGGTCGAAATCCACCGCACGACGTCAACGTAGTCGTCGAGGTACCGATCGGCGGCGAGCCGATCAAGTACGAGATGGACAAGGAGGCCGGCACCCAGGTGGTCGATCGGTTCCTGTACACCTCGATGCGCTATCCCGGCAACTACGGTTTCATACCGCACACGCTCTCGGGCGATGGCGATCCCTGCGATGTGCTGATCTGCAACACGCGCGCGATCGCGCCCGGTGGGCGTACTGCTGATGGAGGACAACATGGGGATGGACGAGAAGATCATCGCGGTGCCGTCCTCGCACCTGACGCAGCGCTACGATCAGTGCCTGAACTATGGCGACCTGCCGAGCATCACGCTGCGGCAGATCGAGCACTTCTTCCAGCACTACAAGGATCTGGAACCCGGCAAGTGGGCCAAGATCCTCGGTTGGGGCGATGCCCAGAAGGCGCACCAGCTGATTCTGGCCGGCGTGCAGCAGGCCAACGCGCAGCAGCGCCGCCGTGCAGCTAGCCGCGCGGTGGCCCCATCGGCTTGCCGTTGACGGTCAGCGCACCATGCTTGAACTCCAGGTGCGAACTCAAGCGCGAACCACTGCGGATCACGAACCCCTGCCGCTCGAGCGTGGCCAACCGCGACTTCATGAATTCAACGCGCGAGGGCGGCGGCGGCCCTTTGCCGTGCGGCCCCTGGACGACCGGCGCAGCAGGCTGCGCGGCCATCGAGTTCCAATAGAAATCGAGCAGCTGCTCATCTACGCCGATGTCCAGGCTCGCCTCGATCTTGGGCACCAACACCATGGGTCCGGAGTCCAGATTGCCATGCGCGTAACCCGGGATTGAAACCTTACCGCTCATCAGCAAACCGCCCTCGGGCATGCTCAGCGAGATGCGATCGATCGAGAGTTCGGGCTGGTGCTCGAGCAGCAGGGGGCCAAATTCTTTGTAAGGCGCGAACAGCAGTTGCAGGTCCTTGCTGTCACCCTTGGCCAGGGTCGCATTGGAGTCGCGCAGTTTCTCAATCAATGCCTCCAGGGTGGGGCCATGCAGGTGGCGCAGCGTCAGTTCATAGTGCACGGCGGATGACTTGATGGCCGCAACCGACAGCGAGCCGATGCCGAATTTCCCCGCGATATCCACGAAGTCACCATTGACGATCGTGTTGACCTCGTAGCCGAGATCGCGCATTTCCATATTGCCGCCGCTGGCCTGTTGCGGCATCACCGCCGTCAGGCTGTCCACCTTGAAGCTGACCTTGCCGGTCGACAGGTATTTGAAGGCGCGCTGCAGGTCATAGTCGATGCGCATCGGCCCCACGACGGCATCGCCACCCTTGTTGTCCTTGATGGTCATGCCCAGCAGGGCAATGTTGCCGTCCTGGCTGTTCAGGCCGCGGCTGAAGTTCAGGCGCCCCTTGACGCCGCGCCAGTCGATGTGGGTGGCGCCGCTCTTGTCGGTGTAGGCAAACGCGGGGCTGTCGATCGTGGTCGTGCCGCCACCCAGATGGCCCAGCAGGGTGATAATCTTCAGCGGCTGGTCGGTACCGATGGACTTGCGCAGTTCCTGCCTGACAGCCTCGGGAATCACAATCTCGGTATCGACGCGCGCCAGGCCCAGTGTGGCGAATCCGGGGATCGGGCCATGCTGGATGTGATGGCGCAGTGTGATGCCGGGCGGCGAGTCCGCCGGTGCCGGCGTTGACTCGACGACGAACGCCGTCTGCTTGGCTGAGGGCGGCATCATGCCCTTGAACAGCTTGTCGTTGAACTGGTAGCTGACTTCCACCGTGGAATTGAATAATCCCGCGGTTTCCTTCCTGCTCAGAACCGTAACCAGCGGCATCGAGGCCTGCAGCGATTGATCGATCCGGGCGAGCCGGGCACGCACTACCGCGCCGTCGATCCATGACATCGCCAGGAACAGCACTACCAGAATTGGCAGCGCGAGAATGCCGATGATTGCTTTACGGGTCACTGCTTGCACTCCCTGCAGGCTCGAAAGAGGAATTAAAGGGTAGCGCAGTTTGCAGCAATTAACGTAGATTTCATCCACTGCATATGGCGTCTGCGCCATTATGCGCACTGCTTTTCCTGTTCTCAATGGAGGTCCCTCATGAGTTTTCTCTCAGGTGTACTGGGTGGTGTGGTTGGTGCGGAAATGCTGAACGTGGTGCAGGGCGTGCTCGACAAGCACGGCGGCGTCGGCGGCGTGGTCAGCCAGTTCGAGCAGCAGGGTCTGGGCGCGACCGTAAAGAGCTGGGTCGGCACCGGTTCGAACCAGCCGATTACGCCGGCGCAGGTGCAGCAGGGGCTGGGCGCCGACACGGTCAAGCAACTGGCTGCGAAGGCCGGCCTCGACGTGCAGGACATGCTGCACAAGCTCTCGACCGTGCTGCCGCAGGCCATCGACAAGCTGACGCCCGCTGGCACTGTGCCCAAGACCTGAAGCGGCTGCGCAAACCGCATGCAGATCAGGCTGGATGGCAAGCGTGCGCTGGTGACCGGAGGCAACTCCGGCATCGGCGCCGCCATCGTGCGCGAGCTCGCGGCGGCCGGTGCGCGCGTGGCGATCAACTACGTGGTGCACCCCGAGCTCGCCAACGCCCTGGTCGCTGAGCTGCAGGCTGCGAACGCCGGCGCAGCGAGCGCGGTGGCCGTGGGCGTGCAGGCCGATGTCAGTGACGCCACGCAGGTCGAAGCGATGTACGCCGAGCTCGACCGCCAATGGGGCGGCATCGACATCCTGGTGAACAATGCCGGCATTGATGGCGCGCCGGCACCGACCTGGGAAGCCGATCCCGCGAATTTCGAACGCGTGCTGCGCGTGAACCTGCAGGGCAGTTTCCTGTGCGCGCGATCGGCGCTCAAGCGCATGACGGCCCAGCGCAGCGGCGTCGTGCTCAACATGTCCTCGGTCCATGAACGCATTGCCTGGAGCGGTTTCGGGGCCTACACGGCGAGCAAAGCAGGCCTCGCCATGCTCACGCAGACCATGGCGCAGGAGGCCGCGCCTTTTGGCGTGCGCGTGCTGGCGCTGGCGCCCGGCGCGATCCGCACGCCGATCAACCAGAACGTGTGGAGCAATCCCGACTCGCTGCGCGACCTCTTGACCAAGATTCCGCTCGGCCGCATGGGCGAGCCGGCCGAGATCGCGCAGGTCGCCACCTTCCTGGTTTCAGGCGCCGCCTCATATATGAGTGGCAATACCGTGTTCGTCGATGGCGCGATGACCGACTACCCCGAGTTTGCACATGGCGGTTGAAGCAATCATGAGCGAGAGTTTTGCACCTGGGTGGCCGGGGTCGCCAGGTCGCTGGACTTCGGCGGCCAAGAGCGGCGTGGGCACCGCGCTCGAGGGCAGCCCGATCTGGTTCACGCTCTCGCACGGCATACTCAACGAGATCTACGCGCCGCGCATCGATGAAGCGGCGACCCGCGATGTGGGCTTCCTGGTCGCGGGGCCGGGCGGTTTCGTCTCCGAGATCAAGCGGCACGCGCGCCATGTCACGCGCTGCCCGCAAGCCGGTGTGCCTTACTACGCGACCCTTAGCGAGTGCCTGCAGGGGCGGTTCGCGCTGCAATGTGAGTTCATCACCGATGTCTCGCGGCCGGTGGTGATGGTACGGGTGAATTTTCGGGCGCTGCAGGGCAACCCTGCGGATTATCGTCTCTATGTGCTGGTGGCGCCGCATCTGGGCAATTTTGGCGCCGGCAACACGGCCTGGGCGGGCGAATATCGCGAGGTGCCGGCGCTGTTTGCCGAACGCGCCGATCGCGCGCTGTGCCTGATGTCGGCCACCGGTTTCGCGGCGCGCTCGGTCGGTTTCGTCGGGACCTCCGATGGTTGGCAGGACCTGATGGCGCACGGCGAACTGCGGTGGCAATACACGCGCGCCGAGAACGGCAACGTGGCGCTGATCGGCGAGGTGCCACTGCCGGCACAGGAAACGGTGCTCGCGTTCGCCGTGGGTCGCGGTGCTGACGAGGCGGGACACCAGGCGCGCGCCTCGTTAGCGGAAGGCTTTCCGACACTGCTGGCGCGCTACGTGACGCCGTGGCAGCGCTGGCATGCGGCGCGCGACCGTGTGGCGCCCGGCGCGCTTTCGGTGGTCAGTGCCGCGGTGATTCGCACGCACGAATCGAAGTTGATACCTGGCGCGCTGCTGGCGAGCCTGGCCGTACCCTGGGGTTTTTCCAAGGGCGATGACGATCTGGGTGGCTATCACCTGGTGTGGCCGCGCGACATGGTGCAGTCTGTCGGTGGCCTGCTGGCAGCGGGCGCCTGCGGCGATGCGCGCACTTCGCTGGTGTTTCTTGCCGCCACTCAACATGCCGATGGCCATTGGCCGCAGAACATGTGGGTCGACGGTAGTGCGTACTGGCAAGGCTTGCAAATGGACGAGACTGCATTGCCGATCCTGCTGTTCGATCTCGCAGCGCGCGAGGGTGCGTTGCTGGAAGATGATTTCGCGCAACGACGCTTCTGGCCGATGGTGCGCGCCGCTGCGGGTTTCATCCTGCGCAATGGACCGGTCACTCCGCAGGATCGCTGGGAAGAGACCGCCGGCTACACGCCCTACACGCTCGCCGCCGAGATCGCGGCGCTGCTGGTGGCCGCCGATTGGGCCGAGCGTTGTGGTGAACCCGGGCTCGCGCCCTTCCTGCGCGAAACAGCCGATTCCTGGAACTCGCAGATCGAGCACTGGCTCTATGTGCGCGACACGCCACTGGCACGGCGCTGCGGCGTCGAGGGTTACTACGTGCGTGTCGCCGAGACCGATCTCGAGGGTGGCGATGACTACGTCGACATCCGCAATCACGATGCTGCCGATACGCGCCGGCGCGCCGATGAGATCGTGTCGTGCGATGCGCTGGCACTGGTACGCATGGGACTGCGTGCCGCCGATGATCCGCGCATCGTGAATACGGTGAAGGTCATCGACGCGACGCTCAAGGCTGATCTGCCGATGGGCCCCGGCTGGCATCGCTATACCGATGACGGCTATGGCGAGCATGCCGATGGTTCGCCCTTCGATGGCACCGGCATCGGCAGGGTGTGGCCCTTGCTGAACGGCGAGCGCGCGCACTATGCGTTGGCAAGCGGTGACGTAGCGACCGCGCGCACGCTGCTCGCGAGCTTCGAAGCGATGGCGGGCGAGGGCGGCCTGCTGCCTGAGCAGACCTGGGATGCGGCCGATCGACCTGATCGCGAATTGTTCCTCGGACGGCCTGCGGGTTCAGCGATGCCGTTGGTGTGGGCACATGCGGAATATCTCAAGCTTGTGCATTCGCTTGCGGATGGCTCGGTGTTCGACATGCCACCGCAGACACGCGATCGATATCTTGGGGCTGTTAAGAAATCGTCACTGCGGAGCTGGCGTTTCAACCAGAAGATCCGCTCGATCGCACCGGGCTGCGTATTGCGCGTCGAAACCTTTGCGCCAGCACGCCTGCGCTACAGCAGCGATGCTTGGCGCACGATCAATGAAGCCACCACGCAAAACGCAGGATTTGGCGTGCATTACTTCGATTTGCCGACCGCGCAATTGCCTGCGGGCGAGCGCGTGATCTTCACCTGCTTCTGGCCTGAGACTGATCACTGGGAAGGCACCGACTTCACGGTGCAGGTGGTAGATGCCTAGCTGCTAGGTAAAACCCGCCATGGTTGCAGTGCTAAGCCACCCCTAAGCTTTCGCACAAGTCAATAACAGAAATCAGACGCCGACAGTTCGGCGAAGGGCGGAAAGATGAGCATCAGGATTCCACAGGCGCTGGCGGCATCACTGCTGCTGTTGCTCGGTCTGGTCGCGGCCGCGCCGCCCGCACAGGCTGTACCGAGCTTCGCGAGACAAACCGGTATGGCCTGCGAGGCCTGCCACACGCTGTACCCCGAACTCAACCACTTCGGCCGCCTGTTCAAGGCCAATGCCTACACGCTCGATAACCTCAAGCCGGTACGCGGCATCGACAACACCAAGAGCGAGCTGCTGGCGCTGAGCGGTCTGCCGCCGATCTCGCTGATGGTGCAGGTCTCGCAGACGAGCCTCGCCAAGGCCCTGCCCGACGGCACGGCCCCCGGCAGCGTCTCGCAGAACGGCACCGTGGGATTCCCGCAGCAGATCAGCCTGTTCTACGCCGGCAAGATCGCGCCGCGCCTGGGCGCTTTCATCCAGCTCACCTATGGCAACAGTAGCGGCACGATCGGCATCGACAACACGGACATCCGCTACGCCAACGCGCTGGTGCTGCCCGAGGACAGGAGCCTGATCTATGGCATCGACGTGAATAACAATCCCACCATCCAGGATCTGTGGAACAGCACGCCGGCCTTCGGGTTTCCGTTCGCGTCCAGCAACGCCACCGTGCCCTCGCTGGCCGGTGCGCAGATCGCCGGCGGACTGGCACAGAGTGTCGCGGGCCTGAGCGTCTATGCGATGTGGAATGAATCGCTGTACGGCGAGCTGGGTCTGTATCGATCGGCCAAGCAGGGCGCAGTCAACTCGGTCACGCAGCAGACCGGGCCGCTCGATGGCGCCACGTCGAACGTGATCGTCGGTGGCGCGCCGTACTATCGCATCGCCTACGAACACAACTGGGGCGCGCACTCCCTGAGCGTCGGTGCCTACGGCGCCACCTTCAAGCTGGTGCCCGGCGCCGCCGCCGCCGGTACCCCCGGCACGACATCGCTGGCCGGGCCTTCAAACAAGTTTCGCGATACGGCCTTCGACTTTCAGTACCAGTGGATCGGCGACCAGCACCTGGTCACCGTGGCCGGCACGCGCATCAAGGAGAACATGACGCTGGACGCCAGCATCGCCGACGGCGTTTCGCAGAACCTCAAGAACGACCTGACCACGACGCGCGTGACGGGCACCTACTACTACCAGCGCAAGTACGGCGGCGCACTCGGCTACTTCTCCACCACCGGCAGCAGCGACCTGGGCCTGTACACCGCGGCCACTCCGACGCCCGCAGTCAGCGGCACCAGTGGCAAACCGGATACCACCGGCTGGATCGCTGAGCTGAATTACATGCCCTGGCTGAACACCAAGCTCACGGCGCAGTTCACCCAGTATTCGAAGTTCAACGGCGGCGACAGCAACTACGACGGGCTGGGGCGCAATGCGAGTGACAACGACTCGATCTACCTGCTGGCCTGGTTTGCCTTTTGAGGAATGCAAGCATGAAGAACATCAAACGCTCGATAGTTGCCGTCTCGGTCGCAATGTCGCTGGGGCTGCTGGCCAGCAGTGCGCTACGCGCTGCCGACATAGACCCGCAGATGAAGTTGGCGGCGCAGCGCGTGGCGGTCACCACCTGCGCCACTTGCCATGGACCCCAGGGGCGCAGCCAATCGCCCAAGTTTCCGGTGCTGGCAGGTCAGCACGCGTCCTACCTGATCGCGCAGATGAAAGCCTTCAAGGCAGAGACGCGCGGCGATCCGGATGCGCTCGGCTATATGTGGGGTATGGCCGCGCCGCTTGACGATGCGATGATCGAGGCGCTGGCGGGCTACTACAGCGTGCAGACCCCGGGGCCCGGGCAGCGCGGTGATGCCGCCACCATCGCCCGCGGTGCCGACATCTTCGGCAAGGGCATCGCCGCCGAAGGCATCCCGCCCTGCATCTCCTGTCACGGCGCCAACGCCGTCGGTACCGACGACTTCCCGCGCCTCACGGGGCAACATGCGCAGTACCTGCTCAAGCAACTGCGTTCGTTCCAGAGCAATCTGCGCAACGTGGCGGTGATGCACGGTGTCGCCTCGGAACTGAAGACACCGGAAATGAGCGCGGTCGCCGCCTACCTGCAGTCACTCTCGGGTACCTGAGCGCAACACCTGCGCTACTTGGCTGCCGGGGCTTGCATCCCGGCAGCGAAGCCGCTTTACTGCGCGCATGAGCGAAGAATACGAAGTGCACGGTCAGCATGACCACGCCGTCGAGCACGCAGCGCACGAGGACAACCTGGGGCGCATGGTCGCGATGTTCACGGCGGTACTCGCCACCATCGGCGCCATCATCAGCTACCAGAACGGCAGCAGCGAGTCGCTGGGACTGGAACACAAGAACGAAGCCATCCTGAAGAAGACCGAAGCGTCGGACCAGTGGGCCTACTACCAGGCCAAGGGCATCAAGGAAGTCGTGGTCGCGCACGCGGTTGGTGCGAACGAGGCCGAGCGCCAGGCGCTGGCGGCCGAGGCGAAGCGCTACGGCGCGGAGAAAGCCGAGATCGAGAAGAAGGCGCGCGCCTTCGAAGAGGCATCGCACGCGGCGGACCAAGCCAGCGAGCGCGCCTTCAAGCCGCATCACCAGTTGGCGCAGGCCCTGGCACTGGTGCAGGTGGCCATTGCGATGGCTGCGCTCACGGTGCTCACGCGGCAGCGCTGGTTGCTGTTGATGGCGGGCATCAGCGCCATAGGCGGCATCACCTGCTGGGTCATCGCCTGGTTGTAGTCAGCGGCGCAGTGTCAGCCAATCGCTGAGCAAGCTGCGCAGGAAAGTCTGTAGCGGCCGCATCAGTTCCTGATCCCAGGCGGGCGCGCCACTCTCGGGCTCGTTCGGCTCTGCCATGTAACCGCACTGGGCCAGTTCAATCTGGATGGCGTGCACGCTCTGTGCGGGCTGGCCGTAGTGGCGCGTGATGTAGCCACCCTTGAAACGGCCGTCGATCACCCAACTGCGCTGTTGCGCTGTCAGCCGACTGCGCACCAGTTCGATGGTCGCCGTGTCGCAGGATCGGGCGTCATTACATCCGATATTGATGTTGGGCAGTTGCCCGGCAAACAGGCGTGGCACGACGCTGAGTATCGAGTGGGCATCGAGCAACAAGGCGTAGCCGTGACGCTTGCGGGTGTCGTCGATCAGATCGAGCAGCGCATCGTGATAGGGCCGCCAGTAGTGCTCACGGCGTTGTTGCACTTCAGCCGCTGGCAATTCATAGCCCGCTCCGTCGCAATACAACGGCGCGCCTTCAAAAGTCAGCGTTGGGCACAAGCCGGTGCGGGCCGCGCCCGGGTACAAGGCCGCGTCATCGGGCGGACGGTTCAGGTCGATGACGTAGCGCGAGTAGCGTGCCACCAGCAGCGTGGCGCCGAGTTGCGGCACGAAGTCGTAGAGACGATCGACATACCAGTCGGTGTCGGGCTGCGCCAG
The DNA here is from genome assembly GCA_025350055.1 of Gammaproteobacteria bacterium. GTDB lineage: Bacteria > Pseudomonadota > Gammaproteobacteria > Steroidobacterales > Steroidobacteraceae > FEN-1191. The sequence goes on along the minus strand of JANXYK010000021.1, from coordinate 46,587 downwards.
CGCCAGTGGTGTGAGCCGCGCCCGTAGGGCCTCGGGTATCGCGTTGCCCGAGTGTGGCACGCTGACGATCAGCGGCGTGCCGCCACGCTGCAGGCTATACACGTCAGACATCATCAGGCGGCCGAGCGGCCTGCCGTGCGAAACAGCTCGGTGCCAGCGATTTCGCGCAGCGTACCGCCCAGCACCAGTGCGCGCACCGCAGCGATATCGGGCGCAAAGAAGCGATCGCTGCGCCAGGCACGCGCCACGCGGCGAATCTCGCGATGCGCCTGTTCCAGTGCCGCCGAGCTGCGCAGCGGGCGATGGAACTCCAGGCCTTGCGCCGCCGCCAGCAGCTCGATGCTGACGATGCCTGCGGCATTGCCGGCCATCTGCGTGAGACGGCGCGCGGCGTACGTCGCCATCGATACGTGGTCTTCCTGGTTAGCGGAAGTCGGAATCGTGTCGACGCTGGCGGGATGCGCGAGTGCCTTGTTCTCCGAAGCGAGCGCCGCGGCGGTGACCTGCGCCACCATGAAACCGGAATTCAATCCGCTGTTCTTGACCAGGTACGCGGGCAGGCCGCTCATCTTGGTGTCGACCAGCAGCGCGATGCGCCGCTCGGAAATATTGCCGATCTCGGCCACCGCCATCGCGAGTTGATCAGCCGCGAAGGCCACGGGTTCCGCGTGGAAGTTGCCGCCCGAGAGCACATCGCCCTCACGAGGAAACACCAGCGGATTGTCGGTCACGGCATTGGCTTCGCGCAGCAGCGTGGCGCCGGCCTGGCGCAACAGGTCGAGGCAGGCGCCCATAACCTGGGGCTGGCAGCGCAGCGAATACGGATCCTGCACACGCGTGCAATCGAGGTGCGAGGCGCGCACGCGGCTGCCGCGCAACAACGCACGCAGGCGTTGCGCCACGACTTGCTGGCCGACTTGGCGTCGCAATGCGTGGATGCGCGGATCGAAGGGAACATCGGTCCCCTTGAGTGCATCCACCGATAGCGCACCAGCTACCAGCGCGGATGCGAACACATCCTCAATCGCAAACAGGCCGCTCAGGGCCAGAGCGGTGGAGACCTGGGTGCCGTTGAGCAGGGCGAGGCCTTCCTTCGCCGCGAACTTCATGGGCTTGAGCCCGGCGCGGCGCAGGCCACCGCGCGCGCTGAGCACGCGGCCGCGGTAGCGCACCGAGCCCACGCCCAGCAGCGCGGCGCTGAGGTGCGCGAGCGGCGCGAGATCGCCCGAGGCGCCGACCGAACCCTGCGAGGGAATCAGCGGATACACCCCAGCTTCCAGCAGACTGCGCAGTGCGCGCAGCGTCGTGACGCGTACGCCCGAGTGACCCTGTGCCAGGCTCGCGATCTTCAGCACCAGCACCAGTCGTACCACTTCATCGGACAGAGGCTCGCCGGTGCCGGCGGCATGCGAGAGCACCAGGTTGTGCTGCAGCTGTGCGAGATCCGATGACGCGATGCGTTCGCTCGCCAGCGAGCCGAAGCCGGTGTTGACGCCGTAGGCAGTCTCGCCGCGCTCGATCAGGCCGCTGATCACGGCGCGCGCGCGGCGCACCCGTGCCAGATCCGAGCGTCGCATTGCGATGCGCACTGGCGCGCGCAGCGCGCGGCGCAGATCATCGAGCGTGAGTGACCCGGCGCGCAGCGCCAATCTGAACGGCGCCGTGCTCATGACCCCGCTCCACCGCGCAGCATCGGCAGGTCGAGCGCGTGTTCCGTGGCGCATTGCTGCGCGATCTCGTAGCCGGCATCGGCATGACGCATCACGCCAGTCGCCGGATCATTCCACAGCACGCGACCGACGCGTCGCGCCGCCGCTTCGCTGCCATCGCAAACGATGACCACGCCGGCGTGCTGCGAATAACCCATGCCGACGCCGCCACCGTGATGCAGCGACACCCAGGTGGCGCCGCTCGCGGTGTTCAGCAGCGCGTTGAGCAGCGGCCAGTCGGAGACCGCATCCGAGCCATCGCGCATGCTCTCGGTCTCGCGATTGGGACTGGCGACCGAACCGGAATCCAGGTGATCGCGGCCGATGACGATGGGGCCGGCGAGCTCGCCCTTGGCGACCATCTCGTTGAACGCGAGTCCGAGCCGATGCCGATCGCCCAGGCCCACCCAGCAGATGCGCGCCGGCAAGCCCTGGAACTGGATGCGCTTGGCCGCCATGTCCAGCCAGCGATGCAGGTGCTGATCGTTGGGAATCAGTTCGCGCACGCGCTGATCGGTCTTGGCGATGTCGGCCGGATCGCCGGAGAGCGCCACCCAACGGAACGGGCCGATGCCGCGGCAGAACAGTGGGCGGATGTATTCGGGCACGAAGCCCGGAATCTTGAAGGCTTCCTTGACGCCCTGCTCCATGGCGACCTGGCGGATATTGTTGCCGTAGTCGACGGTCGGCACGCCGCGACGCTGGATTTCCAGCATGTCGCGCACCTGGGTCGCCATCGACTGCGAAGCGGCGGCGGCGACACCCGCGGGATCGGTCTGCTGTTGCGCTTCCCAGCGCTCGACCGTCCAGCCAATTGGCAGATAGCCGTGCACCGGATCGTGCGCCGAGGTCTGGTCAGTGAGGGCATCAGGCAGCACGCCGCGCTTCAGCAATTCGGGCAGCACTTCGGCGATGTTGGCGCACAGGCCGATCGAGCGCGCCTCGCCGCTCTTGCGGCACGCGTCGATCATCTTGAGCGCTTCATCGAGGTTGGCGGCCTGCGCATCGAGATAGCCAGTGCTGAGGCGCTTTTCGATGCGCGACTGCCGGCATTCCACGGCGAGCATGGAGGCGCCGGCCATGGTGGCCGCCAGCGGCTGCGCCCCGCCCATGCCGCCGAGCCCCGCGGTCAGTATCCAGCGGCCCTTGAGTTCGCCGCCGAAATGGCGACGGCCCATTTCGACGAAAGTCTCGTAGGTGCCTTGCACGATGCCCTGCGAGCCGATGTAGATCCACGAGCCGGCCGTCATCTGGCCATACATCATCAGGCCCTTGCGATCGAGTTCGTTGAAATGTTCCCAGGTGGCCCAGTGCGGCACGAGGTTGGAATTGGCGATCAGCACGCGCGGCGCATCCGCATGGGTGCGAAACACGCCGACGGGCTTGCCCGATTGCACCAGCAGCGTTTCGTCATCGCCGAGCCTGCGCAGTGTGGCGACAATCGCATCGAAGCATTCCCAGTCGCGTGCCGCCCGGCCGATGCCGCCATAGACCACCAGGTCTTCGGGTCGCTCGGCGACCTCCGGATCGAGGTTGTTCATTAACATGCGCAGTGGCGCTTCGGTGAGCCAGCTGCGTGCGCTCAACTTCGGGCCGCGCGGCGCGCGCACCACGCGTGTACCCGCCTTGAAACGATTCGAGGATTCACTCATGTCTACACTCCTGGCGCCAGCAGGCGTTGCAGCGCCTCGGCGTAACATGCCTCTATTGTGGCTTCCTGCGGATGGCGACCATCGCGTATCACCCAGCGGCCGCCGACCATGACTTGGCGCGCCTGCACTGCGGCGCCGTCGAATACCAGTGCGCTGAGAAAATTGTTGGCGACGTGCGACTGCCAGTCGCCCGCGGGTGGTTCGTACGTGACGAAGTCAGCGCGCAACTTCGCGCTCGCTCCCGCCGGTGCAGCGCCCATGGCACGGCGTCCGCCGCGTAGCGCCGCCGCGTACAGCCGATCGGCGACGGCGGGTTCGGCGCTGGTGGCGAGCACGTTGCGCTGGCCGCGTACCAGGCGCTGGGTCCATTCGAGCAGGCGCAGCTCGGTGGCGGCGCTGCGGGAGATGTTGCTGTCCGAGCCGATGGCGAGCGCGCCGCCGGCGTTCAGGAAATCCGCGCAATCGACGATGCCATCGCCGAGATCGGCCTCTGTGGTCGGGCATAACACCAGGGTTGCGCCGGAGGCGCTGATCTTCTCCATCTCGCGATTGTCGGCGTGCGTGGCGTGCACCAGCGCCCAGCGCGCGTCGAGCAATTTGCGTTTCGCCAGCAGTGCCACGGGTGCGAGACCGTGCTGACGGATGCAGGCCTTGACCTCGGCCACCTGCTCGGCCACGTGGATATGCAGGCAGCGGCAGCGCTCGTCACCTTGCAATGCTGCGAGCACCGCATCGATGGCCGGAAGATCGACAGCACGCAGGCTGTGAAAGGCCACACCCAGCGAGATCGGGCCCGAGGCCGGATAGCGATTGCGCAGCGTGCTCCAGTCCTCGAGGAACTGCGCGGTACTGCGCACGAAGGGCTGCTGGCCAGCGCGCGGCGGCGCGCCACCGAAATCCGAATACTGGTACAGCGTGGGCAACAAAGTGAGTTGCATGCCGGTGAGCGCGGCGGCGTCGGCCACCGCGGCGTCGGCATTGAGCTCACCCTGGCGTGCGGCATCGAGGCGATGCAGGTAGAGGAATTCCGCCGTGCTGGTGTAGCCGCCGCGCAGCAACTCCAGATAACAGCGCGCCGTGATCGCCTTAAGACTCTCCTGGTCAACGCGCGCGGCCAGCGAGTACATGGTTTCGCGCCAGGTCCAGAAACTATCCTTGTTGGCCGCCTGGTCGCCGCGATCGCATCTGCGCTGCGTGAGCGCACCGAGCGCGCGCTGGAATGCGTGGCAGTGCGCGTTGCTCATGCCCGGCACCGTAAGGCCCGGCACTACCGCGGCGCCGGCGGTAGCGGGTTCCGCGCTCTCGATTACGCCGCTGACCATGCCCTGCGCATCGATGCTGACCTGCGCGTTGCGCCGCCAGGATCCGTCCAGCCAAAGATGGGCAAAATGTACCCGGGTGATTGGGGTATTTTCGGCGGCAGGCATCGCGGCATGTTACACCGCGCGCCCGGGTCCTACACGTTGCGCCAGCTCTGAGGGCATGGCGCGGGCCGTGGCGCGCGCGGTATCCTGCAGTGATGAGTCGTGGCAAATCTGAGGCCGTGCGTATCTATAGCGGCGGGCGCGTCTGGTCGCCTGGAAGGTCGGGCGCCGGCGCGGGTGCCGGCGCAGGCGCGGCCGCAGCCGACGGCTGGCCGATCCGGGCGCTGGCGGAGCAGGGTGGGCGCATCGTGGCGCTGGGCGCATTGGCCGAGCTGCAGCAGCAATACTCCAATGCCGAATGCATAGACCTATGCGGTCGGCTCATCACGCCGGGCTTTATCGATTGCCACACGCATGTGGTCTATGCGGGCGATCGCAGCGCTGAGATCGAGCGCCGGCTGGCGGGTGAGCGCTACGAGGATATTGCGCGCAGCGGCGGCGGCATACTCTCGACCGTTGCAGCCACGCGCACGGCGACGGTCGCCGAGCTGGTGCAACTCGCGCTGCCGCGTGTCGCGGCGCTGCTGGCGGAAGGCGTCACGACCATCGAAGTGAAATCAGGTTACGGGCTGGAACTCGACACCGAGATCCGCATGCTGCAGGCGGCGCGCGAGCTGGGCGTGCAGCGGCGCGTGAATATTTCCAGCACCTATCTGGGCGCGCATGCCTTGCCGCCCGACTATCGCGGCAATGCAGATGCCTACGTCGAGCGCGTCTGCAAGGAGTTCCTGCCGGCGATTGCTGCGGGCGGTTGGGCGCGCAACTTCGATGCCTACTGTGATGCGCATGCTTTCAGTGCCGCGCAGGTCGAGAAGCTGTTTACCGCCGCGCGTGCACTGGGCATGCGGGTCAAGCTGCACGCCGATCAACTCTCGAACCAGGGGGGTGCGGTGCTGGCGGCGCGCTTCGAGGCGCTGTCGGCCGATCATCTGGAATTTACCGATGAAGCCGGCGTGGCCGCGATGGCGCGCAGTGGTAGCGTGGCCGTGCTGTTGCCCGCTGCTTACTACTTCCTGCGCCAGACGCAGCTTCCGCCAATCGCTGCACTGCGTCGCGCCGGCGTGCCGATGGCGGTGGCCACCGATTGCAATCCGGGCACGTCGCCCGTGGTCTCGATACTCGCGGCGATGAATTTCGCAGCGCTGGAATTCGGGCTCAGCGTCGAGGAATGCCTGGATGGCGTGACACGACAGGCTGCGCGCGCGCTGGGCCTGCAGCAGGAGTGCGGCAGTATCGCGCCCGGCTACTGGTGCGATCTCGCGGTCTGGAACGTGACGCACCCGGCCGAACTGGTGCTCTCGCTCGGTCACCACCCGCTGCACGCGCGCCTGTGGCGCGGCCAGCCCGATCGCGCACTGGTCTGAGGCCGGCAATGACGATACAGAGTCCTGCTCATCTGGGCGCGCGTCGCATCGCGCACCTCGACATGGATGCTTTCTACGCATCGGTCGAGTTGCTGCGCTATCCGCAGCTGCGCGGCCTGCCGGTGGTCATCGGTGGTCGCCGACGGCGCAGTGGTGCGGGCCAGGAAGCTGGCCTGGATGCTGGCAGCAACGACTTCGAACGCCTCGCCGACTACACGGGCCGCGGCGTCGTCACCACGGCCACCTATCCGGCGCGTGAGTTTGACGTGCACTCTGGGCTCGGTTTGATGAAAGCCGCGAAGCGGTGTCCCGACGCGATCCTGCTGCCCGCGGATTTCGACGAGTACCGGCGTTACTCGAGGATGTTCAAGGCCGTGATCACCGCCATCACGCCGCGCATGGAAGATCGCGGCATCGATGAGGTGTACATCGACTTCGACTCCGTGCCGGGCGGTGCTGAGCAGGGCGGGCGCGTGCTGGCGGAGCGCATGCAGAATGAAGTACGAGCGGCGACCGGCCTCAGTTGTTCGCTGGGCGTGGCGCCCAACAAGTTGTTGGCGAAGATTGCCAGCGAACTGCACAAACCCAATGGCATCACGATACTGAATGAGGGTGATCTCGAATCACAGATCTGGCCGTTGCCCTGCCGGCGCATCAACGGCGTGGGGCCCAAGGCTGCTGCGCGGCTCGAACAGCTAGGCATCAACAGCATCGGTGAGCTGGCGCGCTGCGAGCGCGGCTGGCTGGCGGAGAACTTCGGCCGCCACCATGGCGCCTGGCTGCATGAGGCCTCGTGGGGTCGTGATGAGCGCGACGTGGTGACACACAGCGAACCGGTGTCGATGAGTTGCGAGACCACGTTTGAGCGCGACTTGCACGCGGTGCGTGATCGTCCGGAGTTGAGCGCGCTGTTCACGAAACTGTGCGAGCGCGTCGCGACCGATCTGCAGCGCCATGGCTACGCGGGCCGCACGATCGGCATCAAGCTGCGCTACGATAACTTCCAGAGCGTCACACGCGCCGTAACGTTGCCGATGTATACGGCCGAAGCCGCGGTGATACGCCGCAATGCCGGCCTGTGCCTGCGGCGTGCGCCGCTGGAGCGACGCCTGCGCCTGCTGGGCGTGCGGGTCGGGAGCCTCGTCAAGGCGACGGCGCTGCCCGTGAATGAGCCGCTCCCTGAAACTTTTGATCTGTTCTCGCATTGAAATGCGGACTTTCACGGCATTGGCGGTCGTGACTGTGGCGCTGGCGAGCGTCGCCGCGTTCGCTGCGCCCGCGGCAACGACAGTGGATACCGAAGTGAAGGTCGGGCAGCTGCTACGCGCCGCCTTGCTGCGCGGACTGAATGGCCCCGACCGGCAACTGGCGCAATTGCGTGGCCGGCCGCTGGTGATCAATGTGTGGGCGAGCTGGTGCGGCCCGTGTCGCGCCGAGATGGCCTCGCTCGAGCGCGTGGCCTGGCGGGAGGAGGGTCGTCAGTTCGCGATCATCGGCATCTCTACCGATGACTATCGCGATCAGGCGCTGGCGTGGCTGAAGAATTCGAACGCCACCATCAGCCACTATCTCGATCAGCAGCTGCAGATGGAGCACATGCTGGGGGCCACGCGCCTGCCGCTGACGGTGATCGTCGATGCCAGTGGCCGGGTGCGTCTCAAGGTCTATGGTGCGCGCGAGTGGGACGCGCCCGAATCATTGGCGCTGGTGCGCAGCGCGCTGGCTGAGCCGCCCCTGCACGAACAGGAAAAATAGCGGTACGAAGCACAGGCCGAGGATGGTGGCCGCGAGCATGCCACCAAACACACCGGTACCGATGGCGATGCGACCCGCCGCGCCCGCGCCACTGGTGATCACCAGTGGCATCACGCCCAGCATGAAGGACATCGAAGTCATGAGGATAGGGCGCAACCTGATGCGCACCGCCTGCAATACCGCAGCAGCAGCATCCATGCCGCCCTCGTGCAAGGTCTTGGCGAACTCGATGATCAGGATGGCGTTCTTGGCCGAGAGGCCCACCGTGGTCAGGAGCCCTACCTGGAAGTACACATCGTTCGACAGTCCGCGCAGTGCTGCAGCGCTCAACGCACCGATGATGCCCAGTGGCACCACCAGCATCACCGAGAAGGGCAGTGACCAGCTCTCATAGAGAGCGGCGAGACACAGGAATACGAACAGCACCGAGATGGCATAGAGCGCCGGAGCCTGTGCACCGGAGAGCTTTTCCTGGTAGGAAATGCCCGACCACTCGTAACCGATGCCGGCCGGCAACTGGCTGATGACGCGCTCCACTTCGCGCAGCGCCGTGCCAGTACTAACCCCAGAGGCCGGCTCGCCCACAATCTCATAGGCCGAGGCGCCGCCGTAGCGCTCGAGTGTCGGCGGGCTCAGGGTCCAAACACCCGCGGCCACCGCGGACATCGGCACCATGCCGCCGCTGGCATTGCGCACGAACCAGTTCTGCAGGTCGCCGGGTTGCATGCGAAAGGGCGCATCCGCCTGGATATACACCTTCTTCACGCGGCCGCGATCGATGAAATCGTTCACATAGCTGCCGCCGATGGCGCTCGAGAGCGTGTCATTCACATCGGCAATCGCCAGCCCCAGTGCACTGGCCTTGGGCTGGTCGATTTGTACATGGAATTCCGGTTGATCGGCGAGGCCGTTGGCGCGTACGCGCGCCAGCACCTTACTCTCATGCGCGAGCGCGAGGAATTGCTCGCGCGCGCGCACCAGTGTCTCGCGACCGACGCCGCCGACGTCCTTCAGCTCCAGATCAAAACCACCTGAGGTGCCGAGGCCCAGGATCTGCGGCGGCGCCTGAACGAAAATGGCCGCGTCGGTAATCTTGTTCGCACCACGCTGCGCGCGCTGCGCGGTGGCGCTGGCCGACAAAGCGCTAGCGGTGCGATCGTTCCAGTTGCGCATGCGGATGAATGTCATGCCGGCGTTCTGCCCGCTGCCGCCATAGCTGCGACCAGAGATGGACATCACCGTGTCGATCGCCTTCGAGTCGCCGAGCAGCTGCTGTTCGAGCTGGCCCTGCGCGGCAACCGTACGCTGCTGCGTGGAGCCCGCGGGCAGCTGGATCATCGCCATCAGCACGCCCTGGTCTTCCTGTGGGAGGAACGCCGTCGGCAGCGTGACGAACAGCAGCGCCATCAGCCCGACCAGCGCCAGGTACAACAGCATGCTGCGCTTGAGCTGCGGCAGCAGCCGGCGGATCAGCGCCTGGTAGCGCGTACTGAGTGTATTGAAGCCGCGCTCGAACCAGGCTAATGGACCATGCGCAATGTGCTGCGCCATATCACTCTGGCGCAGCAGGCTGGCGCACAACGCCGGCGTCAGCGTCAGCGCCACCAGTACCGAGAGCGCCATCGCGGAGACGATCGTGATCGAGAACTGCCGATAGATCACGCCCGTGGAGCCGCCAAAGAAGGCCATCGGCACCAGCACCGCCGAGAGCACCAGTGCGATACCCAGCAAGGCGCCCGTGATCTGCTCCATCGAGCGGCGCGTGGCATCGCGCGCACTGAGTTTTTCCTCGCGCATGATGCGCTCGACGTTCTCCACCACCACGATGGCATCATCGACCAGCAGGCCGATCGCCAGCACCATGCCGAACATCGTCAGCGTGTTAATCGAGTAGCCGAGCACGGCCAGCACGCCGAAGGTGCCCAGCAGCACCACCGGCACCGCCAGCGTCGGAATCAGCGTGGCCCGCAGGTTCTGCAGGAACAGGAACATGATCAACACCACCAGCGCGACCGCTTCGAACAGCGTCTTGACCACTTCGCGGATCGAGACGCGCACGAAGGCGGCGCTGTCATAGGCCACCAGATATTTGAGGCGCTGCGGGAAGAACCGCGCCAGTTGCGCGACACGTGCCGCCACCGCATCGGCGGTGCGCAGCGCGTTGGCACCGGAGGCCAGCGAGACACCCATCGCAATCGATGGTTTGCCGTTGATGCGCGTACTAATGTCGTAGTTCTCGGCGCCGAGCTCCACCCGCGCGACATCGCCCAAGTGCACCACTGAGCCATCGGCATTGACCCGAAGCACGATGTTGCGGAACTGCGTCGGCGTGGTCAACTTGCTCTGTGCCGTGATGGTGGCATTGAGCTGCTGTCCGTCAGTCGCCGGCAGGCCGCCGAGCTGGCCGGCAGACACCTGCGTGTTCTGTGCATTGATCGCGGCGGTGACATCGCCGGGCATCAGGCGAAACTGGTTGAGCTTGTAGGGATCGAGCCAGATGCGCATCGCATAGCCCGAGCCGAACAGCTGCGCCGTGCCGACGCCATCCACACGGCTGATCGGATCGATCAGGTTCGAATTCACGTAGTCGCCGATATCGGCGCGCGACATGCTGCCATCGTCGGTGTAGAAGGCGTACAAGGCGAGGAAGCCGTTGGTCGCCTTGTTGATCGTGATGCCCTGCGCCTGCACTGCCTGGGGCAGACGACGTATCGCCTGCTGCACCTTGTTCTGCACTTGCACCTGCGCCACGTCGGGATCGGTGCCAGCCTCGAAGGTCAGTGACACATTGGCGTTGCCCTGCGAACTGCTGGTGGAGGACATGTAGACCAGCCGATCGATGCCGGTCAGCGACTGCTCGATGATCTGCGTCACCGATTCCTCGAGCGCCTTAGCTGAAGCGCCCGGATAGTTCGCGCCCACCGCGATCGAGGTGGGCGCGATGTTCGGATACTGCTCAACCGGGAGTTGGCGGATCGCGAGCGCGCCGGCCAGCATCACGATGATCGCGATCACCCAGGCGAAGATGGGCCGGTCGATGAAGAACGGTGCCACGGCGGCCTGCTCTTAGGGCGCCTGAGCCGGCGCCTGTAGTGGCGAGGCTTTCACCGTCGTGCCCGGGCGCAGGTTGAGCAGGCCCTGCACGATCACGCGATCGCCGCTCTTCAGGCCAGTGTCGACCCGCCACTGATTGTTGCCGGCTTCACTCACCTTGAGCGTGCGCAGCTCGGCCTTGTCTTCGGCGCCCACGACCAATGCAGTGGCTTCACCGCGCGCATCGCGTGCCACCGCCTGTTGCGGCACCACCAACGCAGTGTCGTCGACGCCCTGTGACACCTGCGCGCGCACATACATGCCTGGCAGCAGCCGACCCTCGGGATTGGGGAAGATCGCCCGCAAGGTCACCGCGCCGGTGCTTTCGCTGACCGATACGCCGGTGAATTCCAGGCGGCCGTCGTGGTTGTACTCGCTGCCATCATCGAGCTGCAGGCGCACCGCGGCGCTGTGATCATCGGCGCGCCGCAAGCGGCCGGCAGCAAATTCCGCGCGCACCTTCAGGAGGTCGGTGACCGACTGGCTCAGATCCACGTACATCGGGTCGTACTGCTGCACCGTGGTCAGAGGGCTATCCTGGTTGGCGGTCACCAGCGCGCCTTCGGTGAACGCTGAGGTGCCCGTACGCCCGGCGATCGGCGCCACGATGCGGGTGTAGCCGAGGTTGATGCGCGCGGTTTCCAGTGCGGCGCGCGCGGTCGCCTGATCGGCCTGCGCCTGCGAGAGGTTGGCCGTGACATCGTCGCGATCCTGTTGGCTGACGTCGCCGCTGGCCGCGAGCTTCTGGTAGCGCGCGAAGCGCAGTCGCACGGTGAGTTCGTTGGCGTCGGCCTTTGCCACGGCGGCTTGGGCGCTGTCGTAGGCGGCCTTGAAAGGGGCGGCATCGAGCGCATACAGCGCCTGGCCCGCAGTCACGTTGGCGCCCTCGGTGTACAGGCGCTGCTTGATGATGCCGGAGACCTGCGGGCGCACTTGCGCCATGCGAAACGCCACCGTGCGCCCTGGCAGCTGCGTGCCCAACGTGAGGCGCTGCGGCGCCAGCACCAGGAAACCGACTTCGGGCACACGCGCATTCGCTCCCTGCGGATCCTTCTGCGCACAGGCCTGCAGCAACAGGGTTGCGCTGAGTGTCGCGAGCGCGGCGCGAGTGATGCGCGCTAGGTGTGTATGCAATGTCTCAGCCCTGAATCGAGGTCGAATAGCGCCGGGTCGCACAATCCGCTGGGCGTCGACGACGACGCTCAAGCCGGCGCAACCACCATGGACGGATCGAGCGTGGCCGCCCATGCGAGCATGCCACCCTCGAGGTGCGCCAGCGATCGGTAGCCAGCGCCTGCAGCTTGCGTTGCGGCTGCCCAGCTGCGACCGCCACTGCGGCAGATGAAGATCAGCTGTGAGTCTAGCGGAAGCTCCACCAGTCGTCGCGATAGATCAGGTAAAGGAATGTTTATCGCGACCCGCAGATGACCGGCGGAATATTCGCGCGGGGCCCGCACGTCCACCAGTGTCACTGCAGCGGCAGCGCTCTGTGCGCTCGCCAGCAGCGCCTGCAGTTGTTGCGGCTCGAGGCGTTCGATTCCGCTTGAAGAATTGTCAAGGCCGGCCGCGACACTGTCGTTGGCACTCCTGATCGAAGGCGCGTCGCCGCAGACGGCGCAATCGGCGCGGCGCGTGAAGCTGAATTCGTGCCAGCTCATCGCCAGCGCATCGAAGGTGAGCAGGCGGCCCGCCAACGGTGTACCGATACCGAGCACGATCTTCAAGGCCTCGGTGGCTTGCAACGAACCCAGAATGCCCGGCAATACGCCGAGCACGCCGGCTTCAGCGCAATTGGGCACCACGCCGTCCGCGGATTTCGGGAACAGGCAGCGGTAGCAAGGACCGCGGCCGGGCAAGTAGCTCATCGCCTGGCCTTCGAAGCGGTGGATCGCCGCTGACACCAGCGGCTTTTTCAGCAGCACGCACAGGTCGTTGACGAGGTAGCGTGTTGCCAGCCGGTCGCTCCCGTCGATCACCAGATCATAGGGTTCGATCAAGGACTGCGCGTTGCTCGCGCGCAGCTCGACGCTGTGTGCCTGCACGTCGATCAGTGGATTGAGTGCACGCAACCGCGCGCGCGCGGTCTCGGCCTTGCCGGCACCGAGTGAAGCCGTGTCGAACAGTACCTGACGCTGCAGGTTGGAAATGTCGACGCGATCGTGATCGACGAGCCCCAGCGTACCGACGCCCGCTGCGGCGAGGTAGAGCGCTGCGGGTGAGCCGAGTCCTCCGGCACCGACCACCAGCACACGCGCGGCACGCAACTTCTCCTGCCCGGCCTCGCCGAATTCCGGCAGCAGCAGGTGGCGGCTGTAACGCGCGCGTTCGTCCTCGCTCAACATGTCAGCCACCGCCCGGCACGTCAGCCACCACTCAGGGCGCAGATCAGGTGCACTTCATCACCCGCCGCCAGCGGGGTTGCAAGCGTTGGCATCTCGCGTGTGTTCACGAAGATCCGGATATGCGGGCGGATGCGATCCTGCTCATCGATGATGCGAAAGCGCATGCCGGGATGAGCCCGATCGAGTGCCGCCAGCAGCTCCACCAGTGTGTCGCCGCTGGCCTGCACCTGCGCGGCGTCCTGCGTGTAGGAACGCAGCGGACCGGGAATTCTGACGACATGCTTCATGACAGCGCAGCGTTCACAGGACGATTCAACTCGCGTGCGTGACCGAGTAGATTTCCGGCAGGTGTCGCGCGATGCAACGCCAGCTGTCGCCACCGTTGCTGCTGGCCCAGACCTCGCCGTGCGTGGTGCCGAAGTAGAGCCCGAGCTTGCTGGTCGCATCACTGCACATGGCCTGGCGCAGCACCGTGAACCAGGCCTGCTTGCGCGGCAGGCCGCGATCGAGCCGCTGCCAGCTGCGCCCGCCATTGCGCGAACGATAGACCGCCGGTTTGCCATCGATTGCGGTGCGCGGCCACACCTTCGAGCCATCCATCGGAAATACAAAGAGCGTATCGGGCTCGCGCGGATGCGCGACCACCGGAAAACCGATGTCGCCGATCTTCTTCGGCATGTTGTCGCCGATGCGCTGCCAGCGGCGCGAGGGCCGGTCAAGCCGGTAGATGCCGCAGTGATTCTGGTGATAGAGCCGGTCAGGCTGCTGCGGATGCACGATCAGGCAGTGCGGATCATGGCCGTATTCCGTGGTGGGATCGGGCAGCCAATCCGCGGCCACGCCCTCATTCAATGGCGCCCAGTCGGCGCCACCATCCAGCGATTCGAAGATGCCGCCGATCGAGATCGCAAGATACAGATGACGCGCATCGCGCGGATCGACGCTGATGGAATGCAGCAGCTCGCCATCGGGCGTGCGCTGGCCCGACGCCCATTTGGAAAACATCGCGTGATCGTTGAAGCCCGATACGGGCTGCCAGTTCTGCCCATGATCTTCGGAGCGGAACAGGCCCGCGGGCGCAGTGCCGGCATACCAGAGACCGGGCTGACTCGCATGGGCGGGGCTGAGCCAAAAGTTGCGCTCGACGGCGCGCGGGGCCTCGCCCTCGCGCGCCTTGCGAAACGCTGGCGGCGTCTTGGCTTCCTGCCAATGCCGGCCGCGATCGGCCGAGGTATAAATCGTGGGACCGAGGTGCCCGGTCTTGGCGGCCATCACCAGGTGGCGCGGATCGCGCGGATCCTGCACGACGTGATGGACGATATGGCCCAGAAATTGCGGCCCGGCCAGGCGCCAGCTGCGGCGCTGCATGTCCGATCGCAACGTGAATGCGCCCTTGCGGGTGCCGATCCAGAGGGTATTGCTCATGACGGCCAAGAATCGGCGCGCCCCGCGGAGCTGTCAAGCCGCCTTCAGAACTGCAGCGCAGCCAGTCGGGCGTAAAGCCCGTCATCGCGCACCAACTGGGCGTGATCGCCCTGCGCGACGATGCGTCCCTGATCGAGCACCACGATGCGCTTGAGCTTCTGGATGGTCGCGAGGCGATGCGCGATCACGAGCGTGGTGCGCGCGCGGCCGCCGCGTCCGGCCATCAGGTTGGCGAGGCCCTGTTGCACCAGGCGTTCATTCTCGGCATCGAGTGCACTGGTGGCTTCGTCCAGCAGCAGTACCGGTGCATCGCGCAGCATGGCGCGCGCGATCGCGATGCGCTGGCGCTGGCCGCCCGAGAGCGTGATGCCGCGCTCGCCGACCAGGGTGGCGTAACCCAGCGGCAGGCGGCGGATGAATTCGTCGGCCGCAGCGGCCGTGGCTGCGGCCTGCACGGCGGCGTCATCGGCCTCGGGCCGGCCATAGCGGATGTTGTCGGCGATGCTGCCGGCGAAGATCACCGCCTCCTGTGCGACCACAGAAATCTGCGCGCGCAGTTCCGAGGGATCGAGTTTGGCGATGTCGATGCCATCGAGCAGCACCTGGCCCGCACCCGGATCGAAGAAGCGCAGCAACAGCTGAAACACTGTCGACTTGCCGGCGCCGGAAGGGCCGACCAGCGCCACCGCGTCGCCGGGCGCCACCGACAGATTGAAATCGGCGAGCGCCGCATGTTCGGGGCGCGAGGGGTAGCTGAAGCGCAGCTGCCGGAATTCGATGGCTCCGCGCACCGGCTGCGCCAGCCGCAGCGGCTGCGAGGGCGCGCGGATCAGGGGCGTCGTGGCGAGTATCTCCATCAGGCGCTCAGTAGCGCCGGCAGCGCGTTGCACTTCGCCCCACAGCTCGCTGAGTGCGCCCACCGAACTGGCCAGCAGGATCGCGAACAGCAGAAATTGCAGCAGCTGGCCCGAGCTTAGCCGCTTGGCAAGCACGTCTGAGGCGCCTACCCACAGCACACCGACAATGCAGGCGCCGACCAGCATGATCACCACGGCGGTCATCACGGCGCGCACACGCGTGCGCCTGATGCCGGTGGTAAAGGCTGTCTCGGTGGCAGCGCTGAAGCGCTCCCGATCGACCGGCTCGTGAGTGTAGGCCTGCACGGTCGGCATCGAGTTGAGTACTTCGCTGGCGAGCGCTGAAGTCTCGGCAATGCGATCCTGTGCGGCGCGCGACAGGCCGCGCACGCGCCGGCCCAGCAGGATGATCGAGACCACCACCACCGGCACGCTGAGCAACGCGAGTCCGGTGAGTTTCGGACTGGTGATCGCCATCATCAACAATGCGCCGATGGTGGTGACGATGCTGCGCAGTGCAAATGAAGCCGAGGAGCCGATGACAGTCTGCACCAGCGTGGTGTCGCCGGTGAGGCGTGAGAGCAGTTCGCCGGTGCGTGCAGACTCGAAGAATTCGGGTGACAGCGACAGTACGTGGCTGAACACGCGCTGGCGTACATCGGCCACCACCCGTTCGCCGATCCAGCTCACCAGATAGTAACGCGTGGCTGAAGCCACGCCCATGATGACGCTCACGGCCAGGAAGCCAAAAAAATAACGGCCGATGTGCGCGGCGGCATTGGCATCGAAGCCGTGATCGACGATTTCGCGCGCGGCCACCGGCAACACCAGCGTGGCGCCCGCCGCCACGGCCAGCGCCACCAGCGCCAGCAGGATCAGCCGCAGGTGCGGACGCAGGAACGGCCGCAACGCCGCCAGGGGCGCCAGCCGCCGTGCGGCTGGCTGCGGCGCGGCCGCTGGTGGTGCAGCCTGCGCGTCATTCTCCTTGTGTATCGCCATCGCTCTATTCTATGGTTGCCGCCCCTCAAACCCCCAGGAGTTTTCAATGGCTATTTCCATGTACCAGGCGTCGGTTCCGGTGTTGGACAAGCTGCTCGGCAATCTTTCCACGATCTTGACAAAAGCCGCCACCTGGGCTGAATCCCGTAAGATCGACCAGTCGGTGCTGATCAATGCGCGACTGGCGCCCGACATGTTCCCGCTTTGCCGGCAAGTGCAGATTGCCTGCGATTTCGCCAAGGGAGCGCCGGCACGCCTTGCGGGCGCCGAGCCGCCGAAATTCGAAGACAACGAGACCACCTTTGCCGAGCTGCAGGCGCGCATCGAGAAGACCCGTAAATCCATGGCCAGCTACAGCGCCGCGCAGATTGACGGCAGTGAAGGCCGAGAGATTAAATTGAAGTTTGGTCCGCGGGAAATGGAATTCACGGGTCTGGTCTACCTGTTGAACGCGGTGATGCCGAATTTCTATTTCCACTACACGATGACGTACGCGATCCTGCGTCACAACGGCCTGGAGCTCGGCAAGGGCGAGTACATCGGTTCCTGAGCCGGGCGGCACGAACGCGGTCGGCGGGGCTTCAGGAACCCGGCCGGCCGCGGCGTCGTCGCGGCAGGATTGCGCGCAGGAAAATCACCTGGCGGCGCAGGCGCGCAAACACATCGCACGCACATCGTCGCGCACGAAAGCGTGGATGCTGCGCGTGCCCGGCGGGCAGCGCGGTAGTAAGATGGGCGCCTTGCCGGCAGGAGAACAGTGATGCGTGGGTTCAAGATTGCGGTATTTGCGGTGCTCGGACTCATCGGGCTGGTGGTGCTAGCCGCCGTGTTGCTGCTGGTGTTCGTCGACCCCAATGCGCACAAGGCCCGCCTGCAGCAGCTGGTGCTCGAGAAGACCGGCCGACAGCTGCTGTTGCCGGGCGATCTGAAACTCAAGGTTTTCCCCTGGATCGCAGTCGATGTCGGCCGCGCTTCGCTCGCCAATGGCGCCGGCTTTGGCGCCGAGCCGATGGTCGCGATCGAGCATGCGCGACTGGGCGTGGCGCTGATGCCGCTGTTGCACGGGCAGCTGGAGATCGGCGCGGTCGAGCTCGATTCGCCCACCATCCGCCTGGCCGTGGATGCCAAGGGCCACAACAACTGGGCCGACCTGAGCAGCAGCAAGGACAAGGAAGCCGCTGACGAGAGCAAGTCTTCAGGCGCTCCGGCTGCCGCCATTGCGAAGCTGCAGATCGTCAACGGCACCCTGCAGTATCGCGACGCGGGCGCGGGCACTGATCTCACGCTGCGTGCACTGAACCTCGAGACCGGCAGGTTGCAGTCGGGCCAGCCCTTCGACCTGAAGCTGGCTTTCACGCTGCTGCAGGGCAAGTCCCTCGAAGCAGGCGTGCAATTGCTGGGCAAGACGACGCTCGATCTGGCCGCCAATCGCTACCAGCTCGCGGCGCCGCAGCTCGACCTGCTGCTCAAAGCCGCAGGCCTGCCGGCCGCGGGTTTGCCGGTGCAACTGCGCTTCGAAGCCATCGACGCTGATCTCAATGCGCAGACACTGAAATTGCCCGGCCTGCAGTTGCAGGCCGCTGGTGCGCAGCTCAACGGCAGTCTCGAGGGCACGAAGATCATCGATGCGCCGCACTTTGCGGGCCCGGTGCAACTGGCCGAGGTATCGACCCGCGAGCTTCTTCACCGCCTCGGCATCGAGCTGCCCGCGACGCGCGATCCGGCGATGTTCCGCAAGCTCAGCTTCAGCGGCACGCTCGCCGCCAGCCGCGATGCGCTGATGCTGGATGGCCTGAAGCTGAAGTTCGATGACTCCACGATGACCGGGCGCGCGGGCATTTCCAATCTCGCCACCTCGGCGCTGGCCTTTGACCTGAAACTCGATCGCATCAATGCCGATCGTTATCTCGCGCCCCTACCGCCGAAGAACGCTGCTGCCGCGAATGCGACTGCCGGCGCTGCCAAGGCGGCACCGGAAGCGCCGATCGCGGTGCCGGTCGAGTGGCTGCGTAGTCTCAACGCCGACGGCACGCTGAACGCGGGCGCGGCCGTGTTCGCCGGCGTGCAATACAGCAACCTGCGCATCGGCGTGAATGCCGATGGCGGCAAGCTGCATGTGTTCCCATCAGAAGCGCAGATGTACGGCGGCCAGTATCACGGCGACATTACTGTCGACGCCTCGGGTCGGGTGCCGCGCCTGAGCGTCGATGAGCACCTGAGCGGCATCGACTTCGCGCCGCTGATGAGCGACATGCTCGAGACCAAGCGCATCTCCGGACACGGCAATGCCGCCATCAAGGCCACCGCCACCGGCGCCGACAGCAGCGCGATGCTGCGCACGCTCAACGGCACACTCGAGTTCCACGTCGATGACGGTGCGCTCGAGGGCGCCGATCTCTGGTACGAGATTCGCCGCGCGCGTGCGCTGCTGAAGCAGCAGGCACCGCCGGCGCGCACCGGCCCCGAGCACACGCCCTTCACCGCACTTTCGGCCACCGGCAAATTCACCAACGGTGTGCTGAGCAACGATGATCTCAAGGTGGCGATGCAATACCTGCAGGTGAGTGGCCGCGGTAGCGCCGACCTGCCTGCGAGCACGCTCGACTACCGGCTCGATGCGGTGGTGCTGAAAATTCCGGAGGAAAACGCCGCGGACACACAGGACATCGTCGGTCTGAAGGTGCCAGTGGTGGTCACCGGCAGCTTCGCCTCACCCAAGCTGCGGCCCGACGTCAGCGGCCTGCTGAAAGCGCGCCTTCAGCAGGAAATCGACAAGCGCAAGGACGAGGTCAAGCAGAAGCTGCAGGATAAACTGCAGGACAAGCTCAAGGACCTCTTCAAGCGCTGATTATTTTGGCGCTGGCGGCGTGCCGCAGGTGTTCATGCCCAGCAGCGTATAGGCCGGGCAGAAACGGAACAGGCCGGTGGCCAGCAGTACCACGCCCAGCCAGCCCCACAGGCCTATGCGCCCGGTGGCCGCGGCGCTGATCAGTATCAGGCCGATCAATACCCGCAGCACGCGATCGACAGTTCCCACGTTGATTTTCATTGCAGTTCTCCATTCCTGGCTACCGCCTCCGGGGCCAGCTACGCCCATCTTACGCCCGCCAGCCCCGGCCTTGGCATAGGTAGATCGCGCAGGGAATGTGCGCTGCGACACGCAATTTCCGGCCCTGCCGGCCGATAGCAGGGCATGAGTTCGCGCGGAACAACCCTGTCGCTGTTCAACCGCTATTCGGTTTTCCTCTGCTGCCTGCTACTGGCGGCCTTGAGCCTGTGGCTGCTGCCGCGCGGCAGCGCCTGGTGGCCGCCGGCGGTACTGGTCATCGGCCTGAGCGTGATCGGCAGCTACGATCTGTTGCAGACCCGCCGCGCGGTGCTGCGCAACTATCCGCTGATCGGCCACATACGCTACTTCGTCGAAAGCATACGACCCGAGATTCGCCAGTACCTGCTCGAGGGCGATGACGAGAAGCTGCCGTTCTCGCGCGCACAACGCTCGCTGGTGTACCAGCGCGCCAAGAACGCCAGCAGCGAGAAGCCTTTTGGCACCCTGACTGACGTGTACGAAGAAGGTTACGAATTCATCGGCCACTCGCTGCAGCCACGACACGAAGCCGACCCGGGTAGTTTTCGCATCAAGGTCGGCGGTGCGCAGTGCGCGCAGCCCTATGCGGCCTCGGTGTTGAATATCTCCGCGCTGAGTTTCGGCGCGATGAGCGCCAATGCGATCCGCGCGCTCAATCGTGGTGCGAGCCTGGGTGGCTTCGCGCACGACACGGGCGAGGGCAGCATCAGTCCTTATCACCGCGAATGCGGCGGCGATCTGATCTGGGAAATCGGCAGCGGCTATTTCGGTTGCCGCGATGCGCAGAGTCGCTTCGATGTTGCGCGCTTCGCCGAGCAGGCTGCCAGCCCGCAGGTGAAGATGATCGAGCTGAAGCTCAGTCAGGGTGCAAAGCCCGGCCACGGCGGCATATTGCCGGCCGCAAAAGTCACGCCCGAAATCGCCGCGACGCGCGGCGTGCCGGTCGGTGTCGATTGTGTTTCACCGGCGCGCCACAGCGCCTTTGACAGCCCGATCGCGCTGCTGGAATTCCTGGCGCAGTTGCGTGAACGATCAGGCGGCAAACCCGTAGGCTTCAAGCTGTGCATCGGCCACGCCTGGGAGTTCATGGCGATCGTCAAGGCGATGCTGCGCACCGGCATCACGCCCGACTTCATCGTCGTCGATGGCAAGGAAGGCGGCACGGGCGCCGCACCGGTGGAGTTCACCAATCACATCGGCATGCCGATGCGCGAAGGCCTGCTGTTCGTGCACAACGTGCTGGTGGGCACCGGCCTGCGCAAGCGCCTGCGCGTCGCGGCCAGCGGCAAGGTCGTCAGCGGTTTCGATATCGCCTGCGTGCTGGCGCTCGGCGCCGACTGGGCCAACTCGGCGCGCGCCTTCATGTTCGCGATCGGCTGCATCCAGTCGCAGAGCTGCAATACCAACCGCTGCCCGACCGGCGTCGCCACACAGGATGCTCTGCGCCAGCGCGCGCTGGTGGTCGACGACAAGGCGCAGCGGGTGCGCAATTTCCATCACAACACCGTGGCCGCGCTGGCGCAGATCCTCGCGGCCGCCGGCCTCGAGCATCCGGGGCAGCTGCGACCCCAACACCTGGTGCGGCGTATCAGCCAGACCCGGGTGCAGCAGTTCTCCGATGTGCATACCTTCCTGGAGCCCGACGAACTGCTCAGCGGCACCGTGCATCGCTTCTATGGCAATTCCTGGAAGCTGGCCCGCGCGGAGAGTTTTGCCCCCGCCACCTGAATGCCGGGCGGCTGCTAAGATGGCGAAATGCCGCAAAAGCCGTGGGTCTTCGGGGTCGTGGTCGCGTTGCTGCTGTGGTTCGCGCCACTGGGCAGCTACACGCTGTTCAATCCCGACGAAGGACGCTACGCCGAGATTCCGCGCGAGATGGTTGCCAGTGGCGACTGGGTCACGCCGCGGCTCAATGACCTGAAGTATTTCGAGAAGCCACCGCTCCACTATTGGGCCACCGCCGTCGCCTTCAGTGTGTTCGGTGAACACGAGTGGTCGGCGCGTGCGTGGGTGGCGCTGTGCGGTTTCTTCGGCCTGCTGCTCACGGCCTGGGTCGGCACGCGCGTGTTCGGTGCACGGGTTGGCGCGCTGGCGGCGCTGGTGCAGGGCGGGTCGCTGCTGTACCTCGCGTTGGCGCGCATGTCGACGCTCGACATGGGACTCAGCATCGCTCTCGAGGTGTCGCTGGTGGGCCTGTTGTTGCTGGTTAGCGAACAGGGCGCGAGTCGTGAACGCAGTGGTGCGCTGTTGCTGGCAGTGGGCACGGCGCTCGCGTTTCTCTCCAAGGGCCTGGTCGGCATCCTGATACCGGGTGTTGTGGCGACGCTGTATTTGCTGCTGCGCCGTGACTGGCGCTTGCTGCTGCGCGCGCGCCCCTGGTGGGTGCTGATCGCGCTGGCGCTGATCGCCGCGCCCTGGGTGCTGCTGGTCTCGCAGCGCAATCCGGAATTCGCGCGCTTCTTTTTCATCCATGAACACTTCGAACGCTTCCTGACCCGCGTGCACGCGCGCTACGAGCCCGACTGGTTTTTCATTCCCGTGTTGCTGCTGGGTTTCCTGCCGTGGACTGAATTGCTGCCCGCCGTCGTGGCGCGCAGCTACCGCGCGATGCGCATGGGTGACGGCGCTACCTGGATGCTGGTGCTGTGGGTGCTGTTCGGGTTCCTGTTTTTCAGCATTTCGCAATCGAAACTGATCCCCTACATCCTGCCGCTGTTTCCGGCGCTGGCATTGCTGACCGGCAGGGCATTGGCCGACCTGCCCGCGCCGCGCCTGATGCGTGCGCTGGCGGTGGCCGCGGCGCTGTGGCTGCTGCTCGGGGCGCTGGTGGTGGCGCTGTGGCTGAATCCGGCCTGGGCGGCGCGACTTGAGGTCGGCACGGGCGCTGCGCTGCCCTTGATGGCGGGCGCCTTCATCGCCGCCGGGCTGGCCTGCGTCTATGCCGCCTGGCTGGCGCTGCGCCGGGGAACGCTGGCAGCCACGATCGCGGCTGCGGCGGGGTCCATGTTGCTGCTGAGCCTGTTGCCGCTGGCGGCCGATCAGCTGCCACGGCAGCGCGAACTGGCGCGGCTGATTGCGGCTGTGCGCCCTGAGCTCAAGCCCGCGACACCTTTCTATTGCGTGGACGACTACGAGCAGTCCATACCCTTCTACCTCAATCGCACCTGCACGCTGGTGCGCTACCGCGGCGAGCTCGATTTTGGCCTGAATCAGGCGCCCTCGCGCTGGGTGGCCGATCTGCCGCAATTTGCCGAGCGCTGGCGCGCCCAGGGCGATGCCGTGGCGGTCATCCGCGCCTCGGCCTTCCCGACCCTGCAGCAGATGGGACTGCCCATGCGCGTGATATACACTGCGCCCTCCATGGTGGCGGTGGCGAGAAAATGAAAGGTTCGCAGTTGGCGCTGGTGCTCACGGGAGTGCTGCTGAACGCTGTAGCGCAGCTCCTGCTGAAGGCCGGCGCTGGCGCACTCGCCGGCATCGAACTGCGCGCCTCAAACGCCATGGCGATCGCCGGCCGGCTGGTGCTCAATGCGCCGATCATCGGCGGCCTGTTCTGCTACGCGATCAGCGTGGTGGTGTGGATCCTGGCGCTCTCGCGCGTCGAGGTGAGCGTAGCTTACCCGATGCTCTCGGTCGGCTATGTGGTGAACGCGCTGGCCGCGTGGTGGTTGTTCGGCGAGAGCCTGAGTGCGGGGCGCCTTGTCGGCATCGGCATCATCCTCATCGGCGTGTGGTTGGTCGCGCGCAGTGCGGTTCATGCTTAAGCGGATTTTGAGGTACCGAGCTTGAGTCAGCCCTTCCTGCCCTTCACCCGACCGGCCATCGACGAGGCCACCATCGCTGCAGTCGGCGAGGTGTTGCGCTCGGGCTGGATCACCAGTGGCCCCAAGGTGAAGGAATTCGAAGCGCAGCTCTCGGCCATGTTCGGCGGCCGACCGGTGCGCGCGCTCAGCTCCGCTACGGGTGGCATGGAAATCGCGCTGTCGATGATTGGCGTGCAAGCCGGCGACGAAGTGATCACGACACCGCTGTCGTGGGTGGCAACCGCGAACGTGGTGCTGCGCGCTGGCGCCAAGCCGGTGTTCGTCGATTGCGATCCGCGCACGCGCAACATTGATCTCGAGCGCATCGAAGCGGCGATCACGCCGCGCACGCGCGCCTTGTTCCCGGTGGATCTCGCGGGTCTCCCGGTCGATCGCGATCGTCTGTACGAGATCGCGCGCAAGCACAAGCTGCGCGTGATCGAAGATGCCGCGCAGTCGATGGGCGCGAGCTGGGGCGGCAAGCCGATCGGCAGCATCGGCGATCTGGTATCGATCAGCTTCCACGCCAACAAGAACATCACCAGCTGCGAAGGCGGTTGCCTGGTGCTCAACAATGAAGACGAAGCCAGGCAATGCGAGTTGTGGCGGCTGCAGGGCGCGGTGCGCCGCGGCGACAGCTGGGAAGGCATGGATGTCACGCTGCCCGGCGGCAAGCACAACATGACCGATATCGCGGCCTGCATCGGCCTCGGACAGCTCAAGGCACTCAAGACTTTCAACGAGCGCCGCGCGGTACTGGCGCGCCGTTACTTCGAGCGCTTCGATCGTACGCTCGGCTGTGAGCTGCCGCTGGCTGATTTCGAGCACAGCAACTGGCACATGTTCCAGATCCTGCTGCCCGAGTGGGCGGCGCGCGGGCCGTTCATTGCGAACCTGCGCGCGGCTGGCATCGGTTGCGGCGTGCATTATCCGGCGATGCATCTGTTCAGCCTGTTCCGCGAGCTCGGTCATCGCGTTGGGGAATTCCCGCACGCCGAGCGCATTGGCCGCGCCACCGTGAGCCTGCCGCTGTTTCCGGCGATGCAGGATGGCGATGTCGATCGCGTCTGCGCCGCGATCGGCCCGGCGCTGGCGGCAGCGAGTACTCAAAGGGCCACAGCATGAGCGTAGTGACCGGCACCAGTGGCGAGCTGAATTTCGGCGGCGTGCCGAGCATTGGCGGCGTGCCGAGTGTTGGTGGCGCGCTGAGTGTCGCGGGCGCGCCGGGCTTTGCGATGCCCGAAATCTCCGTGGTGATTCCGGTCTACAACGAAGAGGCCAGCCTCGCGGCCTTGTTCGCGCGCCTCTATGCGGCACTCGATGCACTGGGGCGCAGCTACGAGATCATCTTCGTCAACGATGGGAGTCGCGACAGTTCAGCGGCGATCCTGCGCGCACAGTTTGAGCAGCGCAGCGATGTCACGCGCGTGGTGCTGTTCGCCGCCAACTTCGGCCAGCATCGCGCGATCCTGGCCGGCTTTGCGCAGGCGCGCGGCAGATACCTGATCACGCTTGATGCCGATTTGCAGAATCCGCCGGAAGAAATCGGTCGCGTGCTGGCCGAGCTCGATGCCGGGCACGACTACGTCGGCACCATCCGCAAGCAGCGCCACGACGTGGCCTGGCGGCGCTGGGCCTCGCGCCTGGTGAACATCGTGCGCGAGCGCACCACGAAGATCCGCATCAGCGACCACGGCTGCATGTTCCGCGGCTATGCGCGCAGCATTGTCGATGCCATCAATCAGTGCAGCGAGAACAACACTTTCGTGCCGGCGCTGGCTTATACCTTTGCGGGCAGCCCGACCGAGATCATGGTGCGGCACGAGGATCGCAGCGCCGGCGAATCCAAGTATTCGATCTGGCAGCTGATCAAGCTGAACTTCGATCTGATGACCGGCTTCTCGATCGTGCCGATGCAGATCTTCTCGGCGCTGGGCACCGCGGTGTCGTTTCTGTCGGTGCTGTTTGGCATCGGCCTGATCGTGCGCCGGCTGGTGTTTGGTCCGAACGCGGCCGAGCAGGGCATGTTCACTTTGTTCGCGATCGCGTTCCTGCTGATCGGCATCGCGCTGTTCGGTCTCGGCCTGCTGGGCGAATACATCGGCCGCATCTATGAAGAGGTGCGTCGCCGGCCGCGTTACATCATTGGCGCGGTGCTCGAGCGTCGGCCGGGCGGCGCGCCGCCGCCGTGACACGCGCGGTAGTCTTCGCCTACCACGATGTGGGAGTGCGCTGCCTGCGGGTGTTGCTGGCGCAGGGTATCGAAGTGCCACTGGTGGTCACGCACCAGGACAACCCGGCCGAGCAGATCTGGTTCGCCAGCGTGGCGCAGCATGCACGCTGGCATAGGCTGAGGATTGCGACGCCGGCCGATCCCAATACGCCGGAGTTCCTGGCGCAGCTGCGCGCCGCGCGCCCGGACTTCCTGTTCTCTTTCTATTACCGCCACATGCTGGGCTCTGAGATCCTCGCGATGCCCGCGCGTGGCGCCTACAACATGCACGGCTCGCTCCTGCCGAAGTACCGCGGTCGCGTGCCAGTGAACTGGGCGGTGCTCAATGGCGAGACTGAGACCGGGGCGACGCTGCATGCGATGACGGTCAAGCCCGATGCGGGTGCCATTGTCGATGCCGAAGCCGTGCCGATCCTGCCGGATGACACGGCGGTGGAAGTATTCCGTAAGGTTTGCGTGGCGGCCGAAATCAGCCTCAATCGTGCGCTGCCGGGTCTGGTGGCGGACACCGCACAGTTGCGTCCGCAGGACCTGGGCCAAGGCAGCTATTACGGTGGGCGCAGCGCCGCCGATGGTGCGATAGACTGGCGCCTCGGGGTGCGCGCCGTGCACAATCTGGTGCGTGCCGTGGCGCCGCCTTATCCGGGCGCGTTTGCGCTGGCAGGCGGGTTGCCGCTGCGGGTGCTGCGCACGGCGATTGGCGCCAGTGCTGGCGCCGGAATTGGCACTGGCGCTGGCGGCGGCGCAGGCAGCGCGCCGCCCGGGCTGTGCTGGCGCGGCGGCGAAGTGCAGGCCCTGTGCGCCGATGGTGCGCTGCGCCTGCTGGAATTCGAACTGGACGGACAAGTGCGCGATGCTGCGGCCTTCCACGCGCGCTTTGGCGACAAGATCCTGCCGCTGACGAACGGCCTCAAATAAACAACATCGACGGGTTCATATCATGGCTACCAAAGTACTGATACTCGGCGTCAACGGCTTCATCGGCCACCACCTCTCGGCACGCATCCTCAAGGATACCGACTGGCAGGTGTTCGGCATGGACATGAACTCCGAGCGCATCGAGCCGCTGCTCGCCAACCCGCGCATGAAATTCTTCGAGGGCGACATCACCATCAACAAGGAGTGGATCGAATACCACGTCCGCAAGTGCGATGTGGTGTTGCCGCTGGTGGCGATCGCGACCCCGGCGACCTACGTGCAGGCGCCGCTGAAAGTGTTCGAGCTCGATTTCGAAGCCAACCTGCCGATCATTCGCCAGTGCGTGAAATACGGCAAACGCGTGCTGTTCCCCTCGACCTCCGAGGTCTACGGAATGTGCCGCGACAGTGAGTTCGATCCTTCCAGCTCGGAGCTGATCTACGGCCCGATCGACAAGCAGCGCTGGATCTACGCCTGCTCCAAGCAGCTGCTCGATCGCGTGATCTACGCCTACGGCGCCGGCAACCAGCTCGACTACACGCTGTTCCGCCCCTTCAACTGGATCGGCGCCGGCCTCGACAACATCCACTCGGCCAAGGAGGGCAGCTCGCGCGTGATTACGCAGTTTCTCGGCCACATCGCGCGCGGCGAGCCGATCAAGCTGGTCGATGGCGGCGCGCAGAAGCGCTGCTTCACGGCGATCAGCGACGGCGTCGATGCGCTGATGCGTATCATTGCCAATAAAGATGGCTGCGCGACGCGCAAGATCTTCAACATCGGCAATCCGGCCAACAATTTCTCGGTGCGCGAACTGGCCGAGCAGATGCTGGCGCTCGCGGCTGACTATCCCGAGTACCGCGACAACGCCAAGAAAGTGAAGCTGCTCGACACCACGGCCGGCGAGTACTACGGCAAGGGTTACCAGGACGTCACCAATCGCGTGCCGAAGATCAGCAACACGATGAGCGAGCTCGGCTGGGAGCCGAAGGTCGCGATGCACGATGCGCTCAAGCAGATCTTCGAGGCCTATCGCGGCCAGATTGCGCAGGCTTCGAATCTGATCGACTGAACGGTGCGCATCGCACTCAAGGTGGATGTCGACACCCTGCGCGGTACGCGCGAGGGCGTGCCGCCTCTCCTGCGCTTGTTGCAGCAGGCCGGTGCCGGCGCCACGTTTCTATTCAGCCTCGGCCCCGATCACACTGGGCGTGCGATCCGCAGGGTGTTTCGTCCCGGCTTCCTCGGCAAGGTGTCGCGCACTTCGGTGCTCGAACACTATGGCCTGCGCACACTGCTGTACGGCACCTTGCTGCCCGGCCCCGACATCGGCCGGCGCGCGGGCGATCAGATGCGCGCGGTGCGCGATGCCGGCTTCGAGGTTGGCATGCATTGCTATGACCACATCGCCTGGCAGGATTTCGTCGCGCGTCGCGATGCGGCCTGGACTGAACGCCAGATGCGTCTGGGTATCGAGTGCTTCCAGCGCATCTTCGGCGATGCGCCGCGGGTCCACGGCGCCGCCGGCTGGCAGATGAATGAGGCCGCATTGGCGCTCGAGGAACAACTGGGTTTCGACTATGCCTCCGATGCGCGCGGCAGCGCGCCCTTCGTACCGTTGATCAACGGCCGACGCAGCCGCGTGCTGCAGATGCCGACCACGCTGCCGACCCTTGACGAGCTGATCGGCCTGGACGGGCGCAATGCCGAGAACGTGCACGAAGTGCTGCTCGCACACACCGAGGGCCATCGCGGTGGCAGAAGTGGCGGCAGCGAAGTGTTCACGCTGCATGCCGAGCTCGAGGGCATGAAGTTGCTGCCAGTGATGCGGCGCCTCATCGAGGGCTGGGCCGCGCAGGGGCACGAACTGGTGTCGCTGGCGACGCTTTGCGCGACGCTCGATCGCGATGCGCTGCCCGCCTGCGAAGTGGCGGCGGGAACAGTGCCCGGCCGCAGCGGCGAACTGGCTTGCCAGCAAGCCTGATGCAATAATCCCGGGCAACGAGCTTGCCTGCTTCAGGTATTTGCCAGTGAGATTACAGCCATGAGTAAGCCCCAAGGTCCCAAGGTTTACCCCGACGCAGCCGCCGCACTCGCGGGCGTCGTGAGCGATGGCATCACCGTGATGTCGGCCGGCTTCGGCCTGTGTGGCATTCCCGAGAACCTGATCGTCGCGCTGCGCGATTCGGGTGCCAAGAACCTTACAGTTGTTTCAAACAACGCCGGCATCGATGAGTTCGGACTCGGTCCGCTGCTCAAGACGCGCCAGATCCGCAAGATGATTTCCTCCTATGTGGGCGAGAACAAGGAGTTCGAGCGCCAATACCTTTCCGGCGAGCTCGAGCTCGAGTTCAATCCGCAGGGCACGCTGGCCGAGCGTATACGCGCCGGCGGCGCGGGCATCTGGGGTTTCTACACGCGCACCGGCGCCGGCACGCTGGTGGCCGAAGGCAAGGAGCAGCGCACGGTCAATGGCGACATCTACGTGCTCGAGACCGGCCTGGTTGCCGATCTCTCGCTGGTCAAGGCCTGGCGCGGCGACAGCGAAGGCAATCTCGTGTATCGCAAGACCGCGCGCAATTTCAATCCGATGATGGCGACCGCGGGTCGCGTCACGGTGGCCGAAGTAGAAGAGCTGGTCGAGCCCGGCACGCTCGATCCCGATCAGATCCACACGCCGGGCATTTTTGTCCAGCGCATCGTCCAGGGGTCGGGCTATCTGAAGAGCATCGAGAATCGTACGGTGCGCAAGCGCCCCGGTGCGGGTGCGCCTGCTGGCGCGCAGGGAGCACGCTGATGGCCTGGTCGCGCGATGAGATTGCTGCCCGTGCCGCGCAGGAACTGCGTGACGGCTTCTATGTGAACCTCGGCATCGGCATTCCGACGCTGGTGGCCAACTACATTCCCGCGAACATGCGCGTGGTGCTGCAGTCGGAGAACGGCATGCTGGGCATGGGCCCGT
Source organism: Gammaproteobacteria bacterium (assembly GCA_025350055.1). Classification (GTDB taxonomy): domain Bacteria; phylum Pseudomonadota; class Gammaproteobacteria; order Steroidobacterales; family Steroidobacteraceae; genus FEN-1191. The sequence continues at coordinate 16,966 of JANXYK010000021.1, read as the reverse complement.
TCCCCTACGAAGGCGAGGAAGATCCCGATCTCATCAACGCCGGCAAGCAGACCATCACGGCGCTGCCGACCTCGTCGTATTTTTCCTCGGCCGACAGCTTCGGGATGATTCGCGGCGGGCACATCGATCTTTCAATCCTTGGCGCGATGGAAGTCGGCGAGAACGGCGATCTGGCCAACTGGATGATCCCGGGCAAGATGGTCAAGGGCATGGGCGGCGCGATGGACCTGGTCGCGGGTGTGAAGCGCGTGGTCGTGGTGATGGAGCACACCTCGAAAGATGGCAGCGCCAAGTTCAAGCCGCGTTGCGATCTGCCGCTCACCGGCCTCAACGTGGTCGACAAGCTGATCACCGATCTGGCGGTGTTCGCTCGGCCCGATCGGCACGCGCCCTTCGTGCTGCAGGAGATGGCGCCGGGCGTTACGCTGGAAGAAGTCCGCGCCAAGACCACTGCGAAGTTCGATCTGCCGCCGAAGCGCTGAGCGCGCCGCGCTGCCGGCGCACGTTGCCGGGGCGCGCGCTGCCGGTGCTACGCGCTGAGCGTTTCTGTTCTGCCCGCGCTGCGAACCGCAGTCGCCGCACTGCCGACGGGGGGTTGCCTGAGCAGTAGCGTGCGGCCGCTCACTTCCAGTTCACCGTTGCTCTGCAGCCGGCGCATGCTGCGGCAGACGGTCTCTTCCGCGTAGCCCAGGTACTGGCCGATTTCCAGCCGGCTCATCGGCAGGCGCTGGCGTATCCACACATTCTCGCCCACGCGCTCCTCGCGACCAATGTGCGTGGCGATCTCGTGCAGGAAACTGCGCACCGAAGCATCGGGATCCGCAAGCCGCGTGGCACGCGCGCGCTGGCGCAGCTGCACGCTGGCGCGCTTGAGCAGACGCTCGAGCAGCGCCCGGTCGTCCGCCGGCGGCGGCCAGGGGAGCTTGCAGAGCATGGTCTCGATCAGCGCCACGGCGCTGTTCTCATGGCGGCCCGCGGCCAGCGCCTCGAGGCCCAGCAGATCGCCCGCGAAGGCGAACTGGAGAATGCGCTCTTCGCCACTCAGGTCGATCTCGTAGACCTTGATGGCACCGCTGCGCACGAAATACAGCCCGTTGAACTGCGCGCCTTCGCGCCACAACACATTCTCCGCCATCAGCGTCGGCTCGCGCTTGACGAGCACTTCGCCGCTGTGTGCCTCGATCCCGGGCCAGCAGTGCGACTCCATGAAGCAGCAGTCGCAGTTCGCGGTGGCGGTGGCCAGGCGCAGCGCGTTGTTTTTCGGTGCCATGGGCTGTTTATACCAAGGCCATGCCAGCGCACGTCATTGCGGGAAACCGCTAGTCGCTGCGGAATCTTCGTAGTGCAGTGCGATAGCCGCTGGCGCTGCGCACCTCAGCCTGCGCGCAGAGGGGGCGAGGGGCCGACTTGCTACGAAGTGCTACAACTGCTACGCTACCCTCCATGAAAAACCGCGTCATCACACAGCGAGAACTGCGCAATGACTCCGGGGCCATCCTCCGCGAGGTGGAAGCCGGACGGACGGTAATAGTCAGTCGGAATGGCACCCCGGTAGGCGAACTGCGACCTATCCGGCGCCGCCGTTTCGTGCCACGAGCTGCCATCGCGGATGCTGCGGCGCAGGCGGCGCGGATCGACGCCGGGCAGTTTCGCGCCGACCTCGATGCGGTCGTGAACCCACACGCCCATGTCTGAACCCTCGCAGGGCGTTCTGGACACTTCGGTCGTGATCGATCATGACCTGATCGATCCCTCGTTGCTACCCGATGAATCCGCAATCACCGCGATCAGTCTGGCTGAACTCACCGCGGGCCCGCACGCGACCGAGAACACGGACGAACGCGCCCGCCGACAGGATCGACTACAGTGGGCGACGGCGACCTGGGACCCGTTACCCTTCGATGCAGAATCAGCACGCATGTATGGCCGGGTATTCGCTGCGGCACTTGCCGCTGGGCAATCGAGTCGCGCGCGGCTCGCCGACCTGCTCATCGCCTCGACAGCCGCAGCCATCGGCCTGCCGCTCTACACCCGCAACGCAGTCGACTTTGGCCCGCTGAAACGTATTGTCAGGATCGTCCAGATCTAGCGGCCCCTGGTACGCTGCGACCCCCGCTGGCGCGGCTGCCAGGCAGGTATTGTGAAATGCGTGCTCGCGCGGCCGGACCATTTCCTGTAGAGTGCGCCCCGAGTTTGTCGAATACGTGGGCGTCGGTCCCACGTGCCGAGGTTCTTCTGACCTCCCGCTCTAGCCGGGATCAATCGCTCCTCCTGCAAACCTGACCGCGCCGGTCGGCCGCCGTGCATTGCGCTTTTGCATTGCCACGGGCCGTTCGACGGTGGCGGTGTATTGCCTCAACGGTTTAATCGCCCGTACCGACAGCGCTACAGCGCTCCGGGCCCGTCCATATTTGGAGAACTTCTTTGTCTTTCAGTAATTTTGATCTGCATCCTGAACTGCTGCGCGCCATCGCTGGTGCCGGCTATGAGAACCCGACCCCGATCCAGTCGCGCGCCATTCCACTGGTGATGGCCGGTCGTGACGTGCTGGGCGCCGCGCAAACCGGCACCGGCAAGACCGCGGCCTTTGCGCTGCCGCTGCTGCACAAGCTGCAGGAGCAACAGCCTGCGCCGCGCGGTGCACGTGCGCCGCGTGCGCTGGTGCTGGTGCCGACGCGCGAACTTGCGGCCCAGGTGGCCGATTCGTTCCGTGAACTCGGCGCTCACCTGCCGCAACGCGGCGTCCTGATCTTCGGCGGCGTGAGCCCCAAGCCGCAGATCGACTCACTGCGTAACGGCGTGGACATCATCATCGCGACGCCCGGACGCCTGCTCGATCACCTGCAGCAGCGCGCCGTGGACCTCAGCGCCATCAACCTGCTGGTGCTCGACGAAGCCGATCGCATGCTCGATATGGGCTTCATCCGCCCGATCCGCAAGCTGATCGCGGCGCTCCCGAAAGTGCGCCAGAGCCTGCTGTTCTCGGCCACCTTCTCCAACGAGATCCGTGAGCTGGCGCGCGGGCTGCTGCGCAATCCCGAGAGCATCGACATCGCGCCGCGCAATGCGCCGATCGCGCTGGTCGATCATCGCGTGTATCACGTCGAGAGCGGTGACAAGCATCCGCTGCTGACGCGCATCCTGTTCGACGGTGGCAAGCGCCAGAGCCTGGTGTTCACGCGCACCAAGCACGGCGCCAACCGACTGCAGCAGCGCCTCGAGAAGGATGGCCTGCGCTGCGCCGCGATCCACGGCAACAAGTCGCAGGGCGCACGCACCCGTGCGCTCGATGATTTCAAGCAGGGCCGCATCCAGGTGCTGGTCGCCACCGATATCGCCGCGCGCGGCCTCGACATCGAGGACATGCCGCACGTGGTGAACTTCGAGTTGCCGCATGTGCCCGAGGATTACGTGCATCGCATCGGCCGCACCGGCCGGGCCGGTTGCAGCGGCGAGGCGGTCTCGCTGGTCAGTCGTGACGAACGCGATCGCCTGCGTGCGATCGAGAAGATGCTCGGCCGGCAGATCCCGGTCGCCGCCTGAGATTGAGCCTGACGCGCCCGCTCCTTCGTCAGGATCGGGCGCGCCAGTGCGGCAGGATTCCAGCGCTACTTAGTATTCGTAAGGGTAATTTCGCGCAGCAGGTAATCTCCGGTGATATCGCGCATCGCCGGATATTCATGCTGAGCGGTATCGATGGTCTTTTTGTTGCGCTCGGCGCCCCATTCTTTCATGAATGCATCGTAACGCGCCTTGTTGGGCGCCAACATCTCGGAGTTTTTGAACTTGACGACCAGCAGCAGGTTGAAATTGCCGCTGTCTTCAAGCTCACTGCGATAGATGTGGTAGTCCTCGATCTGCCCGAGCTTCTTGGACACTTCGTTCGAGGCGACCCAGGTCTTCTGCAGACCTTCCAGATAGGCATCGGACATGTTCGAGTGCACCTTGATCGTCGTCACCGACCAGACGGCCTCACTCTCCGTGTAGTCCTTGTACGGTTCGAGATCCGCATAGGCCAATGGCGCAATGCTCAGTGTTGCCGCCAGCAATAGTGTCTTGTAGTTCAGATCAGCCCCCGAGGTTGGTTGTTGTTTGGCAGTAGGCCGGCGGAACTATACTCGCGTGCGAAGCGGTAGCGAGAAACCTCAACTTTGTCCGGTACCGCCCGGGCGCGAGTCCGTGGGCGAAAAGGCCACCCGCCTGAGCAGTCCGGCGAGGCTGACGACCAGAACCACCGCCAATGCATGCATTGCAAGATCGATCAGCGTGACGTCGAAGGGATGAAAGAACATCAGCACGAAGGCCGCCAGCGCCGCGACGCCGAGCGCGCCGCTGAGCGCCACGCGTAGCGGTAGCAGGGGCCGCGCACGGCGCAGCGCCAGGAACAACAGCGCCGCCGTCGGCAGGCTGACTATCAGGATGAACTTGAAGCAACTGCCGCTCTCGCCCAGCCGATCGCCAGCTGGGCCCAGGCCGAGGCCGTGTTCCAGGCAGCCCACACCGCTGCAGGCCATCCACAACAACAACGGCGGCAGGGGCGCGAAGCGCCACAGGTCTGAGCGATCGGGCAACGACAGATAGAACGCCGATACGATCGCGCTCACACCGGTCAGTAGCGCGCCAATGCACTCCAGCGCCGCGCGCGGCTCGGCCAGGCGATGCGCCATCGCCGTGAGATTCGCGTAGCGCCACAGCGCGGCGACTACCAGCAAGGCGAGCGGCGTCAGCCACAGCAACGCCCGCCACTGCGGCGGCCGCAGCGGTTTGACGGCACTGAGCCCCTGGCCCAGCGTGGCTATCAGTCTATCGGTCTCCACATTCCTATCCATCGTTACCCAGCAGGCGCCGCAGCGATTTCACGGCGCGATGCACATTGACCTTCAGGGCCGCGACACTCTGGCCCGACTCTTCGGCCGCCTGCGCCAGCGACAGGCCGCGCAGCTTGGTCGCCTCCAGAGCCTGGCGCTGCCGCTCGGGCAGCGCTGCCAGCAAGGGCTCGATCTGTTCGGCGGCGCGCAAGGCTCCTGTTTCGTTATTCGTTGCAGGGGCGGCAAAGGTTTCATAGGCCGCCTCATCGTTGAGCTCATGGCGCGAGATGCGCGCATCGCGCCGGATTCTGTCTATACCGCGACGCGCGGCAATGGCCGCCAGCCAGGGGCAGAAAGGTCGCGCCGGATCCCAGGTGTGGCGTACGCGGTGCACGCACAGCAGTACGTCCTGCACCACATCTTCAGCGGCCGTGGCGCCGCGGCTGTAACGGCGTGCCAGGCTCCTGATGAAAGGAACTATCGCCCGCAGCAGCTGCTCGTAGCTGTGTGCGTCGCCGGCCTGGGCAGCGCGCATCAGCCCGGCCCAGGCGGCTTCCTGCAGTTGTGCTTGCGTGCCCGGGGCCATGGCCACGATCATCGTGTAACCTTCGCCCGATCGCAACGATATATGGGTAGCCGCAGCGGAGAGCGTCAGACAGACTGGCGACGCCCAGGCCCATTGATCGACAACCCTCAATCCATACTGGAGTAACTCATGTCAGCGATTTCCCTCAAGACCGCGACCCTGTCCGCGCTGCTCGGCGCCGCCGCCCTCGGCTTCGTCGCCACGGCTTCTGCCGCCACCGAGAAGGCGATGGACAAGCCCGCCATGGAGAAGTGTTTCGGCGTGAACAAGGCCGGCAAGAACGATTGCGCCTCGGGCGATCATTCCTGCGCTGGCCAGGCGACCAAGAGCATGGACAAGACCTCGTTCGTGGAACTGCCCGCTGGCGTGTGCGCCAAGCTGGGCAGTGGCAGCCTGATGAAGGGCTGATGTCGCAGTCGCTCGCCAGCAGCCCGATTCCGGCCCGCGCCGGAATCGGGCTGCGTTTGCCTCATCAGTCGATGGTGGCGACCGAGCGACCCACCGCGGCGTGGTTCGAGGTTCATCCCGAGAACTACATGGCCGATGAGGCCGCGCTGGCCGAACTCGAGCAGCTGCGCGCGCACTATCCGCTCTCGCTCCACGCCGTAGGCCTCTCACTGGGTTCGGCAGTGGGTGTAGAGGCTGCACATGTGGCGCGACTGCGCGACTTGAGCGAGCGACTCGCACCCGGCCTGATCTCCGATCATCTCTCCTGGAGCGTGGCCAACGGCCACTACCTGCCAGATCTGCTGCCGCTGCCATATACCGAAGAAGCGCTGGCCATCGTCTGCCGCAATGTCGGGCAGGTGCAACAGGCGCTGGCTCGCACGCTGCTGATCGAGAATCCTTCTACTTATCTTTGTTACGCCTCCGCTGATATGAGCGAGGCGGAATTTCTCGCAGCGGTGGTCCAGCGCACCGGCTGCGGCGTACTGCTCGACATCAACAATATCTATGTGAGTGCGCGCAATCAGCGCCGCGATGCCCATGAAGTGCTGGCGCACTGGAGCCAGGCCCTCGATCATCGCAGTGTGGGCGAGATGCACCTCGCCGGCCACGCCGTGGTCGCCACAACCGATGGCGCAGAGCTGCGCATCGACGATCACGGCGATCGCGTGTGCGCCGATGTCTGGTCTTTGTATGCAGCCGCTATTGCGGAATTTGGCGTGCTGCCCACCCTGCTCGAATGGGATACGCGCCTGCCCGATTTCAGGGTGCTGCAGGAAGAAGCGCAGCACGCGCAGCAATTGCAGGATGACTACACGTCGTTGCCGCTCGCTCGCAGCAGCCGTGCAGACTTCAGGAACCAGGCCAATGCAGCGCACGCCTGACATTGCCGGCGCGCAGGTCGCGCCCGCGCTCTGGCCGCTGGCGATGCTGCAATCACGCATGGCCACGGCGCTGATGGCCGCGGACGATGCGGGGCGCGAACTGCCTGCGGCACTGTTCGCAGGCGCCATGCCTGGCGCCGAGGGATTGCGGGTACATCGCAACACGGTACTCGGTGGCCTGAGCCACGCCTTGCGACAGACCTATCCAGCCGTCGATCAGCTGGTGGGTGAGGCCTTCTTCGATCGCATGGCGGTGGAGTTTTCGCGCGCGCAGCCGCCGCGCGCACCGCAACTCGGCAGCTGGGGCCACGGTTTCGTCGCTTTCATCGATGGCTTTCCTGGCACCGGAAACCTGCCATACCTGCGCGCACTGGCGCAGTTCGATGCGCGCTTCGATGAGCTGGCGCGTCGCGTGCCCGATGATCGTCACGCCGGTGTCGCTGTGCCACTGCACGGCGAGCTGAACCTGTATTTCACTGCCGGATTGCTGGTGCACTCTTCGAGCTATCCGGTCGCGGCACTGCGCGAGGCCATCCTGGCCGATGACGCCGCGGCGCTGGCCGCGGTCGATCTCGCCTGCGGCGAGCAGCATTTTGCGATGTGGCGCACTGCGGAAGGCGTGATGCTGCAACCGCTGGGCGCTGCCGCGGCGAGCTATCTGCGTGCCGTGCTCGATGGCGGCACAAGCGAGCAGGCGCTGGCCGCCGCACTCTCAGCAGGCGATTCGCCCGAGGGCGCAGTGGCCGCACAGCTGCAACAGGAAATTCTCCAGGCGCGCTTCGTGCGCGTCGCAACCCACAACAATGCCGCCACGGGGGCAGGCCAATGAACACCATCGCAACGACATCAGGCGGCCTGTTCATCAGGATACGCAACCTGCTGGAACGCATTCCCTACAGCTTCATCGCACTGGTGGCGCGTCTGGCCACCGCGGTAGTGTTCTGGCGCTCGGGTTCAGTGAAGCTCGATGACTGGGCCGGCACGCTCAACCTGTTCGCGGACGAATACAAGGTGCCGCTGATCCCGCCGCAGGTCGCCGCCTACGCGGCCACCGCGATGGAACTCGGTGGCGCCGTGCTGATGCTGCTGGGGCTGGGTACGCGCGCCGTCGCGCTGGCCTATCTCGGGATGATCACGGTAATACAGACTTTCGTTTATCCGAGCGCTTGGCCCACGCACATCCAGTGGGTAGCGTTCCTGCTGATTCTGCTGGCGCGCGGTCCCGGCGTGCTCTCGCTCGATGCGCTGATCGCGCGGCTGTTGGCCAGTCGCCGTAGCGCTTAGCGTCCGCGGAACTCCCAGTAGCCGCGCCCGCGGCGGCAGGCGATCACACGTTCATGGCCCGAGCGGCCGTCGTAGTCGCGCACCAGGTCGAACTCGCGGCAGTCGTGCGACACATCGCGTACCGGCACCATGCGCCAGTCGATGTGGCTGCGCGGATTGCGCCAGACCACCGGACGACCGATGGGCACCAGCTCGAGTGATTGACCGATGCAAGCGCGGTCGCTGTCGTCGATGGCACTGCCCACCGCGTTGCCGATGATGCCGCCAGCGATGGCGCCAAAAACAGTGGCGATGCCGCGGTTCGCCGGTGAGGCGGTGCGATTGCCGATGATTCCGCCTGTCACTGCGCCGAACACGGTCATCACGCCATCGGCGTCGCAGCGTCCGCGACCCACCACGCCGTAGTCGCGCGGCCAGCGATCGCCGCCGTAACCGCGATAGCCGCCGTACCCACCATAGCCGCCGTAGCTGCCATAGCCGCGATAGCCCTGATCGCCGTGATCGTCACGACGATCGTCGCGCTCTTCATGGCGCTCGTCTCGCCGCTCGTGGGCGTTGACCCGATTGTCGTGTGGCCGGTCGTTCCGGTCATGATCCCGGTTGTCGTGATCGCGCTCGTCGCGATCCTGGCCATGTTCGCTGTAGCCATCGGACCAGCCCGGCGGATCGGCAAAGGCGGGGGCCTGGGCGCAGAACAGGGCTAGCGCACCGGCGGCGGCACCCAGCAGGTGATTGCGAGCGGACATAAAGCACTCCAGTGATACGAACAGGCAGGCTCAGCATAGGGGGTCGCTGATGAATGGATTCTGAACCGCGGCGGGTCTTCAAAACCGCGACCCGGAGCGTAGTTTCCACAGTGGCGCCAGGGGCGCGGATGGACTATATTCCAGATGCGAGTCATTCTCATTAACATCCAGGGCCCCCTATGGACAGCTCCCGCCGTTCGCCCGTGCCTGCCAGCGTACCGCTGGCCAGCCTGCACAAGGGTGATCGGGGCGTAGTCGCCGAGATCCTGGAGACAGATGCCGGCATCGTCGGCGATTCCGCCGGCGCCACGATCGGCCGCCGGTTGATCGAAATCGGCTTCGTGCCGGGCGAAACGGTCCAGGTCATCGAAGAAGTCTGGCCCGGAGGCGATCCGCTGGCGGTGCGCGTGGGCGCCAGCGTGTTTGCCTTGCGGCGCCGCGAGGCGCGTGCCGTGCTGGTGAGGCCAGAGGTCGCAGGCGGCGGCAAGCCGTGAGCCCCAAACCTGAAATTCCCGGGTCCTGCCGCGTCGCGTTGGTCGGCGTGCCCAATTGCGGCAAGACGGCGCTGTTCAACCGCCTGACTGGCAGCCGGCAGAAAGTGGCGAACTATCCTGGTGTCACCGTCGAGCGCAAGGAAGGCCAGTTTCACAGCGCCGACCGGCGCCGGCACTACCAGCTGATCGATCTGCCCGGCACCTACAGCCTGGTGCCTGCCACGCTCGATGAGGCGATTACGCGCGATGTGATCTCCGGGAAGCTGCGCAGCGAGATCGCGCCCGACCTGATCGTCTGCGTGGTCGATGCCACCAACCTGAAGCTCTCGCTGCGTCTGGTGCTCGAGCTGCGCCGGCTGAAAAAGCCGATGATCGTGGCGCTGAACATGAGCGATCTCGCGCACAGCCGCGGCTACCAGCTCGATCGCGCGCGGCTCGAATCCGAGCTGGGTTTGCCGGTAGTCGAGACCGTGGCGGTCGCGCACTCCGGCGTGCGCGAACTGGTCGCGGCGCTCGATGCGATGCGCGGCGCGCAGGAAGTGGAGCGCGACAGCGCCCGGCGCGCCGCCGATGAAGACCTGGTGCAACTTGCATCGACGGGTCGGCACCGCGTGCTGGCACCGCCCGAGCCCACCAACACTTCGGAAGAAATCGCCGCCACGCAACGCGAAGCGCGCCGTATCCTCGCCATCGCGGGCTACGTCGAGCCGCTGCGCACCCGCGCACTCGCGCGTCTCGATGGCGTGGTGATGAACCCGATCGCCGGTCCGATACTGCTGGCCGTGCTGCTGTTCGCGGTATTCCAGGCTGTGTTCAGCTGGGCCCAGTATCCGATGGATCTGATCAACAGCGGCATGTCGACGCTCGGTGCCGCGGTGCGTGCCAGCATGAGCCCGGGGCCACTGCAGAGCCTGCTGGTCGATGGCGTGATCAAGGGCGCGGGCAGCGTGCTGGTGTTCCTGCCGCAGATCCTGATCCTGTTTCTGTTCATCCTGTTGCTCGAAGACAGTGGTTACCTGCCGCGCGCGGCGTTCCTGCTTGATCGGCTGATGGGCAGCATTGGCCTCTCGGGCCGCTCGTTCATCCCGCTGCTGTCCTCCTACGCCTGCGCAATTCCCGGCATCATGGCCACGCGCACCATTCCCAATGTGCGCGATCGCCTCGCGACCATTTTGATCGCACCGCTGATGACCTGTTCCGCGCGGCTGCCGGTCTTCGCGCTGATCATCAGTGCCTTCATTCCGGATCAGTCGGTCGGCTGGTTCAACCTGCGCGGCCTGGTGCTGTTTGCGCTCTATGTCGCCGGCGTGCTGGGCGCGGTGCTGGTGGCCTTCGTGATGAAGCGCGCGGCCTTTCGCACCAGCTATCACCCGCTGCTGCTGGAACTGCCGGAATATCACTGGCCCAACCTGCGCAACCTGATGGTTGGGTTGTACGAGCGCACGATGATTTTCCTCTCGCGCGTGGGCACGATCATCCTCGCGCTGATGATCGTGCTGTGGTTCCTGGCGACTTTCCCTGCGCCGCCGGTCGGCGCCACGGGGCCTGCGATCCAGTACAGTTTCGCGGGCATGATGGGTCGCGCGCTGCAGACCATTTTCGCGCCGATCGGTTTCAACTGGCAGATCTGCGTCGCGCTGGTGCCGGGCCTCGCGGCGCGCGAGGTCGCGGTCGGTGCACTCGGCACGGTGTATGCGCTCTCGGGCAGCACTGACAATCTGGATGCGGCGCTCCGGCCGATGATCGCCTCGAGCTGGAGCCTGGCCACGGCGCTCTCGCTGCTGGCGTGGTACGTATTCGCGCCGCAATGCCTGTCGACACTGGCCACGGTGCGGCGCGAGACCAACTCCTGGCGCTATCCGCTGATCATGGCGGGGTACTTGTTCGCGATGGCGTGGATCGCTTCCTTCGCGACCTATCGCATTGCATTGGCTCTTGGCGCGGGCGCCTGATCATGTGGCAACAGATCATTGTCGGTTTGCTGGTGATTGCGGCGGCGGTCTATGCCGCGCGCAAGCTGGGGCCGCGGCGCTGGCGCGCAAAGCCGGATGGCGCGCCCGGTTGTGGTTGCGATAAGGGTGGCAAAGCCTGCCACTAGCGACGTTCCCTATGGTAAAACACCCGTAGGATCGCGATTTCCCGATCGCGCACTGCATAGCGGATCTCATGCTGACCCACGCTGATCCAGCGTACTTCGTGCTTGTCGTAGCGGACGATGGGGGAGCCAAGACCCGGGTTCTCCATGATGCGTCGTGCCCGCGCCACGATGAGTCGGACCGCGCGGGTGGCCGCGCCCGCGTTCACGACCGACAGGAAATGATGCAGGCGTCGCAGATCGTTGGCGGCGGCCTGCGTCCAGATCAGGGCGCTGTTCACCGTTTCGGCTTCAGCGAACTGGCCCAGGCCTCGATCTCGGTGTGTGGCACGACCTCGCCGGCGTCCAGTTCGGCCAGCGCTTCGAGCGTGGCCTGGTGACGCTGATTTTCAGTGGCGAGGTAGGAGGTGACAGCTTCCTTTACCACTCAGCCTCTGGGCCGATCGAGGCTCTCGGCGAGCTCATCCAGCTGGCGGGCAAGTTTGCTGTCCAGGTGTGTGGTGACGACGCGTGTAGCCACGGCGCTCTCCGGGGAAAGTCAATCGACTTGATTAAAACTGATTACAACACGGTAGCTCGGGCGCCGGCGTAGCGCCGCCGCTCACTTTCCGCTCACGACAGGACGTGCAGCTCCCTGACGCGCGAGAAATCGCGATCGTGCGTGACCAGTGCGGCTGCGCCGATGGCCAGGGCGCTGGCCGCCTGCACTGCATCGGGAAGTTTGAGTCCGAGCGTGGCACGCAGCCGCGCCGCAGTCTCGGCGATGTCGGCATCGAGGTCCATCAACTGCCACGACTGCAGCAGGCTGCGATAGCGCCGCGCCAATGCTTCGTTGCCGGTGCGCAGCGGCCCGGTCAGCAATTCCGCCAGCGTGACTGTCGTGGTCGCAAAAATTACGCGACCGGCGGCGTGCGCTTCGAAGATCGGACGGAAGCGCGCCGCGTATCTTGGGTGCCCTTCAAGCAGGTAGACAATCGGCGCCGTATCGATCAGCAGCAGCGCACCCGCCTGCAGATCGCTGAGGTCTAGCGGCTCCATTCGTCGCGCAGCTTGCGAAGGGTAGTGCTGCTTCGTTTGCCCCATAGACCGCGCCCGGTGCCGGCGAGCGGCAACGCAGATTGTTGCCTGCCTACTGCTCCATAAGTGTCGAGCGGCACCAGTGCTGCCACCGGCTTGCCATGTCGCGTGATGATCGTGGCCGCGCCCGCAGCAGCCTGCTCGAGCAACTGCGGCAACTGGCTGCGCGCTTCTTCGACACCACGGTGTTTTCTGGTAGCCATACTGGTCTGGTGGCAATCTGTACAGTCTGTACAGAATAGCAGAAAGCCGGCTGATCGCGAACCGTGGCCGTCAGTCTGGTCTATAGTTGGTGCCGGGCGGGGCAGCGGCAGCGGGGGTAGGCACAATGGGTAAGTCATTTCGCTCGCTGAAATGGATCGCGCAGCTGGGGCTTTTCACAGCAACTTGCGCGGCAACTGGCGCAGGTGCAGCCGCGACCGCGCACGCCGCCGCGCCATTCAATGTGGTGGGCAAGAGCATCAGCGAACTTTCCGCGGCACAGGCCCAGGGCCGCGTCACTTCGCTCCAGCTGGTCGATGCCTATCTCGCGCGCATCGCCCACATCGATCGCGCGGGCCCGGCGCTGCACGCCGTGCTCGCGCTGAATCCAGAGGCACGTGCGCAAGCGCGCGCACTCGATCGTGAACGTGCTGCCGGCCACGTGCGCGGGCCACTGCACGGCATCCCGCTGCTCATCAAGGACAACATAGAAACCGCGGATCCGATCGCCACCACCGCAGGCTCGCTGGCACTGGCAGGCAACCGCAGCGCTCGCGATGCGCCGCTGGTGGCGCGCCTGCGCGCCGCGGGCGCCGTGGTGCTTGGCAAGACCAATCTCTCCGAGTGGGCCAACATGCGCTCCACGAGTTCGGTCAGCGGCTGGAGTGCAGTGGGTGGCCAGACGCACAATCCCTATGCGCTCGATCGCAGTGCCTGTGGTTCCAGTTCGGGGAGCGGGGCAGCGGTGGCGGCGAGCCTTGCGGCGGCGGCCATTGGCACCGAGACGGATGGCTCGATCAGTTGCCCGTCGTCGATGAACGGCGTGGTGGGCATCAAGCCTACTGTCGGGCTCGTGTCGCGCACGCATGTCGTGCCGATCTCGCACAGCCAGGATACGCCGGGGCCCATTGCACACACGGTGGGCGATGCGGCCTTGTTGCTGCAGGTCATCGCCGGCACTGACGCGCTCGATGTGGCGACCCGCGACGCGGACAGCCATCGACCCGAGGCCGGCAAGGTCGATGCGAACATGAACCTGAGTGGCGTGCGCATCGGACTGCTGCCTGCGAGCAACGCCCTGCCGGGCGTACAGGCCTTGCTGGCGGCGGTGGCCAGGCGCCTCAGTGCGGCAGGGGCCGCCATAGTCGATGTCGAACCGCCCGACACTGACAAGCTCGGCAACATGGAGCAGACCGTGTTGTTGTTCGAGCTCAAGGCCGACCTCAACAGCTACCTGGCCACGACGCCAAGTACGGTGACTGCGCGCACGCTCGCGGACCTGATCGCATTCAATCGTGCGCACGCCTCTGGCGAGCTGAGGTTTTTCGGCCAGGAATTGTTCGAGCGCGCGCAGGCGACCACCGGCCTGCAGGACGCCGGCTATCGGCAGGCACGCGCGGAGAGCCTGCGCATCGCCGGCAAGGATGGCCTCGATAAATTGTTTGCAGCCCATCAGCTGCAGGCACTGATCGCCTACACCGAAGGTCCGGCCATGCCCATCGACCCGGTCAACGGTGATGCCATCAATGGCTCGGGCCCCGGCAACCTGCCCGCCATCGCGGGCTACCCGCACCTGACCGTGCCGATGGGTCAGGTCAAAGGCCTGCCGGTCGGGCTCTCCGTGATTGGCCTTGCATGGTCCGATGAGCAAGTGCTGTCGATCGGCGCAGCGTGCGAGCGCTTGCTCGGACCGATCGCGCCACCGCGCTACGCGCGCACCACGGCGGAGTTACCCGAGCTGCGCTGATGCAGTACATTAGCCCCCCGATGTCAGTCGAATGGGGGAGCTACCATGAGAGCAGGAACCACTGCCCGTTGTTTCGTGATCGCCGCCGCATGGCTCGGCACTGCCAGCGCGCTGTACGCCGCGGTCACGGTGACCCCTGAGAAGCCGAAGTCCGAATACGGTGCGCTGAAATTCCGCGCGCTGGGCCCGGCGATTTCCGGCCGCGTCGATCGCGTGGTGGGCGTACCCGGCGATCCGCTGGTGTACTACGCGGCCTTTGCGCAGGGCGGCGTGTGGAAGAGCGCGAACGGCGGCCGCGACTGGGCGCCGATCTTCGATGACCAACCCACCAACTCCATCGGCTCGATTGCGGTGGCGGCCTCGAACCCCAATGTCGTCTACGTCGGTACGGGCGAAGCCAACATCCGCGGCAACGTCGCTTTTGGCAGCGGCATCTTCAAATCGGTTGATGCCGGCAAGACCTGGAACCAGGTCTGGAAGCTGCACGGGCAGATCGGCACCATCGCCATCGATCCGAAGAATGCCAACGTGGTCTTCGCGGCGGTGCTGGGTTCGCCCTTCGGCCCCGGCAAGGATCGCGGCGTGTACCGCAGCAGCGATGGTGGCAAGAACTGGCAGCAGATGCTGTACGTCGATGAGCGCACCGGCGCCTCCGATGTCGCCTTCGATCCCAACAACTCCAACATTTTGTTTGCGGGTATGTGGCAGGCGCAGCGCCTGCCCTGGACGATGACCAGTGGCGGACCGGGCAGCGGCCTGTATCGCTCGAGCGATGGCGGTGAAACCTGGCAGCGGCTCAAGGAAAAAGGCTTGCCCGACGGTGACTGGGGCAAGGTAGGCGTGCGGGTCGCGCCCTCCGACTCGCACATTGTCTATGCGCTGATCGAGGCCAAGGAAGGCGGCATGTTCCGCTCCGATGATGGCGGCGCGAAGTGGGAGCACGTGAGCGGCGCGCATGTGTTGCGCCAGCGCGCCTGGTATTACAGCTGCCTGACCATCGATCCGACCGATGCCAACATTGTCTGGGTGCCCGAGGTCAATCTGCTGCGCACCATCGATGGCGGCAAGAGCTGGCAGTCGGTAAAAGGCCCCGCGCATGGCGATCATCACGACGTGTGGATCGATCCCGCCAATCCGCGTCGCCTGCTGACGGGTAACGATGGCGGCGTCGCGCTCAGCAGCGACGGCGGCGCCACCTGGGCCGCGCCGGCGCTGCCGACGCCGCAGTTCTACAACATCGATGTGGATGATCGCATCCCGTATCACGTTGGCGGCACGATCCAGGACTGGGGCACCGCGAGCGGCCCGGCCTATACGCTGCGCAGCGGTGAAGATGGCAGCGGCGGCCCGAACCTCGGCGACTTCTATTTCGCTGGCGGCGGTGAAGCCGGCGACTTCGTCTACGACCGCAGCGAGGCCGGCCACAATTTCGCCGGCGAATATTCGGGCGTGATCACGCACTACCAGGAAGCGACCGGCCAGTATCGCCAGGTCTCGCGCTATCCGCGCAATTTTTCCGGCGTGCCCTCGAAGGAAGCGAAATACCGCTTCCAGTGGACCGCGCCGATCGCCACTTCGCCGCACGATGCCAAGGTGATCTATCACGGCGCCAACGTGCTGTTCCGGAGCGATGATCGCGGCGCACACTGGGATGCGATCAGTCCCGACCTGACGCGCAACGACAAGAGCAAGCAGCAGTGGACCGGTGGCCCGATCACCGGCGACATCACCGGCGTCGAGTACTACGACACGATCTTCTCGATCGCCGAGTCGCCCCTCACTGCGGGCGAGATCTGGGTGGGCACCGACGATGGCCTGGTGCAGCTCACACAGGATGGTGGCAAGAGCTGGAAGAACGTCACGCCGGCCAAGCTGCCGCAATGGGCAACGGTGGAATTCATCGAGCCCTCGCATCGCGCGAGCGGTACGGCCTATGTGGTGGTCGACGCGCGTCGCCTCGATGATGTGCGCCCGTACCTGTTCCGCACCCGCGACTTCGGCAAGACCTGGGAGCAGCTCGGCGCTTCGCTCCCGCAGGACCAGCACCTGTACGTGCTGCGCGAAGACCCGACCGATGCCAACCTGCTGTATGTCGGCAGCGAGCGCGGCCTGTATTTCTCGCGCGATGCCGGCGCCAGTTTCCATGACCTGCGCAACAACCTGCCGGCGGTCGGCGTGGCCGACATCGAGGTCAAGCACGACGATCTGATCCTCGGCACGCGCCGCGGCATCTGGGTGCTCGATGACCTGAGCGCGCTGCGCGCCTTCACGCCCGAAGTAAAGAACGAAGCCCTGCACCTGTTCGCGCCGCGCGCGGCCTATCGCTTCCGCCTCGACAATCGCTGGGATTTCAAGCGCGAGGGCGAGGCGCCCAACGCGCCGCTGGGCATGAACGTCACCTATTGGCTGAAGGATGAGATCAAGGACAAGCCGGGCGCAACGCCGCGCGTGCTGAAGCTTGAGATCTACGACGCGCAGGGGAAACTCGTGCGCACGCTCACATCGGTCGCGAAGCCGAACCGCTATGCGGCCGATGACGCCGACCAGCCCGAGGAAGAGGCCAAGCCCAAGCTCACCACCGATGCCGGCATCAACCG
>JANXYK010000036.1 GCA_025350055.1 Gammaproteobacteria bacterium | reverse complement strand
TCGACGCGCTCGACGTCAGCCAGGTACACGTCCACGTTGCGGCCGGGGAACTGCATCGATTCGTCATCGAGATACAGCGCGACGTTTGGGAACGGCGCTATCGTGGACTGTGACTGGTTGGGCGCACCGCCCGCGCTCAAGCCGCGCAGGTAGATGTTACCGGCGCCAGGACCGTTGCCGCTGTAGGTAACGTTCGGCGTGTACTTCAGCAGTTCATTGAAGCTGGTGACGTTCAACTGGCTGAGCTGCTCACCCGTCATCGCCTGGATCGTGATTGGCACGTCCTGGATGCTTTCCGAGCGGCGCTGTGCCGTCACGACGATTTCTTCGAGCCCGCCGGTACTGGCCGAAGCTGCGGCGTCTGCAGCCTTGGCCTGCGGCCCGAAGGCGGTCGCGGCGCTTGCAGTGCCCAGTGCAGCCAGAATGGCGCGGCGTATGCTGTCGTTAGAGTTCAAGTGCATCTCCCCGATGGTATTGAGTGCAGAAATGGTCCGACGGTCGGAAACGAGCCTTCGCGGCTCCCCTCATGTTCCCGGATCGAACTGTACTCGACTTGTCGCGTGGTATCCACACTTGCGGTGGGCATTTACCTCGACTCGCCTGAATGACGCCGGCGAATCAGCACTGGCAGCGCTGCCCAAGTGCTGCCCGGCGTGTGGGGGATAGCGGCGCATACTATGTCCGCCCCATTGAGTCGACCTGTAAAACGAATCATGAAACTGTAAGAATTTTTTGTTAGCGATGTCGCAGGTGATGCTGCGAACCAGTTCTGTCTCGTTGGGGCAACAATGCGCCGCAAAAACATGAGCCAATCTGAAAAAGTGATTGACTGTTTGCGTGGAAAGATCCGAATGATGCATCGCCGCCAGTTTATCTCGGCAATTGCCAGTGTTTCCGCCGGCGCGTATGCATCTTCAGCGCTGGCACGCGTGCGTCCACTGCGAATCGGCCGATCGTGGGCCCCCTGCCCGGCTCACCCGATGTCTATGTGGCGGTCACGCACAGTGGCGTGACGCTGGCGCCGATCCTGGCACGCTATGTGCGTGGCGAGCTGCTCGAGGGAGCGCGCGAACCCAGCCTTTCACCCTATCGCCCGCAGCGCTTCGGTGGCATGGCGGCATCTTGAAAAGACATTTGCCACTATGGGTCGATTACTTCACGCTCATGCGCACAACAGGACGGGCCTGGATTCGATGAATCGAGTCAAAATCGACCGCAGATGGCTGCCGCTCAATGCCTTGCGCGCCTTTGAGGCCGTGGCCCGGCATGGCAGCTTCACTTCAGCCGCCAATGCACTGCAGATCTCGCAGAGCGCACTCTCTCGTCATGTGCTGGGACTCGAGAGCATGCTGGGCGCGCAGCTCTTCGATCGCAAACCCCAGGCGCTCAGCCTGACCAGCGCCGGCCAGCATCTGCTGCCCTCGGTCACCAAGGCCTTCGATCGCATCGAATACTCGCTCGATGAAATCCGCCAGCTCGCGGCGCCGGCACTGCGCACGCTGCGCGTGCAGTTTCCCGCCACCTTTGCGGTACAGCTGGCCGCGCCGCTGCTGCGCGATTTCAGGCGCATCAATCCGGAACTCGAAATCAACCTGGTGAGCCCCTATGCCGTGGGGCCGCCTTCGAGCGATGTCGACATTGCGGTCGTGTACTCGAAACCCACCGTGACCGAGCGCGTCAGCGATCTGTTGTGGCCGGTGCGCATGGGCATCTTCTGTCATCCGGAAGTCGCGAAGCGCCATGCCGGCAAGGACCTGGCGGCTTTCATCAACGACAACGAACTGATCCACATGCGCATCGACGACATGCCGCGCCATCATTTCTGGACGCAGCTGAAGCGCAGCGCGAACCTGGGTGCCGTCAATGTCGAGCGTGGCCTGGTGTTCGACACGGAGCTGCTGGCCGTGCAGTACGCGCTGGGCGGCGAAGGGCTCGCACTCATCGACCTGGACCTGTTTCGCAGCTACCTCGATGAAGGGCGCCTGGTCGCACCTTTCGAGATCACGCTCGACGACGGGTTTGGCTACTACCTGATCACTGATTCCGAAGCCCTGAGCGATCCGGCGGTGGCCTTGTTCCGCAGCTGGTTGATCGAGCGTTTCGGACCCAATGCCCGCCACAAGCTGGAGCAGCCGAAGCATGAAAATGAGTGAAGCCGAGCCGCGCAGTGCCAGGCGCCCGGGCCGTCGCCCCGGCGCTGGCCCGGTTGCGGATGCGCCCGCCAGCGATCGGTCGCGCAGCTATCGACATTTGCAGAATCCCTACGAACCGCTGCGCGTGTTCTCGGACGACCAGGTCGCCGCGCTGCACGAGAGCGCATTGCGCATCCTGGAGACCCAGGGCACCAAGGTGCTCTCGGCCGATGCGCGCCGGCGCTACCGCGAGGGCGGCGCCGAGCTCGACGAGGCCACGCAGGTCGTGCGCTTCGATCGCGCGCTGATCACGCGACTGCTGGCGCTGGCGCCGAAGACCTTCACGATGCACTCGATCGACCCCGAGCGGCATGTGCCCACGGGTGGCCGCCACGTGGCGCTCGCGCCGACCTCGGGTCCGCCGAACATCATGGACAGCGCCAACGGGCGGCGCGCTGGCACGCTGCTCGACTATCGCAACCTCATCAAGCTCTGCCAGCATTTCGAGGTCATCCACGTGCTGGGTGGCACGGTCGAGCCGCAGGACGTGGCGGTCAACGTGCGCCACCTCGAGATGATGCGCTCGCAGCTGCTGCTCTCGGACAAGATCCCGCTGGTGTTTGCGCGCGGCCACGGCCAGATTACCGACAGCTTCGAGATGATCCGCCTCGCGCATGGCCTCACGGCCGAGCAGTTCCGCGAGCGTCCCTATACCTACACCGTCATCAATACCAACTCACCACTGCAGCTCGATATCCCGATGGCTGATGGCATCGTCGATTTCGCGGCGGCGGGCCAGGTGCTGATCATTACGCCCTTCACGCTGGCCGGTGCGATGGCGCCGGTGACCTTGGCAGGCGCGCTGACGCTGGCGCATGCTGAAGCACTGGCGGGTATTGCACTCGCGCAGATGACCCGGCCGGGCGCACCCATCATCTACGGCAGCTTCACTTCGAACGTCGACATGAAATCGGGAGCGCCGGCGTTCGGCACGCCCGAGTACGTGAAGGCGGCTTTCGGCGCCGGGCAGCTGGCGCGCTTCCTCGGTTTGCCGTGGCGCTCCTCGAGTGCGACCGCCTCCAACACGCCCGATGCGCAGTCTGCGTATGAGGCGCAGATGAGCCTGTGGGGCGCGTTGATGGGTGGCTGCAATTTTATGCTGCATGCCGCGGGCTGGCTGGAGGGTGGACTCACCACTTCCTATGAGAAGTTCATCCTCGACATCGAGATGCTGCAGATGTTCGCCGAGATCTTCCAGCCCGTGGGTGCGACGCCAGCCGACATCGCGCTCGAGGCGGTCGCCGAAGTCGGTTATGGCGGGCATTTCTTCGGCTGCGCACACACGATGGAGCGCTATCGCAATGCCTTCTATGCGCCGCTGGTCTCGGACTGGCGCAACTATGGTACTTGGTTCGATGACGGGGCCCATACCGCGACCGAGCGGGCCCACAACATCTGGCAGGACACGCTGCGCCGCTACCAAGCCCCGGCCCGCGATGCTGCGGTGACCGAGGCGCTGGATGCCTTCGTCGCCCAGCGCACCGCGGCCGGCGGGGCGCCTCCGCCCGGTTGAGACGCGTTCCGGGCGCAATTTCGCCAGCGTACGTCGCGCGGCGCCTGACGGCTCGCCGCGGCTGCGGTTACAATTTGGCCCGGATCCTTCGGAGTTGCGAAGCTGATGCAGAGGTTTTCGGCCTGGTCGCTGTTGAAGCAGGCGTTCGGCAGCCACGGCGGCTGGCAGCCGCAGTGGCGGCGCGCTACGCCGAAACCCGCCTATGACGCCATCGTGGTGGGCGGCGGCGGGCACGGATTGGGCACCGCTTACTATCTCGCCGCCGAGCACGGCCTGCGCAACATCGCGCTGCTCGAAAAGAGCTGGATCGGCGGCGGCAATACCGGTCGCAACACCACGATCCTGCGCTCCAACTACCTGTTCGACGAGAGCGCTCGCCTCTACGACCACTCGCTCAAGATGTGGCGCGACCTCTCGCAGGTGCTCAACTACAACGTGATGTACTCGCCGCGCGGCGTGCTGATGCTGGCGCATTCGGTGCATGACGTGCAGGTGCTCAAGCGCCACATCCACGCCAATCGCTGCAATGGCGTCGACAATGAATGGCTGAGCCCCGCCGAGGCCAAGGCCTTCTGTCCGCCGCTGAACATCGAGCGCAACATCCGCTACCCGGTGATGGGCGGCGCGCTGCAACGGCGCGGCGGCACCGCGCGCCACGATGCAGTGGCCTGGGGCTATGCGCGCGCGGCCGATGCACTGGGCGTCGACATCATCGAGAACTGCGAAGTCACCGGTATCCGCCGCGATGCGGGCGGCGCGATACAGGGCGTAGAAACCTCGCTCGGCTACATCGCCAGCCGCAAGGTGGGCGTGGTCGCCGCCGGCAACAGCAGCGTGGTGATGGGGATGGCGGGCGTGCGCCTGCCGCTCGAGAGCTTTCCGCTGCAGGCGCTGGTCTCGGAGCCCGTGAAACCCGTGATGCCTTGCGTGGTGATGTCCAATTCGATTCACGCTTATGTCAGCCAATCGGACAAGGGTGAGCTGGTGATCGGCGCCGGCACCGATGCCTACACCAGCTACACGCAGCGCGGCGCACTGCACGTGAACATGCACACGCTGGCCGCGATCTGCGAACTGTTCCCGGCCTTCCGCCGTATGCGCATGCTCCGCAACTGGGGCGGCATCGTCGATGTGTCGCCCGATCGCTCGCCGATCATCGCCAAGACAGCAGTGCCTGGCCTGTACGTGAACTGCGGCTGGGGTACCGGCGGCTTCAAGGCCACGCCCGGCTCCGCGCACCTGTTCGCCTGGACGATGGCGCACGATGAGCCGCACCCGATCAACGCACCTTTCACGATTGAGCGTTTCCGCGAAGGCCTGTTGATCGACGAGGCCGCAGCGGCGGCGGTGGCGCACTGAGATGCTGCTGATCCATTGCCCCTATTGTGGTGATCGGCCCGAACTGGAATTCAGCTATGGCGGCCAGGCGCATATTGCGCGGCCGTCGAAGCCCGAAAGCGTGACGGCGGATCAGTGGGTGGAGTTCCTGTACCTGCGCAGCAATCCACGCGGCGTCCATGCGGAGCGTTGGCGCCACGTGCGCGGTTGCGCCCGATATTTCAATGCGCTGCGCGATACGCGCACCGATCGATTCATCGCGACCTACAAGGCCGGAGAAGCGCCGCCTCAGCAATCCGGATCGACGCCATGAGCGAGTGTCGTGGCAAGGGTGGCGTGCTGATCAACCGCAACCTGGTCGTGAACTTCAGCTTCGATGGCCGCAGCTACAGCGGCTTTGCCGGCGATACGCTCGCCTCGGCATTGCTTGCCAATGGCGTGCACCTGCTGGGTCGTTCGTTCAAATACCACCGGCCGCGTGGACTGTTGGCCGCAGGCTCCGAGGAACCCAACGCGCTGGTAACCGTAGTGCGCGGGAACGAGGCGCGCAGCGTGCCGAACCTGCGTGCGACGCAGGTCGAGATCTATGCTGGCCTCGTGGCCCACAGCCAGAACCGCTGGCCCAGCCTCGGCTTCGATGTCGGCGCCGTCAACGACTGGCTGTCGCCGTTGTTCCCGGCCGGTTTCTACTACAAGACTTTCATGTGGCCGCGTTTTGCCTGGCATCGCTGGTACGAGCCACGCATCCGTGCCGCCGCGGGCCTGGGTCGTGCCCCGGGTGGGCCCGATCCCGATAGCTACGCACAGTGCTATGCGCATTGTGACGTACTGGTGGTGGGCGCAGGTGCGGGCGGTATCGCGGCGGCGCTGGCGGCCGCAGGCAGCGGCGCGCGCGTGATCCTCTGCGATGAGAACGGTGCGCTGGGCGGATCGCTGCTCGATGAGCGCGCGAACTCGCAGGGTGGCAGTGATGCTGCAATCTGGCTGCGCACGGCGCTCACGCAACTTGCGGCGCTGCCCAACCTTACGCTGCTGCCGCGAACCACGGCCTTCGGCTACTTCCCGCACAACATGCTGGGCCTGTGCGAGCGCATCACGGATCATCTGGCCACGCCTGCTGCGGGCGTGCCGCGTGAGCGGCTCTGGCAAGTGCGTGCGCGCGAAGTGGTACTGGCGACCGGCGCCATCGAAAGACCGCTGGTGTTTCCGGGCAATGACCGGCCCGGCGTGATGCTGGCCTCGGCTGCGCGCACTTACCTGCATCGCTACGGCGTGCGCGTCGGGTCACGAGTCGTTGTGCTGGCGGGCTGCGATGCGGCTTACGGCGTGGCGCTCGACCTGCACGCGGGCGGCATTGGCATTGAAGCCATCGCCGATGTGCGCACCGGCGCCCACTTGGTCGCGCCTGCTGCCATCGCTGCCGCGCGCGCTGAAAAGATCCGCGTCGTCGAGCGCGCCACGGTACTGGGCACCTCGGGCCGCTTGCGCGTCAACAGCGTTTCATTGGGTGTGGTGGCCGCGGATGGTTCGGTCAGCAACGCAGGCACCCTGCCCTGCGACGCCTTGCTGATGTCGGGCGGCTTCACGCCCAGCGTGCATCTGCACTCGCAGTCGCGCGGCCAACTGCAATGGCAGGCCGACGCGGGAGTTTTTGTGCCCGCTGCGGCCGCGGAGAACGAACGCTCCGTCGGCGCGGCGCGCGGGCTGGAAGGCTTGCAGCAGGCACTTGAAGATGGCACCCAGGCGGGCCTGACTGCCGCCAAGGCTTGCGGCCTGACGCCGCACGCCTACTCGGCGCGCATCGCCGTGCAGGAGTACTCCACGCGCGGCGCACCCGGCGCACTGGCGCAGCCCGGCGCACGCACGCCCGCGAAAGCCTTCGTGGATTGGCAAAACGATGTCACCACGCGCGACCTGCAGCTCGCGATGCGTGAGGGCTTCTATTCCATCGAACACATCAAGCGCTATACCACGACCGGCATGGCCACCGACCAGGGCAAGACCTCCGGTCTGAATGCTTTGGCGATCATTGCAGGAAGCAGTGCGCGCCAGGTGCCCGAGGTCGGGCTCACGACCTTCCGCATGCCCTACACGCCGGTCAGCTTCGGCATCCTCGCCGGCTACGATCGCGGCGATCAGTTCGATCCGGTGCGGCGCACGCCGATGCACGCTTGCGCCGAGAACCTGGGCGCGGTGTTCGAAGACGTGGGCATGTGGAAGCGCGCCTGGTATTTCCCCCAACGTGGCGAAGACATGCACCAGGCCGTGGCCCGCGAGTGCCGCGCGGTGCGCACCGGCTGCGGCATGTTCGATGCCTCGACCCTCGGCAAGATCGAGGTCGTGGGGCCGGGCGCCGTGGAGTTCATGAACCGGCTGTACGTGAACAGCTGGAACGGTCTGGCCGTCGGCCGCTCACGCTATGGCGTATTGTTGCGCGATGACGGCTTCGTCTATGACGATGGCGTAGTGGCCCGTCTCGCGGACGAGCGTTTCCACGTGACCACCACCACGGGCGGCGCAGCGCGCGTGCTCGGCATGATGGAAGACTATCGCCAGACCGAGTGGACCGACCTCAAGGTCTGGCTGACCTCGACCACCGAACAGTGGGCAGTCATTGCGGTGCAGGGCCCGCGTGCGCGCGAGGTGATTGCGCCACTGATCGAGGGTTGCGACTTGTCGGCGGCAGCGCTGCCGCACATGGCGGTGGCGCGCGGTACGATCTGCGGCGCGCCCATGCTGCTGTTCCGCGTCAGTTTCACCGGCGAGCTGGGCTTCGAGATCAACGTGCCGGCCGACTACGGCGCCGCGATCTGGGAAGCGGTGCGGGCTGCGGGCCAGAAGTACGACATCGTGCCCTACGGCACCGAGGCCATGCACGTGCTGCGCGCCGAGAAGGGCTACATCATCGTGGGCCAGGAAACTGACGGCACCTGCACGCCCGACGACGTCGGGCTCAGCTGGGCGATCGGCAAGAGCAAGCCCGACTTCGTCGGCAAGCGTTCGCTCTCGCGCCCCGCGATGCTGGCGAGCGGCCGCAAGCAGCTGGTGGGCCTGTTGACCGCGGATCCCCATGTACTGCTCGATGAAGGCGCGCAAGTGACGGCCACCGCGGGCCAGGTCGCGCCCATGAAACTCATCGGCCACGTGACCTCCTCCTATCGCAGCGAGGCGCTGGGCCGCTCCATTGCATTGGCGATGGTGGTCGATGGTCGCGCGCGCCAGGGGCAGACACTTTACGTGCCGATGCCCGGCGGCGACCTGCCAGTGCAGGTGACGGCGCCCGTGTTCTACGACCCGCAGGGAGCGCGACTCAATGGTTGAGAGCGCCACCGCCCGTTCGCTTGAATTTGCCGCCACCCGCTGGCTGCGCCCGCTGCCACCTGCGGCACGTTGCATCTTCTGTGGTGATGAGGCGGCGCAAGCCGCCTTGGTGGCGGCGCTGGGCTTGCCTGGTTCCGCCGCCAACTGCAGGGCAGTCAGCGCGAACGGCCGGAGCCTCCTGTGGCTGGGTCCCGATGAGCGCCTGGTGCTTGCACCAGCCGATCAACGCCAGTCGCTGAGCGCAGCCATCGAAGCTGCTACTGCCAGTCACGCGCACTCATTGGTGGACGTGAGCTATCGGCAAGTAGCGCTCGAACTGCATGGCCCCACGGCCGTGCGGCTGCTCAATGCGCAGTGCCCGCTTGAACTGACAGCCACTGCATTTCCCGTGGGCATGTGCACGCGCACGATTTATGCCAAGACCGAGATCGTGCTGTGGCGCACGGCGCTCGAGAGCTTCCACATCGAAGTGTGGCGTTCGTTTGCGCCCTACCTGGTGACGCTGCTGGGCGATGTGGCGAAGGAATCCGGCGCCTAGTCCGGCTTGAGCACTCGTCCCGGGTGCTTGCCGGTAGGCTTGCCCTCATCGATCACCCACTGTCCCGCGACCATCACCGCCGGTATGCCTAGTGGCGGCTTTTCAGGCGACTCGATCGTCGATTGATCGATCACCGTGGCGGGATCGAACAGCACCAGATCGGCGATATAACCCACGGCGATGCGTCCCCTGTCCTTCAGACCCAGGTGCTGTGCCGACAGGCCGGTCATCTTGTGCACCGCCAGTTCCAGCGGCAGCGCATGCTGCTCGCGCACGTAGCGGCCGAGCACGCGCGGAAAGCTGCCCGCGCCGCGTGGGTGCGAGCCGTGCAGCTCGCCATCGCTGCAGAAGCTGATCCAGGGCTGTGACACGAACCAGCGCACGTCATCCTCGCTCATCGAAGTGCCGATGATCGATTCCATGTCGGCATCGGTATCCACCTCGGCCATCGTGGCGCGCACGATGCGCATGTAGGTATCGACGTCACTCAGCTTCCAGATCAGGGCGATCTCGGCCAGTGTCTTGCCGGCCACGGCCGGCTCAGGCGTGTAGCGCGTCAGGCGAATGGCCGCCGCGCCACCATTGTCAGCCAGCGCCCGCGTCACTTTCGCGCGATTGTAGAAATCGCGATCGGTGACCAGCACGCGGATGGTGGAGTGCCAGTAAGTGTAGGGATAGACATCGGCACGCAGGTCAACGTGCTGCTGCTGCGCCTGCGCCAGGTAAGCGGGCATGCGCTTGGCCGCCAGGTGCCACATCGGCGTCGAGCCCAGTTTGATGTGTGTGATCTCCACCGGCAGTTTCGCTTCGCGCCCGATCTGCAGGATCTCATCGTAGGACTTGAAGACCGCATTGCCCTCATCGCGCACATGCGAGATGTAGAATCCGCCCGCCGCTGCCGCCACCTTCGACAGCTCGACCACCTCGGCCGTGGTCGCGAAGTGACCCTGTTCGTACTCGAGCCCGCTGGAAAGACCAAACGCGCCAGCCTTGAGCTCACTCGACAGCACGCCCTTCATGCGCTCGAGTTCGGCCGGCGTGGAAGCGCGGAACAGGTCCTTGCCCATCACCTGCTCGCGCACGGTCGCATGGCCTACCATGCTGGCCACATTGATCGCCGATGGCGTCGCCGCCAGTTTGGCGTAGTAGTCGCGCAGTGGAAAATTGGACTCGCCATCCTGGCCGACGACAATGGTCGTGAGGCCCTGGCGCGTCTGCGTGGCGGCATCCAGGTCTTTCAGCAAGCCGCCGTCAGCGTGGCTGTGCATGTCGATGAAACCAGGCGCCAGCACCAGGCCTTGCGC
Organism: Gammaproteobacteria bacterium; assembly: GCA_025350055.1. Lineage (GTDB taxonomy): Bacteria > Pseudomonadota > Gammaproteobacteria > Steroidobacterales > Steroidobacteraceae > FEN-1191. The sequence continues at coordinate 59,856 of JANXYK010000036.1, read as the reverse complement.
CGGGCGCACCTGCTCGCCCGACTGGGCAGCAAGATGCGGTGCGACCGCGGTGATGCGATCACCGTGAATGCGCACATCGCCTATGAAGCCGGGCTTGCCCGTGCCATCGATGACGCGCGCCTGCGCAATGAGCAGGTCGGCAGCGGCGAGCGGTGCCGCGAGGGTTGCGGCCAGTACGGCCGCAGTAATCAGGATTGCAGGACTGCGCATGGCGATGACCTTTGTTGAATTGTTGGTGCCGTGCGCTGTGTTCAGCCGCGCAGCCTCAGGTTCTGTGGATCGTAGAGCGGCTCGCTGCCAACCACCGCGCGTCGGCGCGTACCCAGGATCTCGACCTCGAGCTCGGTGCCGGCGACCGCGAGGTCGGTGCGCACATAGGCGAGCGCAATGCTCTGCTGCAAGCGGTAACCATAGCCGCCCGAAGTCACCAGGCCCACGACAGCATCTCGATGGTAAACGATGGATACCGCCGCTGCGTCGGCATCCTCGGCGTCGACGATCAGCGGCACGAAGCGCTCACGTGGCCCGGCCTTTGCTTCGCGGTGCAACGCCTCCTGGCCGATGAAGCCGCCGGGTTTGTCCAGTTTCACGAAGCGATCGAGGGAGGCCATGAAGGGCGTGTATTCCGTGGTGAGATCACCCTTCCAGCCGCGATAGCATTTCTCGAGGCGCAGGCTGTCCATCGCGTACAGGCCGAAATGGCTGATGCCGAGCGGCTCGCCCGCGCTCCACAACAGTTCGTAGACCGACACCAGGTGTTCCATCGGCAGATGCAGTTCCCAGCCGAGTTCACCGACGTAGTTCACGCGCAGCGCAAGCGCTTCGGTATAGCCGATCGGTATCCGGCGTTGTGCGAGCCAAGGGAAGGCCTCGTTCGAAAGATCGTCACTGGTGAGACCCGCCAGGAGTTCGCGTGACTTCGGGCCAACGACAATCAGCGTGCCGTAGCGCGTGGTCAGATTCTCGATGCGCACGCTGCCATCGGTGGGCAAATGTTCACGCAGCCAGTGCTCGTCGTGACGCTCACCGGCCGCAGCGCTGATGAGCCAGAAATGGCCAGGCGCCAGCGCGGTGATCGTCATCTCGGTGACGATGCCGCCCTTGGGTGCGCAGAAGTAGTTCAGCGCGGTGCGGCCCGGGCGCGGCACCGTACCGGCCACCATGTGATCGAGCCAGGCAGCAGCTCCCGTACCAGTCACTTCGAACTTGGTGAAACCGGGCAGGTCGAGGACTGCCACGCGCTGCTGCACGGCCTGGCACTCGCGCGCCACCGCCGCATGCCAGCGCGGCCTGCGGAAGGAAAGCTCGGGTTTATCGGTGGGGTCTTTGGCCTGCGGAAAATACACGGCGCGTTCCCAACCGCCGCGTGCGCCGAACACGGCACCGCTGGCCTTGAGGCGCGCATAGAGCGGTGAAGTCTTCGCGGGCCTGCCCGCCGGGCGCTCTTCAGCCGGGAAGCCGATGCCGTACTCGTGCTGATAGGTCTCGAGCGCCTTGGCCAGCGTGAACTGCGGATTGGCGTAGTCGTGATAGCGGCGTACATCCAGCGGCCACATGTCCCATTCGGGCTGACCGTGTGCGACCCACTCGGCAATGATCTTGCCGGCGCCGCCCGCCTGCGCAATGCCGAAAGTGAAAGCGCAGCAATGGTAGAAACCCGGCAAACCCGGCGCAGGGCCAATCAGCGGATTGCCATCGGGCGCATAGGGAATCGGCCCATTGATGACCGACTTCACGCCCACGGTGCCGAGCAGCGGCACACGCTCGCAGGCGGCCACGATGTAACTTTCGAGTCGCGGCAGATCGTCATCGAAAAGCTGCTGCGCGAACTCAGCGGGTACGCCTTGCAGCCAGTGCGCCGTGGCCTGCCATTCGTACGGACCCAGGATCAGACCCTGCCGTTCCTGGCGCATGTAGTAGCTGACATCCGGATCGCGGATCAGGGGTAACCGCGCTGCGCCGCGCGCCACCAGCTCCGGAATATCCTCGGTCACCAGGTACTGGTGCGAAAGCGTCACGATCGGCAGGTACACGCCGACCATCGTCGCGACCTCGCCGCTACGGTAACCCGCGGCATTGATCACCGTCTGCGCCACGATCTCGCCGCGATCGGTGATGACACGCCATTCACCCGAGGGGCAGCGTTCGATCGCGGTCACCCGCGTTTGCCGGTGAATCTGTGCACCAGCGTCGCGCGCACCCTTGGCCAGTGCCTGGGTGAGCTGCGCCGGGTCGATGTCGCCATCGTAGGGGTCGTACAGCCCGGCGCGGATGCCTTCCGTATTCATGAAGGGATGGCGCGCACGAATCTCCGTCGGGCTCAGCATCTCGAACTCGATGCCCTGCGCCCGCGCCTGCGACAGCACGTGCCGGAACTCATCGACGCGCTCAGCGCTGTGTGCGAGGCGGATGCTGCCAGTGATGTGGTAGTTGATCTCGTAGCCGACGCGCTCGGCCAGCGCAGCGTAAAGCCGCGTGCTGTGCCGTTGCAGCTTGATCAGGTTCCACGAGGTCGAGAAGTTGGGGCAGTTGCCGGCGGCATGCCAGGTCGAGCCTGCGGTGAGCTCATCGCGCTCGAGCAGCACGGCATCGCGTATGCCCAGCTGCGTGAGGTGATAGAGCGCGCTGCAGCCGACCGCCCCGCCGCCAATGATCAGTACTTGTGTGTGGGTCTTCATCGCGCGCTGCTCAGGCCTTGATGCGCTCGCCGCGCGGGTCGTACCAGGGTTGAATTTGCACTGCAGCGTCGCAAGGCAGGCCCGCCACGTCGACCTGCCAGCGCCCGGACTGCAGCCACTGCGCACTCACGCCAGCCTCGCAGCTCACGTAGCCCATACCGATCGAGCGACTGATGCGGTGCCCGAACGCCCCGGAGCGTATCGAACCCACGATCTGGCCATCACGTAGGATCGGCTCTTCGTGGTACAGCAGCGGCCCACTGGCCGTTGCATCCTGCAGCATGACCTGCACCAGGCGCCGCGGCAGCACTTTGCGCTCGCGCTGCGCCAGCAGCGCCTCGCGGCCGATGAAGCCACCAGCCTTGTCCCAGGCGATCGTGAAGGCGAGCCCCGCTTCCAGTGGCGTATCTTCATCGCCGATATCGTGGCTCCAGTGGCGATAGCCCTTCTCGAGGCGACAGGCAGCCATCGCGTGATAGCCCGCGTGGCGCAGCCCCAGCGCCGCACCACCTTCCAGCAGCCGCTCGTACACATCGAGCAGTTGCTCGCCGGGGATGTACAGCTCCCAGCCGAGCTCACCCACGTAAGTGATGCGGCTGGCGCGCACGCGCGCGTAACCGATCTCGATTTCGCGCGACGTGCCGAAGGGATGGGCTGCGTTGCCGAGGTCCGCCCCGGAGAGCGAGGCCAGCAGTTCGCGGCTCTTCGGGCCCATGATGCCGAGCATCGCGATGCCGGCGGTGACATCGGTCACCGTGCAATGGCCATCGCGCCGCGATTCAATCTGGCGGCGTAGCCAGCAAAGATCGCGCGTCTGGCAGATCGCTGAGGTCACCACCATAAATTCCCGCTCACTGAGGCGCGTGATCGTAAGGTCCGCTTCGATGCCACCCCGCTCGTTCAGCCACTGCGTGTACACCACGCGGCCGATCGCCACATCGACATTGGCAGTCGAGAGCTCATTGAGGATGCTGCAGGCATCGCGCCCCTGCACCAGGAATTTCGCGAAACTGGCCTGGTCGAACAGCGCCACCGAGTCGCGCACCGCCTCGCATTCGCGCTGACAGGCCGCGAACCAGTTCTGCCGGCCGTAGGAATATTCATAGCGCGGCGTCGTGCCGGGCTCGCCATACCAGTTGGGTCGCTCCCAGCCCGCGGTTTCGCCCATGCAGGCGCCGAGCTTGAGCAGGCGATCATGCAAGCCGCTGCGCCGCGCGCCGCGTGCGCTCTGGTACTGGTAATAGGGCCAATGCATCGCGTACAGCAGCCCCAGCGTTTCGACCGTGCGATCGTGCAGATACTTGCGGTTCGACTGAAACGGCTGCATGCGCCGGATGTCGACATCCGCGAGGTCGAGGGGCGGACGCCGGTCCTTGACCCACTGCGCCACCACTTTGCCCACACCGCCGCTGGCCGCAATGCCGACCGAATTGAAACCAGTGGCCACGAACAGGTCGCGTACTTCGGGGGCTTCACCGATGTAGTAGCGATCATCGGGTGTAAAGCTCTCCGGGCCATTGAAGAACAGCTGGATGCCGACCTCGCCGAGCCGTGGCACGCGGCGTACGGCTGCATTGAGTAGCGGCTCAAAGTGTTCGTAGTCAGCAGGCAAAATGTCGAAGCAAAAGCCTTCCGGTATGCCCGCCATGCCCCAGGGCTTGGCCACTGGCTCGAAGCAGCCCATCAGCAATTTGCCGGCGTCTTCCTTGTAGTAGGCGCACTCATCGTACACACGCAATACGGGCAGGTTGTTCGGCAGCCCCGGGATGGGTTCGGTCACCATGTAGAAATGCTCGGCAGCATGCAGCGGCACCGAGACGCCGCACTCGCGCCCCAGTTCGCGCGACCACATGCCGGCACACAGCACGACTGTGTCTGCACTCAGCAGTCCTTCGGCGGTCTCAACGCCGATTGCCCGACCGTTTTCCACGTGTACGCGCGTGACAGGCGTGTTCTCGAAGATGCGCGCCCCGCGTTGTTTCGCGCCGCGCGCAAAAGCCTGTGCGGTGTCGATGGGATTGGTCTGGCCGTCCTTGGGCAACCAGATGCCGCCGACCAGGTCGTTGACCTCGAGCAGCGGCCAGCGCTCCTTGATCGCCTCGCGCGAGAGTACTTCGATGTCGACACCAAAGGCGCGACCCATGGAGGCGCCGCGCTTGAGTTCCTCGAAGCGTTCGGCGTTCATCGCGACGCTCACCGAACCGTTCTGCCGGAAGCCCGTGGCTTGTCCGGTCTCCGCCTCGAGCGAGCGAAACAGATCAGCCGTGTAGCGGGCCAACTCGGTGAGATTGCGCGTGGCGCGCAATTGGCCGACGAGCCCGGCGGCGTGCCACGTGGTTCCGCAGGTGAGTTGGCGACGTTCCAGCAGCACCACATCAGTGATGCCGATCCGCGTCAGGTGATAGGCGATCGAGCATCCGGCGATGCCGCCCCCGACGATGACGACGCTGGCACGACTGGGTAGCGGCATGCAGCTAGGCGATTACCTGGCGCGCCGCGCCCGGAGTGGTGTCAGCGGTGTCGGCGATCAGGTTGCCGCCTTTGACCATGCTCGCGCGTGCGAGGCGCACCGGGAACTGGCGCCGGATCGCCGCATCCACGGCTTCGGGTATGTGCGTGGGGAAATGCTGGGTGAGGATCTCCTGCACCTTCGTCGCGGCGCGTTGCAGTACATCCTGCGAGCCCTGTTCCGCCCATTCGTTGGGGCTACGCCGGTCGCCGACCGTGGGATAGAGATATTCGGACTGCATCAGTTGCAGGGTCTGATCGCTGCCGAGGAAATGTCCTGGCCCGTTGAGGCAGACATCGCGGATGGTATCGAAGGACAAGCGCTCCTCGGTAACCTCGATGCCTTTGATGGTGCGCTGGGCGGCACCGATGATGTCATTGTCGATCACCAGGCTCTCGAGCGAGAAGCCGAGGAGACTGGCATGCATGCCAGCGGATTCATAGATCAGGTTGGCGCCGGAATTGCCGACCAGCGCGTGATTGAGCGCCTTCTCGGCGCCCGACTGGCTATCGGCGACTTTTGAATCGGTCATGCCCGAGGCGGTGCCACCGGTCAGATTGTAGAAGTTCGCCATCTGCCCTGCGGCTGATGACAGCAGCGCCTGTTCGGGGCTGCCGCCCGACATCGCACCAGTGCGCAGGTCGGAGACAAAGCACCAGGTGCCGAAGATCGCCGGATGCCCGGGCTTTATCGCATTCACATAGACGAGCCCGGCCAGGACTTCAGCGACTTCCTGCGCCAGCGCGCCCGCGAGTGCGGCAGGTGCAGTGGCACCAGCCTGCCCCGCCGAAAGCAGCAGCACCGGCATGCCGCCGCGCACAGCCACTTCGAGGCAGCGGCAGGCATCGGTGGCAAACTTCATCGGCGGCACCACGAAGCAGTTCGACTGGCTGACGAAGGGTCGCTCGCGCCACTGCTGCTCGCCGCCGGCAATCGCGTGCAGCATCTGCAACGAGGCTTCCAGATGTTCGGGTTGCACCCAGCTGCTGCCCACATGCTTGGTGGTGCTCGAGACCGCCGCGTAGCAAGTGTTGAAATCCATCTCGAAAGGATCGGGCAGATCGCGCGGCACGACCGCGCGTTGGAAGAAATGGATGTGCTCCATCACATCGACGATGCGGCCGATGTCGTACAGATCCTGGATGGTCGATTCGCGATAGGCGCCGTGCTGATCGACCATGTTCACGGCGGCACCGGCCGTGCCGAAATAGGCCCGCTTGCCCCAGGGCTCCAGGTCGTGGCGCGGATCCTGTCCGGGCAGGGTGAAATTTCGCGCCGCCCTGGCAATCGTGTCCTCGACCAGTGCCCGCGGAAACAGCACCCTGCCTGCCTCACTCAGCGTACAGCCCGCCGCCAGCATGTATTCGACGCCCGAGGGCGTCGCGTCGGCAAGGCCGACTTCCGCCAGCAGGCGCAGCGCCGTCTGGTGGACCTGCTGTGTATCCGTCTGACTCAGCGGCTGATAACGCCCGCTGGACATGCCCGGACGGGCCGGCCGCAGGTGATCGGGCAAAGGCGCAGCGCGCGCAGCGCGACGGGCATCACGCCCGGACGGGCGTCGTGTAACATTCGAACTCTCAGACACCTGGTGGTTCTCCGCTCGAGGCCCATCGTAGCAGATGGGTAACAGGGCATATCATCGCAGGATTTGGCGCCGCCGGGGCGCCGCGCACGCAACGAGGAGCACTTAACGTGACCGAACCAGCCACCAAACAGCAATGGCAGCAGCGCGCCCGGGAACTTCGTTATCCCACGGGGCATTTTCTCGATGGCGAACAGATTGCCGGTGGCGCCGAGCGTTTCAGCGTGATCAATCCGGCCACTGGCACGCCCCTGTGCGAGGTGGCCGCCGGCAGCGCCACCGATATCGATCGCGCCGTGGCCTCGGGCCTGCGCGCCTTCAAGTCGGGCATCTGGCGCCGTATGGCGCCGCGCGATCGCATGGCGGTACTGCAGCGCATGGCGCAGCTGATCCAGGCCAATGCCGATCGCTTTGCGCTGCTCGACTGCCTGTGCATGGGCAAACCCGTCAACGACATGCTGAATATCGATGTCCCGTCGGCAGCGCAGAATTTCAGCTATTTCGGCGAATTGTGCGACAAGATCGAGGGCGCGGTGACCTCGACCGCTGCCGATGCCCTGCACTACATCCTGCGCGAACCGCTCGGTGTGGTCGGCTGCATCGTGCCCTGGAATTACCCCTTGCTGATGAGCGCCTGGAAAGTGGCTCCCGCACTGGCCGCCGGCAATTCGGTGCTGTTGAAGCCCGCCGAGCAATCACCGCTCTCGGGTCTGCTGCTGGCGCAGCTGTTCGTCGAAGCCGGCGGTCCGCCCGGCGTGTTCAACGTGGTGAACGGCCTGGGCCCCACCGCCGGTGCCGCGCTCGCCTTGCACAACGATGTGGCGAAAATTGCTTTTACCGGTTCCACCACCATCGGTAAGCAAATGTTGGTGTACGCCGGTCAGTCGAACATGAAGCGCGTGAGCCTGGAATGCGGCGGCAAGTCGCCGCAGATCTTCCTGGCCGACCTGGAAGACATCGACCGCGCGGTGACCTACGCGATCAATGGCATCTACGGCAACATGGGCGAGGTCTGCAACGCGGGTTCCCGGCTGCTCATCGACAAACGCATCGCCGGCGACTTCATCGAGCGCTTCGTCAAGCAGGGCCGCAACGCCTACCGCGCGGGCGACCCGCTCGACCCGGCCACCAACCTCGGTCCGCTGGTCACCGGCAAGCAGCAGAAGCGCGTGCTCGACTACATCGAGCGCGGCAAGCGCGAAGGCGCGAAGCTGGAGTTCGGTGGCGACACGCCCGACCTGCCAGGCACCTACGTGAACCCGACGTTGTATTCGGGTGTCACCAGCAAGATGACCATCGCGCGCGAGGAAATCTTCGGGCCCGTGGCCTCCGCGATCGAGGTCGATGGCCTGGAAGAAGCGCTGGCCGTGGCCAACGATTCCATCTACGGTCTCGCGGCCTCGGTCTGGACCCGCGATCTGCGCAAGGCGCACACCGCCGTGCGCGATCTCGAAGCCGGCGTGATCTGGGTCAACTGCTTCGATCATGGCGACATGACGCAGCCCTTCGGCGGCTACAAGCAGTCGGGCCAGGGGCGCGACAAGTGCCTCGAGTGCCTGCTGGGTTACACGCAGACCAAGTCGGCCTGGATCCACCTGGGCAGCTGACGCGGCATGAGCGACGTCGAGGACCTCCTGAATGCCCGGCCGGACGCGCAGGTCTCGGCGCGCAGCTTTGGCGTGCCCAGCGACATGTTGATACCGGCATTCACCTCGCGCAGCGAATACGTGCCCGACACCGACCCGGGCTACTGCTTCGATCCGGATACCACGCTGGCGATCCTGGCGGGCTTTGCGCACAACCGCCGGGTGATGGTGCAGGGCTTCCACGGCACCGGTAAATCCACGCATGTGGAACAGGTCGCGGCGCGCCTGAACTGGCCGCTGGTGCGCATCAACCTTGACGGCCATGTGAGTCGCATCGACCTCGTCGGGCGTGATGCCATCGTGGTGCGCGATGATCACCAGATCACGGAGTTTCGCGAGGGCATGCTGCCCTGGGCAATCCAGCGCTCGGTCGCACTGCTGTTCGATGAGTATGATGCCGGGCGCCCCGACGTGATGTTCGTGATCCAGCGCGTGCTCGAGACCAGCGGCAAACTCACCTTGCTCGACCAGAATCGCGTGATCAGCCCGCACCCGGCTTTCCGGCTGTTCGCGACCACCAACACGATCGGGCTTGGCGATACCAGCGGCCTCTATCACGGCACGCAGCAGATCAACCAGGGTCAGATGGATCGCTGGTCGATCGTGACCACGCTCAACTACCTGGATCACGACAAGGAAGCGGCGATCGTACTCAGCAAGGCGCCGCAATACGCCAGTGTCGAGGGGCGCCGCACCATCATGGCGATGGTGCTGGTGGCCGACATGAGCCGCAATGCTTTCATGAACGGCGACATTTCCACGGTGATGAGTCCGCGCACCGTGATTACCTGGGCAGAGAACGCTGCCATTTTTGGCGACACCGGCCTCGCCTTCCGCGTCACCTTTCTGAACAAGTGCGATGAGCTGGAGCGGCCCACGGTCGCCGAGTTCTACCAACGCGCCTTTGGCACCGAACTGCCCGAGGCAATCGCCGGCCTGCAGATCGTGTGAGCGGCGAGCAACGCTTCGAGCGCACGCTGATCCAGGTCACGCGCGCGCTGGCCGGCGAAAAGAACCTGCCGGTGTACTGCGGGCCGCCGCGTGCGGATCTGCCCGTCAAGTCCCTGCTGATTGCACCGCTCCCCTTGCCCGGTGGTCCGCGTGAACGCGCCCGCACCCGCGGCCTCGCGGATCGACTGGCCCTGCGCCGCGCCCATTTCGACCCAGGCACGCACGCACGCTTCAGGCCCAGCGGCGCCCGCGCGCGCGAACTCTACGACGTGCTCGAGGATATGCGCTCCCACGCGCTCGGTGCCCGCGTGATGACCGGCATCGCCCGCAATCTGGAAGCGGTGCTGGTCGATCAGCTGGAGCACGACGTGTACACGCGCGGCCAGCTCGAGCGCCATTCCGGCATGGTCCACGCGCTGGCGCTGCTGGCGCGTGAGCGCCTGACCGGCTTGCCCTCGCCGCCCGCCGCCGCACCCTTGCTGCAGCGCTGGCGTTCCGAGCTCGAAACCCGCGCAGCCGCGGAGTTGTCGGTGCTGGCAGAGGCCGGGAGCGACCAGACCCGCTACGCGCAGCTGCTGCACAAGATGCTGCGACGGCTCGACCTGGGCGCGGAGATCGGCACGGCGGCGCAGCGCGCGGAGCAGGCCAACGAGAGTTCAGTCAACGCCGAGCGCAAGCGTAAGAAAACCGAAGCACCTGCCAGCAGCATCCTGCAGATCAAGCGGCAGGCCGGCGAGCTCGAGCAGGACGACGATGTCGTCGAAGCCAAGGCGCCGATTGAATTGCCTGACGACAAAGCGAAGGACGGCGAACGAGCCGAGGAGCGCGCGCGCGCCGGCGAACGCATGCAACGCGCGCAGTTCCACGATGATCCGGACGACCCGAATCGCAACTACCGCGCCTACACGCGCGCCCACGATCTGACCGTGGACGCCGAGCGCCTGGCAGATGAAGTGGAGTTGCAGCGCCTGCGCGAAGTACTCGATCGCGAATCGCGGCCCCTGCAGGCCACGGTCGCACGGCTGGCCAACCGGCTCGAACGCCTGCTGCTCAGCAGGCAACTGCGGCGCTGGCGCTTCGATCTCGAAGAGGGCGTGCTGGATGCCGCGCGGCTCACGCGCGTGATCATCGATCCCTTGATGCCGCTGTCCTTCAAGGAAGAACAGGAGACGGATTTCCGCGACACCGTGGTCAGCGTGCTGATCGACAATTCCGGGTCGATGCGCGGCCGGCCCATCATGCTGGCGGCACTGTGCGCCGATGTACTGGCACGCACGCTGGAGCGCTGTGGGGTCAAGGTGGAGATCCTCGGCTTCACCACACAGGCCTGGAAAGGTGGCGCCGCGCGCAATGACTGGCTCGCTGGCGGTGCCCCGCCATCGCCCGGGCGGCTGGGCGAGTTGCTGCACATTGTCTATAAATCAGCCGATTCCCCGTGGCGGCGTGCGCGTCGCAACCTGGGCCTGATGCTGCGCGAGGAACTGCTGAAGGAAAACATCGATGGCGAGGCCCTGATGTGGGCGCACGATCGCCTGGAGCGGCGCAGCGAGAGTCGGCGCATCCTGATGGTGATCTCCGACGGCGTGCCGCTCGATGAGGCCACGCTGTCGGCCAATCCCGGCAGCTACCTCGAGCAGCACCTGCGCAACGTGGTGCGCTGGATCGAAAAGCATACGCGCATAGAACTGCTGGCCATCGGCATCGGTCATGATGTCAGCGATTTCTACCAGCGGGCACTGACCATTGCTGGCGCCGAGCAGCTGGGCGCGGCCATGACCACGCAGCTGGCCAGGCTTTTCGAGCAGCAGCCGGCCAAGGTCAGCGCCAAGCGCCGTGCCCAGACGCGTCGAAGGAGCAGCAGATGAATGACAAAGTCTTTTGGGGTTCCTGCCTGTGTGGTGCCTGCAGCTACGAGGTGCACGGGCCGCTGCGCGATGTGATCGCCTGCCACTGCACGCAATGTCGCAAGCAGACTGGTCACTTCATGGCAGCGACCAATGCGAAGCTCGCGGATTTCCGCCTGACGGGCGAGAGCGCGCTGCGCTGGTACCGCGCCTCCCCCACTGCCAGACGCGGCTTCTGCGCCAGCTGCGGTTCGACGTTGTTCTGGCAAGCCGACGGCGCCGACACGATCTCCATCACGGCCGGCACGATCGAGGGCAAGACCGGACTCAAGATCGAAGGACACATCTACTGCGCCGATCACGGCGACTACTACAGCATTCCTGAAGAAGGGTATCGTTACGAACAGTGGCACTGAAATGCCGTTGCCGCGCACGATGCTGGCCGTGCGGCTGCTGGGACTGGGCGGCCCCGAGCAGCTGGAGATCCGCGACGATCTGCCTGTGTCCAGGCCTGCGAGCGGTGAGGTGCTGGTGCGCGTAAGCGCAGCGGCGGTCAACAACACCGATATCAACACACGCACGGGCTGGTATTCGCGCGCGGCGCGACCCGGCGATGCGGTCGCTCCCGTGGCATCAGGTGCGGGGAGCGCGGTTCAGGACAGTGCCTGGACCGGTGCGGCTTTCCAGTTTCCCAGGATCCAGGGCGCGGACGCCTGCGGGCACATCGTGGCGGTAGGTGATGGCGTCGCATCGGATCGCATCGGCGAGCGCGTGCTCGTTGATCCGGTGTTGCGCGGCGGCTCGGGTGCGGGGAGTGCGGCGGAGGAAACGGGTTATCTGGGCGCCGATCGCGACGGCGCCTTTGCCCGGTTCATGACCGTTCCAGCTGCCAACGCGCATGCCGTGCACAGCACCCTCAGCGATGTCGAACTCGCCAGCTTCCCCTGCTCCAGCCTGGCAGCGGAAAACATGGTATCGCGCGCCGCCCTCAAGCGCGGCGAAACCGTGCTGGTTACTGGTGCCTCTGGAGGCGTGGGCACCGCTGCCATCCAGCTGGCCTTGCGTCGCGGCGCGCGGGTGATCGCCATCGCAGACTCCTCAAAGGCACAGGCGCTGCGGACACTGGGCGCAGCACAGGTATTGCCGCGCGAAGCCGACCTGCTGGCAGCCCTGGGACAGGAGTCCGTGGATGTCGTGATCGACTGCGTGGGCGGTGCGCAGTTCCCGCAGTTCCCGAGATTGCTCAAACACGGCGGCCGCTACGCCGTTGCCGGTGCCATTGGCGGCGCGATCGTCGAACTGGACCTGCGCCTGCTTTATCTCAAGGACCTGGCGCTGCTGGGCTGCACGATTCCCGAGCCCGCGCTCTTCACCCAGCTGCTGGGATATATCGAGCGCGGCCAAATCAGACCGCTGGTCAGCGCGACCTATGCGCTGCGCGATATTCACGCTGCGCAGGAACAGTTCCTGCGCAAGGCGCATATCGGCAAGATCGTGCTGGTGCTCTAGGCCGGACCGGGCCGCCGGCCGCGCGCGCCGCGGCCACCGGTGGGCGTTGGCGCGGCTTTCGGTGCCGGCAAATCGACCACGCGCCGCAGGTGCACGTAGCTGGCCGTCTTGTGCGGAATCGCCATCGCATCGACGAAGTGCGCCTGGAACTGCGGCTCGATCGCGGTTTCGATCTTTTCCACCTGGCTGACCAGGCGCTCGATCGTGGCACGCGAGCGCGAATCCAGCAGTGCGATGCGCGCGCCCGTGCCGGCGGCATTTCCAGCCGAGGTGACGTGCTGCAAATCGCAGTCGGGAATCATGCCGAGCACCGTCGCGTACTTCACATCGATATGGCTGCCAAAGGCGCCGGCGAGGCGGATTCGCTCGACGCTGTCGACTCCCAAGCGATCCATCAGCAGGCGGATGCCCGCGTACAGCGCGGCCTTGGCGAGCTGGATCGCGCGCACGTCGTTCTGCGTAATGCGCAGCGTCTGTGCGCCCTCATGCAGCACGTAGGCGTGGGTGCGGCCGTGCGCAACCACGCGCGGCGTGCGTGCGGCCATGCTGCCATCGATCACACCGTCCTGCGTGATCACGCCGGCCAGGTACAGCTCGGCCAGCACTTCGATGATGCCCGAGCCACAGATACCGGTAACGCCGGTCACCGCAGTTGCGGCCGCAAAGCCCGGATCATCGGACCAGAGTTCGGAGCCGATCACGCGAACGCGTGGTTCCAGGGTCTCGCGATCAATGCGCACGCGCTCGATCGCGCCGGGTGCCGCGCGTTGCCCGCAGCTGATCTGCGCGCCTTCGAAAGCCGGGCCCGTCGGGCTCGAGCAGGCCAGCAGCCGCTTGCGGTTGCCGAGCACGATCTCGGCATTGGTGCCGACGTCCACCAGCAGCGTCATCGGATCCTGTTCATCGGGCCGCTCGGCAAGTATCACACCCGCGGTATCGGCGCCCACGTGGCCGGCGATGCAAGGCAGGAAATAAACGCGCGCGCCGGGATTCAGAGTTACATCGATTTCGGCAGCTGTCACGGTCAGCGAACGATCGATGGCGAGTGCAAAAGGCGCGCCACCCAGCTCCACCGGATCGATGCCCAGCACCAGGTGATGCATGATCGGATTGCCGACAATGGTCGCCTCGAGGATCCACTCGCGCTCGATGCCGGCCGACAAGGCCACCTGGCCCGCGAGTTCCGTGAGCGCCTGGCGCACGGCGGCGGTCATCTGCTGCGCGCCGCCAGGATTCATCATCGAATAGGAGACCCGGCTCATCAGGTCTTCGCCGAAGCGGATCTGCGGGTTCATCGTGCCGGCCGAGGCGACCACCTCGCCATTGGTGAGATCGCACAGGTGCGCGGCGATCGTGGTGGAACCCACATCGACGGCCAGGCCGTAACCGCGCTCGTGGAACCCGGGCCACACGGCAATGATGCGCGCAGCATCGTGCACGGCGACCGTGACCTTCCAGTGGCCGGCGCGCAGCACGGTCTGGAGCTGCTGAAGCACCGCGAGATCGCAGTCCAGGTGTTCCAGCTGCCACTCGCGCTGCAACGCCACTTCCAGCCGGCGCAGATCGCCCGAGGGATCGTGCATGTCAGGCTCAGCCACCTCCACGTAGTGCAGGCGCACCACGGGATACAGTTCGATGTCGCGGGCTTCGGCGGCCTTGCGGATCACCTGGCGATGCACCTGGCTGGATTCGGGCACATCGACGACCACATCGGCCTCGACCCGCGCCTGACAGGAAAGGCGCCGGCCGGGCTGCAGCTTCAGTCGCGTGGCGAAGCGCTTTTCGGTATCGCCAACAGCGGAGAGACTGGCGGCGGAGGATTGCACACCGTATTTGGCGAACTCGCCTTCCGTGACCATCACCTGGCAGCGCCCGCACATCGCGCGGCCACCGCACACGGAATCGATATCGACACCGAGTGCCCGCGCTGCAGTCAGCAACGGCGTGCCGACCGGAAAGCGCGCACGCTTTCCGGACGGTGAGAAGACAACCAGTGCGTCGCCGGTACTCAAGCGTGCCCTTCTACCGCGCCTGCGCGCTCAGGCCGTTGGACGGCGTCGGTGACCGCCTTCGCGACGACCACGCGGCTCGCCGGCTGCACCGGTCGGAGCCGGTGCGCTCTCGCGGAACTTGCGGATCCAGCGCGTGCAGTCCGGATCATGGCCCATCATGACATCCGCGCCCATGCAGGCGCGCACGATATCGCCGTGCAGCGGATTGGTGATCGCCGAGGTCAGGCCCGAGGCAATCGCCATCGTCAGGAAGGCGCTGTTGACGCCGTCGCGCCCCGGCAGGCCGAAGCTCACGTTCGAGGCGCCGCAGGTGGTATTCACTTTGAGTTCATCCTTGAGGCGCCGCACCAGCCGCATCACCTGCACGCCGGCCTGGTTGATCGCGCCGATCGGCATCACCAGCGGATCGACGATCACGTCCGACACCGGGATACCGTGGTCCTGCGCACGATGCACGATCTTCTTCGCCACTTCGAAGCGGACATCGGGGTCTTCGGAGATGCCGGTCTCGTCATTGGAGATCGCGACCACCGCCGCGCCATATTTCTTTACCAGCGGCAGCACGACCTCGAGCCGCTCTTCCTCGCCGGTAACCGAATTGATCAGCGCCTTGCCCTTGTAGACCGCAAGCCCGGCCGCCAACGCGGCGACGATCGAGGAATCGATCGACAGCGGCACATCGGTGATCGACTGCACCAGTTGCACCGCCTTGGCGAGGATCGCGGGCTCATCGGCCAGCGGGATGCCGGCATTCACATCGAGCATGTGTGCGCCCGCTTCCACCTGCGCCAGCGCATCGGCTTCGACGCGGCTGAAATCACCCGCCGCCATCTCGGCCGCGAGGATCTTGCGACCCGTGGGATTGATGCGCTCGCCGATGATGACAAAGGGCCGGTCGAAGCCGATGACCACTTCGCGCGTGGCCGAACTGATGATCGTGTCCGTCATGATGCATTCCTGTGGGTCAAATCCGGAATATCCGCCGCCGGCCGCCAGGGCACGCGGCCCGCAAGCGCGCCCGAGTGCTCGATGATCTGCGCAGCCAGTTCTTCCTGGCGATAGGCCATCACATGCACGCCGGCGACACCCTTGATGGTGCGCAGCTCCTGGATGAGTTCGATGCAGTAGTTGCGGCCCTCGCGCACCTGGTCGGCGGCGCCCGCCAGGCGCTTGATCAGCGCATCGGGTACATGCATGCCGGGCACGTTCTTGCGCATCCATTCGGCGGTCTTGGCCGAGCGTAGCGGGCCAACGCCGATCAGCAGGAACACCTTGTCGAGCAGCCCCAGGTCTTCCACTGAGCGCATGAATTCGCGCAGGCGTTCCATGTCGTAGCAGTATTGCGTCTGGATGAACTGTGCACCGGCCTCGACCTTCTTGGCGAGCCGCAGCGCGCGCAGCGCCAGCGGCGGCACCATCGGATTCTCGGCCGCACCCAGGAATACCCGCGGCGCGTAACTGATCTTGCGGCCACTCTGGAAGTGATGCTCATCGCGCAGCGTACGCGCGATCTTCAGCAGCGCCGGGGAATCGAGGTCGAACACCGGTTTGGCCTGCGGATGATCACCGGCCTGAACGCCATCGCCCGTGAGGCAGAGGATGTTGCACACGCCCATCGCCGCGCCGCCCAGGATATCGCCCTGGATCGCAATGCGGTTGCGATCGCGGCAGGAGATCTGCATCACCGGCGCGTGGCCGATGCGGGTCAGCAGCGCGCAGACCGCGAGGCTCGACATGTGGCAGTTCGCGCCGCTCCCATCAGTGGCATTGATGGCATCCACATAGCCCTCGAACACCCGCGCCCGCTTGTAGACATCCTCCGGGTCAGCCGAATCAGGCGGCGCGAGCTCGGCGGTGATCGCAAAAGCACCTGCGCGCAGCAGGCGCTCGAAGCGACCCGGCGAGGTATGCCCGGGGCGTATCGGCAAGGGGTAGCCCGGAACCGGTTCGTCTTCGAACATCACTTCCGCGGCTCCACCGTCTTGACCGGTTCCGGGTTCTTCTCGCGCGCCACACGCAGCCAGGCCGAGCTGCCCACCAGGCGCCGATCGACCGGTTCCTGCACCACACGTATCGCCTCAAGGCCACCGCGCACGCGCTCGGCGCCGGTGAAGGCCTCCACCCAGACGCAGCGCATCTCGGGCTTCACCTCGCAATTGCCGTTGGTACGCACCCCACCACAGGGCCCATTGCGC
This sequence comes from Gammaproteobacteria bacterium, assembly GCA_025350055.1. GTDB lineage: Bacteria > Pseudomonadota > Gammaproteobacteria > Steroidobacterales > Steroidobacteraceae > FEN-1191. The sequence goes on along the minus strand of JANXYK010000036.1, from coordinate 42,930 downwards.
AACTGCTTCGGGCAGTTCATCGGGCAGGACATGCCGGTGGAGCTGAGCACGCAGCGACCGCACATCTGGCAATCGAACAACAGACCCTTGACTCGCCGTTCCATGAACGCAAACGGCCGCTCGAGCCGCTGGTAGCCCAGCTTGCGCCACAGCGGCGCGAGCTTCACCAGCAGCGCCTCGAAACCCTGGTAGAAGCGCGCCAATCCACGCGCGTGCCGCACCGACCACAGGCGCACGGCGTACATCAGCCCTGCCCCACAGGTTCAGTCGGCGGATGATTGCCCTTGGCGCGAATCATGCGTTCGAGATATTCATCGGAAAACTGCGCTTCCAGCCCGGCAGCGGCAGTCGCAGCTTCCTGCTGCAGGTCCTCGCCGCACGCCACCGGGGCGCTGCGCTGCCAGTCGGCGATGTAGGCATCAGAGCTGCCTTTGCCGGCGCGCATTGCGGCGCGATCGATGGCCTCCTGGAAGCGCGCGGTGAGCTGCACCTTCGCGGTCTCACGGCCACGTTTGACGACTACCTGCGAGGGTATATCGCGCCAGGAAATGATGATCAATGACGCCAAGATGCCCGCTCCCGTACTGGTCCCACTGCTGCCACGGGCACCGTGACCGCCCGTGCCAGGCTGCTTTCAAGCTCCCCAAAGCCCGTGTACCGCTCTTCATAGGCCAGGCCCAGACGAGTGGCTGCGACTCGCGCCGCGGCGCTCAATCCCACATCGCGTGACTGCGCCAGGTACACCAGACGTTGGTAATTGCGGAAATATTCATCGCGCAGCTCCGGGTGGCGATCGAGTCCCAGGCCCTCGATCACGAGGCGCTCGAAATGTCGCACCAGGAAGTCGGTGAGATAGAAGGTGCCCGGCTGCTCTTCGGCAAGAGCCGCGAAGGCCGAAGCGCCCGCGTAGAACTCATAGCAGTGCGCACCCGGGAGTCGCTGCACGCCTTCCTTCTCGAGCAGCGCATCGAGCAGGCCGCCGGTGCCGCAATCGGCATAGGCGACAAAGATGCGCGCATGACGCGCCCGCGCGGCGTGTATTGCGCCTTCCACGGCCGCAGGAATTTGTTCGGGACGATTGTGCAGCTCGGGCGGCAGGCACTCGACTTCTAGCGCTGACCAGCCATTGAGGCGCTTGAGCGCCACGATCTCGCGCGCCAAGGCTCCGCAGGCAATCACCAGCAGGCCTTCGGGAACCCCGGGCATGGATCAGCGTGCGGCGCGCCGCGCCGCGATCATGGATTTGGCGGTCTCCACGGCAATGGCCGCGTCACGGCAATAGGCATCTGCGCCGATGGCCCTGGCGAACTCGTCATTGAGCGGAGCGCCGCCCACCAGCACGATGTACTTGTCGCGCAGGCCCTTTTGCTTGAGCGTATCGATGACTACCTTCATGTAGGGCATGGTGGTGGTCAGCAGCGCCGACATGCCAAGGATGTCGGGCTTGTGCTCTTCGAGTGCCGCCAGATAATTTTCCACCGGGTTGTTGATGCCGAGGTTGATCACCTCGAAGCCCGCACCCTCGAGCATCATCGAAACCAGGTTCTTGCCGATGTCGTGGATGTCGCCCTTGACGGTGCCGATCACCACCTTGCCGATGGGTTCGGCGCCGGTTTCCGCCAGCAGCGGCCGCAGGATCGCCATACCCGCCTTCATCGCATTGGCGGCCAGCAGCACCTCGGGCACGAACAGGATGCCGTCGCGGAAATCGATGCCGACGATGCGCATGCCTTCGACCAGCGCGTCGTTCAGCACTTTGGCGGGTGCCCAGCCGCGTGCCAGAAAAATATTGGTGGCCGCGATGATCTCGTCCTTCAGGCCGTTGTACAGGTCATCATGAACCTGCTCGGTCAACTCCTGGTCGTTGAGCGTATTGAGATCAAAGCTGTCGGTCGTATCCGCGGACATCGGGAAGCTCCCTGGTGAACCCTGCAACAGCGCCGCGCGCGCGGCTCTCAAGCAGATTGCGCCGTATTCAGGATCGTACGTCGCGACCCCCCCTGCCGGTGGCGCCTTCGCGACCAGAGCTTATCATCACGCGACAGGCTTTAGCGATCCGGAAGCCACCGCCAGCAGGCCTGCGCGCACTCGGCAATGCCTTTTCCGCTGGGCGCTATGACGCCAGGATCATGTCGGCCGCCCTTTCCGCCACCATCACCACGGGCGAATTGGTGTTGCCGGAGGTGACCGCGGGAAAGATCGAGGCATCCACGACGCGCAATGCGTCGATGCCGTGCACCTGCAGGCGACAATTGACGACCGAGTTGCGCGGCTCGGGCCCCATGCCGCAAGTGCCGCAGGCGTGATACACGGTACCGGCTCGTTGGCGAAAATCCTCCAGCAGTTCTGCCGGCGACAGGCATGCGACACCCGGCTTCAATTCACCCATTGTGATCTGCGCCAGCGACGCTGCGCCGGCAATGCGTCGCAGCAGCTGCGCACCCTCATATACGTCAGCAATGTCCTCGGCTGTCGAGAGGACGTTGGGTCGGATGATCGGGGCCGCGAGAGGGTCAGGCGTCCCTATGGCGATCGAGCCCCGGCTGGTCGGACGGCAGGTATTGAAGGACATCAGGAAGGCAGAGTAAGGATCGGGTTGCAGCAGCCCGGTCTCGCGGCCAGTAGCAGTTCCATAGCTGAGGGGATTGAAATAGATCTGCATGTTCGGACGCGTGAGCTGCGGCCTGCTGCGTGCAAAAGCGCCGGCCTGGTTCACGCTCATGCCGAGTACGCCGCGGCGGCCCAGCGCATAGCGCAACGCGGCGCGGATCTTGCCGCTGAGCGGATAGAGCTCATCGTTGAGTGTGGGCACGCGCGAACGGAAATAGTAGGACACGGCCAGATGATCCTGCAGACCCTGGCCCACCGCCGGCGCATCGAGCACCACGGGAATGCCCAGTGCCTGCAGCGCGGTCGCATCACCTACACCTGAGAGTTGCAGCAGCTGCGGTGAATTGACTGCCCCCGCGCACAGGATGACTTCGCGGCGCGCACGCGCGATCAATTGCCGCTCGCCCTGTGTGAACGCAAGCCCCGTGGCGCGACGCGCCTCGAAATTCAGACGCGTAACCCGGGCATGGGTGAGCACTTGCAGGTTGGCGCGGCGCATCGCCGGGCGCAGGAAGGCACTCGCGGCCGAGACGCGCAGGCCCCGATCGATGCTCATGTGCCAGAGGCCGGCCCCTTCCATCATTGCGCCATTGAAGTCGGGCGTAGCGGGTATGCCAGCCTCGGCACAAGCCGCAATGAAGCGAGCGCAGATCGGGTGCACCGCAGTGCGAAATTCGCTGATATGCATGGGTCCGCCGGCACCGTGAAACTCGGAGGCGCCCCAGACGTGGTCTTCGGATTTGATGAAATACGGCAGCACGTCGGCGTAGGACCAACCCGGATTGCCCGCCGCCGCCCAATCGTCGTAGTCACCGCGATGCCCGCGGATATAAACCATGGCATTGATGGCACTCGAGCCGCCGAGCACCTTGCCGCGCGGCCAGTAGATGCGCCGCCCCGCCAGGCCCGGGTCGGGCTCGGCATGGTATTTCCAGTTGTAGCGCGCGTCGGTAAAGGTCTTGCCATACCCCAGCGGTACGCGTATCCAGGGGCTGCGATCGCTCCCGCCCGCCTCGAGTAGCAGCACGCTGCGGCGGCCATCGGCCGACAGACGATTGGCCAGCACGCAGCCGGCAGTACCCGCTCCCGCTATAATGTAGTCAAATTCGAGCATCAGCACTCACGCCATGCGTAACAAGATCGATCTTCGCAAGCTCCCGCCCCTGAATGCCCTTAGGGGCTTCGAGGCGGCGACCCGCCGCCAGAGTGTGCGCGAAGCCGCGGAGGAATTGTGCCTCACTCACCCTGCCGTCAGCTATCAGATCCAGGTGCTGGAGCAGAATCTGGGCGTGGAGCTGTTCTCGCGCACCGGCCGCTCGCTGACCCCGACTGCCGAAGGCAAGCTGCTCTATTCCTATGTGCGCGAGGCCTTGGGCCTGCTGATCGACGGTGCCGAAAGCGTGCGCCGCACGCGCGCCGGCTCCCCGCTGCGGGTGCAAACCTACATTACGGCCTCGATCCGCTGGCTGGCGCACAAGCTTCCCGACTTCGTGGCCGCGCACCCCGATATCAATCTCCTGCTGACCACGATCGCCTACGACTGGGCCTTCGATGAATCGATCGCCGATGTGGGACTGGTCTACTGCGACAAACAACCCGCACCCGAATACCACTGGGTGCCGCTGTTCGACTACCGCCTGCACGCGGTGTGCAGCCCTGCGTTGGCCGCGAAGCTGGGCGCCAACCCCACGCCGGCGGCGCTGCTCGAACTGCCGCTCGTGGCCATCTACAGCGAGGCGCACCACTGGGACCTGTGGTGTGAATCGGCCCAGATCGAGTACACCGCCAAGCCTGCGATCGTGGTCGATACGCTGGCCGTGGCGCTGGAGATCGCGCTCGCCGGGCGTGGCGTGGCGCTGGTGAACGGGCCTTTCGACACCGAGGAGCTGGCCAGCGGCGAGCTGGTGGAACCCGTGGACCATGAATGCTCCTGTCCTGGCAGCTGGGGTGTGATCTGCCGACGCGAATCGCTGGAGAACCCGCGCGTGAGCGCCTTCATGAACTGGCTGGTGCAGGCGGCAACGCCACCTCAGCGCGGCACGACCTCATAGCCGCTGCCAGAGGGCTCCTCGTCGACCATTTCCGCGGGGAAGCCCGTGCCCAGCACTTTCACGCCGCAGGGTTCCTCGAGACGACGAATGATGTTGGGCGAGAATTCACGCGGTCCGTAGCGACGCGCGCCATCCTTGAAGATCTCGAGCACCAGCGGCGAGAGTTCCAGGGGCACATGGTGCTCGCGCGCCAACGCATCGAACAGGCCGACATCCTTGATCACCAGGTCCATGGTGAAATTGATGTCGCGGCTGCCATTGAGGATCACCTGCGATTCGGTTTCATGCACGAAGGAATTGCCGGAGGAAATGCGGATGCCCTCGTACACCATGTTCAGATCGAGCCCAGCCACCTTGGCGACCGTGAGCGCTTCGGCCAGCGCAGCGAGGTGCACGGTGCACAGGTAATTGGTGAGCACCTTCAGTTCCGATGCGCTGCCGAGCGCACCGGTGTGCAGGATCCGGCGGCCGAGGATGCTGAGCGTGGGCAACACGCGCTCGAATGCGGCGCGCGTACCACCGGCAAAGATCGAGATATTGCCAGTCGCAGCGCGATGGCAGCCGCCGGAGACCGGGCAATCCATGGCCATCGCACCCAGGGCTTCGACCCGAGCCGCCAGGCGCTGGACTTCGGCGCTGTCGGTGGTGCTCATCTCGAGCCAGATCTTTCCGGCCGTGAGACCCGCCAGAATGCCATCGGGCGCTTCCATCACCGCGGCCGACACCGCGGGTGAAGGCAGGCAGGTGATCACGATATCGACAGCCGCCGCGAGTTCGCGCGGCGAGGCGGCGCTGCGGGCGCCCTGCGCTACCAGGGCCGCCACCTGCGCATCATTGAGGTCGCGAACCGTGAGATCCACGCCGTGGCGCAACAGGTTGCCGGCCAGCTTGGAGCCCACATTGCCGAGCCCGATAAAACCGATACGCGCCATGCCCAAACAGACCTCCATGCAAGAATTCGCTCCCCGAGCGCTGGTACCGAGGCTAGCGACATGGCAATGTCTACGGCAAGCAAAATCTATAGTGAAATCGTAAAGTATTGTTAGTTGCAGGCATGGGGGCAGGAATTCATGACGGTATCCACGGCAGCCGCTGACACGCGGCCAGTGACGGAGCAGCGGGATTCGACCGCCCGCTGCTGGTACGTGCTGATCCTGATGTGCCTCGTGTACACACTCAGCATCACCGATCGTTACATGATCACCCAGGTGCTGGAGCCCATCCGCCAGGAGCTGCAGCTGACCGACGCAGGCGTTGCCTGGATCACCGGCCCGACGCTCGCGTTTTTCTACGTGATCCTCGGCTTCCCGATTTCATGGCTGATCGATCGCAGCAATCGGCGCAACATCATCTCGATTTCGATCGCCGCCTGGTCGGTAATGACCCTGTGTACTGGCGTATCGCGCAACTGGGTCCAGTTGCTGTTCTCGCGCATCGGCATCGGTGTCGGTGAGGCGGGCGGTACGCCTGGCGCCAACTCGATCATCTCCGACTACTTTGCCGCGGCAGCGCGGCCGATGGCCTTGACGGTGTTTTCGCTGGGCGCACCGATTGGTGCCTACTTCGCTTCGGACACCACTGGCGCCATCGCCGATGTGCATGGCTGGCGTGCGCCCTTCCTGTGGCTGGGGGCGCCGGGCCTGATCGTCGGTCTGTTGATTTACTTCACGGTACGTGAGCCGCGCCGCGGCAAACTGGATGCGGCGCTGGTCGACAAAAAGCCTTCGTTCCTGGATGCCATGCGCTACCTGTGGACACAGCGCTCGGCGGTGCACGTGATGGTGGGCAGCGCACTGACAGCCTTGTGGGGCTGGGGGCTGATGTACTGGACGCCCACCTTCCTGATGCGCAGCTATGGCCTGAGTGCTGGCGAGGCGGGCGCGATCACTGGCCCGATCCATCTGTATGGCGGCGTGCTAGCCACCGTATTCACCAGCTGGTTGCTCACGCGCCCCTCGATGGCTGATCCGCGCCGCATTGTGAAAATGATGGGCTGGTGGATAGGTCTAGCGAGCGTGGTATCAGTGGTGATCTACACTACGCATTCGCTGCCGCTGACACGCGCGCTGTTCTGGCTGTTCATCCCCGCGATCTATTTCTACATCGGCCCCTGCTTCGGTCTGCTGCTCAATCTCGCCGAGCCGCGCATGCGCGCCGTGTTCTGTGCCTCGACGCTGTTCCTCGCCAACGTCGGCAATCTGATCGTGGCCCCGGTCGGTGTGGGTCTGCTGAGTGACTGGTTCGCACCCGCCCACGCGGCCAATGGTGAAGCACTGCGAATGGCGATGCTGTGCCTGGTGCCCACTGGGTTCTGGGCTGCCTGGCATTACTTCCTGTCGGTGCCCCGCATCGTGCAGGACCAGGAGCGCGCCATCGGCGTGCGGCCGGAGACCAAAGCGTGAAATCACTGCAACACTACATTGCCGGTCGCTGGGTCGCCGCCAGCGGCAACGAGCCGCACTACCCGGTGGTGAATCCGGCCACCGAGCGCCCCGTGGCGCAGATCCTCATGGGCAGTGCCGCGGATGTTGATGCCGCGGTCAGCGCTGCCAAGGCCGCATTTCCAGCCTACGCAGCGCGCCCGCTCGAACAGCGCATCGGCGACCTGCGCCGCCTGCGCGCAATATTCGAGCGCCGCTACGCGGACATGGTCGAAGCCATCACTACCGAGATGGGCGCGCCGCATCACCTCTCCTCGCGCTCACAGGCTGCCTGTGGTCCGGGCCACATCGATGCCACGATCGAAGCCGCGCAGCAACTGGACTGGGAAGCGCGCCCGGGCCAGAACTCGAATGTGGTGCGCGAACCGATCGGCGTCTGCGGCCTGATCACGCCCTGGAACTGGCCCATCAACCAGATCATGGCGAAGCTCGCGCCGGCGCTGGTCGCGGGCTGCACGGTGGTGCTCAAGCCCAGCGAGCAGGCGCCGCTCTCGGCGCAGCTGATCGCGGAATTCATCGACGAGGCGGCGCTGCCGCGCGGCGTGTTCAACCTCGTGCACGGCAGTGGTGCCGTGGTGGGCAACGCGATGAGTGCACACCCGGACATCGACCTGATGTCCTTCACCGGTTCAACGCGCGCTGGCGTAATGGTTGCCAAGGCCTCCGCCGATTCGGTCAAGCGCGTCACTCAGGAGCTCGGCGGCAAATCAGCCAACATCGTATTCGCGGACGCCGACCTGCCGGCCGCCATCGCACGCGGTGTGCGTAGCTGCTTCAACAACACCGGTCAATCCTGCAACGCGCCGACGCGCATGCTGATCGAGAGCTCGGTCTATGACCGGGCGGTTGAACTGGCGGTGGCTGCGGCGCGTGCGACGAAGGTGGGCGATCCTGCGCAACCGGGTGATCACATCGGTCCGCTGGCCTCGCGCATGCAGTTTGAAAAGGTACAGGCCTGCATCGCGATGGGTATCGCCGAGGGCGCCAAGCTCGTCGCCGGCGGCACCGGGAGGCCCGAGCATCTGTCGGTGGGTTACTACACACGCCCCACGCTGTTCGCTGAAGTGCACAACCAGATGCGTATCGCGCGCGAAGAGATCTTTGGACCGGTGCTGTGCCTGATGAGATTCGACGATCTCGAACAAGCCATCAGCATCGCCAATGACACACCCTTTGGCCTGGCCGCCTATGTGCAGACCGGCGACCTCGACAAAGCACGCGCCATCGCGCGTCGGCTGCGCGCGGGCAGCGTGCACATCAACGGCGCCTCGCAGGGCTATGCCGAGCCCTTCGGCGGCTATCGCCAGTCGGGGAATGGGCGCGAGTGCGGCGCCTACGGCCTGCTGGAATTCCTGGAACTGAAATCGATCAACGGTTACTACGCAGCTTGAGGGTGCAGGGTACATGAAGCTCAAGGACATCAAGACCTTCGTGGTCGGCAATCCGCCGCCGCACTACGGCGGCCGCTATTTCGTATTCGTGAAGCTCACCACGGATGGCAACGTGAGCGGCGTCGGCGAGGCCTACAGCGTGCCTTTCCACCCGGATATCGTCGCGAAGATGATCGAGGATGTGTTCGCCCGCTATCTCGCGGGTGAAGACCCGCACAACATCGAGCGCATCTGGCGGCGTGTGTATTCCTCCGGCTTTACGCAGCGCCCCGATCCTTCCATGGCGGCTGTGCTGAGCGCACTCGAGATGGCCTGCTGGGACATCATCGGCAAGGAAGCCAACCAGCCGGTGTACAACCTGCTCGGCGGGCGCGTGCATGAGCGGCTGCGCTCGTACACCTACATCTATTCGCGGCCGGACGACAAGGTCAATGTCTACCAGGACCCGGATCTGTCCGCGCAGCGCGCCGTGGAACTGGTGGCGCAGGGGTTCACCGCGATCAAGTTTGATCCGGCCGGACCGTACACCGCATTCGATGGCCGGCAGCTCAGCCTCCCGGCCCTCGACCTGTGCGTACGCTTCGTACGCCAATTGCGCGAGGCCGTGGGCTCGAAGGCCGACCTGCTGTTCGGCACGCACGGCCAGATGACTGCTGCCGGTGCGATCCGGTTGGCGCGCCGACTGGAGCCCTACGATCCGCTGTGGTTCGAAGAACCGGTGCCGCCGGATGCACCGGAGGAAATGGCCAAGGTGGCGCGCGCGACCAGCATTCCAATCGCTGCCGGCGAGCGCCTGGCGACCAAGTATGAATTCGGCCGCCTGCTGCGCGCCGGGGGCGCCGCGATCCTGCAGATGAACCTGGGCCGCGTCGGCGGCATTCTCGAAGCCAAGAAGATCGCCTCGATGGCGGAGGTCGATCACGTGCAGATTGCGCCGCACCTGTACTGCGGTCCGGTGGTGGGCGCAGCGAATATACAACTGGCCACCTGCAGTCCGAATTTCCTGATCCAGGAGAGCATCGAGACCTGGCAGGGCTTCCACGCCGCGATCCTGAAGAAGCCGATCCGCTGGTCCGAGGGCTACATCATTCCGCCCACCGACCCTGGCCTGGGCGTGGAATTGAACGAGGACTACATCAAGGATTTCCCTTACAAGGGCACGGCGTTGCACCTGGAAATGGGCGCAACGCCAGCGAACTGACGCGGCATCGCGCTATTCGGCGTCGGCCTGCCGCTGTGGTTCGGCCGCAATGAACGCTGGCAAGGCACGCGCGTTGGCAGCAATGCGCAAGAGCGTCGGGTAGTCGCTGGTATCGCAATGCATGCGCTCGGCGTTGTAGAGCTGCGGCACCAGGCACAGATCGGCGAGGCCCGGTGTGTTGCCGCAGCAGAATCGCCCGACACGCGCATCGCGTGCCAGCATCGCTTCCAGTGCCGTAAAGCCCACCTCGATCCAGTGCGCGTACCACCGATCGCGCTGGCCGCCATCGAGATGCAGCTCGTCCTTCAGGTAGTCGAGCACGCGCAGGTTGTCGAGCGGATGGATATCGCAAGCGATCGCCATTGCGAGTGAACGCACGTAGGCGCGATCAGCCGCTGTCGCGGGCAACAGGGCTGGTGCCGGAAAACGCTCGTCGAGGTATTCGATGATCGCGAGCGACTGGGTCAGCAGTTGCCCATCATGCTCCAGTGCGGGCACCAGCCCCGCGGGATTCAGCTCGCGATAAGCCCTCGCATTCTGTTCCCGATGACGCAGATGTATGAAGGCCTGTTCGGCCTCCAGCCCTTTCAAGTTGAGCGCGATGCGCACGCGATAGGCGGCCGAGGAACGATAGTATCCGTGGAGCTTCATTAGCAGGTTTGAGATGCCAGAAGTTTGTTGTTATTAATCAATATAATACAAACTCTATTAAAGGTACTTTATTGCACGGCCGATGGTTAGGCCCGTGTTGCAGTCAACGCGCATCGATTCCAACATCAGGGAGTGTCGCATGCGCTCGCACACACAGGTAGCGCGGCTGCGCCGATGTGTTGCCGACCCTGCTGAAATCAGCGATCCTCAATCCACAACAACGCGTAGATCTTGCGGGGTCACCGATGATAACAACCAGGCGCTGCTGCCGCTGCATGGCGGCCGCAGCGGCTCTCTTGCTCGCCTTGCCGCTGACGCTGAATGCGGCCCCTCGCCCATTGACGCTGGACGACTACTACCGGGTCGCAACGCTCAGCAATCTTGAACTCTCCCTCGACGGCCAATGGATTGCCTACACCGTCAGCACACCCGACAAACTCAGCGATACCGATAATGGTGACATCTGGCTGGCCAGCTACGATGGCAAGCAGCACCTGCAGCTCACGAACTCGACTGCGCTCGACTCCATGCCGCACTTCAGTCCGGACGGGCGCGTGCTGGCGTTCCTGCGTGAGAGCGCGGACGGCAAGACCGATCCGCAGCTCTGGTTGCTCGATCGCCAGGGCGGCGAGGCGCGGCAGCTGAGTCATTTCAAGGGCCGGATCAGTTCCTTCGCCTACTCGCCCGATGGCAAGCACATCGCCTTCGCTGCGTCGGCTACGCTCGGACCTGCAGCCGATGCCGACAAGCCCGTGCCGATCGTCATCAATCGGCTGCAGTTCAAGAAGGATGGCTACAGCTACCTGCGCGATGAGCGCTCGCACCTCTATTTGCTCGACCTGCAGACCGGCCGCAGCAGCGCATTGACGAGTGGCGAATACGATGAACTGCAACCGGCCTGGTCGCCGGATGGCCAGCAGATCGCCTTCCTCTCCAAGCGCGGCGCCGAGCCGGATGCCACGAATAACTGGGATGTCTACGTGATGGCGGCCGCCGGCGGTGCGGGGCGCCAGATCACGCGCAATCCCGGCACCGAGGGCGACTCCGATGCCGAATGGGGCACGCGTACGCCGCAATTCAGTCCCGACGGTCGGCAGTTGACCTACGAAGCCGGTGGCAAACCCGAGGACGCCTGGTATGCGGTGGTAAAGGTGGGGTTCGCGAATGTCGCCGGCGATCTGGAATCCACGCCTGCCGCCACGCTGGATCGAAACTGCCTGGAGCCGAAGTTCTCGCGCGACGGCCGCTATCTCTATTTCCGGCTGGAAGACGATCGCAGCATCGTGCTGGCGCGGCTGCGCCTGGCCGACAACAGCGTTGAGCGCCTGAGTCCTGCGGGCCATGTTGTCAGCGAATTCGACGTGGGCGCCGATGCGCGTACTGTGCTGCTCGATGGCACCGTGGACAAACCCTTCGAAGCCTACGCGCTCGAGGAGGGCAAGCTGCGTGCCTTGAGCGATCACAATGCGGGCTGGCTGTCTGAAGTCGCACTGGCGAAAGCCATGCCGATCGAGTTCAAGAGCCGTGATGGACTTTCGATCGGCGGCCTGCTGGTGACACCCACCACCCCTGCGCCAACCGGCGGCTGGCCGACGATCGTGCGGCTGCATGGTGGCCCGAATGCGCAGCACCAGTACGAATTCGATTTCGCCTGGCAATTCCTCGCGGCTTCGGGCTACGCCGTGCTGGCCCCGAACCCGCGTGGCAACACCGGTCGCGGCTATGCCTTCCAGAAAAGGCTGTTCGGCAAATGGGGCGAAGTCGATGTGCCCGACGTGCTGGCGGCGGTGGACTACGCAGTCGCGCACAAGATCGCTGATCCGCAGCAGCTCGGGGTCGGTGGCTGGAGCTATGGCTCCATGCTCACCAACTATGTGATCGCCAGCGACCGGCGTTTCCGTGCGGCCACCAGCGGCGCGGGCATCAGCAACATGCTCGCCGGCTACGGCAACGACCAGTATGTGCGCGAATGGGAGCTCGAGCTGGGTCTGCCCTGGGTCGATACCCAGCATTGGCTCAAGGTGTCCTATCCCTTTCTGCACGCCGACCGCATCAGCACGCCGACACTGTTCATGGGCGGTGATGCCGACAGCAATGTGCCACTGCTGGCGGGGCAGCAGATGTACCAGGCCCTGCGCCGGCTGCATGTGCCTACGGAACTGGTGATCTATCCGGGCCAATATCACGGCCTTGATCGACCCAACCTGCAGGTTGATCGCCTCGCGCGTTACCTGCAGTGGTACGACCGCTATGTCAGGGGGCGCGGCCCTTGAACGCAGGCGAGCGTCAGATTCCGCTTGCGGCCGGCGACAGTTTTGCGTTTGGCGCCGGCCAGGTGTTGCCGGCTTCCTGTGATCTGGCGATTATCGGTGGCGGTATTATCGGTGTCGCCACGGCCTATTTTCTCGCGCGCCGTGGCATGCGTGTGGTGCTGTGCGAGAAGGGACGCATCGCCGGCGAGCAATCCGGTCGCAACTGGGGCTGGGTGCGCCAGCAAGGGCGCGACCTGCGCGAACTGCCGCTGATGATCCGCAGCATGGGTCTGTGGCGCGGGCTCAGCGCCGAGCTGGGTGAAGACATCGGCTTCACGCAAGGCGGCTGCCTGTATCTGGCAGAAAACGAGACCGAACTGAGCTACTACGAGAACTGGTTGCGCGGCGCGCGCAGTCAGCCCCTCGATTCACGGATGCTTTCCACCGCCGAGCTGTCGCAGGCGCTGTGCTCCCCACTGCCCCGGTGGATAGGCGCGCTCTACACCGCCAGCGACGGCCGTGCCGAACCCAGCCGTGCCGCACCTGCGTTGGCGCGCGGTGCGCAACGCGCGGGCGCGCAGATCTACACCGCCTGCGCGGTGCGCGGGCTCGACATCGCGGCCGGTCGCGTGCGCGCCGTGGTCACTGAACACGGTTCGATCGCCACCGATACCGTGCTCTGCGCCGCCGGCGCGTGGACCAGCCTGTTCTGCGGCTCACTGGGCATCGATGTGCCGCAACTGCGTGCGCGCGGCACGGTGGCGCGAACGGCACCGGCGCAGAAGATCCTCAATGGCGCCGCCTACTGCAGCAGTGTCGCGATCCGGCGGCGCGCGGACGAGGGTTACACGGTGGCGCATGGCTCGCGCTTCGATCACTCGCTGGCCCCCGCGAGCTTCCGTTACGCGCTCAAATTCTGGCCTGCGCTGAAGCAGGAACAGGGCGCGATTCGCTTGTGCGCCGGCTGGGATTTCTTCACGGCACTGGCACAGCCGCGTCGCTGGGATCTCGCCAGTCCCTCGCCCTTTGAGCGCGAGCGGGTGCTCGATCCGGCACCAGATGAGGGTACGCTGGCCGAGATGCGCACCGCCCTGACCGCCGCCTTCCCGCAACTGGCTGCAGCGCCGTTTGTGGAATCCTGGGGTGGCACGATCGAGAGCTCGCCCGATGTGCTGCCGATCCTCTCGGCAGTCGATGCCCTGCCCGGCTTCCATGTAGCTACCGGCTTCAGTGGCCACGGCTTCGGCATCGGCCCGGCTGCGGGCGAGTTGTGTGCCGACCTCCTGACGGGCCAGGCGCCAGCCGATTCACTGCAGCACTTCAGGCTGGCGCGCTTCTTCGACGGCACGCCCATCCGTCCTGGCCCCACGATCTAGATAACGCAGGAGCAGCAGCTTGCACTTCGACGCGATCGTCATCGGAGCCGGACACAATGGCCTCACCACCGCGGCCTATCTCGCGCGTGGCGGCCTCAAGGTGCTGGTGCTCGAGCGCCGAGCGGTGATCGGCGGTTGCGCGGTCACCGAGGAAGTGGATCCGGTGCGCGCCCCGGGCTGTCGCGTCTCCACGGCTTCCTACATCGCCAGCATGCTCCGGCCGGAAGTGATCCGCGATCTGAAACTGGGCTCCTACGGTCTGCGCATGGTGGCCTGCGAACCCGGCGTGCAGGTAGCCTACGAAGACGGCAGCGTGCTGGCCTGGTGGAACGACGCGCAACGCATGCGCGCCGAACTCGCGCGCGTGGCGCCACAGGATGCCGAGGCCTTCTTTGTGATGGAGAAGGAGCTGCACCACCTGGCGCACTACCTCGAGCCGTTTTTCATGGAACCACCACCCGACGTGCAGGCCCGTGGCTGGCGCAAGGCCACGCAGGCCTGGCGCCTGCTGCGCCGCTTCCGGGGCCTGAGTGGCGCCGACGCTGCAGGGCTCACCACCCTGCTCAGTGATTCACTGGCGCGCTATCTCGAGCGTCGTTTCCAGTCTGAAAAGATCAAGCGCCTGATCCTGGCGAACAATGTCTACGGCAAGCACGGCGGCCCGTTCCAGCCCGGCACGGCGATGGGCCTCGTGTTCCACATGCTGAGCGGCGGCGAATTGTGGCAGCCCGGCTTCCAGGGCCACGTGCTTGGCGGCATGGGCGCCATCACGCAGGCGATGGGCCGCGCCTGTGCCGATCTTGGTGTCACCGTCCGCACGGAAGCCGCGGTTGCGCGTATCAATCAGCAAGGGGGCCGTGTCCGCGGCGTCACGCTCGAATCCGGTGAGACGCTCGACGCCGCGCTGGTAGTTTCGAATGCGGACCCCAAGCGCACCTTCCTGAAGTTGCTGGGCACGGGGGATCTCGACGCGCCATTCCGCCAGCAGGTCGCTGCGATCCACATGGCCGGGCCCTGTGCCAAGGTGAATTTCGTACTGTCGGAGGAACCGCGTGTGCAGGGCATGCCCGCCGATCGCACGACGCCGGAGCGCTCGTTCTTCACGCTGGTGCCGACCCTGCAGGCTGCCGAGGATTGCTACAACGATGCGCAGCGCGGACTGGTGAGCAAGGATCTGTGGGTGGATTGCGTGCTCGCCAGCAATGTCGATGACTCGCTCGCGCCCGCCGGTCGCCACATGCTGACTTGCTTCGTGCAGTACCTGCCGTGGCAGCCCGCCGCGGGCAGCTGGGATACGCTGCGCGAATCCCTGGGCGATCAGGTCACGGCCATCATCGGCCGTTACGCACCGAACATGCCCGCCAGCGTGCTGGCGCGCTGCGTACTCACACCCCTCGACCTCGAAACACGCTTTGGCATTACCGAGGGCAATATCTTCCACGGCGACTTGTCGCTGGCGCAGATGTTCCACATGCGCCCGCTGGCCGAGTGCAGCCAGTACCGCTCGCCCATCAAGGGGCTGTACCTCTGTGGCGCCGGCACGCACCCCGGTGGCGGTGTGACTGGTGCGCCTGGCCACAATGCGGCCACAGTGATACTAAAGGACCATGCCTACGGGGCAACCGATTCCAACTGGAGAGCGACATGATTGCAGAGATTCCAAACAAGCATCGATCCCGCCCGGCGTCTGCCCTGTTGTTACTGGCAGTACTTTGCGGCGCGGCTGGATTGCCTGTAGCGACAGCGGGCGCAGCGGACAAGTCCGCGGGCGCACCGGTGCTCGGTGCGGCGCCACTTACTCCCGATCAGGGTTCGATGGCCATACACTGCGGGACGCTGATCGATGGCATTGCTGATACCGTGCAGCGCGATGTCACGGTGGTGATGCGCGCAGGTCGTATCGAGTCGCTCACTGCGGGCCAGCACCCGCAACCGACGCTGCCGTACCTTGAGCTCGGCGGCTACACCTGCCTGCCCGGCCTGATCGACATGCACACTCACCTCACCGACAGACCCGGCGACACCGCAGACCTGCGCGTGTATTTCAATCGCGATCCGGAAGAGCAACGGACCATCAGTGCGCTCAACGCCGCGCTGACCCTGGCCGCGGGCTTCACCACGGTGCGCAATGTCGGTACCTACATCGCCTGGACCGATCGAGACATGCGTGACTCCATCAACCAGGGCCGCATGCTCGGACCGCGCATGCAGATCGTAGGCTACTACCTGACGATTCCGGGTGGCGGCGGTGACCTGCTGGTGCCAGGCGTAGCCGAGAAGGATATTCCAGCCAATGTGCGCATGGGCGTGGCGCGCGGACCCGAGCAATTCCGCCGCAAAGCGCAGCTGGCGATCGATGGTGGCGCGGACCTGCTCAAGGTCATCGCCTCCGGCGCGGTGCTCGCCT
Organism: Gammaproteobacteria bacterium; assembly: GCA_025350055.1. Taxonomy (GTDB): domain Bacteria; phylum Pseudomonadota; class Gammaproteobacteria; order Steroidobacterales; family Steroidobacteraceae; genus FEN-1191. The sequence continues at coordinate 26,550 of JANXYK010000036.1, read as the reverse complement.
ATGGCGGCGTACCAGGTGCACCCGAAATGACGCCCGAGGAGATCGCGGCCGTGGTGCAGGTGGCGCATGCGGCGGGCCGCAAGGTGGCCGCGCATGCGCACGGCGCTCAGTCGATCAAGGAGGCGATACTGGCTGGTGCCGATACCATCGAGCATGCCTCGTACATCAACGACGAGGACATCGCATTGGCGATTTCACATCAGGTTGGCCTGTCGATGGATGTCTACAACGGCGACTACATCGATACAGAAGGTCGCAAGCAGCGCTGGCCCGAGGAATTTCTGCGCAAGAACCTCGAAACCACCGAAGTGCAGCGCCAGGGATTCACGCGCGCCGTGGCCGCAGGGGCCTCGGTAGTCTACGGTACAGATGCCGCCGTCTATCCGCATGGCCTGAATGCACGGCAGTTCCCGATCATGGTCAAGCTCGGCATGAAACCCATGCAGGCCATCAAGGCCGCAACTTCGGTAGCCGCGCAGTTCATGGGTTGGGAAGACCGCGTGGGGAGTCTGGTCCCCGGACACTTCGGCGACTTGATCGCGGTAAAAGGTGACCCGCTGAAAGACATCAGGGTGCTGCAGCAGGTGGAATTCGTGATCAAGGGTGGCACGGCATTCAAGCTGCCGGCTGGGACCTAGTTCCGGATCAGGCAGCGCGCGGCTGGATACCGCGCGCTGCCCTGCACAAGGATACCCGGCCTAGAATTTCTGTCCGAATTTGATGCCAATGGTGCGCGGCTGCCCGGGCACCGTGTACACATGACCCGGATAAGGCGGGAACGATGCCGTACCGCAGATTCCTTCGGTGCATTCCGAATAGCGGAACAGATCCTGTCGTTTGTCCATCAGATTGCTGACGAACAATTCGGCCGTGAAATTGCTCCATGACACGCCTGCCGAGACATCGGCCACTCCGAAGGGTTTCTGCTTGCCCAGCAACCCACGTTCGTGGGTGCGCAGGTCTTCCCAACTGTAGGTTTGGTAGACGTACGCCGCCTGCGCATGCGCCCGGACGCGACCCACTTCCCATTCATAGCGTGCGGTCGCGTTGCCCTTGAACTTCGGAGTCGTTGGCAGCATCTGCCCCGCAGGCGCAGTTGTGCAAAAAGTAGGTTGACCGCAGAACTCCTTGTAATCTTCGAGCAGCTTGGCATCGGTATAGGCAAGACCCGTCGACAGCGTCAGATTGCTGGTCGCAGCCCAATCGATGTCGCTCTCGAACCCCTTGATGCGTGCGTCGCCGGCATTAGCAACCTGAGTAACCGAGTTCGGACCCAAGAAGGCGAACTGGAAGCCCGACCATTTCTCAGAATAAATCGCACCGTTGAAGCGCAGTCGGTTGCCGAGCCAAGTAGTCTTCCAGCCCAGCTCGATGCTGGTGAGATAGTCGGCCTTGTAGGGAGGCAGCGAACCGACGCGATTGATGCCACCGGGCCGGAAGCCGCGCGCGTAAGTGACATACATCATGCGTGCGTCGTCAAATTTGTAGGTGAGGTTGAACTTGGGCGTCCAGCCCGACCCCTTGGTCTCCTTGCCGTCGACATAGGGTTGTCCCGTATTTACGAACTGGCCGAGGTTGTAGTCCCACTGAAAGCCGCCAGAATGCAGGTTGTTGCACCAGTTTCCAAGGGTGCCCGGCTGCAAAGCGCTGCCAACATTGGCGAGACAGTCCTTTTCGCCGGTATGGCTCGTCCAGGCGTTGCCCTGCCCATAACCGAAGAAACCGGCCAGAGTGTTGTCCGACCAGTAACGGCGGGCGCCGACGGTCGTGGTCAATTGCTTGGTGATGTCGAAGCTGAGCTCCGCGAACAACGCCTGATCGCGGTTGACGCGTTGCTCATTGGTCAGCCAGAAATCGGGCGCCCAACCGGTAACGCTGTAGGCGGAGCCCAGGTCGTTGCTGCCATTCACGCCAAACAGCTGGTATTCCTGCCTGATGTTGTGCCGTTGGCGCGAGGCGAACGCACCGGCCACGAAGCGGAATCGATCCTCCTTGGGCGAGGAGATGCGCAGCTCGTTGCTTTGCATGCGGTAGTTGTCAACGCCATGGACGCGCTGCGCCGATTGAATAGGGTTGCCCGTATTGTCGACGTTGTAGTTGCCGATGCCGGAGGTGCCGTAATAGAAGGAATAGGCCAGAGAATAGTCGGAATAGTCGGAATGCGTCTCATCGTGGCGAGCCAGGTAGCCGCCGGCATAGGTGAGGTCGAAATTACCGATCTTGCCTTCGACGGTCAGCGCGAGCTGGTTCCAACGGTCGTCGGAATTCTCGGGTGCAAAATGACGCACCTGCAATTCACCGACGCTGGGATCATACGCGAACAAGCCGCGTGCACTGGTGTGCTGACCCTGCACTACGGGGAGAATGGTCCAGTTGTCGCCGATTACCACCTTGAGCGCAGCCCGCGCGCCGCTGGTGTCCACACTGTTGTAGTTGTTTTTTGCATAGGGCGCGTTATCAAGCGTCCACGGCGGCGCAGTGGCACCTGTATAGGCGCTGGTGGTGGCCGGGAAGTCGAGCGTCCCGTGGACATTATCAATATAGCCGGCATCGTGTTCGGCCCAGCCGACCAGGCGAATCGCAGCGTTGTTGCCCACCGGGAGGTTGACGAATCCCTCCACTACGCCGCCTTGATCACCGTGCGAGACCGTGTTGCCCTGCAGGTCGTAGCCACCGGAAGTTTTGCCCAATTCGGGCTTGTTGGTGATGATGCGCAGCGTGCCGGCTTGCGAACTGGCGCCGTAAAGCGTGCCCTGCGGCCCGGCCAGCGCCTCGACGCGCTCGATGTCATAGGTATGGATGTCGAGCGGGCCCTGAATCGTCGTGATCGGCTGTTCGTCAAGATAGACACCAACGCTGGGCAGCGGACCCGAATGATTGGTGGTCCCACCCGTGGAAATGCCGCGCATGTAAATAGCGGCGAAGCCAGGGCCGAAAGTCTGGTAGGAGACGCTCGGCAGGAACTTGGCGTAGTCGTTGAAACTTTCGATATGCAGCTCTTCGAGCTTGGCATTGCCGATGGCCTGGATGCTGAGCGGCACGCTTTGCAGGCTCTCGGAGCGCTTGGTCGCGGTGACGATGATTTCCTCGAGCCCGCCCCCGCCAGCGTCGGTCCGTTCCTGCGCATTTGCCGTAGGCAGGCAGGCGAGCATGGCGGCGGCCAGCGAGAGGCCGACCATTGCGCTGCCTGGGGTGTGGGCGGTGCTGCTGCGCAGCTTCCTCAATCGACTCCGCGTCATGGATGGCGCTCCCCTATGCTTTATAGAAACCACAACTATACCCTTTCGGACCTGTGTCAGAAAGCCGGCACGTCGGGATAGGCTGTCAGCACCGTTCCGAGTGCCTCCTTGAGTGGACCCAACCAGGGCTCGAAATGCCGCCATTGGTCGACGCCCTGGCGATAGATCGGCTGTCGCACCTGTGCGGCACTGGCGGTACGAACGGCTCTATCGTTGTTGTAGAACGACATGCAGGCGGCTTCAAATGGCAGCTCGCAGTAGTCTAGCAGACGGCGGACCTCGGCCTCGGTGTCGTCGACCATGTGCTCATAGATGACACGATGGATGCGCCCAGGAAGCGCCTGATCGTAGCAGGCCAAGAGTTCCACGTAGTCGCAGTAATAACGACCGAGTTCCGAGAGGCTGTAGCTGAAATTCTGGCCGCGAGCGTAGTGCTGTTTGAAACCTGAAACGCAGCAGCCGAGCGGATGGCGGCGCGCGTCGATGATTTTCGCCCGGGGCAGGATCAACTGGATCAGGCCGATGTGCGGGAAGTTGTTCGGCATCTTGTCGATGAAGCGCGGCCGGTCCGTCTTGCGCTGCACCTTGGTATCGCGCAGGTAACGCTCGCCGAGGGCCAGACATTGCGGCGCGGCCAGCTCGGCCAACGGCGCCGGGTAGCGCAACGCCGGCGCCGCTGCGGCACCGATTTCGCGCGCCATCGTGATGATCTCCGGAAGTTCGGCGGTCCCTTCGACCGCCGAATGGCTGGCGAGAATCTGCTCGATCAGAGTTGAACCCGAACGCGGCAGACCGACGATGAAGATCGGGTCGCGCGCCTGGGAGCCGTAGCCGCTGCGTGCGGCGAAGAACGCAGACGAGAACAGTTGTTGCGAGCGGCGCAGGCGGCCACCGCTCTCCTCGGCATCGTAAATCAGCAGGCTGCGCCGCAATCGGTTGCCTTCTGAGTAGTGCGCGAATGATTCGGCATACAGCGCCTCATCCTCCAGCGCCTTGCCGAGTGCGAATTCGAAGTGGTAGCGATCCTCAACGCTGAGATCGGCGCGCTGCAGTTGCATCCGCATGGCCGCAAGTTCTGCCGCTGTGAACCTGAATGTCTTGAGGTTGGCCAGACTCCAGTAGGCTTCGCCGAGACTTGGCTCCAGTTCGATCGCGCGGCGGTAAGCCGCGACTCCGTCGTTGCTGCGACCGGCTGTCTTGAGCGTATGGCCATAACTCATCCACAACCGTGACTGATGGGCAAATCCGGCCAGAATCTGCTCGTAGATGTGGAGCGCGGCGTCATGCTCGCCAAGGGCTGCGAGTATCGCCGCCTTGAGATTGCGATAGCCAGGATTGCCCGGCACCCGCTCCAGCAGCCAGTCGATCTGCTCTAAGGCCGCTGCGCCGCGATTCTGCCGGTGCAGCACATGCGCATAGTTGTGGCGTGCGGCGTGAAAGCTGGGTGCCAGCTGCAGGCACAGCGCCAGCAGGCGCTCGGCTTCGACGAAGCGTTTGAGTCGCGCAGCCACCTCGGCCAGCATGCGTAGCGCGGTCACATCAGTAGGCTGCCGGTCGAGGTGCGTCCGTAGCAGGGATTCGGCGCGCGGAATGTCGTTGTCGCACAGCGCCGCGGCCGCGGAAAGCAGGCCAGGATCTTGCGTGGAACTGCGGATGTGCTGGTCGCAGGCGCGATCGGCGCCGGCCTCGTCGCCGGCTGCGCGCAGATAGTCAGCCAGCGCCAACCAAGCCGGGCTGAGCGTCGGCCTGAGCCGCACCGCCTCGCGCAGTGCGGCAATTGCGGCCTCGCCCCGATTGGCGGCGGCACGGGCCAGCCCCAGCTCATAGTGAACCAACGCGGCGTAGGGTTCGGCTAGTGCCAGCGGCTCCAGCACAGCCAGAGCGCCGGTCGCATCACCATGTGCCCGGCGCGCAGCCCCCAGGTGCATCAACGCGATGGGGTGACCCGGCACCACCGCGAGGATCTCGCGGCACTGCTGTTCCGCGCGCCCGGGATCAGTCTCCAGCAATCGCGCAGCATGCGCCAGCGCTACTTCCAGGGGAGCTCCAGGTTCAATTTCGGCGCTCATCGGGCGTAGCTCCGTGTGTCGAGCTCGCGGGGATTGGCGGTGCAACAGACAAGCACCGGCGCCAGCGCACAAGTGCTTTTCAGCGGCCGCTGCGCATGGGTCGATGCCGGTTTTAGTATTCCGGCCAAATCCGCAGCATTCAACATCCCGGTCAGCTCTGATCCGTGTGGTTCAATTGAGCCTCGAATCTTACTGGAACATATCGCCGCGCGCAGGTTGCCTCGCGCGCTGCGGTCGCTTTGGCGCATGCGTGCGTTGCCGACTGCTAAAATGCCCGCTGATGGACTCCAGACGAGCACGCCAGTGAAACGCAGCACCGATCGCATCCTGACCACGCACGTCGGCAGCCTGCCGCGGTCTGATGCACTGCTGGAGCTGGCCAATTACCGCAGCGGTCCGCCGGCCGATCCTGTCGAGTACGGGCGGCGCCTGCGTGCCGCCGTGGCCGACATCGTGCGCCAGCGGGTGGCTGGGGCGCGATCGCCTGCGATTCGCCGAGTTCATCGAGCAGGAGCTGCCCAACATCCACAAGGGTGCGCCGACTGAAGCCTGCGTGGCGGCGATCCGCTATTGCGATACGCAGCTGATCGATCGCTCCATCGCCGACCTGAAGGCAGGCTTAAGCGCAGTGCCGGGCACCGAGGGTTTCATGACCGCGGTGGCGCCGGCCAGCACGGCCTACGACGGTGTCAACGAGTTCTATTCGAACGAGCGCGAGTACGTGTTCGCGATTGCCGACGCGCTGCGCAGCGAATACCTCGCGATCCACCGGGCCGGTCTCATCGTGCAGGTTGATGATGCCGTGCTCGCCAACATGTACGACGCGCTAACACAGCAGAGTCCGCAGCGCTACCGCGAGTGGGCGCAACTGCGCGTCGTCGCACTCAATCGTGCGCTGGAAGGCATCCCGGAAGATCGGGTGCGCTATCACGTCTGCTTCGGCAGCTGGCACCTGCCACATATCTCGGATGCACCGCTCGAGGAAATCGTCGATCTGATCCTGCAGGTGCGCGCGGGTGCCTACTCCATCGAGGCGGCGAATCCCCGCCATGAGCACGAATGGCGGGTCTGGCAGCACGGCCGACTGCCCGCCGGCAAGATCCTGATCCCCGGCGTCGTCACGCATCACCTGGTGACCGTGGAACATCCGCGCGTGGTGGCCGACCGTATCGTGCGCTTCGCGAACCTGGTGGGTCGCGAGAACGTGATCGCCGGCACCGATTGTGGCTTCGCGCAGGTCGACATCATCAAGCGGGTGCACCCGAAGATCATGTGGGCCAAGTTCGAGTCGCTGGTCGAAGGCGCGCGCATTGTCAGCCAAGAGCTGTGGGGCAGAAGCTGAGTCGGCCCGCCGCAGGCTGGCCGCGCACTGCCGGCCAAGATTTGTGAAGCGGACGCGCCGCGACAGCGAATTGCCCGCACAATGGGGCATGAGCGACAGTGCTGAAACCCCCGGCGAATCCGCTACCCAGGCCCTGCCGATGGGCGTGCTGCTGGTCGATGACGATCGCGAGCTCTGCCATATGCTGGGCGAGTACCTGAGTCCCGAGGGCTTCCGGGTCAGCGCGGTACACGATGGTGACAGCGCCCTCTACCATCTGGGCCGGCACCATTTCGACCTGATCGTGCTCGATGTGATGCTGCCAAAACTGAGTGGGCTCGAGGTGCTGCGCCAGCTGCGCCAGACGCAGTCCACGCCGGTACTGATGCTGACCGCGCGCGGCGAGGATGTGGATCGGGTGGAAGGGCTGGAACTTGGTGCCGATGACTATCTGCCCAAGCCCTTCAATCCGCGCGAGCTGGTGGCGCGCATGCGCGCCATTTTGCGTCGCAGCCTGATGCTCGAGCCGCAAGGCGCGCGACGTGAACGCCTCGATGCGGGGCCGCTGAGTCTGCATTTTGGCAGCCGTACTGCCAGTGCCCGTGGCCAGAGTATCGCGCTCACTGGCGTGGAGTTTCGGGTGCTCGAGATCCTGATGCAGCAGGCCGGCGCCGTGGTCTCGCGCGAACAGCTCACGCGCCAGGTGTTGAGCCGCCGGCTCACGCCCTACGATCGCAGCATCGATACCCACATCAGCAATATCCGTCGCAAGCTGGCACCGGTGGCCGATGAGGTCTCGATCCTCAACGTGCGCCGTTCGGGTTACGTGCTGGCCATGGCGGAAGCACGGCCACCCGGTACCAACCAGGGCTGAGCCGCCCGCGATGCGCAAGCTTTACCTGCGATTCTTCCTGTCGTTCTGGGGCGCCATGCTGCTGGTGCTGGCCTGCACGGTGGCCGCCACGCTGTGGCTGGCGAACGAACGACTGGACCGCGAGCGCGAACGCCAGCAGGCGATGGCCAACGAGGCGCAGACGGTATTGGCCGCCGAGGGGCTGCCAGGGCTGCATCGTTGGCTGGTGCAGCAAGTATCGGTGGTGGCGCCTGATCGTCTGTACCTGCTCGACAGCCAGGGTCACGACTTGCTCGACCGACCCGTGCCCGTGGTGTTGCAGGCGGCGCTCGGTCGCCGGCCCTATCCGGCGGCCACGGGCGCCGGCATCGCTCGCCCGGATTTCCGCTTGTTGTCGCAACTGGTCAACGCCACCACGCACGAGACCTTCGCGCTCTCGCTGCTGCATCGTCACGAAGGTCCGTTCGGGGCCTTCGCCTCGCCCGAGATTCCCGTGTTCGCGATCAGCATCGCGCTGCTGATCAGCGCGGTGGTGTGCTGGCTGCTGGCGCGCTTCCTCAGTGCACCGATCGACCACCTGCGTGCCGCGACGCACTCCATCGCTGCCGGGAACCTGGGCGTGCAGGTCACTGCGCTGGTGGGCACACGGCGCGACGAACTGGCGCTGCTGGCCGTCGATTTCGATGCCATGACCATGCGCCTGCGCGCGCTGCTGGAGTCGCACCGACAGCTGTTGCGCGATGTCTCGCATGAACTGCGCTCGCCGCTGGCGCGCCTGCAGATCGCGCTCGGTCTCGCGCGACGCCCGGGCGCCAACCTCACCCAGGAACTCGATCGCATCGAGCGCGATGCGCAGCGTCTGGGCGAGCTGATCGGTGAAATCCTCAGCCTCTCGCGGCTCGATGACTCGGGTCTGGCGTTGAATGCAGCGCCCCTGTCGCTGGGCGAACTGCTCGAGGACATCTGCGAGGACGCACGCCTGGAAGCCAGCACGCGCAACATCAGCATCGAGCTGCAGCAGCGCGACGCGGCCACGATCCCGGGAGATCGCGAACTGCTGCACCGGGCGATCGAGAATGTGGTACGCAATGCGGTGCGCTTCTCACCTGACGGCGCGCGTGTGCTGGTGCGCGCGCAACCCGGCGATGGCGGCCACACGATTTGCGTCCAGGATCAGGGGTCGGGCGTGCCGCCCATGCTGCTGCAACGGATCTTCGAGCCCTTCTTTCGCGTCGACAGTGCACGCGATCGCGATTCAGGCGGCACGGGCATCGGCCTTGCCATCGCCGCGCGCGTGTTCACGCTGCACCATGGGAGCGTGCGCGCCGATAACGTTGATCCGCACGGCTTGCGCGTGTCGATGCGATTGCCGGCCTGAAGCTAGTGGGCGGGTTCGGTTGCGGGCGCAGCAGGCGCCGCGGGCGAGACTGCAGTTGCAGGCGCACCGGACGCATTCGCGTCGCCGATCTGCGCAGCATCGACTGGCGCCGCGGTGTCGGTATTCAGGGCCGCTTCCTCCGCCTTCTTCGTCATCACGATGATACTGATGCGTCGATTCACCGGATTGCGTGGATTGTCCTTGTCGAACAGCACGGCCGACGCCAGTCCGACCACGCGCGCCACCTTCTCGGTGTGCAGGCCGCCGGCTTCGAGCGCACGGCGCGCGGCATTGGCACGATCGGCCGACAGATCCCAGTTGGTGTAGCCGTTCTGCGCGATGTAGGGCGTGGTGTCAGTGTGACCCGAGAGGCTGATGCGATTGGGTACGGAATTGAGGTAGGTTGCCAGCTCATGCAGGATGGCCCCGGTGTAGGGCTTCAGGTTCGCGCGACCCAAGTCGAACATCGGGCGATTCTGCGAATCGATGATCTGTATCCTGAGGCCCTCGGGCGTGATGTCCAGCAGCAACTGGTCCTTGAAGGCACGCAGGGTCGGGCTCTCATCGATCGCCTTGCGCAGGTCCTCCATCAGTGATTCGAGCTGCTTCCTCTCGGCTTCCGCCGCAAGCTTCTGCACTTCGTCGAGATCCTTGGGCATGCTCTGGTTGCCGGCGGCGATGCCGGTCTCCTTGCGGATTGCTGATTTGGGCGCATCCATGCCGCCACCCAGATTGATCAGGCTGGTACTCGCCCCACCCGGCCCGTTGATGCCTTTGGCGGCCTTTACGGACTTGCCCTCCTCCATGCTCGGGTTCTTGAAGTACTCGAACATCGCCGCGCGCTGCTCCTTCGATACGGAGGCGACCAGCCACATCACCAGAAAGAAGGCCATCATCGCGGTCACGAAGTCGGCGTAGGCCACCTTCCAGGCGCCGCCGTGGTGGCCACCGTCCCCTTTGCGCCGCCGTTTGACGATAATGATCGGGCGCTTGGCCTTGTCGTTCACGCCGCCGCAGCCTCTTTCTTCTTGCCCTTGAGATGATTCTCGAGGTCAGCGAATTTCGGCCGCACTTCGCTGAACAGCAGCTTGCGCGCAAACTCGATTGCCACCGGCGGCGCATAGCCACGCACGCTCGCCACCAGCGCCATCTTCACCACTTCGAAAGCCTTGCCTTCCTCGTGGGCACGGTGCGCCATCGCGCTCGCGGTCGGGCCTACAAAGCCGTAGGCCACGAGAATGCCGAGGAAGGTACCGACGAGTGCCGCCGCAACCTTGTGGCCGATGGTCGCGGTGTCAGCCCCTTCGAGCGCGCCCATGGTATTGACGATACCCAGCACTGCCGCGACGATGCCGAAACCGGGGAGCGAGTCGCCCACCTGTTGCAGTGCATGTGAAGGTTCGGTCGATTCCTTGTGATGGTTCTCGAGCTCGTACTCGAGCAGCGACTCGAGCTCATGCGGATCCAGGTTCCCGCCCACCATCAGTCGCAGACAGTCGGTGGTGAACTCGATGAAATGATGATCGGCCAGGATGCGCGGGTATTCGCTGAACAGCGCACTCTTGTCGGGCGCTTCGAGATCCGCCTCGATCGCCAGCATGCCCGACTTGCGGATCTTCACCAGGATGTCGTACAGGAGCTTGAGGATATCGACGTAGTCGGCGCGCCGGTAACGTGGCGCCTTCAGCAGCGCCAGCGTATTGCCAAAGGTCGCCTTGACCACCTTGATGGGGTTGCTGATCACGAAGGCGCCGAAGGCCGCACCGCAGATGATCAGGATTTCGGTGGGATGCCACAGTGCCAGGAGGTGGCCACCGTCGAGCATAAACCCTACGACGACCGACCCGATCACGACCAGCGTCCCGATGATCTGAAACATGGTTCCTGGCTGCCCTAACGTTGGAGTACGTGCAGCTATCAGTAACGGCGGCAGGGGCTGGATCTTGAAAAGCGCGCCGGTGAAAGCGCCGGCTCGCAAGGCTGGCTACCTCGCAGCGCCGCGGCAACGCCGCAGCACGGTCAATCTGTGAACTGGTTCACTTGCCGCGACGGGCTGGCGCTTTGGCGCGGCGAGCGGGTGCCTTGCCGAGGTCTTTGGCCAGCTTGAGCAGGTAGGCGCGGAAGGCGCTCTTCAATTCCGGATGCGCGAGGGCGTGTTCGACCGTGGCCTGCAGATAGCCCAGCTTGCTGCCGCAGTCGAAACGCTTGCCCTCGAAGCGATGCGCATAGACCGCCTCGCTCCCCAGGAGCCTCGCGATGCCGTCGGTCAGCTGGATCTCGCCGCCGGCGCCACGACCGATCTGGCGCAGGTAGTCGAAGATCGCGGGCGTGAGTACATAGCGCCCGACTACCGCCAGCGTCGAAGGCGCTACTGCGGGCTTGGGCTTTTCGACGATGCTGCGGATGCGGCTGACCGGCAGCCGCGGCGACTCGCATTCGACGATGCCGTATTTCTCGGTATCGCGGCGCGGCACGTCTTCCACGCCCAGCACGCTGCCGCGATGGAACGCATAGGTGGCCGCCATCTGCTTGAGGCAGGGCTCGCGCGCGTCGATCAGATCGTCCGCGAGATGCACGAAGAAAGGTTCCTGGCCCACAGCCGCCTCAGCGCACAGTACCGCGTGGCCAAGCCCCAGCGGTGCCGATTGGCGGATATAGATACAGGTGGCGTAACTGGGCAGTACGCTGCGCACCTGGCGCAGCAGGTCGGATTTGCCCTGCGCCTCGAGCAGCTTCTCGAGTTCCTGGTCGGAGTCGAAGTGATCCTCGATCGCACGCTTAGAGGCACCGGTGATGAACACCAGGCGCTCCGCGCCGGCGGCCAGCGCCTCTTCGACCGCGTACTGGATCAGCGGTTTGTCGACCACCGGCAGCATCTCTTTCGGGCTGGCCTTGGTGGCAGGCAGGAAGCGCGTGCCGCGCCCGGCAACCGGGAATACCGCTGTTCTGATTTCGCGCTTCACAGGCTGAGGTTAATCGCGGATCGGGCGATCAGCGCCTTCGTTGACGCGCTCGCGCAGGTCCTTGCCGGGCTTGAAGTGCGGCACGTACTTGCCATCGAGCGCCACCGCCTCGCCGGTCTTGGGGTTGCGGCCCTGGCGCGGCGGCCGGAAATGCAGCGAGAAACTGCCGAAGCCGCGGATTTCGATACGATCGCCCTGTGCCAGCGCATCGCTCATGATCTCGAGCATCTGTTTGAGCGCGAGCTCGACATCCTTCGCAGGCAGATGCTTCTGCTTGGTGGTGATGATCTCGATCAGTTCTGACTTGGTCATGCCAGCCCCTGCCCCCAAACCTTCAACAGAGGCGGCCGCCGTCTCACCGAGCCGTCGGCCGCCACCCATCAGTCACGCTCAGGCGAGTTGATCTGCTCCTTGAGCAGATCGCCAAGACTGGTGCCCGAGGTTGGCTGCTCGGAGCGGTAGTTCTGCACCGCTTCGGCCTCCTCGTGGAACTCCTTGGCCTTGATCGACAGTGAAATCGAGCGGGTCTTGCGATCGACGCCGATGAACTTCGCCTCCACCTCATCGCCCACCTTCAGCACCTGGCGGGCATCCTCGACGCGATCGCGGCCGAGTTCCGAGGCTCGCAGCTGCCCCTCGATGCCATTGCCCAGGTCGATGATGGCGCCACGGGCGTCGACTTCGCGCACCGTACCACGCACCACACTGCCCTTCGGGTTGTCGGTGATGTAACCGGAGAACGGATCCTTGGCGAGCTGCTTGATGCCGAGCGAAATGCGCTCACGCTCCGGATCGATCGACAGCACCATGGCCTCGACCTGCTGCGCCTTCTGGTAATTGCGCACGGCCTCTTCGCCAGGCATGTCCCAGGAGATATCGGACAGGTGCACCAGGCCATCGATGTTGCCGGGCAGGCCGATGAAGATGCCGAAGTCGGTGATCGACTTGATCTGGCCGCCGACCTTGTCGCCACGGTTGTGGTTCTCGGCGAACTCCTTCCACGGGTTGGCCTTGCACTGCTTGAGGCCGAGCGAGATGCGGCGCCGCTCCTCGTCGACATCCAGCACCATGACTTCGACTTCCAGGCCGGTGTGCACGATCTTGGCCGGGTTGACGTTCTTGTTGGTCCAGTCCATTTCGGACACGTGCACCAGGCCCTCGACGCCATCTTCGATCTCGACGAAGGCGCCGTAGTCGGCGATGTTGGTGATCTTGCCGAACACGCGGGTGTTGGGCGGGTAACGCCGTGCAATGTTCTCCCACGGATCAGCGCCCAGCTGCTTGAGGCCGAGCGAGACGCGTGAGCGCTCGCGATCGAACTTGAGGATGCGCACATCCACTTCGTCGCCGACCTTGACCACTTCGGAAGGATGCTTGACGCGCTTCCAGGCCATGTCGGTAATGTGCAGCAGGCCATCGATGCCACCGAGATCGACGAAGGCGCCGTAATCGGTGAGGTTCTTGACCGTGCCCTTGATGACCGAGCCTTCCTGCAGGTTATCCATCAGCGCGCTGCGCTCGGCGGAGAATTCCTGCTCGACCACGGCGCGGCGCGAGACCACAACGTTGTTGCGCTTCTGGTCGAGTTTGATGACCTTGAATTCGAGCGGCTTGTTCTCGAGGTAGGCGGTGTCGCGCACCGGGCGCACATCGACCAGCGAGCCGGGCAGGAAGGCGCGCACGGTCTCGATCTCGACCGTGAATCCACCCTTCACGCGGCCGGAAATGATGCCGATGACGATCTGGCCTTCGTTGAACGCGGACTCGAGTCGCGTCCAGGTGCGGGCGCGCTTGGCTTTTTCGCGCGACAGGCGCGTTTCACCGGTGCCATCCTCGACGGCGTCGAGGGCAACTTCGATCTGGTCACCCGCCTTGACCTCAACCTCGCCACGTTCGTTCTTGAACTGTTCGAGCGGGATCACCGCTTCGGACTTCAGGCCGACATTGACGATGACCACATCGGGCGTGACGCCAACGACGAGGCCGGTGAGGATCATGCCCGGGCGAATGCGTTGATTCGCCAGGGTCTGTTCAAACATCTCGCTGAAAGATTCGGTCATTTTGTCTCTCGCATGCTCTTGGGCATGCCGTTGTCCGTAAGTGCTTCATGCACCCAGCGGGTTTGGGTTTAAAGGGATCGACATCCTGTCGGTCCCACCTTAGGAACGATTAGCCCTGCCACAGCCCTCGCTGTGCTCCCAGGCGCCAGATCGCCTCGACCACCTCGGCTATACCCAGCCGAGTTGAATCGACCACAATCGCATCTTCCGCGCGCACCAGCGGGGAGACGGGACGGGTGGAATCCTGCCGGTCCCGCGCCTCGATCTCGCGCGAAAGGGCGGCAAGGCTAACACCAGAGTCCTTTCCTTTCAACTGGTTATAGCGCCTTTGGGCCCGCTCTTCAGGGCTGGCGACCAGGAAGATCTTTAGGGCGGCGCCCGGAAATACCACCGTACCCATGTCGCGGCCGTCGGCCACCAGGCCCGGGGGCCGGGCAAAGGCGTGCTGGCGCGCCATCAGGGCCTGGCGCAGCGCGGGCCAGGTCGCCACGCGCGAAGCCCCGGCGCCGGCCTCCTCGCTGCGGATGGCGCGGGTGACGTCCTGTCCGTCGAGCAGGATCTGTTCGGACCCGTCGGGATGGGCCGAAAACACGATCTTGAGGGTTGCCGCCAGCACGGCATGGCCGTCCTGGTCATTGGCCGCCAGGCCAGCGCGCTGACCCGCCAGCGCTGCGACGCGGTACAGGGCGCCGCTGTCCAGCAGGTGCCAGCCCAGGCGCTTCGCCAGGCCCCGGCTCACTGTGCCCTTCCCGGCGCCGCTGGGCCCGTCGATGGTGACTACCGGTGCCGCGGCGTGGGGCATCTCAGCCGGCCCGCTCTGTCAGTCGCAGGCCGATCGCTCGCGCTGCCGCAGGGAAATCCGGAAACGAAGTGCCGACGTTCGCCACATCGTCGATCTCGATGGCTGTCGATGCGCGGGTGCTGGCGACCGCGAAAGCCATCGCGATGCGGTGATCGCCATGGCTGTGTACGTGGCCGCCGCGCAAGCCCCCGCCCTGGATGCGGATGCCATCGCTCAGCAGCTCGCACTGCACGCCGGTCGCCGTGAGTCCGCTCGCCATCGCTGCGAGCCGATCGCTTTCCTTCACGCGCAGTTCGCCGGCGCCCGTGACCAGCGTCTCGCCCTGGGCGCAGGCCGCGGCAATGAAAAATACCGGCAGCTCATCGATCGCCAGCGGCACCAGGTGCTCGGGCAGCACCACGCCTTTCAGCGGCGACGCGCGTACCGTGATGTCGGCCATCGGCTCGGAGCCCGCGCCGCCGAGTGGCTGCACTTCGATATCGGCGCCCATCAATCGCAGCATGTCGATCAGGCCGGTGCGGGTCGGATTCACGCCCACCGAGCGCAATGTGAGAGCGGATTTCGCGGCGAGGCACCCGGCGACTATGAAGAACGCGGCTGAAGAAATATCGCCGGGCACAGTGAGCGCGGTACCGCGCAGCCTCTGGCCGCCGCGCAAGCTTACCGTGGCGCCACCGCCCCCGGCGCCACTGCACTCGAGCTCAACGCCAAAGGACTGCAGCATGCGCTCGGTGTGATCTCGCGTCGGTGCGGGTTCGGTGACGCGCGTGATCCCGGTGGCGGAAAGGCCCGCCAGCAGGATGGCCGATTTCACCTGCGCGCTGGCCATCGGCAACGCGTAGTCGATGCCACGCAGCGCACTGCCGCCATGGATGAGCACCGGCGGATGCCCTTGCTCGGTATCCAGCCGCGCGCCCATCAGGCGCAGCGGCTCTGCGACGCGCTCCATCGGCCGACGCATCAGCGATTCATCGCCGATCAGCGTGCTGTCGAATGATTGACCCGCCAGCAGACCCATGAACAGGCGCATCGCCGTGCCGGCATTGCCCATGTCGAGCGCCGTGCTGCTGGCACGCAAGCCGCCAACTCCGGCGCCGTGCACCACAATTTCGCCGCAAGCAGTTCGCTCGATCCGCACGCCCAGCGCGCGCAAAGCCTCGAGCGTGGCGCGGCAATCAGCGCTGTCGAGAAAACCGCTGATGCGCGTGCTGCCGCTGGCGATACCACCAAACATCAGTGCGCGATGCGAAATTGATTTGTCGCCCGGTACGGTGAGGCTCCCGCTCACCTGGGTGACTGGCTCCACGACATAGGATTTGCCCGCGCCGCCGCTCATGCGGCACGCATCAACTGTGTCAGCTGCGCCAGCAGGCGATCGTTGTGTTCGGGCAAGCCGATGGAGATGCGCAGATGCTGCGCCAGGCCATATCCCACGGTGGGTCGTACGATGATGCCACCGCGCAGCAACTGCTCGTACACCTCGAGCGCGCGCGCGCCGATCTCGACCAGCAGGAAGTTGGCGGCGGATGGTAGATAGCGGATGCCCGCAGCCGTCAGCCCGGCCTGCACCCGTTCGCGCTCGGCGATGGTGCGCAGCGCCACCTGGTTCACATGGGCACTGTCGGCCAGCGCCGCGATCGCGCCGGCCTGCGCCACATTGCTGACGTTGAAGGCTGGCCGGATACGATTGAGCGCATCGGCCACTTCAGGATGCGAGATCGCGTAGCCGATACGCATGCCGGCCAGTCCGTAGCCCTTGGACATCGTGCGCAGGATCACGAGATTGGGAAATTCCTGCAGCCACCCGATCGAGCCTTCGCAGCCGGCATGGCGCGCGTATTCGTAATAGGCTTCATCGAGCACCACCAGCGTATGAGCCGGCGCTGTGGCGATGAAGCTGCGCAGCGCCCCATTGTCGAGCCAGGTGCCAGTGGGATTGTTCGGGTTGGCGATGAACACCAGTCGCGTGTCGGCGCTGATCGCCGCAGCCATGGCTGCAAGGTCGTGGCCATGGAGCATGCGCGCACTGGCCGGCAGTGCCGGCGCTTCGATGCAGCGGGCTCCGGTGGCGCGTATCACCAGCGGATAGATCGCGAATCCATACTGGGAACACACGGCGCTGTGCGCGTTGGTCAGGAAGGCTTCGGCGAGCAGCAGCAGCAGCTCATTCGAGCCGTTGCCCAACGTTACCTGCGTGGTGTTCACGCGCAGTGCCTGCGCCAGCGCCTGCTTCAGTTCGTGCGCACTGCCATCCGGGTATAGCCAGACTTCATCGACTGCCTGACGCATTGCCTGCAGAGCCCGCGGGCTCGGGCCCCAGGGGTTCTCGTTGGAGGCCAGCTTGATGATGTCCTGCAGGCCATATTCGCGCTGCAGCTCGCTGATCGGTTTGCCCGGCACATAGGGCGAGAGTGCGAGCACGGCCTGGCTTGCGAGCTTGCCCGGATGTGCGGCACCGCTGCCCACCTCACAGTACCGAGCGCGGGTAGGAACCGATGACGCGAAACAGGGAAGCGCGCGCCTTCAGCAGCTTCAGCGCCCGCGCCACCTTGGCATCGCTGGCGTGGCCTTCGATATCGATGAAGAACACATAGTCCCATTTGCGGCGCCGCGAGGGGCGCGACTCGATGCGGGTCATGCTGATGCCGTACTTCGCCAGTGGTTCGAGCAGGCGGTGCAGCGCGCCGGGCGCATCGGTGCTGCTGCCCGAGACCAACAGCGTGGTCTTGTCGGCGCCGCTGGGTTCGAGCAGCTTGCGGCCGATCACCAGGAAGCGCGTGGTGTTGTCGGCGCGATCTTCGATCTCGCTCACCAGCATCTGCAGGCTGTAGACCTCGGCCGCGGTCTCGGCGGCGATCGCCGCCGTTCCCTGTTCATCGCGCGCGCGCCGCGCGCCTTCGGCATTGCTGGTCACGGCAATGCGCTCGACGCCCGGCAGATTCTCGTCCAGCCAGGAGCGACACTGCGCCAGCGCCTGCGCGTGGGCACACACGCGCTGCACCTGGCCCAGCTCGCTCATCCGACCCATCAGACAATGATGGATGCGCAGCTCCACTTCGCCGCAGATGTGCAGCGGACTGCCAATGAAGCGATCGAGCGTATTGGTAATCGTGCCCTCGGAAGAGTTCTCGACCGCTACCACGCCGAAATCGGCGTTGCCAGCCTCGACCTCGTGGAACACCTCGTCGCTGCTGGTGAGCGCGAGTGCGCGCACCGAATGACCAAACTGCTTGTAGACGGCGGCCTGCGTGTAGGTGCCCTCGGGCCCGAGGAAGGCCACCTTGAGAGGCTCCTGTTGGGCGAGGCAGGCCGACATGATCTCGCGGAACAGCCGCGCAATTTCCTCGTCGCGCAGCGGACCTTCGTTGCGTTCCAGCGCCTGGCGCAGTACCTGCGCCTCGCGTTCCGGCCGGTAGAAATCGACCGTGTGGCCATCGGCGTGCTTGGAGATGCCTACCTGCTGTGCGAGCCGCGCACGGCGGTTGAGTAACTCATGCAGCTGCGCATCGAGCGCGTCGATCTCCGCGCGTATTGCCGACAACGGTGCGCTGCCGGCCTTGCTGCTGCGACGCTTGGCCATGAGTCACCTCATCCTAAGGGTGCATCACTGCGCACGATGCGCGCTGAGAGTACGCCGTTGATCTGCTTGATGCGCCCGATCAACGCTTCGTCGATTGCCCCATCCGTATCGATGATCGTATAGGCATACTCACCGCGCGACTTGTTCAGCAGGTCGGCGATGTTGAGGCTGGCACTGGCCAGGCAGGTGGAAATCTGGCCAACCATGTTGGGCACGTTGCTGTTGGCGATCGCGATGCGCATCGTGCCGGGAATGCGCGGCAGGATGGCTTCCGGAAAATTCACGCAATTGCGGATGTTGCCGTTCTCGAGGAAATCGCGCAGCGTCTCGGCCGCCATCGCTGCGCAGTTGTCTTCGGCTTCACCGGTCGAGGCGCCCAGGTGCGGCAGCGTGATCGCACGCGGGTGCTCCTTGAGCGCGTTGGTCGGAAAATCGCAGATGTAGGCGTGCAGGTGCCCGTTATCGAGCGCCGCCACCACGTCGGCCTCCGAGACGATCTGGGCGCGGGCGAAATTCAGCACCATGCCGCCCGAGGGCATCAGCTTCAGGCGCGCGGCATTCACCAGGCCACGCGTATGGTCGTTGAGTGGCACATGCACGCTAACCATGCTGGAGCGCGCGAACAGGTCATCGAGCGAGATTGCCTGTTCCACGGTGGCGGAGAGCTGCCAGGCGCGCTGCACGGTGATCTGCGGATCGAAGCCGAGCACTTTCATGCCCAGCGCCTGTGCGGTGTTGGCGACTTCGACGCCAATGGCGCCGAGGCCAATCACGCCCAGTGTGCGGCCCGGCAGTTCGAAGCCGACGTAGTCCTTTTTGCCCTTCTCGACCGCCACATCGAGCGCAGGGTCGTCGCCCTTGAGCGAGCGCGCGTAGTTCCAGGCCTGGCAGATGTTGCGCGCGCCGAGGAACAAGCCGGCCAGCACCAGCTCCTTGACCGCGTTGGCATTGGCGCCCGGCGCATTGAACACCGGGATGCCGCGTGCGCTCATCGCTGCCACGGGAATATTGTTGGTGCCAGCGCCGGCCCGCGCCACCGCCAGCAACGTGTCGGGCAGCGCGAACTTGTGCATGTCGGCCGAACGCACCAGCACGCCGTGCGGACGCGAGAGCTCGGAGGCGATCTCGTAGCGATCGCGTGGCAGGCGTTCAAGCCCGCGGCTGCTGATGTTGTTCAAGGTCAGGATGCGATAGCCCATGGACCTTCAGCCGTGTTGCTTGGCGAATTCGCGCAGGTAATCCACCAGCGCCACGACGCCTTCATACGGCATGGCGTTGTAGATGCTGGCGCGCATGCCGCCTACTGCCCGGTGCCCCTTGAGCTGCACCATGTTGCGCGCGGCAGCGCCCTTGAGGAACTGGGCATCGAGCGCTGCATCGCGCAGCGCAAATGGCACATTCATCAGCGAGCGATCGGTGCGTGCCACCTTGTTGCTGTAGAAACTGTTGCTATCCAGGTAGTCGTAGAGCAGCGCCGCCTTGCGGCGGTTGTGGGTTTCCATCGCGCTCAAGCCACCCTGCTGCTTGATCCACTTGAACACCAGGCCGGCGATGTAGATGCCGTAGCTCGGAGGCGTGTTGTACATGGAATCGCTGTCGGCCTGCAGCTTGTAGTCAAAGGCCGAAGGCGTGAACGGATGCGCCTGGCCGATCAGGTCGTCGCGCACGATCACGATCGTGAGGCCCGCTGGCCCCAGGTTCTTCTGCGCACCGCCATAGATCAGCCCGTAGCGCGCCACATCGACGGGTCGCGACAGCAGGTTGGATGACATGTCGGCGACCAGCGGCACTGCGCCGGTATCGGGCGTGTAGTGATACTCCACGCCGCCGATGGTCTCGTTGGCGCAGATGTGCACATAAGCGGCGTTCGGGTCGAGCTGCCAGCTCGCGCGCGGCGGAATGCAGGTGAAATTCTGTTCGGCCGAACTGGCCGCAACATTGACCTTGCAGTACTTGCCAGCTTCCTTGATCGACTTCTTCGACCACTCGCCGCTGTTGATGTAGTCGGCGCCGGTGAGTCCGCGCAGCATGTTCATCGGCACGATGGCGTTCTCGCCGATTGCCCCACCCTGCATGAACAGTACTTTGTAGTTGGCGGGAATCGCCAGCAGTTCGCGCAGGTCGGCCTCGGCCTGGGCGTGGATGGCAATGAATTCCTTGCCGCGGTGACTCATCTCCATCACCGACATGCCGCTGCCGTGCCAGTCGGTGAACTCCTCGCGGGCCTGCTTCAGCACCGCCAGCGGCAGGGCCGCCGGGCCCGGGGAAAAATTGATCGCGCGCACGCCAGTCCTCAGCTCAAAAGCCAGTCGCCAGGAATGCCGGCGAGTCTAGCAGAGCAGCTCACGTCGGACTGGCACCGTCGGCCTCGCCGGCGGCCGCCTCGCCATCGAGCCCGCCGCCTTCGCCAGCGTCGAGCGCTTCGACCCGCTCGATGCCCGTAAGCCTTTCTCCCTCGGCCAAACGTATCAATCGCACGCCCTGCGTATTGCGGCCCACCACCGAAATATCGCGCACCGGCGTGCGCACCAGCGTGCCCGTAGAGCTGATCAGCATAAGCTCATGACCGGCCTCGACCTGTAGTGCGGCCACCGTGGCGCCGTTGCGATCACTGGTCTGCAGCGCGATCACGCCCTGCCCGCCGCGGTTGTGGCTGGGGAAGTCTTCCAGCGGCGTGAGCTTGCCGTAACCGCTCTCGGAAGCGGTGAGGATATGACCCTCGCCCAGCGCAATCAGTGCGATCAGCCGCTGCTCGTCGGCGAGGCGCACGCCGCGCACGCCCGTGGCATCACGGCCCATGGCGCGCACTTCCGACTCGTGGAAGCGGATCGCCTTGCCGCCGCTGGTGCACAGCATGATCTCGCGATGACCGTCGGTGAGTGCTACACCCACCAGCCGATCCTCGTCGCGCAGATCGACCCCGATGATGCCCGAGGCACGCGGCCGCGAGAACGCCGCCAGCGGCGTCTTCTTCACGGTGCCGAGGCTGGTCGCCATGAACACGAAATGCTGCTCGTCGAACTGCTTCACGGGCAGCAGCGCATTGATCTTCTCGCCCGCTTCGAGCGGCAGCAGGTTGACGATCGGCTTGCCGCGCGAGCCGCGCCCGGCCTGCGGCAGCTCGAACACGCGCAGCCAGTACACCTTGCCGCGATTGGAGAAGCACAGCAGCGTGTCATGCGTGTGGGCGATGAAGAACTTCTCGATGAAGTCTTCGTCTTTCACCGCGGTGGCCGACTTGCCACGGCCACCACGACGCTGTGCCTGGTAGTCGGACACCGGTTGCGCCTTGGCATAGCCGGCGTGCGAAAGCGTGACCACCACATCCTGCGGCTCGATCAGGTCTTCGGTCGAGAGGTTCAGGTGATCGAGGCTGATCTCGGTGCGACGCGCGTCGCCATAGGCTTCGCGGATCTCGACGATCTCCTGGCGGATCACTGCCGTCAGGCGCTCGGGGCTGGCGAGGATTTCACTCAGATCGATCACGCGCTCGAGCAATTCGCGATACTCGCTGACGATTTTATCCTGTTCGAGGCCCGTGAGCCGGTGCAGGCGCATATCGAGGATCGCCTGCGCCTGTACTTCGCTCAGGGCATAGCCGCGCGGATTGAGGCCGAACTCTGCCGCCAGGCCATCGGGACGCGTGGCTGCCGCACCGGTGCGCTCGAGCATGGTGGCCACCACGCCCGGGGACCAGTCGCGCGACATCAGTGCCGTGCGCGCGGCCAGCGGATTGGCCGCCGCCTTGATCAGCGTGATGATTTCATCGATGTTGGCGAGTGCGACGCCCAGGCCTTCGAGCACATGGGCGCGCTCGCGCGCCTTGCGCAGGTCATAGACCGTGCGACGCGTGACCACTTCACGCCGATGCCGCAGGAAGGCATCGAGCATCTCGCGCAGGCCCATGAGGCGCGGCTGGCCATCGGCCAGCGCCACCATGTTGATGCCGAACACCGTTTCCATCGGTGTCTGTGCGTAGAGATTGTTGAGCACGATCTCGGCCACTTCGCCGCGCCGCAGCTCGATCACAATGCGCATGCCGTCCTTATCGGACTCATCGCGCAGGCCGTCCCCGGCAATGCCGTCGAGCAGCTTCTCGCGCACCAGGTCGGCGATGCGCTCGATCAGGCGCGCCTTGTTGACCTGGTATGGGAGCTCGGTGACCACAATCGCCTGACGGCCGCTGCGCCCATCGATCTCCTCGATCCTGGCGCGTGCCCGCACCGACAGGCGGCCACGCCCGCTCTTGTAGGCAGTGGCGATCTCGGTGGCGCCGTTGATGATGCCGCCGGTGGGAAAATCGGGGCCCGGCACGTGCTGCATCAGGCCCGCGAGCGTGATGTTCGGGTCGTCGAGCAGCGCCAGGCAGGCGCTGGTGACTTCAGTGAGATTGTGCGGCGGGATATTGGTGGCCATACCGACCGCAATGCCCGAAGAGCCGTTGACCAGCAGGTTCGGCACGCGCGTGGGCAGCACCGCCGGCTCGCGCTCGGATTCATCGTAGTTGGCGACGAAATCGACGGTCTCGCTGTCGAGGTCGGCCATCAGCTCGTGCGCGATCTTCTTCATGCGCACTTCGGTGTAACGCATCGCCGCCGGCGAATCGCCATCGACCGAACCGAAATTGCCCTGGCCGTCGACCAGCATGTAGCGCATCGAGAAGGGCTGCGCCATGCGCACCATGGTGTCGTAGACCGCGGTGTCGCCGTGCGGGTGGTACTTGCCGATCACATCGCCGACCACGCGCGCCGACTTCTTGTAGGGCTTGTTGTACTCGTTGCCCAGCACGCGCATCGCATAGAGCACGCGCCGGTGCACGGGCTTGAGGCCGTCGCGCACGTCGGGCAACGCCCGGCCCACGATCACACTCATGGCATAGTCGAGATACGACTGGCGCATCTCGTCTTCCAGGTTGACCGGCAGTACTTCCCTCGCGAATTCCGTCATGAATTAGCCCTGTTTTTAGCCGCGAAATTCTAACACAGGGCGCCACTTTTCGGCGGGCTAGTTATACTCTGCGGCCCCGGCCGCAAGTGCCGAAATTCGTCACCAGAAAACCATGCCCGCAGCCCCAAACGTCGATGCCGCCGAACTGCGCAAATTCGATGCGCTCGCGCACCAGTATTGGGATCCGGCGGGTTCGCTCCATACGCTGCACGCCATGAACGGGCCGCGCGTGAGCTACATCGCCGGCCGAGCGACGCTTGCCAACGCGGCGCTCGCCGATGTGGGTTGCGGTGGCGGCATGCTGGCGGAAGCGGTCGCGAGGCTGGGCGCACGTGTTACGGGCATCGACATGTCGGTCGGCATGGTCGAGGTGGCGCGCCTGCATGCCAGTGAAGCCGCCCTGCCAATCGACTATCGCTGCACTTCCTCGGCGGAACTTGCGGCGAGCGCGCCCGCAAGCTTTGATGTGGTGTGCTGCATGGAGCTCATCGAGCACGTGCCCGAGCCTGAGGTGCTGATGCGCGAACTCGCCGCACTCCTGCGTCCTGGTGGCAAGCTGTTCGTCTCGACCATCAACCGCTCGCTGCGCTCATTCCTGGGCGCGATCGTCGCGGCGGAATACCTGTTGTCGCTGGTGCCGCGCGGCACGCATGAGTACGCGCGCCTGATTCGCCCCGCGGAACTGGCGCGCGCCGCGCGCGCCGCGGGGCTGACGCTGTGTGATGTGCAGGGCCTGCAGTACGAACCTTTCACTCGACGTTGCCGCCTGGGCGGCCCACCCGACATCAACTACATCGCGCACTTCAGCCTGCCCGCCCCCGCCAGATGAGCGCACGTGGCACCGCGCGCGCCGCACTGTTCGACCTGGACGGCACGCTGCTCGATACCGCGCCCGACATGGCCGCGGCACTCAATGTATTGCGCGTCGAGATGGCCGGTGAGCCCCTGCCCTTCAGCCTGGTGCGCCCGCAGGTTTCCAATGGTGCGATCGCGATGATACGCACGGCGTTCCCGGCGGCAGCCGGCGAGGAGTTCGAACGGCTGCGCCTGCGCTTCCTCGATATCTATCGCGCCAATCTGGTCGTGCACACGCAGTTGTTCCCGGGCTTCGAGGCCGTGCTGCAGCGGCTCGAAGCCGATGCAATCCCCTGGGGCGTGGTGACGAACAAGGCGGCCTGGCTGACCGAACCGTTGCTCGAAACGCTCGGCCTGCGCCGGCGCGCGGGTTGCGTGCTCAGCGGCGACAGCCTGCCGGAGCGCAAACCCCACCCGCGACCTTTACTGGTAGCGGCCCAGCGGCTGGGCGTGGCAGCCAGCGATTGCGTATATGTCGGCGACGCGCTGCGCGATGTGCAGGCGGCGAATGGCGCGGGCATGTGCGCGCTGGGCGCTCAATTCGGTTACCTCAATCCACTCGATGAGCCGCAACACTGGCCAGTGGCCGGGTGGCTGGCGGCACCAGAGGATCTGCTGCCATGGCTGGATCTGCGCGCGCCGCGCCGCGCAGACAGCGCAGCGTCTGGCAACGCTGCCGGCGGTGCCAGCGCATGAGCGCCACGGGTCTGTGGTGGTTGCTGGCCGGGCTCGCCATCGGCACGCTGCTGTGCCTGCTGTTCGTCTGGCTGCTGACGCGCCGTCAGCGCGACGCGACGCAAGCGCTGGAGGCACAACTCGGCGCGAGCTTCGCGCAGCTGGCCAACAGCGCCCTGCGCCACAACAGCGATCACTTCCTGACGCTGGCGCGTGAATCCTTCGCGCGTGAGCAGGCTGTGCAGCAGAGCACGCTGCGCGAGCGCGAGCAGGCACTCGGGCAGCTCGTCGATCCGATCCGCAAGGCGCTCGAGAAGAGCGAACTGCAGATCGCCGGGATGGAGCGCGAACGCCGCGATGCCTTCACTTCGCTCCGTACCCAGATCGAGCAGCTGACGCTGGGCCAGGGCGCATTGCAGCGGGAAACGCGCAACCTGGTGGGCGCGCTGCGCCGTCCCGAAGTGCGCGGTCGCTGGGGCGAGCTCACGCTGCGACGCGTGGTGGAACTCTCGGGCATGTCCGAGCATTGCGATTTCACCGAACAGGCCACCGTCAACGCCGAGGGCGGTGTGCAACGGCCCGACCTGATCGTGCACATGAGCGACGGGCGCGACCTGGTCGTCGATGCCAAGACACCGCTCGATGCCTATCTGGATGCCACGGAAGCGCAGAGCGACGAGGCGCGCGCGGCTGCCCTGGCGCGTCACGCACAACAAGTGGAAGCGCGCGTGCGCGAGCTCGCGAGCAAGGCCTACTGGAACCAGTTCAAGAGCAGCCCCGAGTTTGCGGTGCTGTTCATTCCGGGCGACCAGTTCCTGAGCGCAGCACTGGCCGAGCGGCCGGAGCTGCTGGAAAACGCAATTCGCCAGAGCGTCGTGATCACCACGCCCTCCACGCTCATGGCGCTGTTCAAGGCGGTCTCCTACGGTTGGCGGCAGGCCGTGGTCGCCGACAACGCAGCAAAGATTCTCGAGCTGGGCCAGGACCTGCACCGGCGGCTCGCAACTTTCGCCGGGCACCTGGACAAGGCCGGGCAACGCCTGGGCGGTGCGGTCGAGGCCTACAACAGTGCCGTGGGTTCGCTGGAGCGCCAGGTATTGCCGCAGGCGCGCAAGTTCGCCGAGCTCGGTGCCGTCGGCGGCGAGAGCCTTGCCGCACCCGAGCCCGTGCAACAGCTGGCGCGCAGCTCGATGCTGCACAAGGACGATCAATTGCCCGACATCAAAGCCGAACCCAATGCTGAATCCTGAAGAGCCGCGCCTCTACCAGGCGCCACCCGATGTATTGCAGGGCCGCGTGATCGCCATCACCGGCGCCGGGAGCGGCATCGGCCGCGCCGTGGCGCTGGCTGCCGCGCGTCACGGCGCACAGCTGGTGCTGATCGGTCGCAACGTCAAGCGGCTCGAGGGCGTGCATGCGCAGATCAGGGCCTTGGCGCGCGCCGAGGCCAGCATCGCGCCACTCGATCTCGAGCGTGCGCTGGCCAGCGACTACGATGCCTTGGCTTCGGCGCTGCAGCAGCGCTATGGGCGCCTCGACGGACTGCTGCACAACGCCGCGCTGCTGGGCGCATTGACGCCGATCGAGCACGCCGACCTGCCGAGCTGGTGCCGCGTGCTGCATGTGAACCTGACCGCGGCTTGCGCACTGACGCAGGTGCTGTTGCCGGCGCTGCGTGCCTGCGCGGACGCTTCGCTGGTCTTCACCTCCAGCAGCGTGGGAAGACGCGGCCGCGCCAACTGGGGCGCATACGCGGTGTCGAAATTCGGTGTCGAGGGTTTGTGCCAGGTACTCGCCGAAGAATTGCA
>JANXYK010000030.1 GCA_025350055.1 Gammaproteobacteria bacterium | reverse complement strand
CCTTTGTAAAGGCAAAGCACGCGCACGGCAAGTGTGCGCAGCGCGCCAGGCACCGGGCTCGCGCCCGCGCCGCCGCCTCGCTGCTCGCTGTTCGCTGTTCGCCGCGGTTGGCTAGAAACGCAGCGGCAGACTGATCAGCAGCCCAATCCTGCTGCCGTCGAAGCCGCGATAGTCGTCATCGTAGTAATAGTAACCGTAGTCGTCGTCATGATCGCGATCGTAGCGGTAGTCGTGATAACGCGGCGAGGAGCGGTAGTAGCGCGGATACTCGTATTGCGGCCGGTAACCGTAATAGCGCGGATAAGCGTTGCCAAAGCGCGGTGCGTACCGGCCCTGACCCTCGTGGTCGCGCCACTGGTCCCGGCCATACCCGTGCCCTTGCCAGCCAGGTCGCGAATCATGCCAACCGCGCTGCTGCCCGCCCCGCTGGTCGCGATCCCAGCTGTGAGCCTGAAGCGGTACGGCAAGCCCGCAGGCGGCGATCAAGGCGGCGGCCAAGGCGATTCCCGGTTTCATGGCGAACTCCCAACAAACAGTGACCCACTGCGCCTCCGACCCTACCCCTGGCACGCTGAACGCGGCCTGAACCAGCCAGGTGAGCGCCGCGCCGCCATCGCGTAACATGCATCCGGCATGGCCTGGCATCGCGAACACCTGCCCGATCCGCTCCCGGCCGAGCCCCTGGGGTTGGCCGCCAGCTGGCTAGCGGAAGCCACCCGCAGTCAGACCCAGCCCAACCCGAACGCCATGGTCCTGGCTACGGCGGACGCGAGCGGACAACCCTCGGCGCGGGTGATACTGTGCAAGCAGATCAGGCCGGAGCCCGGCGTCCTTACCTTTTATACGAACTACCACTCGCGCAAGGGCCGCGAGCTGCAGGAGAACCCGCGCGCCGCGATTGTCATGCACTGGGACCAGCTGCACCGCCAGGTGCGCGTCGAGGGGCGGATCGTGCACTCGAGCGCAGCCGAGAGCGACGCCTACTTTGCGACCCGCAACTGGCAGAGCCGCCTCGGCGCCTGGGCCAGCCAGCAGAGCGAGCCGATCGCCTCGCGTGCTGATCTGTACAAAGCCGTGGCCCGCACCGCATTGCGCTTCGCACTGCCTGCGCCGCCACCTGACGAGCAGGCACCCGATCCGGGGCAGAAGATCGCGCGCCCGCCGCATTGGGGCGGCTACGAGCTGTGGGCCGAGGCGGTGGAATTGTGGGTCGAGGGCAGTGCGCGCATCCATGATCGTGCGCGCTGGACACGTACGCTGACGGCGAACAGCGCCGATGGCAGCGCCAACCCGGCGGCGAACGCTGCCTTCGGCGCGGGGCCCTGGTCGGCCACGCGGCTGCAGCCCTGAACAGCGGGAGCCAGGCACCCGGCGATGTGGCGCACGCTACGCATTTCACTGCTGCTGGTCGTGCTGTTCGGCGTGGGCCTGGGCGCCTGGTTCGATCAGCACCGCACCACCAGTTGGCAGCACACCGTGTGGGTGGGCGTGTTCCCGATCAACGCCGATGGCAGTGCGGTGACCACGCAATACCTGGCCCAGGTGCGCGAGGCGGACCTGGCGCCGATCGGCGCCTTCGTGGCGCGCGAGGCGCATCGCTATGGTGTGCGGTTGGGCGAACCCGTGGTGTTGCGGCTCTATCCGGAGCTGACACGCGTGCCGCCAGCGCTGGCGCCCAGGGCAGGTGTGTTCGCGCGCATCGTGTGGAGTCTTTCGCTGCGTCGCTACCGCTCGCAGGTACTCTCAGGCATCGAGCGCGCGCGCCCGCAGATCACGCTGTTCCTGCTCTATCACGACCCCGCGCGTGAGCCCGCACTGCCGCATTCGCTGGGCTTGCAGCGCGGCCTGATGGGCGTGGTGCACCTGTTTGCGACCCCTGGGCAACGCGAGCAGAACAATGTGGTGGTGACGCACGAACTGCTGCACACCTTCGGCGCCAGCGACAAGTACGGCGAGGGAGACGCGCCCCTGTTTCCGGAGGGTTACGCCGAACCTGCGCTGCAGCCGCGTTATCCGCAGCGCTATGCGGAGCTGATGGCCGGACGCACGCCATTGACTGCCAGCACCCAACGCATGCCCGATGACCTGGAGCAGGTACTCATCGGGCCGGCCACCGCGCGGGAGATCGGCTGGAGTGCCAGGCGATGAGCGCGCCGGTGCTCTCAACGCAGGATCTCAGTGTGAGCGCTGGCCAGCGCCTGCTGCTCGAATCCTTGCAGCTGCAGGTGCGAGCCGGCGAGTTCATCGCGGTGCTGGGCCGCAATGGCAGTGGCAAGAGCCTGACCCTGCACACGCTGGCGGGACTGCGCACCGCCGCCGCAGGCGAGGTCTCGCTTGCGGGCAGCACGCTGACTTCGCTGAGCCGTCGCGCCATCGCGCGGCGGCTCGCCTTCCTGCCGCAGGATCGTGAAGACTCGCTGCCGCTGAGCCCCTTCGAGGCAGCGCTGCTCGCGCGTCATCCGCAGCTCGACTGGTGGCAGCGCGAATCGCCTGCGGATATCGCGGTGGTGAACGACTCGCTGCAGCGACTCGGGTTGAGCGAGTGCGCACATCGCACGCTGCTGACGCTCTCGGGCGGCGAACAGCGCCGCGCGGCGATGGCGGCCGCACTCGCGCAGCAACCGCAGGTGTTCCTGCTCGATGAACCCACCAATCACCTCGATCCTCACCACCAGGTCGAAGTGTTGCTGGCCTTTCGCGAGCGCTGTACGGCGGGCGCCGCGGTAATCGCCACGCTCCACGACCCCGCGCTCGCCGAACGCTGCGCGGATCGGGTGCTGCTGATGTATGGCGATGGCCGCTGGCGGCTGGGTCCGACGGCTGAGCTATTGAATGCCGCCGAACTCTCGCTGCTTTACGCCACACCGATGACCGAGCTCGCCGGCGGCGGCCGGCGCGCGTTCATCCCCGCATAGCCGCCAGCACTGGCGCATGCAGCGCGGCATTGGCCGCGAGCACCGTGGTGGTCGACAGCGTGACCGGCGCGCCCTCGAGATCCGTGAAGAGGCCGCCAGCTTCACGCACGATCACGCTGAGCGCCGCGATGTCGAGAACATTGACGTCGGATTCCATCACCACATCGAGCGCGCCGCGCGCCAGCAGGTGGTAGTGCACGAAATCCCCGTAGCCGCGCAACCGGTTCACCTGGCCTACGAGTTTGCCGTAGCGACCCCAGCCAGCAGCGTTGGCCGCCAGCGTTTTCAAATTGCCGGTAGAGAGTATCGCGCCGCCGAGTTCGGCGACCTTGCTCACCTGGATCGGCTTGCTATCCAGGAAGGCGCCGCCGCCCTCCTCGGCCCAGGCGAGTTCGCCGTAAGCCGGCGCGCTCGAGACGCCGAGCACCAGCCGGCCGGCGCGGAGCAAGGCGATCTGCGTCGAGAAGAACGGACAGTCGCGCACGAAGGATTTCGTGCCATCGATCGGATCGACCAGCCAGATGTTCTGCGCGTCCATCGCATGCTGGCCGGTCTCCTCACCGTAGAAACCATAGTCGGGAAAGCGCGCACCCAGCACCTCGCGGATCACGCGCTCGGCCTGCACATCGGCCTCGGTGACCGGCGAGCGATCGGCCTTGAGCTGCACCGCGAGATTGCGCCGGTACAGCTGCTGGATCACCTCCGCCGCGGCGCGCGCCGCAGCCAGCGCTGCTTCAAGTTCCCTGGAGGCCATGGGCTGCCACTGTAGTGGCACACGAAGCTTTCGCCAACTGCGGCGCGCCGCACAGCGCCGCCACTCGTCTCCTAGAGGCTGGCGTGCACCCCCAGCGTAAAGCTGCGCGGCGTGGCGCCATAGCCCGCGACCGGCTGGTACTCGCGATCGGCCAGGTTCTCCACGCGCGCATAGACAGCGCAATGTGCCGAGAAATCGTGGGCGCCGTACAGGTTCAGCAACGCGTAGCCCGGCATCCTGAGACTCCCATAGGCATCATCGAAACGGGCGCCGGTGTAGATCAGCGCGGTACCCATCGACCAACCGGTGGCGGGCAACCACTGCAAGGCCAGATTCGCGCTATGGCGCGGCCGGCGCGCGAGATCGTTGCCACTCACCTGGTCGATGGCTTTCAGCTGCGTGTAGTTGCCGCTCAGTTTGAACGTCGGCGCCAACCGCAACGACCATCGCACTTCCAGGCCGTGGGCGCTCGAGCGGGCGATGTTGTCGTAGTAGCCACTGAACGGCCGCAGCGCGCAGGCGGGCGAAACTACGCCGAAGCAGCTGAAGAAGTCGATCTGATCATGGGTGCGGCGATCGAACCAGGTGATGCCGATCTGTGCGCGACCGTCATTGAAACGCTGATCGATGCCGGCTTCCCAGCCACGCGCCACTTCAGGCCGCAGCGTGGCCACCGGGTTGGAATAGTCGGAGAACAGTTCATACAGCGTCGGCGCCTTGAAGCCATCGCCATAGTTCGCGCGCAGCACGGTAGAGCCGTCCGGCAGCTTCCAGGCGCCCGAGAACTTGAAGGAGCTGTGGCTGCCGAAATCGCCATCGTGATCGTGACGCAGTCCGGCGGTCAGCGTCAGCGACTGCAACAGCGTGGTCTGGTATTGCAGGTAAGCGCCGTCGATGCGCGTCGAGCCGCGCGTGGGCGCCGGGTTCGGGTCGAAGCTGTTGGGCGCCGCGGTCTTCAGTCGCGTGCGCTGCGATTCCGCGCCGAAGCTCAGTTGGTCGCTTTGCCTGAGATCGAATACGCCCTGGTACTCCACGCGCTGGGCATCGCCGTGCGAATAGAAATCCTCGGCGGGCGCGAACCTCGGATCGAAGTTCTTGCGATCGCTGTAGCTGCTGGTCACGGCCAGGCGCTGGTTGAGGCGGCCACCGGCAGTGCGCAGGTTTGCGCCCAGATACGCAGCCAGCAACTGATCCTTGCCGTATTCGGGCGTGTCCTGAAAGCTGTAGGTCGGCGGCGGCCCATAGCCGTCGAAATCAGTTCGCGCATCCACGTAGTAGCCGCGCAGGTCAACACTCAAAGCCTCGGTGGCATGCCAGCGCAGGTTGGCGCTGGCGCCCAGGTTGCGATAGCCATCGGGCTCGCGATTGCCAGCGCGTACATCGGCCGCGGAGATGCCGTCCGTGTGAAAGGTATTGACCGCCGCGCTGTAGTCGAGCGAGCTCGCGCTGCCGCAGGTGGCCAGATTCCCGCGCCAGCTACGTTGCGAGCCGCCCTCGGCGCTGCCACTGACGCCGCAACCGCTGCTGCCGCCGTGCCGGCCGATTAGGTTGACCACGCCGCCGATCGCATCGCTGCCGTAGAGCGTGCTCTGCGGCCCGCGCAGCACTTCGACGCGCTCGAGATTGCTGGCCAGCAGGTCCGCAAGAATCGCGCTGCCATCGGGTGCGCTCGGATCATTGATGCGCATGCCATCGACCAGCACCAGCGTCTGTCCGCTGGGCGCGCCGCGCAGGCCGATGCTGGTGGTCTGGCCGACACCACCATTGCGCACCACGCTGATGCCCGGCGTCTGCGCCAGTGCATCGCTCAGGGCCACGCTCTGCTGGTCGCGCAGCTGCTCGGCGCTGATCAGCGACAGCGACTCGCCGGTCAGCGCCAGTGGCTGATCGGTGCGCGTGGCGGTGACCACGACAGTGTCAGTATTGTTGCTCGCTTCGTCCGCGAGCGCACTGGCAGCCAATGCGGTTGAAAGAATGGTTGCGAACAGGGATCTGAAAAACGCGGCAGACATGGTGTGCTCCTGGTTGGTAGGCCAGAAGTCGCACCGCGGAATCGCACGGACGATGATGCAGAGAATTTCCCACTACGGTTCCCACGGTAACGACTTCAACTGTCGCCACCGCGGTGTTACCGCAGCTCCCGACGCACCCCGGCCGAAAGCAGGACGACGGTGTCAGGCAGGTTTCCTGGCTGCCGGCATTTGCGTATTCATCCGCCTTCCCGGGACTAGCCCAGTGGCATCGTGGATGAACACTCGCCGGTTACAGTTGCGGGGGCAGCCGCGGCATTCAACCGCGTTCCCTTGAATCCCTTGCGGGAACCTAGCACCTAGGCTGAAACACTAGCCGAGCTTTCAAGGTGCGTCAATGGCGCCAATGCGCGTCAATTGCCTGTGCGGCGCACTTGCTATAGCTTGCCGGCATGGGTAATCGCCTCTCGAAGATAGTCACGCGCACCGGCGATGATGGCAGCACCGGACTCGCCGATGGCACGCGCGTGCCCAAGGACAGCCTGCGCATCGAGGCCTGCGGGGCCGTTGATGAACTCAACAGTGCGATCGGCATGCTGCTGGCGACGCCGGGGCTGCCCGCCACGCTGCCGGCACTGCTGCTCGACATCCAGCACGACCTGTTCGACCTCGGTGGCGAGCTCGCGATTCCGGGCAGCGTGCTGATCCGCGCGCCGCAAGTGGAAAAACTGGAGCAGCAGGTGGAGTCGTGGAACGCACCGCTCCCGCCGCTGCGCGAATTCGTATTGCCCGGCGGCAGTGTGGCGGCCGCCGCCTGCCACCTGGCGCGCTCGATCTGCCGCCGCGCGGAGCGGCGCTGCTGGGCGCTGACGCGCACTGAGGCGCTCGGGCCGCACGCGCTGCATTATCTCAATCGGCTGTCCGATCTGCTGTTCGTGGTGGCGCGCGTACTGGCGCGCAGCGCCGGCGGCAGCGAGGTTCTGTGGCGTCGCGAGCGTGGCAGTCCTGCTAGCGCTGACTGACGGCCAGCAGCCCGCGCAATCGTCCCCAGTCGAATGCCTCGCCCGGATCGCTTTTGCGGCCCGGCGCAATGTCGCTGTGACCAACCACGAGTTCACTCGACAAGCCAGAATAGGCCGCGCACAACGCGCTGATGAGTTGCGCCAGTACCTGGTACTGCGCCGGCTCGTAGGGCGTGTCATCCATGCCCTCGAGTTCGATGCCGATGGAATAGTCGTTGCAGTTGCTGCGCTCTCGCCAGCTCGAGGCGCCCGCATGCCAGGCGCGCTGCGTGAAGGGCACGAACTGCAGCACCTGGCCGCCACGCCGCACCAGCAGGTGCGAGGACACACGCAGCGCCGCCACCTCGGCAAAATAGGGATGCGCGCCTGCCGGCAGATTGGCGCAGAACAGCCGCTCGATCCACGGGCCGCCGTATTCCCCCGGCGGCAGGCTGATGCCGTGCACCACGATCAGCTCCGGCACGACACCGCCCGGGCGCTCGTCCCAATGGGGCGAGAGCACCTGCCGCGCACCGATCAGTAGCCCGGTGGCGGCGTGTACGCTGAAGGTAGACTGCAACACCGGCGCCATAATGCCAAAATGCTCCCGTGACACAACAGCCAGGCAAACCATCGACCGCCGACGACAATGCCACATGGGCGACGCGCGATCTGCGACATGTGTGGCATCCCTGCACGCAGATGAAGGACCACGAGTCGCTGCCGCCGATCGCGATACGCCGCGGCGCCGGTGCCTGGCTCGAGGACCATGACGGCAAGCGTTACCTCGACGCGATCAGCTCCTGGTGGACCAACCTCTTCGGCCACGCCAACCCGCACATCAGCGCCGCGGTGGCCGCGCAGGCCCGGCAACTCGAGCATGTGATGCTGGCCGGCTTCACGCATGAGCCGGCCGTGCTGCTCGCCGAGCGCCTGTGCGCGCTGGCGCCGCCCGGTCTGACCCGCTGCTTCTACGCCGACAACGGTTCCGCCGCGATCGAAGTGGCGCTGAAGATGAGCTTCCACTACTGGCAGAACTGCGGCCAGCCTGGCAAGCAACGCTTCCTGACGCTGAGTAACGCCTATCACGGCGAGACCCTGGGCGCGCTGAGCGTGGGCGATGTGCCGCTGTATCGCCAGGTCTACGATCCGCTGCTGCTGCGCGTGCTGACTGTGCCCTCGCCCGACGCCTATGAGCGCGCCGCCGGCAGCAGCCCGGCCGAGCATGCGCAGCGGCAATTCGCCTTGATGGAGGCGGCACTGGCGCAGCATGCGCACGAACTTGCTGCGGTGATCGTGGAGCCGCTGGTGCAATGCGCCGGCGGCATGCGCATGTACGACCCGCACTATCTCACACTGCTGCGCGCAGCCTGCGATCGTCACCAGGTGCACCTGATCGCCGACGAGATCGCCGTGGGCTTCGGGCGCACCGGCACACTGTTCGCCTGCGAACAGGCCGCCATCACGCCGGATTTCCTGTGCCTTTCGAAGGGACTCACCGGCGGCTACCTGCCGCTCTCGGTAGTGCTCACGGGCGAGCAGGTCTATGCGGCTTTCTACGACGAATACCGCTCGCTGCGCGCCTTCCTGCATTCGCACAGCTACACCGGCAATCCGCTGGCCTGCGCCGCGGCGCTGGCCACGCTCGATATCTTCGGGCGCGAGCCGGTGCTGGAGCGCAATCGCGTGCTGGCCGCGCGCATGGCCGCGCGCAGCGCGCCGCTGGCCGATCACCAGCATGTGGCCGAGCTGCGCCAGTGCGGCATGATCCTCGCGATTGAGACCGTGCGCGAGAAGGCCTCGCGCACGCCCTGGCCGTGGGAAGAGCGGCGCGGCCTGCGCGCCCATCGCCACGCCCTGCAACGCGGCGTGCTGCTGCGGCCGCTCGGTGGCGTGATCTACTGCATGCCGCCCTATGTATTGAGCGATGCCGAATGCGACCTGATGATCGAGGTCGCTGCCGAGTGCGTGGAGATCATCAGCGCGCCCTGAGCTTGGCCTTGGCCCTCGAGCTTGCTGCGCGAGCGCGCCCGACATACAGTCGCCCTTGAGGTAAGGGCCGATGCCGCGCAACACGCGCATTCATGTGGACATGCCACTGGGCAGCAACAGCGAACTGCTGCTGCCGCCGACTTCATCCGCGCATCTGCTGCGGGTGTTGCGGCTGCGCGCTGGCGCCGCGCTCACGCTCTTCAACGGACAGGGTGGCGAGTATGCCGCCGAACTGCTGGCCGCCGAGAAGGGCCAGGCGCGGGTGCGCGTCGGCGAGTTCAACAGCGTGGAGCGCGAATCACCGCTCCGGGTGACGCTGCTGCAGGGCATCGCACGCGGCGAGCGCATGGATCTGATCATCCAGAAAGCCACGGAACTCGGGGTCGCCTCGATCGTGCCGCTGTCCTGCGAATTCAGCGTGGTGCGGCTCGCGGCGCATGCGCTGGCGCGACGGCGCGAGCGCTGGCAGGCCGTGGCCTATGGGGCCTGCGAACAGTGCGGTCGCAATCGTCCGCCGCAGGTGAAGGAGATCGCCGAGCTCGATGTCGCCTGCAACAACGTCGGCAGCGGCGAGGCCAGCCTGCGGTTGATGCTGGTGCCCGAAGCCAGCGAGGCGCTCAGCGCGCTGGCGCGCGTGACATTGAAGCATGTGACTTTGCTGGTGGGCCCGGAAGGCGGCCTGAGTGGCCGTGAACAATTGCTGGCGCAGCGCGCCGGCTTTCGCGCCTGCCGGCTGGGCCCGCGCACCCTGCGCACCGAGACGGCGCCGCTCGCGGCACTGGCCGCGCTGCAGGCTCTGGCGGGAGATCTGGCGAGCTGAGCGAGGATCAGCCCGGCGTGACCGAGGTCTCCTCGGCGATCTGGCTCTCGAGGCGCGCGAGATCCGGAATGCGCGGCGTCTCGTTCATCATGCGCACGCGGCACAGCACCGGATGCCCTTCCGGCACCGCGTAACCTGAATCGGGGCGGATCACATCGGCACCCACCCGCACCAGCTGCGGAAAACCCTGTGCGACGATGCCGAACACACCGCCATCGAGCCGCTCGCCCAGCGCATGAAACAGCACGATGCGCGAGCGCGTGCTCACTTCGGGTATCGCATCCGCGCACAACCCTTCGAAGGACACCAGCGGCACCTGGCGTGAATTCCACAGCACCAGCCCCAGGTACCAGGGCGGCGCGCCAGGCATCGAAGCCGGGGTCTGGTAGCCCGCGATCTCGGCCACGCAGGCGCGCGGTACCAGCAGGCGCCCGCCGCTGAGCGGAATCAGCAGGCTGTAGATTTCATTCGATCCCTCGTTCATCGCACCGAACCGGCGGCCGGCAGTGCCGCGCGGCGCCGTGCCACCAGCGGCGTGATCGCATCGATCAGCTGGCTTTCCTGATAGGGTTTGCCAAGATAGTCGTCGACACCCAGCTCGATCGCACGTGCACGATGCTTCTCGCCGACTCGCGAGGTGATCATGATGATCGGCAGCTCGCTGAGGCGCGGATCGGCGCGCACGTGGGCCGCGACTTCATAGCCATCCATGCGCGGCATCTCGATGTCGAGCAGGATGATGTCGGGTATATGTTCGGCCAGCAGCTCGATCG
Source organism: Gammaproteobacteria bacterium (assembly GCA_025350055.1). Classification (GTDB taxonomy): domain Bacteria; phylum Pseudomonadota; class Gammaproteobacteria; order Steroidobacterales; family Steroidobacteraceae; genus FEN-1191. Next base: position 40,584 of record JANXYK010000030.1, on the reverse strand, counting down.
CCTCCGCGCCATCGCGCGCGGTCAGCACGCGCATGCCGTTGCGCTCGAGCAGCCGCTGCGTCACGCGCCGCACCGTGATCGAATCATCGACCACCAGTGCGAAGGTGCGCCGGTCTTCGCGCTCGCGCATCACCACCGGTGCCGCGCGGCCGCGCCACTCGGCGCGCACCAGCGCCACGATGTCGAGGATGATCACCACGCGCCCGTCGCTGAGGATGGTCGCACCCGAGATGCCGCGGATCGATGAGATCTGCGGTCCGGCGGATTTCACCACGATCTCGCGACTGCCGATCAGCTCATCGGCCACCAGGCCCGTAGAATGCTCGCCGGCGCGCACCAGCACCACGGGTATCGCGGCATCGGTCTCGGGGAGCGGTGAGGCTTCCATGCCGATGTAGCTCGCCAGTGGCTGCAGCCGGTATTTGTGCGCGCCGTAAGTGAAGGTGGCGCTCTCGCTGCGCAGGTGCGCGGCCACTTCATCGCGCGGCAGTCGCACCACGCCTTCGATGGTCGGCAGGGGCAGTGCGTAGTATTCATCGCCGGTGCGCACCACCAGCGCGTGGCTCACGGCCAGCGTCAATGGCAGGCGGATCGTGAAGCGCGTGCCCTCGCCGGCCTTGCTCTCCATGTGCAGCGCGCCGCCGAGTTTCTTGATCTCGGTGGCGACCACGTCCATGCCCACGCCGCGCCCGGCCTGCTGCGTGAGCGCCGAGGCCGTGGAGAAGCCAGGCTCCAGCACCAGCTGCATCACGTCTTCATCCGAAAGCGTCTGGTCGGCGTGGATCAGGCCCATCGCCAGGCCCTTGGCGCGGATCGCCGCCAGGTCCATGCCCTTGCCATCATCGCGGATCTCGACGATGACCTCGGCGCCTTCGCGCTGCAGGTGCAGATGAATGTGACCAGTGGGCGACTTGCCGCTGTTGCGCCGCTCCTCGGGAGTCTCGATGCCATGCACCACGGCATTGCGCAGCAGATGTTCGAAGGGCGGCAGCATGCGCTCGAGCACCTGGCGATCGAGTTCGCCGGCGGCACCCTCGACGATAAGTTCGGCCTGATTGCCGCTGTCGCTGGCCGCCTGGCGCACGATGCGCGCGAGCCGCTGCACATGCCGTTGCAGCGCGACCATGCGCGTGCGCATCAGGCCGTTCTGCAATTCGGTGACGGTGCGCGACTGTTGCTGCAGCTGGTTCTGCGCTTCGGCCACCAGGCTCTCGAGCAGTTGCTGGAGGCTCGCCACGTCGCTGGCCGACTCGGCCAGCGCGCGCGAGAACTGCTGGATCGAAGAGTAGCGATCGAGTTCCAGCGGATCGAAATCCTGGCGGCTGCGCGGCTCCTGGTCGTGCCGATGCAATATCTGCGCTTCGGTCTCGATCTCGAGCTTGCGCAGCTGTTCCTTGAGTCGCGTAACGGTGCGCGAGAGCTCGCCCAGGTTGAATTCCACTGAGCCCAGCTGTTGCTCCAGGCGCGCGCGCGAGATGCTGACTTCGCCGGCATTGTTGAGCAGCTGATCGAGCAGGTCGGCGCTGACACGCGCCATCTCGCCGCGCTCGGGGCTCGCCACGGGCTCGCGGCCCGGCGGCACCGGTGCGGGCGCCGGCATCGCAAACGCTGAGGCGGCAGGCGCAGCGGCAATTGCGGGCTCCGGCGCAGGCACGACTGCCGGTGCGGCCGAGGCTGCAACAGGCTCGAGTGGCGGCGCGGGCACGGGTCCCGCGTCCATTGCGGGCGGCGTGGGCACGAATTCCCTGACGATATCGAAATCGTCCGTCTCCACAGGCGCGGCCGCAACAGGCATGGGCGCAGCCGGCATCGCAGCCGCTGGCGCAACGGCGACTGGCAGTGGCGCGACTTGCGGCGCCGGCGCTGCGGCCACGGGCTCAGCGCCACGCGCCACGGCCTGGATGTTGGCGATCAGCGCTGCCGACTGCGGTACCGGCCGCCCGGCCGACACCTGCTCGCGCATGCGCGCCAGCTCATCGACAGCTTCCTGCGCGATGCCGCGGGCGCGCTCATCGCCGCTGGCGGTGCCGAGCGAGATCTGGATGATTAGGCTCTCGAGTTCGTGCGACAGATCGCCCATCGCGGAGATGCCCGCCATGCGTGCGCCACCCTTGAAGGTGTGCAGCGAGCGCTTCAGCGCGGCCAAGTATTCGGTGGAGCCCGGCGAGGAATTCCAGGATTGCAGCGCCGACTGCGAGGACTCGAGCAGCTCACTGGCTTCCTCGCAGAAGATTGCAGCCACTTCTGGATCGTAGTCGATGGTCAGCGGCGCCGGATTTGGGTTCGCTGGCGGCGGCGGCATCAGCGCTTCGATGATCGGCGGCTGCGCATGCACGCCGGTGCGCTCACTCTGCGCATTCGCTTCGATCACGCGCCGGTCGAGTTCCAGCTCGGCGCGCGCCACGCGCGCGCGCAAGGTGTCGTGCACCATGAAATAGCCGGTGCTCTCATCGAGATGGCCGGCCACAGTCTGCATGGCCGTCATGCAGTCGGCCAGCAGCACCAGGTCGGAATCGTCCAGGCCCACGCCGCTATCGAAGGATTTGCGCAACCAGTGATTGAGCGGCTCGGCGAGGCGAATGCCATGGCGCGCCTCGGCCATCTTCGAGCTGCCCGCCAGCGTGTGGCAGGCGCGATAGACTTCTTCGATCAACACATGCGGTGCCGGGTGCGGCTGCTCGCGCACCAGCCAACGACGTACGGTGGCCACATGACTCGAGGTCTCGCGCGCATAGATATCGCGCAGCTGGCCGTCGGCCGTGGCTTCAAAGATGCCGGGCAGCGTGACATCGGTTGCCGGTGTCGGCGCGGCCGTGGCGGGGAGCGGCGCAAAGGTAGTGGTTGCGGAGTTCTTGCCCGGAACGCCCGCCGCGACGATCGCAGCCGCCTGATCGGGTGTCAGTCTCAGGGTGGCCGAATACGGCGCAGGCGCTGCGGCGGCAGGCACCGCGACCGGCACGATGCCGGCGAGCGGTGTGGCCGTTTCCATCAGCGCCTGCGGTTGCTCGCGACCAGCCGCCAGCGCATGCGCACGCGCCACGATGTTCGCGGCGCTGGTGCGCGCCGGTGACTCGCTGGAAAGATCGGCGACCAGCGCGGGCAGCTGCGCCACCGCGCTGCGCAGCGTGTCGAGGATATCGGCGGAACGCACCAGTATGCCGTCGATCAGGCGATTGAGCAGGTTTTCCACCGCCCAGGCGCATTCGGCCAGCTCGCGCGCTCCCACCATGCGCCCGCTGCCCTTGAGCGTGTGGAAGGAGCGGCGCACATTGGCGAGCGCATCCACTTCCATCGGATTCTGGTCCCACACGGGATATTGCGCGCGGATCTTCTCCAGCTCTTCCTGTGCCTCTTCGGCAAACAGGCGCAGCAGGTCGGGATCGGCTGGCTCCATCGCTGCAGGACTGGCCTGCACGGGCTCCAGAATAGGCGGCGCCGCCATGCGACCCGTGCCATCCAGATCGACGGCCGCGGTCGTGATGCGCACGGTACGGGCGTAGTTCGCGGCACTGATCGGCGCCACGGTCGGCACCACGTGTTCGGGTTCGCGCTCGAGCACCTCGAGGCACAGCTGCGCATTGTCGAGCATGTACCACGGGTCACTGCGTCCGGCCTGCAGCGTCTCGATGTAGTACTCGAGGCTGACGATCGCATCGGCGAGCCGGTCGAGATAAGCACCGGAGAGCGGCATGCCACCGGGCTGCATCACGCGCTTGAGCTGCGCGTTGACGCCATTGACGATCTCGACCGCACGCGACTTGCCAAGCATCAGGAGGCTGGCCTGAATGCCGCGCATCAGCTCCGGCCAGCTGTCGAAGCCGCTGGCATCGAGCGTGCCGCTGACATTCTGCGCGATGCTTTCCTTGACGCGCGCGAGATTCACCACGCACTCGCGCAGCACCGCGGCCTGCACCTGTGCAAAATCCTGGTCGCTCTCTTCGTTGCTGGCGCCCTCGATCAGCGGCTTCTTGGGCAGGATCAGGCCGACCAGCTGGTCATCGAGCCGGTCTTCCACCTTGATCAAGGTAGCGGCCACCTGCACCAGCGTCGCCTCGTCGGCGCTCTCGCGCCCGGCGACTACGCCTTCCAGGCGCGTGTTCGCCTCCTGCACGTTGCTGCGCAGTTCGCCGAGGCCCAGCACGCCGAGCGTGTCGCCGATCTTGCGCAGCAGCTCAATTTGCGGCGCGAGCTCTTCGGCCTGACCACCGCCACGACGCACGAAGATATCGAGCACGTCTTTTACGCGGGTGAGATCCTCACGGATCGCGGCCGCGACGGTGTGCATCAGTTTGACCGAAGGCGCCGACAGGCTCTCGCGCTCCTGCTCGATCGCTTCATCGACCGGCAACAGTTCTGCCAGGCGGAAGGAGGCACGCACCGCGGCCACGCGCGGCCCGGCCGAGTTTGAGCGCGCAATGTAATAGAGCAGGTTGTTCAGCAGCTCGACCGGCGGATTCTGCGCATAGCGCGCCTCGCCCAGTTCATGGAGCCGGCGGATCTCGCGATCAGCCAGGCCCAGCAGGCGCTTCACCGACACGCTGTTCTCGGTGCCGTTCTCGCGCAGCGCTTCGAGCAACGCGCCGGTCACCCACCACAGCTGGAACACGCACTGCTGCGTGGCCACCTGCTCGAGACGCGTGGCCACGGTGGCCAGGATCTCGAGATTCTGTTCGAGCCGCTCGCCGCGGATCCAGCCCACCAGGCCCGCCTGGAAGCGTGAGCGCAGGCGCCGGGCCCACTGCGAGGGCGAGAGCGGCGCTTCGCCGGGCGCGGGCGACGTGGGTTGCGCCTGGCGATCGGATTTGAGATTCAGCAGCAGCAACGTGCCTTCGGACAGCAGCGCGCTGCCACGCACCGCGCGCAGATCGTTGAGCAGCGGGAGCAGCACCAGCGCCATGTCGCGGCCGCCGGCCAGCACGCGCTCCAGGTAGCCGGGCAGCTGCACCATCGCGCGCATCAGCGCATCGAGCGATTCGGTCTGGTTCTTGCGCTCGCCGTGCGAACTGATCAGGTACCTGGCGACCTGCTCCATTTCTTCGGCGAGCAGTGCGGCGCCGTAGATTTCCAGCACCCGCAACGCGCCCTGCACCTGGTGCAACTCATACGCACAGCGCTCCAGCAGCGCGAGGTTGTCGCTCTGCTCGACATGCGCCTCGAGCGCGGTGCGCGCATCGGCCAGCGACACGCCGATTTCGCGCGCCGCTACCTGCAGGGTTTGAGTTGCCAGTTCAGTCATGGTGCTGCGTCAGCTACTGCTCGGGGCTTTCGTTCGCGCCGCGGGGGCTGCCACCGCCGGCAACTGGAATCCGGACACCGACTTGCGCAGCGCGGCCGAGAGATCTGCGAGCTTCACGATGGCCTGCGAGGTGGCGCTGGTGACTTCCGTGGTCTGCGCACTCACCTCACGCAGCACCTGCGTGTTGCGCGCGATGTTCTGCGCCGCGGCCGACTGGCTACGCGAGCTCCCGGAGATGTTCTGGATCAGGCTCGCGATCTGGTTGGAGACCTGCTCGATCTCCTGCAGTGCGGCGCCGGCATTCTCGGCCAGCAACGCACCACCCACCACATCGGTGGTGCTGCGTTCCATCGACACCACGGCTTCATTGGTATCGCTCTGGATCGTGCGCACCAGCACATCGATCTGCTTGGTGGCCGTGGCGGCACGTTCGGCCAGGCGCTGCACTTCATCGGCGACCACCGCGAAACCGCGACCGGCTTCACCCGCCATCGAGGCCTGGATCGAGGCATTGAGCGCCAGGATGTTGGTCTGCTCGGCAATATCGCTGATCAGCTCGACGATGTTGCCGATCTCCTGCGAGCTCTCGCCCAGCCGCTTGATGCGCTTGCTGGTCTCCTGGATCGTCTCGCGAATCGCGTTCATGCCATCGATCGTGCGCCGTACGGCCTCGCCGCCCTTGTGCGCCACATCGACCGAGTGGCGCGCCACATCGGCGGCGCGCTCGGCGTTGCCCGACACTTCTTCAGTGGAGGCCGCCATCGCGGCGATCGATTCGGTGGCCGAGGAAATCTGCCGCGTCTGCGTGGTGCTGGCCTTGCTCAGCTGCGCCGCCAGCGTCTGCGTCTGGCGCGCGGCACCGTCCACCTGGATGGCTGAATGGTTGATGGTCGTGACCAGCTTGCGCAGCGCTTCGACCGCGTAGTTGACCGAGTCGGCGATCGCGCCGGTGATGTCTTCGTTGACCGTGGCCTGCACGGTGAGGTCACCGTCGGCGAGGTTCGCCATCTCATCGAGCAAGCGCAGGATCGCCTGCTGGTTGCGCTCGTTTTCCTGCCGCTGCAGCGCCGCAGCCTGCAGCTGCCGTTCGGCGGCGCGACCCACGGCACCGAGCTGCATCAGCAGCATGCCCAGCGGCGCCAGCGCCAGCAGCGCAAAGCCAGCGGCCAGCCAGATCAAATTCGGCTGCAGCGACACGAGCAGCGCGGCGATCGCCGCCAGCACTGCCAGCCCCACCGCACTCAGCGTCAGGCGACGCAGCTGGCGGGTATCGATGAGATCAGAACCCCTCATGCCGCGGCCTGGGCGAAGCTGGGGTCTTCCAGCAGGCGGCGCAGGCTCAACACCGGCCACTGTTCGCTCTCATGATGGAAGGAGCCGGCCAGGAAGCGCGCGCAGGGCACGATGGTGACCGGTACGGCGCCGGAGAATTCCGATTCGGTGAAGCGGCGGAAACCCAGTACTTCATCGACCACCAACGCCGCCGGCACATCCCGGTGGCTGGCGATAATGATGCGCGTTGTGCGCGACAGCGGCGTCACGCCCGCGCCCAGGAACTGGCGCAGGTCGATCACCGGGTAGAGCTGGCCACGCACGCTCGCCAGGCCCAGCAGCCAGGGCTTCGCGCCGGGTACGCGAGTCAGCGGTGCAGGCACGCCCAGCACTTCGCGCGCTTCCTCGCGCGCCACCAGGTACAGCTCACCGGCCATGCGCGCCGCAACGCCGACCCATTCACGTCCGGTGGCGGCAGTGGCCTCGGGGCTGGCCGTGGCGTTGCGACCACGCCGTTCGAGCTCCGCGAGGAGTTCGTAGGGCTGGTCGCGCAGGGCCTTTAGGGATGAATCGCTATCCGTCATTGGCTGAACGACAGGCTCAGGCGGCGAGCGCGGCTTGCGCCTTCTCGACCAACTGATCCATCGACACCGGTTTGACCATGTAGTCGACGGCGCCCTGGCGCAGTCCCCAGATGCGGTCGGTGGCCTGCCCCTTGGAGGTGACCATGACGATCGGGATGGTGCGGGTGTCGGGATCATTGGCGAGCGTACGCGTGGCCTGGTAGCCATTGACGCCCGGCATGACGATATCCATAAAGATCAGGTCGGGATGCATCTGGCGCGCGAGCCGGATGCCCTCGGCGCCATCGCCAGCCACGGCCGTCTGGTAGCCGTGCTTCTCCAACGCCTTCTTCATGACGTGTACTTCGGTGGGCGAGTCATCGACGATGAGGATAAGCGCCATGCCTCATCTCCCGATGTGCGCTTCGATCGCGCCCAGCAGCTCGTCCTTGGTGAACGGCTTGGTAAGGTAGTGCTCGGAGCCGACGATGCGGCCGCGCGCCCGGTCGAACAAGCCGTCCTTGGAGGAGAGCATGATCACCGGGATCTGCCGGAACACCTTGTTGTGCTTGATCAGCGCGCAGGTCTGGTAACCATCGAGCCGGGGCATCATGATGTCGACGAACACGATGTCGGGCTGGTGGTCGGCGATCTTGGTCAGCGCGTCGAAGCCGTCGACCGCGGTAAAGACCTCGCAGCCTTCCTTCGCCAGCAGGGTCTCGGCGGTACGCCGGATGGTCTTGCTGTCGTCAATGACAAGAACCTTCAGACCACGGAATGGCGAGCTCGCATCGTTCACGTCGGACTGGCTCCTTTGGGCAGTGGTATCCATCGTCCGTCACCTTAAGGCGCCTGCGCTGTGACGCATGCAACGCCCTACAATAGATATGAGCTTTTTAACATATCAGCAGCCACCCGGCTATGCCAATGGCGTCACGTTTTGAAGAGCCCGACGCGCGCCGGAGGGACATAATTCACATCATGGTCGCCCAACGCACCGGGCGCGCGAGGAAGGTCGATGGCTAGAGCCGTACAACTGGTCGTGGTGATGGATCCGATCGAGCGCATCAAGTATGCGAAGGACACCACGTTGGCGATGCTGCTGGCCGCGCAGGCGCGCGGCTGGTCACTGCACTACGCGAATCTCGGCGACCTGTGCCTGCGCGATGGTGTGGCCGAAGCGCGCACGCGCACGCTCAGCGTGCGTGCCGATGAGCGTGACTGGTACAGCTTCGGCAGCGAGCAGACGCAGAAGCTCGGCGATGCCGATGTGGTGCTGATGCGCAAGGACCCGCCCTTCGACACCGAATACATCTACGCCAGTTACATCCTCGAACGCGCGCAGCTCGCCGGCGCGCTGGTGATCAACCGGCCACGGGGCCTGCGCGACATGAACGAGAAGGTGTACACCGCCTGGTTCCCCGAGTGTTGCGCGCCTACGCTGGTGACGCGCGACATGGCGGCAATGGCCGTCTTCGCAGCCCTGCACGGCACCGTGGTATGCAAGCCGCTCGAGGGCATGGGCGGTCATTCGATCTTCGTGGTGGTGCCCGGCGACAAGAACACCAACGTGGTGTTCGAGACACTCACGAACTACGGCCAGCGCTTTGCGATCGTGCAGAAGTACCTGCCCGAGATTGCGGCCACGGGCGATGCACGCGTGCTGCTGATCGATGGCGAGCCCCTGCCCTTTGCGCTGGCCCGCATCCCCTCGCCGGCTGACAATCGCGGCAACCTGGCGGCTGGCGCCAAGGCCGTGGCGCGCCCGCTCAGCGAGCGCGATCGCTGGCTCGCCTCGCAGATCGGTCCGGCGATGCGCGCGGCCGGCATGCTGTTCGTGGGCATCGATGTGATCGGCGGCTTCGTGACCGAGATCAACGTGACCAGCCCGACCGGCGTGCGCGAACTGCTCAAGCAGACCGGCGCCGATGCGGTCGAACTGCTGATACAGGCGATCGAACGGCGCCTCGCGAGCCGGTGAACAGCGCGACCCGGAGTGCACCGCAGGGCCTGCTGACCCTCAAGGGTCTGGCGGGCGGCCATGAAGGGCGCGCGCCGGTGCGCGAACGGCTCACCAGCATGCTGTTCCTGGCGGCGATGGCGCACGCGATCGTGATCCTCGGCATCAGTTTCGGCGTTGCCCGCCACCACTCCGACGCGCCGCCCGGCATGGAAGTGCTGCTGGTGAGCGAGGATCTGCCCGAGGCACGCGGCAATGAACACGCGGCCTACCTGGCGCAGCGCACGCAGCGCGGCGCGGGCAACACGCGCACGCAGCCGACCGGGAGCCCGGCCGAACGCGCCGCAGCCCGTGCCGCCAGCCTTGCCCAGCAGGGCGATGACGCGCAGTCGGTACGCGCCGGCAGCGTCGCGGGCGATGAACACCTGCTCACGACCGGCGCGCCCGCACCGACGATCCGCTGGCTGGGGCAGAGCGGCGCGGCCGCCACGGCCCGCAGCCAGCTGGCGCGCGAGCTGCCCGATGGCGAGCCGCGCCACGGCCGCGGCGACGCGCGGGAATTGGTGCTGCGCGGCGATCCCAAGACCGGCCAGTGGGTGAGCCCCGACACGCAGGCCTCGCGCCTGGCGCCCTACCTGGACGCCTGGCGGCGCAAGGTCGAACGCGTCGGCACGCTGAATTTCCCCAGTGCCGCGCGCCGGGATGAGCTCTCCGGAAGTCCGGTGATCGAGGTCGCCATTGCGGCCGACGGGCGCCTGCTGGAAGCGGCGATCCAGCGCACTAGCGGCCAGCCGATGCTGGACCAGGCCGCGCTGCTGATCCTGAGGCTGGCCAGCCCCTACGAGCCCTTCCCCAAGGCCCTGGCGAAGGATTACACCAGCCTGCGTTTCGCCTACCAGTGGGAATTCGTCGGCGGCCAGGTGGGCGGCGGCGCCGTGACGGCCGGCACGAATGGGGGCAACGGCCCTTGAGGCGCCACCGGGCCGCCCCCATACTGGCCTCATGAGCGACTCCAATTCGCTGGCCAACAACCTGCTGATCGCGATGCCTTCGCTGGCCGACGGCAACTTCGCGCAGAGCGTGTCACTGATCTGCGAACACAGCGCGCGCGGCGCGCTCGGCATCGTGGTCAACAAACCGCTGGAGATGAAACTCGGCGATGTGCTCGCGCAGATGAAGCTCGAGACCGCACAGATTTCGATCGGCGAGCGCGCCGTGCTGCGCGGCGGCCCGGTGCACACCGATCGCGGCTTCGTGCTGCATCGGCCCGGTGGCAACTGGGATTCCACGCATCGCATTTCCGATGCCATCCAGGTGACGACTTCGCGCGATGTGCTGGCGGCGATCGCCCGCGGCGAAGGCCCGCGCGATGCCTTCATTGCCCTGGGCTACGCGGCCTGGGAGCCGGGCCAGCTCGAGCGCGAGATCCTCGACAATGCCTGGCTGTCGGTGCCGATGAACGAGCGCCTGGTCTATGAGCTGCCTTTCGAGGAGCGCTGGCAGGCCGCCTGGCAACAGCTCGGCGTACACAGCTCGCGCGTCAGTCCGGTGGCGGGCCACGCCTGAACCGGCCCAGCCACGTGGCACACGCTGACCACCTGGGTGCCGCCCTCGCCTTCGATTTCGGATTGCGCCGCATCGGCGTCGCCAGCGGCCATTCGCTCACGGGCGCCGCCGCACCACTGGCTACGGTCAGCAATGGCGGCCATGGGCCCGACTGGCAGGCCATCGCAGCGTTGGTACAGGCCTACAAACCTGCCGTGCTGGTGGTGGGCAACCCCTATAATGCCGACGGCAGTCCGGGCGCGATGAGCGCCGCGGCCACCGGGTTTGCGACAGAACTGGGCACGCGCATGCAACTGCCGGTGCAACGCACCGATGAGCGCTGGTCCTCGCGCGAAGCCAGCGCCGAGTTGCAGCAGCGCCGCGCCGCGGGCACACGGCGGCGGCGCGTACAGCGCGCGGATATCGACAGTGTCGCGGCGGCCATCATCCTGGAGCGCTGGCTGCGCGGCGAGTAACAGCGGGAGAGCGAGAGGGGCATGATGGAGCAGCGCCGGAGCGATGGTTCACTACGCCACCTGATCACGCTCGAAGGTTTGCGGCGCGCTGAAATCGAAGCGTTGCTCGATCACTCCCAGCGCTACGTGTGCCTGCCTGGCGCCACGCCGCCGACCAATCGCGCACTCGCAGGCAAGAGCATCGGCAACCTGTTCACCGAGCCCTCGACGCGCACGCGCGTCTCCTTCGAACTCGCCGGTCGGCGCCTCGGCGCCGAGGTGCTGAATCTGGAAGTGCAGCTCTCCTCGCGCGCCAAGGGCGAGAGCATGCTCGATACCATCCACACGCTCGAGTCGCTGCACTTCGACGCCTTCGTGATCCGCGATTCGGAGCCGGGCGTGGTGGCGCATGTGGCTGCACATGTGGCCCCGCATGTGAGCGTGCTCTCGGCGGGCGAAGCGCATCTATCGCATCCCACGCAGGGACTGCTCGATGCGCTCACCGTGCGCCAGCACAAAGGCGGTGATTTCTCGCGCCTGTGCGTCGCGATTGTGGGCGACATCCGCCACTCGCGCGTCGCGCGCTCCGCGTATGAGGTGTTCACGGCACTGGGCGTGGGCGAGCTGCGGCTGATTGCACCCAGCGGGCTCATGCCCGCGAGCGGTGAATTCCCGGTCGGCAAGCGCCACTTCACACCCGAGACGGGCCTGCGCGACGCGGACGTCGTGATGATGTTGCGCCTGCAGAAGGAGCGCATGGCGGCCGCCGAGATTCCCGATGGCGAGGATTATTTCGCGCGCTTCGGCCTCACGCAGCCGCGCCTGCGCCTCGCGAGACCCGACGCGATCGTGATGCATCCGCAACCGATGAATCGCGGCATCGAGATCGCCTCGGACGTGGCCGATGGCCCGCAGTCCGTGATCCGCGACCAGGTGCGCAACGGCGTCGCCGTGCGCATGGCAGTACTCGAGGCGGTGGCGCGCGCGCGCCCCCGGCCATCCTGAGCGCCGGCTTGCCGCCCACCGCGGCACCACCCACTCACCCGGCGCATCGCGGCAGCATTTTCCTCGAAAACTGCGCGGTGCTGCAGCACCAGGACTGCGGCGCGCAGCAGTATGTGCTGCGCCTGCAGGCCCCGCGCACCGCCGCGCGCGCCACGCCCGGCAGCTTCGTGCACCTGCGCTGCAGCGATGACCTGCCGATGCGCCGCCCACTCTCGATCATGCGCGCCGATGCCGCCGCCGGCTGGATCGAAGTGCTCTACAAGGTGGTCGGCACCGGCACCGCCGCGCTGGCCCAGCAACCCGTCGGCGCACAACTGAACCTGCTCGGCCCCATTGGCCAGGGATTCAGGCCCGACCCCGCACGGCCCCGCGTGCTCGCCATCGGCGGCGGCGTCGGCATTCCGCCCATGGTGTTCCTCGCGCACAGCCTGCTCGCGGACCAGCGCGCAGCCTGGGAGCCGCTGGTACTCATGGGCTCAGAGATCCCCTTCCCATTCCGCAGCCGCCCCTCGCACATCCTGGTGCCCGGCGTGCCCGACGGCACCATCGCCTGCATGCCCATGCTCGATGAATGGGGCATCCCCTCGCGCCTCGCCAGCCTCGCCGGCTACGCCGGCTGCTTTTCAGGCTACGTCACCCAACTCGCCGACCACTGGCTCAATAGCCTGTCGCCCAGCGAACGCAGCGAAGTCGCCCTCTACGCCTGCGGCCCCACGGCCATGCTGGAAGCAGTGGCACGCGTCGCCGCAACACATTCACTACCCTGCCAGGTCTCGCTCGAAGAATTCATGGCCTGCGCCGTAGGCGGCTGCGCCGGCTGCGCCGTAGAAGTGCAGACTCCTCAAGGTCGCGCGATGAAGCGCGTATGCGTGGATGGCCCGGTCTTCGAGGCCGCCGCCGTTTTTCATCGCGCCCAATAGCCACAGCGACGCGACTGCGCGTCGCCGCGACTACTCGGCGCGACGACAAACGACAGCGAGCTTGTTCCCATCCGGGTCCCGCACATACGCCGCGTAGAAGTTCGCGCTGTAGTGCGACCGCAACCCCGGCGCCCCCTCGCAACTACCCCCATGCGCAAGCGCAGCCGCATGGAATTCATCGACGGCTTTCCGGGTCTCGGCGTGCAAGGCAATCATGGTGCCATTACCCACCGTCGCAGGCTTGCCGTCGAAGGGCGCGCACACCCACAAGGCGAGTTCACTCGCGCCACCGTCGGCGTAGATGCCCCAGCCAACCCAGTCGTCCCAGTAGTGACTGGCCTCGGTAACGCAACGGCGATACCCCAACGAGCCCATGGTGGCGTCGTAGAAGCGCACCGCGCGCGGCAGATCGTTGCTGCCCAGGGATATGTAGCTGAACATCAGGACACCTCACGAATAACGCGCGCGATATTCCCCCTCACGCGACTGCGTGCAGGCCAATCCGCCCCGTCACGCCGCATTGTGCAGCAATACCAACTCCGCCATCCAGCCACCCGCATTGGGAGTGGCGCCAGGCGAGCGCATGATCGGGGGTCGCGAATTGTGTTGGAGGGTGGCGCAGCGGGGAGCCGCCGCACGCCAGTAGATTCGTTTGACTCATCCTCGCGCTACCGGCGCCGCGTGCGGCGGCTCCCCGTCAGCTTCGCCGCTGCCTACCACAGTTCTTTTGTTTATCCGCTGCCCGTTCGCAGCGGCGCACCCGACCAAAATTCGCGACCCCCGATCATGTGCTCGCCTGGCGCCACGGCCGACGCAAGCGGCTGGCTAGCCGAAATTGATCTTGGTCTCGAGGTTGCTGCGCGAATCCGCGTTATTGAGCGCCTCTTCAAGCGTGATCCGCGAGTCTTTGTACAGCTTCAGCAGCGCCACATCGAAACTCTGCACCCCACGCTCGCTGCTCGCCGTGATGGCCTCTTTGATGCCCGTGACATCGCCACGCTTGATCAACTCGCCGATATGCGGCGTGTTGAGCATCACTTCGATGGCCGCCACGCGCCGGTTGTCCTTGCCGAACACCAGACGCTGCGCCAGCACCGCGCGCAGGTACTGCGACAGGTCGAGGGTCACCTGCTTGTGCTGGTCGTACGGGAACATGTTGATGATGCGATCGAGGGTCTCGGCGCAGTTGTTGGCGTGCAGGGTGGCGAGCACCAGGTGGCCGGTACCGGCCAGCGTGATCGCCGCCATCATGCTCTCGCGATCGCGCACTTCGCCGATCAGGATCACATCGGGCGCGGCGCGCATCACGCCGCGCAGCGCGCGCTCGTAGCTGCGGGTGTCGAGGCCCACCTCGCGCTGGTTGATGATCGAGCGCTTGTTGGTGTGCAGGAATTCGATCGGATCTTCGATCGTGACGATGTGATCGGAGCCGTTTTCGTTGCGGTGATTGATCATCGCCGCCAGCGTGGTCGATTTGCCGGATCCGGTGGCACCGACCACCAGCACCAGGCCGCGCCGCTGCATGGTCAGGTCGCGCAGCACCTCGGGCAGGCCCAGCGCATCGAGCTTGGGCATGTCGGCGGTGATGTAGCGCAGCACCAGTGCGGGATAGCCGCGCTGGTAGAACACGGCGACGCGAAAGCGGCCCAGCCCGGGCTCGGAGATCGCGAAGTCGATCTCCAGCTCGCGCTGGAAATACTCGATCTGTTCGGGGGTCATCAGACCAAAGGCCGCAGCGCGCACCGCTTCGGGCGAGAGCACCTGCTTGTTGACCGGGATGATCTGCCCTTCGATCTTGATCTTGATCGGCGCGTTGCAGGTGAAGAACAGGTCGGAGGCCTTGCGCTCCACCATCAGCTTGAACAGCGGCTTGGTGTTGAGTACGGGCTGCGGATCGGTACCGCCCAGGCGCATGTCGGTCAGGTCGCTCATCGGCTGGCTCACATGCTGCGCCCTTCGGCCTCGTCATCGACGATCGCCAGGTCACCATCGCTCTCGATCGGCTTGTTGTCGCGCTTGCTCTCGAGTTTCACGCGCAGGCGCAGCTCGTTCTTGGAATCGGAATTGCGCAGTGCGTCCTCGTAGGAGATCAGGCCCTTCTCGTAGAGATCGAACAGCGCCTGGTCGAAGGTGTTCATGCCGAGGCGTGTCGAGCGGCCCATGATTTCCTTGATCTTGGCAACGTCGCCACGGAAGATCAGGTCCTGGATCAGCGGCGAGTTGAGCATGATCTCCATCGCCGCGATGCGCCCGCTGCCCGCTTCACGCGGAATCAGCCGCTGCGAGATCAGCGCGCGGATGTTCAGCGACAGATCCATCAGCAGCTGTTCGCGCCGGTCTTCGCTGAAGAAGTTGATGATGCGATCGAGCGCCTGGTTGGAGCTGTTGGCATGGAGCGTAGCCAGCACCAGGTGGCCGGTCTCGGCGAACTGGATGCCGTACTCCATGGTCTCGCGATCGCGGATTTCGCCGATCAGGATCACATCGGGCGCCTGGCGCAAGGTATTGCGCAGCGCGGCGTGCCAGGAATCGGTGTCGACGCCGACTTCGCGGTGCGTGATCACGCAGCCCTTGTGCGGGTGCACGTACTCCACCGGGTCTTCGATGGTGACGATGTGGCCGCGGGTCTTCTCGTTGCGGTAACCGATCATCGAAGCCAGCGAAGTCGATTTGCCCGAACCCGTGCCGCCGACCACGAGCACCAGTCCGCGCTTGGAGAGCACCACATCGCGCAGGATCGGCGGCAGGTCGAGCTCTTCAAAGGTGGGGATCTTGGCGTTGATCAGGCGGATCACGCAGCCCGTGCAGCCCTGCTGCACGAAGGCGCTGACGCGAAAGCGGCCGATTCCGGGCGGCGCGATCGCGAAGTTGCATTCCTTGGTGGCGTCGAACTCCTTCGACTGCCGGTCATTCATGATCGAGCGCACCAGCACGGCCGACTGCTCGGGGCTGAGCGCACGATCCATCTGCGGACGGATCTCGCCATCGATCTTCACCGCCGGCGGGAAGCCCGCGGTGATGAACAGGTCCGAGGCGACGCGTTCGACCACGCGGCGCAACAGGTCCTGCATCAGTTTGATGGCTTGTTCGCGATCCATGGTGGCAACCTCGTGCAAACCGCTGCGCTTACAGCGCGTCCTTGTTCTGGGCCTTGTAGCGCGCCTCTTCCTTGCTGACCGCGCCCTTGGTCACCAGCTCCGTGAGGCACTGGTCGAGCGTCTGCATGCCCACCGAGCCGCCGGTCTGGATCGAGGAATACATCTGCGCGATCTTGCCCTCGCGGATCAGGTTACGGATCGCCGGTGTGCCGATCATGATCTCGTGCGCCGCCACGCGGCCGCCGCCGACGCGCTTGAGCAGCGTCTGCGAGATCACAGCGCGCAGCGACTCGGACAGCATCGAGCGCACCATTTCCTTCTCTTCGCCGGGGAACACGTCGACGATACGGTCGATGGTCTTGGCGGCTGAACTCGTGTGCAGCGTGCCGAACACCAGGTGGCCGGTCTCGGCCGCGGTGAGGGCCAGGCGGATGGTCTCCAGGTCGCGCATTTCGCCGACCAGCACGATGTCCGGGTCTTCGCGCAGCGCCGAGCGCAAGGCCTCGCTGAAGCCCAGCGTGTCGCGCTTGACCTCGCGCTGGTTGACCAGGCACTTCTTGCACTCGTGCACGAACTCGATCGGATCCTCGATCGTGATGATGTGATCGGGACGATTGTCGTTGCAGTGATTGACCATGCCCGCGAGCGTGGTCGACTTGCCCGAACCCGTGGGCCCGGTCACCAGCACCAGACCGCGCGGCAGCATGCACAGGTCGCGGAAGCTCTTGGGCGCCTGCAGGTCATCGAGGCTGAGGATGGTGGAGGGAATGTTGCGGAACACGGCGCCGGCGCCGCGGTTCTGGTTGAAGGCGTTGACGCGGAAGCGCGCAAGCTTCGGAATTTCGAAGGAAAAATCGGTCTCGAAGAACTCTTCGAAAGTCTTGCGCTGCTTGTCGTTCATGATGTCATACACCATGCCGTGCACTTCCTTGTGGGTCAGTGCTGGCATGTTGATGCGCTTGACGTCGCCGTCGACGCGGATCATCGGCGGCACCCCGGCCGACAGGTGCAGGTCGGAGGCGTTATTCTTGACGGCAAAGGCCAGGAGTTGTGCGATATCGACCGCCATCAGTATCCCTCGCGATGCTCAAAAGCTGCTCAGCGACGAGCGCAGGCAGTATAGCGGAGGGGGTAGGTCCTCAATATGTTAATCATTCCGCAGAATTCACCGATGAACGCTGATCTGGCGCATCGACTCGCGCAGTTGCGCGCGCAGATCGCGCAGGCGGCGCAGTCGGCCGGCCGCAGTGAGGACTCCGTCACGCCCGTAGCCGTCTGCAAGGGCCAGAGCCTGGCTGCGGTGCAGACCCTGGCGCACCTGGGCGTGGAGCACTTTGGCGAGAGCTACCTGCAGGAGGCCCTGCCGCGCATACAGCAATTGGCCGGCGCGGAACTGACCTGGCATTTCATCGGTCGCCTGCAGGCCAACAAGACCCGGCCGGTGGCCACGCATTTCTCCTGGGTGCACGCACTCGATCGCGCGCGCATTGCCGAGCGCCTCAATGAACAGCGCTCACCGCTGGTGCCGCCGCTCAATGTCTGCCTGCAGGTCAAGCTGGCGGATGATCCGGCCAAGGGAGGCTGTGCGGCGGACGAGGTCGGTGAACTGGTTGCGCTGGTGCACAAGCTCCCGCGACTGAGGCTGCGCGGCCTGATGTGCATGCTGCCCACGGGACTGGAGGCGGCGGCGCAGAGCGCGCATTTCCAGGCACTGCAGCGCCTGCAGCAGCAGCTCAACGCCGGCGGTGCGCAACTCGACACCCTGTCGATGGGCATGAGCGATGATTTCCCGCTGGCGATTGCGGGCGGCGCCACCCTGGTGCGCATCGGTACCGCGCTGTTCGGCCCGAGGTCGTAGAATGGGGGTTTACGGCACTACAAGGGCGGAGTGGGCGTGAGCAAGATGGGGAATGTGGCTTTCCTGGGCGGCGGCAACATGGCGCGCGCCCTGATCCAGGGGCTGTTGCGCCAGGGCCGGACAGCCGCGCAGATCCGCGTGGGCGAACCGGTGAGCGAGGCGCGCGCGGCGCTGCAGCGCGAGTTCGGCGTGCAGGTCACGGCCGACAACCATGAAGCCATCGCCGGCGCGGAGCTGGTGTTGCTGGCGGTGAAGCCGCAGATGCTGCGCGCCGTGCTCGAATCCTTGCGCGCCACGCTGCAGCACTCGCGCCCCCTGTTGCTGTCGATTGCAGCTGGCGTGCGTCATGCCGATGTGGAACGCGTCTGTCCGGGCGTGCCGCTGGTGCGCGCGATGCCCAATCGTGCGGCGCTGGTGGGCGCGGGCATCAGCGCCCTGTATGCACCGCCGGATCTGCCCACAACACTGCGCGCGCTGGCAGCCGATGCCATGGCCGCGGCCGGGCACTGCGTCTGGGTGCAGCGCGAATCCGATCTGGATATCGTCACCGCACTTTCCGGCAGTGGACCGGCCTATTTCTTCCTGCTGGCTGAGCAGATGGCCGCGGCCGCCCGCGCACTCGGACTCGAACCCGCCACCGCCGAGCTGCTGGCGCGTGAAACGCTGCGCGGCGCTGGCGCGCTGCTGGCGGGGCCGGAAACACTGGCCGAACAGCGCACCGCAGTGACCAGTCGCGGCGG
This sequence comes from Gammaproteobacteria bacterium, assembly GCA_025350055.1. Classification (GTDB taxonomy): domain Bacteria; phylum Pseudomonadota; class Gammaproteobacteria; order Steroidobacterales; family Steroidobacteraceae; genus FEN-1191. The sequence goes on along the minus strand of JANXYK010000030.1, from coordinate 21,932 downwards.
CACCACCGCCGCGGCCTTGGCCGTTATGGAGGAGCGCGGCTTCAATGCGCTCGTTGCCGCCGCCGTCACGGCCGCGACGCGCCGCGGCGAGCAACTGGCGGTACAATTTTCCAATCCGGAACCAGCCGGTGCGGGCGCCCCGGCGCCGGCAAACCACTAGGCACATCTGCAAGGGAGCTTCGGCATGGCGGCATTGAGTTACCTCATCGACACCCTGTTGTCACTGGTATCGCTGGCCGTGCTGCTGCGTCTGCTGCTGCAATGGGCACGGGCTGACTTCCGCAATCCGCTGGTGCAGGCACTGGTGCAGATCACCAATCCGCTGTTGGTGCCGCTGCGGCGCATCCTGCCAGCGATCGGCCGCATCGATACCGCCTCGGTGCTGGTGGTGATCGTGGTGACGCTGCTGCGCATCAGTGCGCTGCGCCTGCTCGGACACGCAGGCCTCCCGGCGCTGCTGCCCTGGCTGCTGGCGGCCGCGATCCAGATTGCGCGCGCCACGCTGATGATCTACTACGTCGCGATCATCGCCTACGCACTGCTCAGCATGATCGCGCCCGGCACCTATTCGCCGGCACAGGGCGTGCTGGCGAGCCTGTGCGAGCCGGTGTTGCGGCAATTTCGCCGGCAGATTCCGCGGCTCGCGAATCTCGATCTCTCGCCGCTGTGGGCCTGCATACTTATCCAGGCATTGCTGTTGCTGCTGCCCTGAAGCGCGCGCAAAGCTGCGCGCGAAGCTATATTTCCCGAGGGCTTAGCCGCGCAATCGCAGCGCGCGTCGAGGCACTGCGCGAAGCGTGGCTGCACTCACCGCCGGCGCACACTGTCGCCGCCTAGCGCCAAAGCCTGTAAATGCAGCCATTTGCGCCGCACCGATAAGCGCAAATAGCCATTTGCGTCGCGCGCTGCTTGTGTTATGTTGCGCCCCGTTTCGCGAATTCCGTGATTCTTTTTTTGCAACGACCGCCAAACTCGAGGAGATTCAGCAATGGCGAAGAAAGGTGGCGCACCGACCAAGTCGGAAATTCTGGCAACGATTTCCAAGGACACCGAACTGTCCCGCAAGCAGGTCAACGAAGTGTTCGATTCCCTGAACGGCATCGTCAAGAAGAGCCTGCGCGGCAATGGGCTGTTCACGCTGCCCGGCCTGCTCAAGCTCAAAGTGGTGAAGAAGCCCGCCACCAAGGCGCGTGAAGGCGTCAACCCGTTCACGGGCGAGAAGATGATGTTCAAGGCGAAGCCCGCGAGCAAGAAAGTGCGCGCGCTGCCGCTGAAGAGCCTCAAGTCGATGGTGAACTGATCTCACCCGGGGCTTGATTTCAAGCCCCGGGCATTGATACGCCATTGCGTAGGGCCCGGGCCTGGTCACAGGTGCCGGGCCCTATGTTTTTACGGGCCCGGCGTGCTGCGTGCGAGGCCTGCGGGCCAGTGAGTGGCGAGGCAATCCTGCAGTTCATGCAGGCGGCCATGGAAAAAATGCCCCACGCCCGGCAGCAGGCACAGTGTGGCGGTGCTGGCACGGGCTGCGCTCCAGGCGCGCACCTGTTCGCAGCTGACCACTTCGTCGGCCTCGCCCTGCACGATCAACCAGGGGCAGGCGGGCGCCGCGAAGTCATCCAGCGGCACGCGATCGACGGCCGGCGCCACGCTGATCAGCCAGGCTGGCTGCGCACGCGCGGCCACCGCGATCGCCACCGCGGCGCCGAAGGAAAAACCGGCCAGCACCAGCGGCAGCTGCGGCCAGCGCTCACGCATCACGGCCACCGCCGCCAGCGCATCCTCGCCCTCGCCCACTCCGCCATCGTGTACGCCAGCACTGGCGCCCACGCCGCGAAAATTGAATCGAAGACTCACGGCGCCCTGCTGACGCAGCAGCTTCGCCACCGTGTGCACGACCTTGTTCTGCAGCATGCCGCCAAACAGCGGATGCGGATGGCAGACGACTGCGGACAGCGTTGGCGCAGCCCCTGCGGGCATTTCGAGCAGCGCTTCGAGCGGGCCCGCAGGCCCCGGGATCTGCAGCGTCTGAGCAGCGCCGCTCGCGCTCACGAGCTCACTTGCGCTCGTGATCCGGCGCGCTGCCTGGCACACCGGCCTGGAAATCCAGCGAAGCTGAATTGATGCAGTAGCGCAGTCCCGAGGGCTTAGGTCCGTCGTCGAACACGTGGCCCAGGTGCGCGTCGCAGCGCGCACAGGTCACTTCGGTACGCGTCATGCCGTGGCTGCGATCGACGTGAGTGCGCACGTTCTCGCCCGCCAGCGGCAGCCAGAAACTCGGCCAACCCGAACCGCTGTCGTACTTGGTGGAGGAACTGAACAGTTCTGCACCACAACAGACGCAGCGGTAGACGCCGCTTTCCTTGTGGTGTGCGTAGGCGCCCGTGAAGGCACGCTCGGTAGCCTTTTCGCGCGCCACCTGGTACTGCAGCGGGCTGAGGCGCGCGCGCAGCTCGGCGTCGTCTGGCTGGTCAGCGCTCATCGGCAGTGCTCCCCTGTGGTTTCGCGGACGCGCCTGCCAGTCGCACCAGCAGCGCGTTCATGCGCCGGGTGAAGGCGGCCGGCTGTTCGATCTGGCCGCCATCGTTGATGCGCGCCTGATCATAGAGCAGCTGGGCGAGCTCATTGAAGGTATCGCCCGCAGGCAGAGTGTCCAGATAGCGCAGCAGCGGGTGCTCGATATTGATCTCCAGGCGCGCGGCCGCCGCCGGCGGCGTCTGCCCATGGCTCTGCAGCATGCGGCGCAGCGACTCGGACAGTTCGCCATCGCCGCGCACCAGGCAGGCCGGGGAATCCTGCAGCCGCGCGCTCGGGCGCACTTCGCTCACCTGCTCGCCGAGCGCGTCCTTGCAGCGCTTGAGCAGGCCCTTGCTCTGCTTGAGCGCCTCGTCGAGGCGCTGGCTGTCGGCCGCATCGGCCAGCGCACCCAGCTCCAGCTCGCCGCGCGCTACATCCTTGAAACGCTTGCCCTCGAATTCGCTGACCTGGCCCATCACCCATTCATCGACCCGGTCGGCCAGCAGCAGCACCTCGATGCCCTTCTTCTGCAGCACTTCCAGGTGCGGACTGAGGCGCGCATCGGCATGGCTCTCGCCGATGAGATAGTAGATGCGCTCCTGGCCCTTGGGCATGCGCGCCACGTATTCGGCCAGGCTCACGGTCTCGTCGTTGTCGGCGCTGGCGGTACTCGCGTAGCGCAGCAGCGGCAGGATGCGCTCGCGACTGCCCGGGTCTTCGCTCAGGCCTTCCTTGAGCGCGCGGCCGAACTGCTGCCAGAAACTGCGGTAGCGCCCGGCATCGTCGCTGGCAAGCTTCGCCAGCAAGTCGAGCGCCCGGCGCGTGAGCGCATGACGCATCGCCTCGACCTGCTCGTCCTGCTGCAACAGCTCGCGCGACACATTCAACGGCAAGTCGCTCGAGTCGACCACGCCCTTGATGAAGCGCAGGTACAGCGGCAGGAATTGCTCGGCGTTGTCCATGATGAATACGCGCCGCACGTACAATTTGAGGCCGCGGGCCGCTTCGCGCTGCCACAGGTCGAAGGGCGCCTGCGAGGGCACGTACAGGAGGCTCGTGTATTCGCGCTTGCCCTCGACGCGATTGTGGCTCCAGACCAGCGGGTCGGCGCCATCGTGGCTGATATGGCGGTAGAAGGCGCGGTAGTCATCGTCGCTGATCTCGGTGCGCGGCCGCGCCCACAGCGCCTGCGCCTGGTTAACGGCCTCGTATTCCAGCGTCGCGCCTTCCTTGGGCAGGCGCACCGGGAACGCGATGTGGTCGGAGTAGCGCCGTACCAGCGCGCGCAGCCGCCAGCCATCGGCATATTCGCGCGCCTCGGGCTTCAGATGCAGGATCACGGTGGTGCCGCGCTCGAGGCGTTCCACGTTTTCGATGGAATATTCGCCATCAGCCGCCGATTCCCAGCGGATGCCGGCACTGGCAGGCTCGCCCGCGCGCCGGCTCAACACTTCGACGCGCTCGGCGACGATGAACGCGGAATAGAAGCCGACGCCGAACTGGCCGATCAGCTGCGCGTCGCGCTGCTGATCGCCCGTGAGGCGCTGGAAGAACTCGGCAGTGCCCGACTTGGCGATGGTACCAAGATGCGCGATCGCCTCTTCGCGGTTCATACCCACGCCGTTATCGCGCAGCTTAAGCGTGCCGGCCTTGGCGTCGAAATCGATCCAGATGGCCAGCTCGGTTTCGCCGGCCAGCAGCTCGGGGTTGGCGAGCGCCAGGAAGCGCAGCTTGTCGTTGGCGTCGGAGGCGTTGGAAATCAGCTCGCGCAGGAAGATCTCGCGGTGGCTGTACAGCGAGTGGATCATCAGCTGCAGGAGCTGGCGCACCTCGGCCTGGAAGCCGTGCGTCTCTCGGGAACTGGACATGGGATGCGCGCCTCGCGGTAGAGCCGGGAAGCTGCGCTTTATGAGGCCCGCGGGCCGTTAAATCAAGGGCTGGGCGTGGCGCCCGGCGGAACTGCAGCGTTCAGGTCAGGCGTCCCAGCACATGGCGCGCGGCACCCAGCCAGTCGTCCATTTCGTCCCAGAGCAGCAGCAGTACTTCCACGGTGGGGTTCCTCGTCAGTTGGCTGCATCGTAGCCAGCGTCGGTGGCCGGCGACGTGTTGCGCCTCACAGCCCCGCAGCGACTGTCGCACTACAAACAAACTTGCAGCACTGCGTCGTGCTGCGTAGGCTTGCATGCACGACATAATCGGTCGGCAGATTCCGGGACCAGGCATGCAGCGAATCGTCGTCCTGAACCCCAAGGGCGGTTCCGGAAAAACGACCATCGCGATCAATCTCGCGAGCTACTACGCATTGCAGGGCGAACGGCCCACGCTCATGGATTTCGACCCGCAGGGCTCGGCCGCACGCTGGGTCAAGAAGCGCCAGGCCAGCCAGGCAGCGATCCACCTGATCACGGCTTTCGAGCGCGACAATCGCGTGACGCGCGCCTTCCAGCTGCGCGTGCCCGAGAACACGGGTCGCGTGATCATCGATACGCCGGCGGCCATCGAAGCCACCGAGATGCCCGACCTCACCGCCAACGCCGACAAGATCCTGGTGCCGGTGCTGCCCTCGGATATCGACATCCACGCCTGCTCGCGCTGCATCGCGAGCCTGCTGCTGGTGGCCAAGGTGAAGCGCGCCGACAACCGGCTGGCGATCATCGCCAATCGCGTGCGCCGCAATACGCGCATCTACCAGTCGCTGACGCGCTTCCTGGCCACGCTCGACATCCCGATCATCACCACGCTGCGCGACTCGCAGAACTACGTGCGCGGCGCCGAGCTGGGCTTGGGGCTGCATGAGATGCGCCACCACCAGGTGGCCGAGGACATCGAACCCTGGGCGCCACTGCTGGCCTGGCTCGATGAGCCGCGGGTGCTGCGGCCGCCGCAGGAAGAGCTGGCGAGGGCACCGCCGCGCGCGGCGGGCTAGAGCTACTTGCCCGAGTCGGGATCCCAGGACGTGCGGACCTTGTCGGCCCAGTTCTTGTAGTTCGACCAGGTGTAGAGATTGCGGGTGATCGCGGCATGCCGGCCGCGCGTACGCTGCATGTGTTCGAGCCAGCGCGCGTAAGCCTCGGCACCGCCTTCGGGCGTGCCGGCACCAGGATCGCCCTTGCCGGGCTCCGGACGCTGTGGCGGATCGTTCTTGCTCATGTGCGCTTCCTGAAACCTTGCTATGCAGGGTACGACGAGCACTTCCTCCGGGTAGAGGAACTGGGTCACAGGCACCGCAGGCAGCGCTGTGCGACGCGTCGCAGCGACACGGACCTTAAAGAATTATTGAAAGTGGCTAGTCGACCAGCCGGTAACAGGGCTGGTAGCGGCTGCCGGGCAGCTTCATGCGCTGCTGCGCGACGAACGCCGAGAGCAGCCGATCGAGCAGGCGCATGACTCCCGCATCGCCGCGCAATTCGAACGGACCTTCGCGCGCGATCGCCTGCAAGCCCTGTTGTTTCACGTTGCCGGCGACGATGCCGGAGAAGGCGCGGCGCAGGTCGGCCGCCAGTTCATGCGCCGGGCGATCGCGGCGCAGATCGAGTGCGCGCATCGCCGCATGCGTGGGCTCGAAGGGCAATTGCAGTGACGGCGGCACCTGCAGCAGCCAGTTGAAATTGTAGGAATCGTTGTTGGTGCGCCGGTAATCGCGCACTTCGACGCAGGCCTGCACCATGGTGCGCGCCACCGCGGCCGGATCGTCCATGATGAAGGTCAGGCGCGCGAGCGCCTTTCTGCCGAGCGTGCCTTCGATGAATTCCGCCAGCTGCTCGAACCAGGCGGCGCTCTGGCGCGGCCCGGTCAGCACCACCGGCAACGGCATGCCACCGTTGGCGGGATCGAGCAGCACGCCCAGCAGATACAGCACTTCCTCGGCCGTGCCCACGCCGCCCGGAAACACCACGATGCCGTGCGCCATGCGCACGAAGGCTTCGAGGCGCTTCTCGATGTCGGGCATGATCACCAGCTGGTTGACAATCGCATTGGGTGGTTCGGCGGCGATGATGCCGGGCTCGGTGAGGCCGATGTAACGGCCCACGGCAATGCGCTGCTTGGCGTGGCCGATCGCCGCACCCTTCATCGGCCCTTTCATGGCACCGGGCCCGCAGCCCGTACACACATCCAGGCCCCTCAGGCCCAGTTCGTAGCCGACCTTCTTGGTGTACTGGTACTCGACCTCATCGATCGAGTGCCCGCCCCAGCAGACCGCGAGATTGGGCCGCGCCTTGTGCTCGAGCACCCGCGCATTGCGCAGGATATGAAACACGGCGTTGCTGATCGAGGCCGGATCACCGCTGTCGAGCCGGCCGGCGCCGACGATTTCGTTGGCGGTGTAGATCACATCGCGCAGCACCGCGAACAGGTGCTCCTTGATGCCGCGGATCATCTGCCCATCGACGAAGGCTGCCGCGGGCGCATTGGCGATCTGCAGCTTGATGCCCCAGGCGTGGCGCACGATCTGCACGGTGAAGGCCGCATAGCGCTCGAAGATCTCCTGGGCGTTGTCGCTCTCGCTGCCGGCGTTCAGCACCGCCAGTGCGCAACTGCGAAACAGCGGGTACAGGCCCTGCGCGCTGGTATCGAGCAGCTTGTCGATTTCGCGCTGTGAGAGGTTCTCGAGGCTGCCGCGTGGACCGACACGGGCGTCGACGGCGTCAGCCAGGGTGACACTGGTTTCCATGCGGGCCCACGCCTCAGGGCGTGATGTCGATCGGCATGTTGTCGTGGGTGAGCAGCCAGAACTCGACCATGTCAGCATTGGAAAGCGCAATGCAGCCGTCGGTCCAGTCCTGGTTGGCGTAGTAGTCGGGCGCGTGCTTGAGCGTGTTGGGCAGGCCATGCACCATGATCGAGCCGCCCGGATTCCAGCGGTTGCGACGCGCGCGCTGCATATCGTCGGCGTTCGGGTACGAGACCTGGATCGCCAGGAAGAAATCGCTGTGGGTATTGCGGCGCGTGAGCCGGTAGCTGCCCTCGGGCGTGCGATAGTCGCCCGAACGCTCCTTGCTGCCCGCGGGCATCAGCCCGAGCGCGACGCGGTAGCTGCGCAGCACTTCGCTGCCGTTCATCAGGTACATGCGCCGCTCGCCTTTGCGCACCACGACCCGCTCGGCCTCTGGCAGCCGCGCGCCCGAGACGGTGCTGGCGCCGCCGTCGTTGTCGGTGCCGACAACGTTGGCGACGATCTGGGCGCTGAACGGCGTGCTGGCAGTGGCCACGGCGGCCGCCGCACAGCAGGAGAGCAGCAACAGGGTCAGGCGTCTCATGCCCGGATTATAGGGTCGGGGCTGCCCGGCCGCGAGCGTGCAGGGTTCACAACCTCCGGTTCAGGAGGTCTCATCGACGCGCGGCAGCATAATCTGCGTGCCGGGTCGCAAAACGGCGAAATCCACATCCGGGTTGTACTGCTGCAGCAACCAGGCCGGCAAGGTGCCGCGCTGCGTGACACTCCATAGCGAATCGCCGCGCCGCGCCACGTAGGGTTCAGCACCGACGATGCGGTGCACGGCGAAGTAGTCGGTCTGCAACTTCTGGTGATACTCGCGCCGCCGCGTCTCGAACTGCTCGCGCGCCACCTTCGCGAACGACAGCTTGAAGCGCCGCCCCATCAGCACCGTGCTGTGCCCGCGCATGTGGTTCAGCGTGCGCAGTGTCGCGCTCGTCACGCCAAGCCAATCGGCGTAGTGGCCGATGGTCTCGTCGGCTACCACCACCAGCGTGCTGTCGCTGGTGCGCACGCTGTAGTCGATCGAATCAGCCGAAGCTGCCGCGCTCTCATTCGGCACCAGCGAGGGCCCCTGCTCCTGCGCTTCGGCCACGGTGACGGGGGCGCGCGCGCGCGCTGCGGCCGCGAGTGCCTGCGTCTCTTCTTGCTGCTCAAGCTCGGCGGCGCGCGTGGCCTCGGCCAGTGCCTCGCCCGACAAGCCCGCGATCACCAGTTGCTGGCCTTCGTAGATGCGATCTTCCAGGCGCAGCGCGTTGAGATTCACCAGCACTTCGGGCGGCAAGCCAGCGGCGAGCGCAATCGAGGCGAGCGAATCGCCATGCTGGACCACATAGACCGTACTGCTGCCCGCGCTCTCGGGCGCGAGTGCGGGCACGGACGCGAGCACTGGCGCACCGGCAGCTGCCGCGGCCGGCCTCGGCGCAGCGGCGGCCACCACGGTCGCGACCACGGGCGCGACGGCAGTCGATAGTGCGGGCTTCGAGGGTTTCGCCGCGACGGCCGTCGACGCCGCAGCCACCGCATGACCCGCCGGGCGCGTCGCGGCGCTGGCCAGTACGGCCGCGGGTGCGGGCGCAGCGCTCAGCTGCCTGGCCAGCAACTGCGAAGTCCACTGCTTGCCCTCGGCGGGCAGGCGCAGGTGATAGCCGAGCGGCACCGGCCGCTGCAGATTCCACACCGGCGGCCGCAGCGCCGGATTCAATTCCCGCAATTGCTGCGCATCCACGCCCAGTGCTTTTTGCAGCACATCGACGCGCGTCGCCGCGGGCAGCGCCAGCACCTGGGTGGGCGCGGGCGGATGGCGCCTCATCGCACCAAAATATTTTTCCGGATCGCGATCGAGGCGCAGGGCCGCGAGGAACGAGGCGTAGTAGTTGCGCGAGGCGAAGCCGAAGCTCGGACTCTTGTAGTTGCGCACGATCTTGACGATGTCGTCGGTGCCGAGCTGGACGCGCGCGCGGCGCATGCCCTCGGCGCCGTGGTTGTAGGCCGTGATGGCCAGCGGCCAGCTGCCCAGCACGCGGTAGTTGTAGGCCAGCAGCTGCGCGGCCGCGTCGGTCTCGCGATAGGGATCGAGTCGCTCATCGACCGCCTTGTCGATGCGCAGGAAGCGGCGGCCCGTGGAGCGGATGAACTGCCACATGCCGGCGGCACCCGCCTTCGACAGCGCCTGCGGCTGGAAGGAAGATTCCACGTGCGGCAGCACTGCGATCTCGGCCGGCAGGCCCTGCGCCGCCAGGCTCTTGGCGATGTGCTCTTCCCAGATGCCGGCGCGCTCGAGACCCGCGCGAAAGCGATCGGATTGCCCGAGCTGGAAGCGCACGTCGTCGGCCGACTGCAGCAACTGCTGCGGCGTGACATCGGCCCACAGGCCCTGCACGCGCCGCTCGTCGTCATCCTGCGGCGCGGCGCCGCTCGCCAGGTGTCGCAGCATCTGCCGGTAATGTTCGCGTGCCGCGTCCACCTGCGCCTCGCGCTCCCGCGGCGACAGATCGGGCGTGAAATGCAGCGTCTGGTAGACCACGCTCAGGCGGCGCTGATCGTGGATGTAACCCTCGTTGGTCGAGACCTCGCTGTAGACCCGCATCCAGAAACGCACATCGGGCTCGAGCTCGGCGGGCTGCAGGATGCCGGCATCGGCAGCGCGCACGGGCTGCGGCAGCAGCGCGGGCAGCAGCCACAGCGAGGCCAGCGCCAGGAGCGATAAGGGCGCAAGCAAGCGCTGGCCGCTGCGCCAGCCGGGGTTGCGGCCAGCGCTGCATAATGAGTCGAGTTTCATGGTTTGCTGGATATCACAATTGCGGTGCCGTCAAGCGGAGCTGTTTGGCATTCAGGATAATTTGCGGACAAAAAAACGGGAAGCGACTGCGGCGCTTCCCGTCAAGCGGCGCCCCCAGGCGCCGCGATCAGCCGGTTAGTTGAGCGTGGCCGATCATCCGCATTTGGATTCACCGCAGTTCAGGCAGGTCATGCAGCCATCCATCATCACGACGGCGGCGGTGCTGCACTTGGTGCACAGCTGGGCGCCATCGGGAAAGTGCGACTTCGCGAAAGCGTCCTGTTGCTTCTGGCGCGCCTCGAACTCGGCCCGCTTCTGGTCAATCAGCTTTTTCTGGTGCTGGTCGAGCTCGGTTTTGCGCAGCAGGCCGATGGTCTGCAGGTGCTTCTCGATCACGTAGCCGAGCTCAGCGATGATCGAGGGCATGAACTTGCCGCCCGGCTGCCAGTAGCCGCCGCGCGGGTCGAACACCGCCTTGAGCTCATCGACCATGAAGACCACGTCACCGCCCTTGCGGAACACGGCCGAGATGATGCGCGTGAGCGCCACGATCCACTGGAAGTGATCGAGGTTCTTCGAGTTGATGAAGATCTCGAACGGCCGGCGCTGCTCGTGCTCGGTGCCTTCGTTGAGGATGATGTCGTTGATGGTCACGTACATGGCGTGATCGGAGACCGGGGTCTTGATCTTGTAGGTGGAGCCGATCAGCACCTCGGGGCGCTGTACCTCCTCCGTCATGCGGATGACCTTGGCCTTGTGACCATCGCGATGCGTGGCCATCTCCGGGTCTTTCGGGCCCTGCAGGCCGATCATCTTGTCGGCCGGCTTGGCGACGCGGTACTTGATGATCTTCTTGTCGATTTTGGTGTTCATGTTCGTTGGATACTTGGACTCAGAACTTGCCGTAATAGCCTTCCTTGAGGGCGTCGTACAGATTGGCGGCGCTGTGGTGCTCGCCGTCGTATTCGATCTGTTCGTCGCCGCGCACCTCGACTTCGCTGCCGTCTGCGAGCGTGAACACGTACTTGGTGTTCTTGAGGTCTTCTTCCTTCACCAGCACGCCCTGGAAGGCCTCGGGATTGAAGCGGAAGGTGGTGCAGCCCTTCAGGCCCTGCTCGTGGGCATAGCGGTAGATGCCCTTGAATTCCTCGTAGGGGAAATCGGTCGGCACGTTGGCGGTCTTGGAGATCGAGGAATCGATCCACTTCTGCGCCGCCGCCTGAATGTCGACGTGCATGCGCGGCGTGACATCATCGGCGGTGGTGAAATAGTCGGGCAGTGCCTCGCCAGCGGCCTGCTTCTCACCCTTGGCGGCGGGCGGCATGGCGCGCTCGTTGACCAGCTCGCGGTAAGCCAGCAGCTCGAAGGAATAGACGTCGATGCGCTCCTTCGATTTCTTGCCCTCGCGCAGCACATTGCGGAAGTAGTGATGTGCGAAGCTGGGCTCGATGCCGTTGCTGGCATTGTTGGCGAGCGACAGCGAGATGGTGCCGGTCGGTGCGATCGAGCTGTGGTGCGTGAAACGCGCGCCCACCTGGGCGAGCTGCTCGACCAGCTGCGGCGCCACCGCGGCCACGCGCTGCATGTAGCGGCTATAGCGGGCATGCAGTAAGCGACCGGGAATCTTCGCCCCCGGCTTCCAGCCATCGCGCACCATCTCCGGACGCTTGCGCAGCATCTCTTTCGTGACCGTGAATTCCTCGTTCATGATCGGCGCCGGACCCTTCTCGCGCGTCAGCTCGAGCCCCGCTTCCCAGCCGGCCAGCGCCATTTCGCGCGAGGCCTCCTCGGTGAACTGCACCGACTCGGGCGAGCCGTATCTCATGCCCAGCAATGTGATGGTGGAGCCGAGGCCCAAGTAGCCCATGCCATGGCGGCGCTTGCGCGTGATCTCCTCGCGCTGTGGCGCCAGCGGCAGGCCGTTGATCTCGACCACGTTGTCGAGCGCACGCGTGAACACGCGCACCACTTCGCGGTATTCATCCCAGTCGAAGCGCACCTGCGCCGTGAACGGATCGCGCACGAAGCGGGTGAGGTTTACCGAGCCGAGCAGGCAGGAACCGTAGGGCGGAAGCGGCTGTTCGCCGCATTGCCCTGTCACCAGACCGTTGAAAATCACCGTGTTGTGAAACTTCTGAGTCGTGTCATAGACAGCTTCTTTACCGGCGAACTCTATTGCGGCAATACGACTGCGAAACGACTGCGATTTGAGCAAAGCCTTGTCGCTTGCCCACTCACGATATTTTTCGTTCTTGGCAGGCGAGAGGAATCCCACCTGCGCCATGAAACGATCGCGCGACTCACCATCCACTATGAGCTCATAGTCGGCATTGCAAGAATAGAGACGCTTTCCACCCTTGCCATCGGGCAACAACCGTTTTCCTGCAACGCGGCGACGATAGATCCGGCTGTACACGCCGAAATTCGACAGTAGCATCTGCACTTCTTTGAGCAGCGATGCGACGCTTGATGCCAATCGGATTGAACAACTCTTGCGGAGTCCGGAAACGTTCACAGTGCCGTCCGTCTGGAACAACGCGCGCAGATAGGCCTTGACGCACTCCTCGCTGCCGCGCCACACCACCTCGGGTACCTGGGTCTTGGTGCTGGCCGTAAAGCCGTAATGCTCCAGCACACGCGCCAGCAACACCGAGCGAATCATGATCAGATGTCTGGCTGGTATTGCAACCGCGCTGACCTGGTATTCACGCGGCCCCTGCGCCACACCCGCAATCAATGCGTTGACGTATTCGACGACTGTCGCTGCGGAGTCCCGATCACCACCCCAGAGGTTGATGATCGCGGCCTGCTCTCCCTTGCCACGGTTGGTGAAATGCCCGTCGCCTGCGAGCAATCCCAACAGCGTACCGAGCTGGGCACTACCCTCGTTACCAAACTGACCCTTGCCAGACTGCATCAGCAGCTCGTCACCGGGCCGCAGGTCTTTGAGTTTGACCTTGCCGCGCTGGGTGTAGAAATCGTGCCACTCGGTCGCCTTGATCTCGTAGCCCGCCTCAGTAGTCACACGATAGACTTCAGCCGAGGCCGCAGTCATGAACGCTGGCACCGCCGAACGCACCTCAACGCCTGCCGGCTTGCTGCTCGCCGGATCGACTGTCAATGCGCGCTTGTCGACCGTAACTTCAAGCTCAGCGCCGCTGGCATGCAAATCGCCGATACGCACCATGCCAAATTGCGTCGCCAAACGCGTATCCGCCGTCACACACGGGTTGGTCGCGCGGACGTTCTCGCACCACCAGTTGTTGTTCATCTCATTGACGCGATCGATCAGGATGAAACCCGGCTCGGCGAAATCGTAGGTCGAGGACATGATCACGTCCCACATGCGCCGCGCCGGCACGCGCTTGTAGATGCGGCAGGCCACCAGGCCTTCGTCATTGACCACATAGCCCTCGTGCACCGACCACTCGCGCCACACGAACTGCGCGGCATCATTCAGGTCGGGCCGCTCGGCCTCGTATTCGCCGCGACCGATCGGGAAAGCCAGACGCCACTCTTTATCTTCGCGCACCGCCTGCATGAACTCGTCGGTGACCAGCAGCGAGAGATTGAACTGGCGCAACCGCCCCGCTTCGCGCTTGGCGCGGATGAAGTCCATCGCATCGGGATGGCCCACATCGAAGGTGCCCATCTGCGCGCCGCGCCGGCCACCGGCCGAGGACACGGTGAAGCACATCTTGTCGTAGATATCCATGAACGACAGCGGGCCCGAGGTGTAGGCGCCGGCACCGGACACATAGGCCCCGCGCGGGCGCAGCGTGGAGAACTCATAGCCGATGCCGCAACCAGCTTTCAGCGTGAGACCCGCCTCGTGCACCTTGCCGAGGATGTCGTCCATCGAATCGCGGATGGTGCCCGAGACCGTGCAGTTGATGGTCGAGGTAGCGGGCTTGTGCTCGAGCGCACCGGCATTGCTGGTGACGCGGCCCGCGGGAATCGCGCCCTTGCGCAGCGCCCACAGGAAACGCTCGTTCCAGTGCTCGCGCAGCTCTTCGCGCTCGACATTGGCAAGCGCACGCGCCACGCGTTTGAAGGTATCGTCCATGGTGGCATCGATGGGCGTGCCATCTTTCGCGGTGAGGCGGTATTTCTTGTCCCAGATATCAAGCGACGCTTCCTGGAAGGGAATGGCGTTGATGTCTTTGTGTTCCAGCTTCACCACGGAATTCATCTCTTAGAACGCTCCCCTAGCCTTTGACTATTGCAAAAACTGCCGAAAGGCGGCTGCGCCGCCCGGAGTTTCCCAACGCCCCCCGACACCACAAGATCTAGTTACCGGAAAGAGGCGAGACTAATGAGCACGCGCGGCGCGGTCAAGATTATGCAAGCTGCAAAACTCGTTCGTTTTCATTATATATAACAATTACTTGGGAAATTGTCGGCCGGATATGGCGGCGAAAATATCGGCCTGCCAGCGCCGCTTTCGTCGGCTCCGGCAAATCAATAGGTAGTACTAGCCGGTAGTCCGCACCTGGCGCACAAGCGCTGCACACCTGCCGCACAGCTTGTCCACAACCGCGAACCGCCGGCGCGCTCTTGAAAGTCCGGCACCCGACCGCAAATCTGGTTCATCGCCGCGGCTGCGGCTTGCATCAAATCGAGAGGAATGAACATGACCACCTTGCTGTATGAGCCCTGGAAACTACTGAACCGCTCGCCGAACGATATCGCCTGGACTCCTGCGGTCGATGTGCACGAAGAGCCTGAGCGCTACACCGTGCGCGCCGATCTGCCCGGCGTCGACGCCAAGGATATCCATGTGACGGCGGATAACGGCCTGCTGACGATTCGCGGCGAGCGCCGCATCGAGAAGCGTGCCGAGCACAAGGGTTTCGAGCGCCTCGAGCGCGTCGAGGGTGCCTTCCTGCGCCGCTTCACGCTGCCGGAGAAGGTGCGTGCGGAAGAGATCAAGGCGCGCCACACCAATGGCGTGCTCGAGATCGAGATTCCGAAGCAGCCGCAACCGGCGGTGCGTCGGGTCGAAGTCCAGGTGAACTGAGAGGTTCGCGGCCGTGGCTAGCGTGGCTGGCGGGCACACAATGCCCGCCGGCCCGCGACCGGCCCGCGCGCCAGCGCGCGCACTGCAGTGTAGTACGCAGTGAAATCCCCGCCATGCCGGGCGAGCAGCTGCTCGAAGCCCGGCACACAATCGTAATAGGTGGCTACTGACGCCAGGTGCGCGTTGTTGAGCCCGGCATCCAGCCAGGCGTCGTAGCCACTGCGCAGGCCCTGCGCGCTCGTGTAGTCACGCACGGACTGCGTGGTCGCCGTCAGCAACTGCTGCTTGCGCAGGAGCATCGGCTCCGGCGCCAGCGGTTCGCGATACAGCGCTGCCAGCCGCACACGACCCGCGGCCAGCAGGTTCACGATCTGCGCCTGCTGTTGCTGGCGTAACTGGTAGTCACCCAGTTCATTGCGCCGATCGTGCGCCGCCAGCCAGCGCTCGACGCCGGCACGCTCCACACTCATCGCGAACGACTCGTTGAACTCCGTGTCGTTCTTCACGTACACCAGCTGGTGCGCGAGCTCGTGGAAAATCGTGCCCACCAGTTCCAGGTCGCCATAGCGCAGCATGGTATCGAGCACCGGATCCGCAAAGCGGCCGAGCGTGGAGTAGGCGCTGACGCCAGCCACCAGCGTGTCATTGCCGCGCTGCCGGAGCCGCTCGGCGTAGCGCTGCGCATCGGCTTCGCGAAAATAGCCGCGATAAGCGATGCAGCCGGTGATCGGAAAGCACCAGTGGAGCGGTGTGATCGAGAACTGCGGCGCCGCGACCACATTCCACACCACGTAGGGGCGGCCGAGCGCGCTGTAGCTGCGATAGCTCTGGTTGTCAGGGAGTGCGAGCTCGCGGGTCGCGAACTCGCGCGCCTCATGCACCAGCTCGAGCCGCCGCTTGAGCGCGGCATCGGTGTCGGGCGCAGCGATCAGGCGGTCGATCGGCTGGCGCGCGCGCAGCAGCTGCCACTGGCCGTGCGCTGCCTGCATCAGGTAGCCGGCGCTGCAGCCGGAAAAACTCCACACGCTCATCAGCAGCAATGCTCCGGCGGTGCGGCGAAAGTTGCGGGGACCGGCTTCAGTTACCATGGGCGCATGCAAGTCTACCTCGTAGGTGGCGCGGTCCGTGACGAGCTGCTGGGCCGCGGCGTCGGCGAGCGCGACTGGGTGGTGGTCGGGGCCACGCCGGATGAACTGCTGCGCCAGGGCTATCGCCCCGCGGGCCGCGATTTCCCGGTATTCCTGCATCCACAGAGCCACGAGGAATACGCGCTGGCGCGACTGGAGCGCAAGACCGGCCCGGGTTATCGCGGCTTCAGCACCGAGTTCTCGCCCACGGTGACGCTGGCCGAAGACCTGCAGCGGCGCGACCTGACCATCAACGCCATGGCGCGCAGCGCCGCTGGCGAGCTTGTCGATCCCTATGGCGGTCGCGCGGATCTGGAGCGGCGCGTGCTGCGCCATGTGTCCGACGCTTTCGTCGAAGACCCGGTACGCATCCTGCGTGTGGCGCGCTTCGCGGCGCGCTTTGCGCCGCTCGGCTTCACGGTGGCACCTGAAACCCTGGCGCTGATGCGTCGCATGGTGGCCGATGGCGAGGCCGCGGCGCTGGTGAGCGAGCGCGTGTGGCGCGAACTGGAACGGGCGCTGGGCGAGGCACAACCCACGCGCTTCTTCGAGCTGCTGGATGAGTGCGGCGCGCTGGCGGTGGTGATGCCCGAGCTGCGGCCACTGGCGGAGCACGCGCTCGCCGCGCTGCAAATGGCGGCACAGCGCGGCGCCGCTTCGCCCGTGCGCTTCGCGACCCTGCTCGCAGCGCGCGCGGCGGAACAGGTGGAGCAACTTGCCGCACGCCTGCGCGCGCCGAACGAATATCGCGAACTGGGATTGCTGGCCGCGCGACTCGACAAGCTGTTGCACAACGGTGCGAGCGAACATTACCAGGTGCCACCCACCGCAGAAGCCTTGCTGGCGCTGCTCGAACAGGCCGACGCGCTGCGTCGGCCCGAACGCTACGCGGCCTGCCTCGAGGCGCTGGCGCTGTGCGGCGAAGCTGCCGGCATGCCTGCCCCTGCAGCGCTGGAGCTGACGACGCAACTGCGCGCAGCGCTTGCAACGATCAGTGTCATCAAGCTCGCGGAAGATCAGTTGCGTTCGTTGCCGGGGCCGGCCATCGCGGCGCAACTGCGCACGTTGCGCCTGGCAGCGCTGCGCCAGGATCCATTGTTCAAATAGCGCGGCGGGCACTGCACCACGAACCGTCAGTACCGCGGCGACTACAGGTGTCTTACAGGCAGCCTTTGACCAGGACGCTACTTCCAGGCCCGACTGAACAACTCGTCCAACGCAGCGGCAACTGCTTGACCAGCGTATGCCAGCGACCCAACCAGAGCGCCAAGTTTGCCCACCGGGATGGATACAATTTCCAATGGGTGCAAGACGACCTTGATCCCCTTGACGGTGAAGGCCGGATTGAATGCTGGAAAGTGCAGAACGTCCAACGTGCTCGCGCGTACCAGTGGCACAACCACGGTGCGTCGATAGCTCTTGAACTGCGAGGACTGAACAATCACGACAAACGGAATGGCGTCGCATCGCCGACCCGTATTTCGATGTACGTCGAACTGTGCCACTAGAGCGTCGAGTACTCGTCCGCAAACGAGCCGTGAGCAGAGTTGAAGCTGTTCCAGGTTGTCGCCGCTCGTTCAGCAGCTTCCGTTCGCGCAATGCGTTGCTGCTGTTCCTGGCGAACGTAGTCGCTAAGCAGCTGCTCTACCACCCCGGACAGGTTGTCAGTCACCGCTTTCGCTGCCTTCACAACGCTGGCGCTGAGAGTCAGATTGACGGGTCGTTTGCGGGACGAAGCACGGGCTAGTGGCGGCATGCAGCATTTCTCCGTATGCGCATTATATGCGCATAAATCCGGAATCTCAAACCCGGTTGCCGCCAGTCCGGATGCAACGAATCAGCCGATTTTTCTGTCCGCATCGCGCACAGACGGGTGAAGTTGGCGTATGGCGGCTTCCGGCCAAAACCAGTCATCGATCCCATAAGTCCGCCTTCCGCAAAGCGGTCACTCATGTAGAGTGTCGGCCATGAACGCGATTCTGCTCTCCGCCATGCTTGCCGTTTCCACCCCTTGCACTCTGGCCAAAACGGAATGCACGGAGTGGATCACGACAAAGGGTGTTTCATCAAAGGTGCTCATCTACCGGTCGTATCCCTTGGGCGCAAGAAACGATCGCGTTACGCGCGCGTTCATATTCGTGCATGGAATCAATCGCGACGCTGACAATCATTTCCGGACCGCACTCGCCGCAGCTTTCCTGGATGGAGTCATCGGCGACACGTTGATCATTGCCCCCCGATTCGCTTCGAACAGTGTCGCGCGAGGCAATGAAACCGGCCATTGCATGGATGACATGTCTACCAACGAGGCCAACTGGTTTTGCGACAACCAGCGGCCCGACACGTGGCGGTCGGGAGGGCCGGAAATCGACAATGCGACTGTTTCATCCTTCGACTTCATGGATGAGATTGTTCGGCGCCTGTCAGACACGCACATATTTCCCAATCTTCGTGCCATTGTCGTCGCGGGGCATTCTGCGGGCGGCCAATTCGTCAATCGCTACGCGATAACAACCGATATGCGGGAGTCGCCTCGTATCGCCATTTCGTATGTCGTGGCCAACCCATCCTCCTACGCTTACCTTAATGGCATGCGACCCACAGCCAGTGCGTTACCAGCAAACATTTCGGCGGCAGCTCCCGGCTTCAGACCTCCACCACCTGTCGAGCCGCCGCCGTCATTCGTTGCATTCGGCGATGCCAGAAACTGCACAACCTATAATGATTGGCCCTACGGATTTAAGAACCGACACGGATACACTGGGCAGCTGACCGAGGAGCAATTGAGGACTCAAGCTGCCGCGCGTCGCGTAACGTATCTGCTTGGAGAATCGGATATCTTGCCGTCGGGAGTTTTTGATGTCTCCTGCCCCGCCGTAGCGCAAGGACCGACCCGGCTAGCCCGCGGTCTGGCGTACGCGAAGTACATGAACGACAATTTCGGGGCGCACCACGGAACGGTAATCGTACCGTTTTGTGGGCACAGTGCTCGATGCATATTTACATCGGATGTCGCGCTACCAGTGATATTCCCCCGTTAGCGCGCGGCGATTTATGCAGAGTGAAGCGGTCGGTCCATGCTTCGCCGCGGACTATCCCGAACCGCTGTCGGCGGTAGACTTCCGGTAGACGTCAGCGCCGATCACCGGCTGGATTTTCCTGCAGAAACACACAGGGTCTCGGCACTGGACGCATCTAACCGGATGACTTCCCGCCGGAACCCTCCGTATCATTCCTCCGGTAGACCAGCACCGCCCCCTTCTCTTGGCACGCAGAGTAGAGGCCGGATCCGGCCAAGAGTTGACGGTCGCGATCTCGAATTGGTTGCTCGATACCAGCCGTTCGATCATTCTGTCTAGCCATGCGCGGGAATTTGCGTCTGAAACACGGTGGGCCGCTAGGCAACATGCTCGCAGCCTGGTTTTTGCTAATGGGAACCACGGTGCTAGGTGTTGCGCCGCCGGATCAGTACCCAAAGTCAGTGTGGTCGAAAGTCGACCCCGGACAGCTCGGTTGGTCGCCGGAAAAGTTAGCGGCCGCCCGAAGGTTCGTTGAAGCGTTACCACCATCGAGCGTCGTGGTTATCGACCACGGCCGCGAAGTAGTCGAGTGGGGGGAGGCGGACAAAAGGATAAAGATCAGCTCAATGCGCAAGAGTCTGCTCAGCGCACTTTTCGGTATCTATGCGCCCTTACGCAACTTCGATCTGAATACGTCGATCGGCAGCCTCGGCATAGACGACGATCCGCCGCTTACTGCCGAGGAAAAGCAGGCAACTGTCAGAATGCTCCTCGAAGCCCGCTCCGGCATCTACCACGGTTACGTCGCGGGAACACCCGGTATGAGAGAGGGAATGCCCAAGCGCGGCTCTCACTCCCCAGGAAGCTTTTGGTTCTATAACAACTGGGACTTTAACGCCCTCGGGTCAATATTCGAGGGAGTATTTAAGACGCCGATTGCAAAGGCCTTCGATGCGCGGATCGCGCAGCGCTTGGGGATGCAAGACTTTCGGGTCGAGGACATGTATTACCTGCACGCACCTGCCGATGCGTCGCCAGACTTCAACAAGTCGATCCACCCGGCGTATCACTTCCGAATGTCCGCCCGTGATCTTGCAAGATTCGGCTATTTGTTCCTGCGGAATGGCGTGTGGCAGGGGAAGCCCGTGGTGTCTATGGCCTGGGTGGCGGAAAGTACGCAGGCGCATTCGCAGACCAAAGTCGGCGAGGGATATGGATACCTGTGGTGGGTTGATGGATTTGACCTGCCGGAGGGCTCATTCAGTGCGCAGGGTGCGCTGGCGAAATACATGGTTGTGGTGCCCGCTCGAGACCTCGTGGTCGTCTACCTGAATCACACGGAATTCCCGGACGACGCGGCTGGACTCACGGCCGATTCTGTGAAGAAGCTACCGAGCATCTCCCACGATCAAATGGGCCAGTTGCTCAAAATGCTGCTGGACGCGCAAGGCAGGGCGCAGAAGTAATGCCCGAAACCGATCATCAATTGCCGTCTCATATGGGTCACTTTTTACCGTTGACGGCCTTCAACAAGATTGGCACTGACAAACGTTCGGGGACCGAAATGACGGGGCCACAAGTCGGCCATGTGCAACGCAGGTATGCACGGGGGAGCCGGAAAATGCATAGCCGAGTAACAACCATTTTTGCGGGAATCTTTGGCTATGTTTCCTGCGCAGTGATGTGTTCGACTTTTTGCGCCCTGCCTGTTTTTGCCGCGGACTCAGATTCTGCTCTTGAACGCTACGCTGTAGTCCTTTCGGGGCATCCCATAGTCGTATGGTCGCGACGACCGTTACTGCCGGCGGGTGTTGTGGTCCTCGTCCACGGCAGGACCTGGGGTGCACGAACGGCGTTTGATTTTGAGCCGAAGGGACGAAGTCGATCGCTCCTCAAAGTGTTGGCGGCCGCCGGATACGCCACATACGCGGTTGATCTTCCCGGATACGGAGAAACGGCGCGGGATGGCACAGGATGGCTCCAACCGACCCACGCCGCTGAAGTCGTCGAAGCAGTATTGGGATTCGCATCTTCGAGAAATCCCCGCTTGCCAGCGCCAGTCTTGCTCGGATGGTCAAGGGGATCAAAGATTTCCGCTCTCGTTGCCACCAGAGCACGACAGGCGCTAAGCGGCCTTATTCTATATGCATTTACTTTTGATCCAAGTTCTCCACCGCGCTACGAATCCGCTACCGGCGATCCAAAAGCATTGGCAAATTCCGAAGCGGATGCGAAGTCTGATTTCATTTCACCTGACGTCATTGACGCTGATCTAGTTCAGGAGTTTGTGAAATCGGCCCTCAAACTAGACCCAATCAAGGTGGACGTTTGTTGTGACATGGAGTTCCTTGAAATACGTCCCGAGGCCATTCGTGTCCCGACTTTATTAATACAGGGGGCGAGAGATCCAGGGATTCATCCAGCGGCTGCCACAGAGTTCTTCTCGAAGCTTTCGACCAATGACCGACGCTGGGTTGTGATCGCCGAGGGGGACCATGCAGTGGCCTTGGAGGCAACAGCCCCCATCTTTTTCGGGGCGGTTGTAGATTTTGTACGCAGCACGATCATCCCAAAAGCCGCTGCCCGATAGCTGTCAGTCACGACCGGCGACTGTGGGCACCTCGCAGACGGATGCCACTAGTCGGTGAAGGACCACCGCCAAGTGTAGGACCGACCTCGTGCCCGCCCGGGCACATGCAGGATTGCCGCCTACAGTGCTATTGCCGGCGCTACAACAGACGCCGTAGGTCTTGCA
>JANXYK010000041.1 GCA_025350055.1 Gammaproteobacteria bacterium | reverse complement strand
CCGGTTCGTGAGGATGGCATGGCGATAGATCTGGCCACAAAGTTGCAACACCCGCCGCGCGGTCTCATGGGTGTTCTGGTGTTCCAGCCGACGCAGACAGTCGAGAATGTCGACGGCGGTGACTTGCGTGATGGGCAGTTTGCCAATCCAGGGAAATACATAGCTCTCCAGGCGACTCAATGTGCGATCGCCGTGAGAGTCGGTCCATCTCGCGACCAGCCCTTCGTGCCACTCCCGTGCGATTGCTTCAAACGTCTCTTCTTTGCGCACAGTTTTCCGCTTAGCGTCTTTGCGAACTTCAGAGGGATCGACGCCCGAAGCGATCTGAATACGGATCTCTGCGCATTGGTTCCGGGCATGCGCCAGACTCACCGACGGGAAGGTACCCAACGACAGCCGCTGCTCACGGCGAGCGAAGGAATACTTGATGCGCCACCACTTGCCACCGCGCGGCGTGACCTCGAGGTAGAGGCCCGAGCCGTCGAAGAGCCGATAGATCTTTTCGCGAGGCTGCGTGTTGACGACGAGCGTTTGAGTAAGGGGCATGAGCATCTCCCGAAAGGGTTGTAGGTGGCGCGCGAATCTGTTGCCCCCGCGGCTGCCGAATCCCGAGAGTTGCCCTGACACTTGCCCCGATCTGCCACACGTCGTCTGAGGCCGTTCACGGCAATTGCGCCGATCACGATAGGAATTACAGCGATTGCGCGCGCAACGGGAGAATTCGATTTCCGCGGAGACGAAGCGGATTGTCGATAAAATGCTATTAAACACAATAGGTTATGGAGCTGGTGGCCAGGGGTGGAATTGAACCACCGACACGCGGATTTTCAATCCGCTGCTCTACCAACTGAGCTACCTGGCCGCCGGATCGGAAGGGCGCGTATTAGACCGGGCCGGGGCCCGGAGCGTCAAGGGAGCCTACCCGGTTATGCGCCGGCGGGCTTGAATTCCGCCGGGCGCTCGGAGCCGGTGCCGAAAAAGAACTTCTCCATCTCGGCTTCCAGGAATTTGCGGGCCTTGGGCTCGACCGGCGAGAGACGGTACTCGTTGATCAGCATCACCTGGTGGGCCACCCAGCGGGCCCAGGCCTCGCGGGAGACATTCTCGTAGATGCGCTGGCCCAGCGGGCCGGGGTACGGCAGGCGCTCGAGGCCGGGGGCCTCGCACTTGAGCATCACACATTGCACCATTCGACTCACGAGAGGCTCCGGATCAACGTAGTCACGGGCGCGGGCAGACCCACGCGCTCCGGCTGTGCAGCGTTATACCAGAGCGTCGCGGGGCCATCCATCACGCCGGCGGGGCCGGCGCAGCGCGCCAGCAATGGCGTGATGTTCAGGTCAAAATGCGTGAAGGCGTGGCGCAGGCTCGCACGCGCCGCAGGTTCCACTTCGGCGGCGCTTAGCCGGGTATCCGCGTACAGGCGCGCGGCTTCGATGCTCGGAAACTGCGGCGGGCTCCACAACCCGCCCCACACGCCGCGCTCGGGCCGGCGCTCGAGCAGCACGCTGCCATCGGTGCGTTGTACCAGCAGCATCACCACGGATTGGGTGCGACGCACGACTCGCGCCCGCGGCGCCGGGATGCTGAACTGCCGGCCAGTGCGGCGTGCGCGACAGCCATCGTGCAGCGGGCAGGCCGCGCACAGTGGGCGAGAGCGCACACACACCGTGGCACCCAGATCCATGATCGCCTGTGTGTAGATCGCGACCTGATCCTGCGGCGTGCAGGATTCGGCGAGCTGCCACAGGCGGCGCTCCACTGCGGGTTGCCCCGGCGGGCTCTCGATCGCGAAGTAGCGCATCAGCACGCGGCGCACGTTGCCATCGAGTATCGCGCGCGATTCGCCGGCGCTGAGCGCGCGGATCGCGGCGGCGGTCGAGCGGCCGATGCCGGGCAATTGCTGCAGCAATTCGAAGGAGCTCGGCAACTCACCATTGTGCTGCTCGCGCACCAGCTGCGCGCTGCGATGCAGGTTTCGGGCGCGCGAGTAGTACCCCAACCCCGACCACAGGTGCAGCACATCATCGAGCGGCGCGGCCGCGAGCGTGGCGGGATCGGGAAAGCGCTGCATGAAGCGCGCGTAGTACTCGATGACCGTGGCCACCTGGGTCTGCTGCAGCATGATCTCGGAGACCCACACGCGATACGGCGTGGGCTCGTGCTGCCAGGGCAGATCGTGCCGGCCGTGCCGTGCATGCCATTCGATCAGGTCGGGAGCAACGCGGGCAGGATCGCTCATCGTTTCAGCTTACCTTCGGCTCTCCGGGCCGCGCAATCTGCACCAGCCGCGGCGCATCGAGGGCGCGCTGTTGCACGGCGCGCTCGCCGGCCTGCACCAGGTCGATGTCAAAGCGCTCGGCCATCTTGACCAAGGTGATCAGCAGCTCGCCGAGCTCGAGCGCGGTGCGTTCGGCAGCCTCGGGCGGCAGCAGCGCACGCTGTTCGGTGTACTGCTGGAGCGCGCGCTTGAGTGCGAGAAACTCGCTGTGGTCCGATGCTGCCATCGCTCGCCCCAACCCTCCGGGTTACATGCGGATGTCGCGATCGATTATCAGCCCGGCGGGCCGCTGCGGTATCCTGTCGCCGCGCGACGACGGACGCTGAGGGAGTTCTTAAATCAACATGCGGGACCAGTGGTTCAAGCTGCGACGCTGCGGGCCCGCGGCCCTGGCCGTGCTGGCCTGCCTGCTGGTGGCCTCCACCTGGCATGTGTTCGGCAATGTCTGGGACGAACCCGAGCACATTGCGGCCGGCCTGTCGCTGATCGACCAAGGCGACTATCGCTACGACAACCAGCATCCGCCGCTGGCGCGACTGGCGGCGGCGCTAGGCCCACAACTCGCGGGCGCGCGTTTGCCGGCCAATGCCAGCACCAGCGGCGAGCAGGCGGGGCGCGACATTCTTTATCACTCGGGCGCGAGCTACGACACGCTGCTGACGCTGGCGCGCGCGGGGATGCTGCCCTTTCTGCTGCTGCTGGTGATCGCGCAGTGGTACTGGGTGCGCGAGAGTTTCGGCGCGGCGGTGGCGTGGTGGGCAACGCTGTTCCTGGGGAGTACGCCCGCGATACTCGGCCACGCGGGTGTGGTGGCGCTCGATGTGCCGGTGACCGCGCTGTGCGTGCTCAGCTTCTGGCTGCTGCAGCGCTGGATCATTGCGCCCACGCTGAAGCGCAGCATCGCGATGGGTGTGGTGGTGGGGCTCGCGGTCAGCACCAAGAT
This sequence comes from Gammaproteobacteria bacterium, assembly GCA_025350055.1. GTDB lineage: Bacteria > Pseudomonadota > Gammaproteobacteria > Steroidobacterales > Steroidobacteraceae > FEN-1191. The sequence goes on along the minus strand of JANXYK010000041.1, from coordinate 68,712 downwards.
CTCGGCGATTCCGTTCCTTGCCTTGGGCGGCATCGCGATGCTGGCAGTGCAGCTGCTGCTGGATCGCGGCAATGCGAGCGGCGCAGCGCCCGAGCGCCGATTGCCGGCGAGTTTGCTGCGCTATATCGGCGGCGCACTGCTCGCCACTGTGCTCGTCACCGTGATCTGCATCGGCGCCTACGGACCGTACCTGGTGCACATGCCGGGCATCGCAATGCGCGTGCCGCTGGGTGTGCAGGAGTTCATGCTCAACATCCGCGGCGTTGAATTCCACAACGCACACGGCCACCCGTCCTACCTGTTGGGCGAAACCGATCTGATGGGATGGTGGTATTTCTATCTCGTGGCGCTGGCGGTGAAGACCACCATTCCGATGCTGCTGCTGGGCGTTCCAGGTCTTGCGTGGCTCACGCTGCGTGGTTGGCGTGCGCGCCAGCTCGGGCAGATGGTGCCGGGGCTGCTGTTCGCGACGCTGCTGATCTTCTGCTGCCTCTACAGCCATATCAACATCGGCGTGCGCCACGTGCTGGTGCTCTATCCACTGCTGGCGATCGGCGCGGGCGCCGCGGCACTGGCGTTGTGGCAGCAACTTGCCGCACCGCTGGCGCGCGCAGTCGCGGTAGTGCTGGTGCTGTGGCAGTTCTCGACGCTGGTGACGGCTTACCCCGACTATCTCGCCTGGTTCAACGCCTTCGCCGGCGCGCACCCCGAGCGCATCCTGGTCGACTCCGATCTGGACTGGGGGCAGGATCTGCGCCGCCTGTCGCAGGAACTGGCGCGCCGGCAGATCACCGACGTGTACATCGCCTATCGTGGCTCAGCCGATCTGACGCGCGAACACCTGCCCTCATACAAGCCGCTCTGGCCCCACCAGCAGGTCACGGGCTGGATCGCACTCGACATGCTCTCGCTCAAGGAATCGAACCACGGTTACGACTGGCTGCAGCGCTATCAGCCGCTGCAGCGCATCGGCAAGTCGATAGATCTGTACTACTTGCCGCCGCCCTGAGCCGCAGCGTCAGTGCTGCGCCTCCAGCGCCTCGAAATCATCCAGCAGTCGGTTCATGCGCGCCGCCAATGCGCGATACGGCCCGGGTGTCGCCATGTCGGTGCCGGCGCGTTTGTAGAGTTCGTAGGGATAGTCAGACCCGCCCGCCTTTAGCAGTTCGATGAAGTGCGCCCGCGCTGAGGCACTGTCTTTCTGTATCGCATCGGTGAACGAGGCCGCGCCGGCCATCGAAGTCGCGTACTGATACACATAGAAGTTGTAGTAGAAGTGCGGCACGAAGGCCCACTCCAGGCAATAGGGCGTATCGATCTTCATCACGCCTTCGGCCTCGCCGTAGTACTTGCGCAACAGGCCGCAATACATTTCGGTCATGCGCTCGCCCGAGAGCGGCTTACCCTGCTCGAGCTCCTCGTGGATCATCAGCTCGAACTCCGCGAACATCACCTGGCGGAAGTAAGTCGTGCGGATCGATTCCATCCCCTTGCCGAGATAGAACATCTTCTCCTCGCGATTGGCGGCGTGCTGCACCATGTAATCGTTGAGCAGCATCTCGTTACCGATCGAGGCGGATTCGGCAATGAACGTGGAGTAGCCCGCCTTCTCATAGGGCTGCGCGCGATTGGCGAGCAGCGTGTGCACGCCGTGGCCCCACTCGTGCGCAAATGTCGAGAGCGAGTAGTAGTCGTCGTTGTGGTTCAGCAGCAGATAGGGGTGCACGTCGTAGGCGGAGCCGCTCATGTAGGCGCCCGACTTCTTGCCCGGGTGCGGATACACGTTCATCCAGTGACCCGCAAAACCCTGGCGCAGCAGGCCGAGGTAATCCTCACCCAGGGGCTTAAGCGCCTCGAGCGTGATGCGCTCGGATTCCGGCACATCGTAGTGCGGCGGCTTCGCAAGGTTGAACATCGGCGGATAGTTGTCGTAGTAGTGCAGGTCATCGGTAATGCCGAGCAGGCGCTTGCGCAGCCGCAGGTAGCGATGCAGCGCGGGCAACGCGGCATGGGTTTCGGTCACCAGCGTGCGGTACACCTTATCGGGCATGTTGTCAGGGAACTGCGCGGCCTGCAGCGCGCTATCGTAATGACGTGACTGCGCGCTGAAGTGATCGCCCATCACCTGCGTGGCCAGCATCTGCCCGGCGGTGCCTTCGAATTTCTTCCAGGCGCCCCAGTACTCATCGAACACCAGTTTGCGATCGGCGCGATTGTCTGACTGGCGGTATTTTTCGTACGCCGCCTCGTTGAGTTGCACGCTGGTGCCATCGGCGAGCTTCACGGTCGGCACAGGCAGCTCGGCATCGGCCAGCTGGCTGTGCAGCGCATCGGGCTGCGCGAGGAAGTTGCCGGCAGCCGCCAGGATCTGCTCGGCCTCGAGGCCCAGCGTGTGCGGCGCCGCGCGCAGCGTGTTGTCGAGGAAATAGTTGAAGCGGGCCTCCAGCGCCTTGTTGGCCTTGCGAAAAGCCTTCACCTTGGCGGCACCGACCTTCAGCAGTTCGGGCGCCACCCAGGCGGTCTTCTCCGAAAGCTGGGTCGCCAAGGCCTGTGCCTGCTGCTTGCGCTCGAGATTGGCGCCCTCGCGCAGGTCTTCATCGGATTTCAGCGAGGCATAGGTATACAGCCGGATCATTTCGCGATTCAGCGCCGAGATCTGATCGAGCGCCTTGAACAGGCTGGTGGCACTGGTGCCCAGCGTGCCTTTGAGCGCGGGCAGCTTGTCGATCGCGGTGCGCATGCGCGCCAGCGAATCGCTCCAGGCCTGCGCTGTGGCATACAGGTCAGTCAGATCCCAGGAAACCTGGGGGCTTTCGGGCGCGCTGGCGGGTGCGCTCGGTGCGCTCCCGGAAGTGGACACCACGGTCTGGGCCTGCACCGCACTGGCGGCGGCCATCAGGGTCAAAACGCTCATCAGCAAGCGCCTGGGCGCAATCTGCTCTCTCACGGTGACACCTCGTGAATATCGGTTCCGGCGGATGGCGCGAATCTTAGCCCCGCTGGTGCGGCATTGACAGCAAGACAAGGCGGCCAGCCGTGACCTGCCGCGGGCTTTCTTCTAGACTCCGCGCCGTGCCCAATGAATCTACCCTCATAGCTACGGCATGCGCCTTGGGCATCCTCGCGGCCATCACCCGCCGACCGCTGACCACGCTGTTGCTGGTGATCTACCTGCTGGCCGCGGTGCTGCTGAGCTCGGCGGTGATGCAGTCGTTTCTCGGCATGCCGCTGACGCTGGCGGACGTGCAGTTTTTCTTTCGCGACCCGATCGATGACCTGAAGCTGTTCCTGAATTACCCGGCGCTCGGCGCCAGCTTCTGCGCTGTGATCGGCGGCTTTGTGCTGCTGCTGGTGCTGTGCTGGCGCATCGAGCGACCGCGCTGGCCCGCACTGGGCAATCGCGTGACGCATGGTGCGCGCGCCGCCGTGGTTGCGGCGCTGGTCGGCGTGCTGGCGATCGGCTACAGCGCCGCACCGCCGCTGGCGCACACCGGCGCCGCGGATGATCGCGATGCCTGGAGCGCCTTCCTCGCGCTACGACGCATCGAGCTGGCCGGCAACTGGGTCGGACGGCTGAACATGTTCTTCGAGAACCGCGACATGCTCGCGACCTTGCCGCCGGTGCGGCCGCAGACGCGCTTTCCCGAGCCCAGCCCGAGCGATGCGACGCCGGATCCCGCAAGCGCCGACACCGCGCCGCGCCTGCCCGATGTGCTGGTGGTACTCGAAGAGAGCACCTTCGATCCGCAACTCATCGGCGCGTGCCGTGATGCCGCGTGCGCCAGCCCCATGTTCCGCGCGCCCGCCAATGCGGTGCGCACCGTGCAGAGTCCGCTGCTGGTGCACACCACGGGTGGTGGCACATGGCTGACCGAGTTCGCGTTCCTGTCGGGCTTCGACTGGCGCACCTTTGGCCGTGGTGGCGCCTATGCGCCGGTGTCGCTCGCGCCGCGCCTGAACCACTCGCTGCCGCAGTACCTGCGCTCGCTGGGCTACCACACCGTGGTGTTCTCGGCGGTGGGCGCCGACTTCCTGCGCGCGCGCTCGGCCTATCGCTACTACGGCTTCGATGAGTTCTACGCCTCACAGGACCTGCAGCTCGGTGATGACTGGCACGCGCTGCGCGATGCCACGCTGTACGACAAGGCGCTCGCGATCCTCGCGCAGAGCAAGGACCCGCGGCCGGTGTTCGTGTTCATGCTCACGATCCGCAACCACGGCCCGCATGGCGACACCGACGGTGCGCTGCCCGCGCGCGTGCGCGGCGTGGAGAAAAAACTGGGCCGGCCACTGGCGGACTACCTCGCGCGCCTCGATGACTCCGCGCGCGACATCGATGCCCTGCGCACCCGCTGGCTCTCTGCACCCCAACCGCGCGTGCTCGGCTGGTTCGGCGATCATCAGCCCGAGTTCGCCTGGGATTTCATCAACACGCTCGCCGACATCAATACCGCGCGCCTGGCGACCAACGTCGGCGCCGGGCGCCTGCGCTATCTCACCTGGCACCAGTTGAGCGCCAACTTCGGCACGCGCGGCGTGACCACCTCACGTGAGGCGCTGGATGTGCCCTTCCTCAGCAGCGAGCTCCTGGATTTCGCCGGCATTCCGCTCGATGCCGACGCCAAGGCCGCGCTCAGCGTGGCGCACAGCTGCCACCAGTTGCTGCTCGATTGCGCCGACCATGCGCTGATCGATGACTACCTCAGCTACCGCATCCACGACCTGGAGGCGATTCGCTAGCGCCTGTGAGTCGGTCGCCTCGGCGCCCGACCCGTTTAACGCCGTATATTTTCGACGACCAACAATTCCAAGGGGACCCGATCATGCGCGTGTTCAGACCATTGCTGGCTACCCTGATCTGCACTGCCACCACGCTGGCAGCCGCTGCGCCCGCGACTGCCGCAGCCACGCCTACCGGCGAGCAACCGCTGACGGCCTTCCCCTACACACCCAGCCTCGACGTGACGGCGATGGATCCCAGCGCCGATCCCTGCGTCGACTTCTATCAATACACCTGCGGCGGCTGGATGAAGCTGAACCCGATACCCAGCGACCAGGCGAGCTGGAGCGTGTACGGCAAGCTCTACCAGGACAACCAGCGCTTCCTGTGGGGCATACTCGATGACCTGGCGCGAGCGCAGCCTGGCCGCAATGACAACCAGCAGAAGATCGGCGACTACTTCGCCGCCTGCATGGATGAGGGCGCGATCGAGCAGGCCGATGGGCGTCCGCTCAACGCCATGCTGGGCAGCATCAAGGCGCTGCGCAACAAGGAAGCCCTGCCCGCACTGCTGGCGCAGCTGCAACTGGAGACGGGTGCCAACGGGTTCCTGTTCAGCTTCGGATCGAACCAGGATTTTGGCAACTCTTCGCAGGTGATCGCATTCGCAGACGCCGGCGGCCTGGGCCTGCCCGATCGCGACTATTACACCGACACCGACGCACATGCGCAGCAATTGCGTACGCAATACCGCCAGCACGTGGCGCGCGTGTTCCGGCGATTGGGCGAAGAGCCTGCGACGGCGGCCCACAATGCCGCCACCGTATTGCGCCTGGAAACCCAGCTCGCGCAGGCTTCGCTCAAACTGGTCGATCGCCGCGACCCCTACAAGCTGTATCACAAGCTCGATCGTGCGGCGGTCGAGCAAGTCACACCGCACTTCGACTGGAGCGCCTACCTGCGAGCGCTCGAACTCACGGACATCAGCGCGATCAACGTAACCGAGCCGAAATTCTACTCGGCGGTGGATGCGATTCTCGCCACCGAGACCCTCGCCGACCTGAAAACGTATCTGCGCTGGCACGCGGTGCACAGTGCTGCACCGTTCCTGTCGCGCGACTTCGAGGACCAGCGCTTTGCGTTCTTCGATCACACACTGCGCGGCGTGCCGCTGCAGAAGCCGCGCTGGAAGCGCTGCGTGGCGCAGGTGGATGCATTGCTGGGTGAAGCGCTGGGTCGCGAGTTCGTGAGCCGCACCTTCGGGCCAGAGCTCAAGGCCGCCACGCTCAAGATGACCACGCAGATCCAGCAGGCGATGCGCCAGGACATCCAGCAGCTCGAGTGGATGAGCGATGCCACCAAACAGCAGGCGCTCGCGAAGCTCGACACCATGGTGAACAAGATCGGCTATCCCGATCGCTGGCGCGACTACAGCGCAATCAACATCCGTCGTGACGACTATTTCGGCAACGTGCAGCGCGCCAACAGCTTCGAGACCCGTCGCCAGCTCGCCAAGATCGGCAAGCCGCTCGATCGCAGCGAGTGGGGCATGACGCCGCCGACCGTGAACGCCTATTACAACCCGCAGATGAACGACATCAACTTTCCGGCCGGCGTACTACAGCCGCCCCTCTACGATGCGAAGCTCGATGACGCACCCAACTACGGCAATACCGGCGGCACCATCGGCCACGAGCTGACGCATGGCTTCGATGACGAGGGCCGCCAGTTCGATTCCATGGGCAATCTCAAGGACTGGTGGACGCCGGCAGATGCGGAGCAGTTCAAGGAGCGCACCCAGTGCATCATTGACCAGTACGCGCAATACGTGGTGGTGGACGACATCCACATCAACAGCAAGCTCACGGTAGGCGAAGATGCCGCCGACCTCGGTGGCCTGATCCTCGCGCACATGGCCTGGCAGGCGCAGACCGCCAACCAGACGCTCGAGACCCGCGACGGCCTCACGCCGGAGCAGCGCTTCCTGGTCGGTTATGCGCAGTGGGCCTGCGAGAACGATCGCCCGGAGGACCAGCGCCTGCACGCCAAGACCGATCCGCACTCGCCAGGGCGCTATCGCGTGAACGGCCTCATGGTCAACATGCCGGAGTTCGAGCGCGCCTTCGCCTGCAAAGCACCGCAGCCGATGGTCAGTGCGAAACGCTGCCGGGTGTGGTGAGCGGCTTCGTTACGATGATCCGGAAGTCTTCGGGCTCGGCAACGAGGCCGGCAGCCAGAGTGCCGGCGGGTGCGATCTTCAGCAGGTAGCTGCCCTCGCCCAGCAGCTCGGAGTTTGCATACAGCGTGACGAAGCTGTCCGCCCCTAGCTGGCTCTCCATGCTGATGGCTAGCGGCTTCCCTGCCGCTGAACCATCTCCATGCGCGCGATAGAGTTCGACGCGATAGCCGCTGCTGCCGGCGGCCACGTCGGGCAGGATCCGCAGCTCCAGCGCCTGACTAGCCGGCGGCGCGGCGAGCTGCACATCGGGATTTGCGGCCCGCGTACGCACCAGCGTGTATTGCGCGACCAGCGAGCGAGCTCCGTGTGACTGCAGCTCGTTGAGCGAAGCATAGAGCGCGACCGCGCGCGACTGCGTGTTGTTCCAGAACAGTGCACCCACGACCGCGAGCGCCAGCGAAGCCGCGAGTGCCACCAGCCCCGGATGGCGCAAAAGACCGAATCGGCCAGCACTCGCGGGCGCACCGATCAGCTCATCGAGCCTGCCCTGCTCCCGCAATTTCGCCAGGCCCACCTTGAGTCGCGCCACCGCTTCGAGCTCACGCAGCGCTTCCGGGTGCTCGAGCAGCAGGGCCTCATATTCGGCCTGTTCCGCCGAGCTCAATTGCCCCGCCAGGTAGCGGTTGACCATCGTCGGATCGGGAACCAAGAATCTGCTTTCCATCACCTGTGTACCACTGGCTGATGCCTTACCTGATATCTGTAAGCACGCATCGCCTTATCGCGCTCTTCAGGCCATGACAAATGAAAAAAGGTCAGTACGTCTCAATCCGCTGGCTTCCAGGAGCTCGCGCAGGCGGGCTCTGGCGCGGTGCAACACCTTGTCGAACTGGTCCGCCAGCAGCCCTAGTTCGCTGCAAATGGTCTCCTTGCTCTCCTCGTCGAGGTAGAAGCGCTTGAGGACGGTGCGATCACGCGCGCTCCCCATGCCCTGCAGCAGGATGCGCACCCGCTGCGCCATGCCGGTCTCGGCCAGCTCGTCCATCGAGGCCACATTCCCCGCGGTGCGCTCGAGCACCTCGCTGTCGGCCCGGCGATCGGGTCGCTCGGCGATGCTACGACGGTGATTGCGCAGCAGGTTGAGCGCCACCTGGAACACATAGCCGCAGATCTGCTCAGGCTTTGCGATCTGGCCCGCACGCCATTTCTCGAGCGTGGTGCAGATGGCATCGTTCAGCAGGTCAGCCGCCAGCGCCTGGTCGTGCGTGTGGCGCGCGAGCAGGCGGCGCAGGCCCGGATAGTCGCGCACGATCAGTGCCTCGATCGACTTCTGGTCGATGGCGGACTGCGCAGGCTTGTTGGATTCGGAATCCGGCACTTGGGGCGACCTGTTGGCTCACCACTAATCTACCCGGAATTTCGACGCAGTGCGCAAGCAGCGCTAGTCGGACCTCCTGATCGTGAAATCCTGGGAGGTGCGGAACATGTGGCTGCCGACGCATTGCAGTCGCACGCGGGCCGTGGCGGATTCGGTCGCGGGCGGCATGGCGGCCGTGGCGGCAGCGGCGATGGTGGTGGCGTCGAACTGTACCGCGTGCACGGTGACGTCCACCGGGGTTGCGCTGAGTTTCGCGGCCTTGGTGGTCGTGGGGTGGTCGTTCTGGTCGATGACCAGGTCGATATCCACCTGCTGGCACAGGGTCGAATCGAATTTCCACTCCCAGTTCACCATCGCGGCCTTGGCGGTACTCCAGGTATTGGCCGCATCGCTGTTGTCGAACGCCGAGATCTGCATGACGGGCGGTGCAGTTGCGGCGTCCAGGTCCAGCAGGCCGCTGGCGACACCGTGGCAGATGGTGGCGTAGTTGGGTGCATCCAGGCAGCCCAGGATCGGACCCGAGTTGTCGCACATGCTGTGGTCGGCGGAATCCATCAGGTAGCGGCGCACTTGCGCGTACTGCCAAGTGGATGGGGCCAGCGCTTTCAACAGCGCGGCGGCACCGCTGACCTGCGGAGCTGCAAACGAGGTGCCGGAGTCGGTCTGTGCACCCGCGTGGCTTTGCTGGAGAACGACTACGCCTTCTCCCGGTGCAGCGATATTGACGCTGGTTTTGCCAAACTTCCCCGTGACACAGCGATCCAGGTCAGTACCTGTCACGCTCAGGATATTGTTGATCCGGTAACTGGTCGGGAAGCTGGGATTCGGCGGCGTATCGTCTATGTTCGCAGTGACCACGACGCCATTGGTATTGGGCACCGAAACCACGAACAGCACATCGGGAAAGAACCGCGAAATTCGACTGAAGGTCTCACCCAACGCCGCCGAGCAGTTGTCATACGACACGCTCAAGTTGACGACCCTGGCGCCCCTCGCCGGCCTTATTGGATTGGTATGCGGATCCGGCGGCGCGCTCAGATCCCAGAATGAAGTACCTCCACTATTGCCTGCATCCGCCTCGCCGTCGGGATCAACGGCATACGGCAACGCATCCAGCAGGTTGTTGGTGCATTGTTCAAACTCCGAGGGACTTGCAGAGCTCATGATCTTGATTGGCACCAGCGTCGCGACGCTTCCCTGGCCCGAGCCCGACCAGGCAACTCCCGCCATCGCATTGTTGTTGTTGGCCCTGGCCGCAATGACGCTGGCCACTTCGGTACCGTGGTCTTTGCCGGCCGGTGGATTTCCAATTACCGGCGTTTGTTGCGTAAAGTCTGCGCCGTCGACCAGCAAGCCGTTATCGAGTTCGTTGGCGATCTCCTTGGTGCCGGTATCCAGGACCGCAACCCTGACAGCTTGCAGGCCTGGCACTGTTCCGGCTCGATCCCAGGCGGCGTGAGCCTTGATGCCCTCATCGTCCTGGAGATTCCACTGGCTCGGTTCACTGTTCAGGAAATTCGGATCGTTTGGCGGCGCGGCGTCGGCGTGCAGCTTGAAGGCCGGTTCGAGGTGGACCGTCGACCTGCTCTCCTTGCATCCACCGCCGCCTTCCAGATGCGCGTTGCGCAGCAGATCGCACAACTCGAAGGTCAGGCGGTCCAGGCGCCGTTGTGTGGCGAGCCCGCGCCTGAATCGCAGCACGAAGACATTGCGGAACGAACGCATGGGGCGCACTACCGCATCGAGTTCGGACAGCCGCCCCACCATTCGCTCGGGCGCAGCGATTGGCGCGCGCAAGGTCCCGTCCTGCTCCTGCGCCGCCAATATTTTCTTCTGGAGGAAGTGCAGGAACTGGACGACGCCGCCCGGCTGGCGGATCACGGCGATAGAGCTGCCATCGCCACACAGCGGCGAAGTTTCGAGACTGACATTCGCCGGGCAGGTGTAGGGCACCACGTCACCGGCAACAGCGACGCCCGCAATGCCGGAGGCTACTGCGAACGTCGCTGCCATGACAGCCGACATCGCGGCAATCCGCGACGCGAACCAGGATTTGGTCGGACGCATGACGCGGCTATTTCGCTTTCTTGCCACCAGTGCCCCAACCGTCTTCATTGGGCCCGGCGACCAGGTGCGGGTCCCTCAGGCGGATCAGAAGCAGATCGTTCTTGTTTTTCCTTTCGTCCTCAATGCCGCCGACGAGGCGATAGAGCATCAGGTATTCAACGTGGTCGCCCATTACGAATGAACCGACCAGCCTTTCGGTATCAGGCTGAACCAGGCCGTTCAGCGCCTTGCGCCCAAGGCCTTCGACAGCCGCTTTCGACGCTGCGAAATTGGCCTTGTCCCACGGCCTCACCGGCAACTTCTTGCCTGGCAGCGTGGGCCACTCAAGCGTCCGCGTGCCTACGCGGAAGAACATGCAGTCTTTCCACGCGGGAGTCGCATTGGTATCCGACGTACACTTGTATGTGTCCCAAGATTCCACCTGGGATTTGGTGGGTTCGAGAACCACGACATTGCTGGCGCCCGCGGCGGAATTCCAGATGACGTCTGCGCCACCCCTGGTGGGGCCGTCATCATTGGCGAAGTTGATTTCGTAGGTGCCCGCCCAGCTGACCGCGTCTGTTGTGGCAGCCGTCGCAGCGGGCGCCGCCGCTGGTGAGGCTGCCTCCGATGCTGCCGCCGCGGCTGGCGCACTCGGTGTTGCGGCCGTCGGACCTTGCGTACTGCCGGCATTTTGGGAACATCCTGCCACGGCGAGTACCGCGACCAGCACTGCCATCATCATCGGGCGCGGCAATCGCGAGCGCCGCTCTGCGCCGTTTGTGCTTCCTGCCAGATCCTGAATAGTCGTCATGTTCTACTCCTGCCGCCATTGCGGCTTGATTTTCAAACGCTGGCATCCCTGAGCGTCAGGTCAAACGCCGCCCACAGTGCCGGATCAACCACTTGTGCCGCCAATAACTCACGCATCGCCGAACACAGGGCATGGCTCGGCTGCGCGTGATCCCGAATCATCGCCTGGTAGAAGGCGGTCATCAGCCGCGCGCCGATCTGATCGGGCACCGCCCACAGGGAAGCCACCACGGCGCGCGCGCCCCTGGCGAGAATCACATAGCGCAGTCCTACCAGCCCCTCACCAACGATGTTCTTGCCCAAAGCCGTGTCGCAGGCGCTGAGCACGACTACATCGGCGGAAAGTCGCAGCGTCATGAAATCCGCGGCCATCACCCGCCCGTCGATGGGTCGGCCCTGCCGGTCACGCGTGCTCAGCATCAAAGAGGAGAGCTGCGGGATCTGGGTATCAACTAGGCCGTGGGTAGCCACGTGTATCAATCGATACCGTTCCAACGATGCAGCCAGGAAGTTGGCGCGCGTGGCGTCGAGTCCATCGAGTACGTCCACGGTATTCGGCGGCAGCAGTGCTGCGATCGCGCGTGCTTCGGAAGCCGTACCTGGCAGCCGTTGCAGATCACGATCCGTGGTTGCCGCGCGCAGCGGATCGCGCGCTTGGTTCAGGCTTGCCGACAACGGCTGAGCGACGGCCGCGTGCATTGCAACCCTGCTATCCGAGGCTTGGTACACGGGATCAGCGACCACCAGCAACTGACGATCCGACACCGAGCGGACCACTGGCCGACCCTGGCGGCTGTACGCGGCAATCGAGGGAATCACGCTGACATCGTGATCCTGCACCAGGAATCTGTCGCCACTGGCGGCTGTTGAGCGCAGCGCCGCGAAACTCACGTAGTGCAGCGCGTCGTCGGGCGCCAATACGATCCTGTGTGCATTCACCAGCTGGGGGGCAATGGGCTTTACGATCAAGTCGTAGAGTTCGGCACCAAGCTTCAGTCGATCGGACTGCGTGCGGGTGGCGATGTCGCTCAGGCTGGCGTGGAAAGACACTGCCGCCTGGTTGATGCGTGCGCCCGGGGGCAGCGCCGTCATCGTCACGCCGCTGCGGGTCAGCACCCAGGCAAACGACTGTTCCGCGCCGACCCAGTATTCGACCAGCGCAACGTCGGTGGGCAACTGATTCGCTGCCGCGGAGAGCATCAACGGCGATCGCTGGCTTTCGCCGCGGCGCACTCCGGCCAGTGCCGCGAGTTGCGCATCCAGTAGCGTGAGTTGCCGCCGCCCCTCGGCAATGCCCGCACGCAGCGCAGTGACACGCGCATCGTCCACGGTGGCATGCTCGAGTCTCACTTCCAGCTGATTGCGCTCCGTGGCCAGGGAGTGCAGCACGTCCGCGCGCCTGGCAAGCAATGACGGTGGTATGCGGCCGGCGCTCATATCCAGCGATTCCAGGTCATCGAGTGCGCGTGAGCGCGACAGCTCCGCAGTGGCGAGTGCCGCCATCATGAGATCGCGGGCATCGGCATCGTGGCGCGCGAAGTACTGCTCGGCGAGCAACGAGATTTTCAGGTCGTAGGCTGGGCGCAAGGGTTGCAGCAGTGTCGCCCTGAGCTCCGGATTGGCGCTCTGTACGCGCAGCAACTCCGCACGTGCCAGCGCCCGATCAGTCGACGCCAGCGCCGCGCTGGCATCACCGGAACTGCGCTGCGAGCGGGCCAATGCCATCCAGGCATCGAACTCCAGGCTGGTCAGCTCGTAGTCCTCGAAGATTTGCAGTGCCTCGCGCAGGTCGCGCTGCACCTCGCGCTGCTGATCCACGCGGGCCACAAGTCGTGCCCGCTGCAGCAACAGCATGGCGTGAGTCACGGGGTCGCGGCCCGGCAGTGCCAGCTCGCCCTGCAGGCGCTGCAGCGCATCGTCCTTGCGACCCTGGGCTTGCAGGTCCATGGCGATCTGGACGATCAGGCGTGAGCGAATCGCCGGCGTCGCCGCGAGCGCCAATGCCTCTTCATGCAGCTTGAGCGCGCCGACAGCATCACCGCGATTCCTGGTCAGGTTTGCAGTAGCGCGAAGCGTAGTCACACGACCTCGCGGGTCAACATTGCCGGCGCGCAGCGCCAGCGCCGCACGATAGTAGTCCAGCGCCTGGTCCTGGTCGCCAACCGCGTCATAGACGCTGCCGATCCACTGCAGGCTGCGGGCCTGCTCGCGTTGATTCTGCGCGGCGCGCCACAGCTCGAGTGCCTGCGACAATTCGCGCAGCGCGGCGTCGTAGTTGCCGAGCTCGAAATGCGCCAACCCGAGGTTATTGAGTATGAAGGCATACGGCTGGGGAGTCTCGGCAGCCGAGAGGTTTCTCAGCGCGTCGCTGTAGCGCAGCGCGGCCGTGGCCGAATGCCCGAGCGTGTATTCAGCCAGCGCGATGTTGTTCGACACCTGCGAGATGCGCACCTTGTCGGCCAGCTGCTGGTACAACTGCAGCGCGCGCTGAAAATCGACGATCGCATCCTCGTTTCGACCTTCGTAGTAGTACGCCAGCCCCCGGTTATTGATCGCCTGCGCCTGGTCATAGGATTCGCCGCGCCCGGCGTGATAAGTCGCCACCCTGGACAGCTGCTCCCTGGCGGCGCCCAGCGCCACGCTCGATGGGCGCGCATCAGTGGCAGAACCCTGGGAGGCAGGCAACGACACAGCGATTTCCATTTGCGCTGCTGCACTGAGGGCCTGGGCACGTGCGTTGTCGTAAGCGTCGTGGTTAGCCGCGTAGTCCGTTGCAGCGCGATCAGCGTACCTGCGAGCGACGGACCATTCGGAGAGGTCGGTGTAGTACACCGCGGCGGCCGCATGCTCTACCTGCGCCAACAAGCGGGATCCAGGCTGACTGGCACTCAAACGCGCGGCTACTGCGGCATAGGCAGAGGCCGATGCCTTGCTGTTCTGCGCAGCGTTGGGTCCGGGCTTTGCGGCATCGCGAGGCGAGGAGCCGTTTTTTCGACTCGCCACCAGCCCGCTGACATAGAGGCCGTCAGCATCCGCGATCTGCTGTTGCAGTTCGGCACAGGACCCTGCAACCACGGACAATGGCACCGTCACCACTCTGAGCTGCACCTGACCACTGACGCCGGCACCGTCCTTTGATGTCAGCACGATGCTGTAGTCCGCGGCGCTCGCGCTCTTCAACGCAACCGCTTGCACGCCGGAGCGCGGCACCGGGCTGTCGCCGTGGCCGACCACGCGCTGTGCGGTGTCCGTCACCTCCAGCGTGACGTCTACGCCCTGCTCGCCCGCGATCACCAACGCCAATGACGCGGCCGGCAAGTGCACGCTCAGCGTTTGATGCTCACCGCCGCGCACCATGACACGACGATCCAGCTCGGCGCGGGATTGGCTCATCAACGGATCGCACACCGATGCAGCACTTGCAGTGGCCGCCGGGGACATCGCGGCGCCGGTCGAGGTGCGGGTCGACAAGCACACGCAAACTGCAAGCACGCCGCCCAGGCGAGCAGTCACGAGTAGCGGTCGAAAACGTGCGCTGAAGGGAAACATCCTGCGCCGTCCGTTTGTTATTTCGAGCCGATCTTACATCCGGTGCCGCCAGTGCGATACCGATGATTTGCTGTAGCCGTGCAGGCGGATGAAAGGTCCCGCCGCGGGGCCAGATGGCATGGCGCGGCGGGACCTGGGCTGCGAACCGTTTCAGGGCGCATGGGCACGGCCTTCCAGGCAGTACGCGCCGGCAAACAGCAGGCTGGTGACTGCCAGTGCCAGCAGCGCCAGCGCGCCTCGGGCTGCACACAGGCAAAGAGTGCTCATATCCGTCCCCTGCAATCGATACCGGGTAGCACCCGGCCATGTAGAGTTCTGTGTTGAGTGGTGCATTTATCGCAGCGCCAGCGCGGCGAAAAAAATGGCGATGGTCATCCCTGACCATCGCCACTCGAGTGACAATCATCCCGGATTGGTCGTGCGCGAAACTAGCGGGTCACCAGCGCGAGCTTGAGGTCCTTCAGGCTCAGGCTGGCCAGCTTGGCCGGATTGTTGGCGCGATAGCTCAACCGGCTCACCTTGGCGTCCTTGTTCACAGTGCAGTAGCCGCTCGCGAGCTTCTCGTGAGTGCTGGCCAGCGTGGCCGTCATATAGACGTTCATCTGCAGGCCGTAGGGGTTGTTGTTGAAGATCTGCGCGCCGCCTGACTGGTCGATCACGCGCACACGCACCGCAGCGTCGGGCAGCACCTTCTTGACGAAGGCGTCGAAGCAGGCCGTGGTGGCCTTGTCCTCGGGGCTGGCGCCGGACTTGTTGGCGTTGCCGGAGATGACGATGTCGTTGGCCAGTGCGCCCGTGCTTCCGGCAATCAGGGCGGCAACCGTAGTGGCAAGAAACAATTTCATAAAGGTGTCCTCGGTAGATGTTGGTTGAGTCGCCAATATCAGCAACCCAATACAAATCTGTGGACGCCTGCCGATTTCTCGCACCTCGACTTAGCGATCTTCCTCCATTGCTCGATACACAAGCGTGAAGCGCGCATGCGTGGCGATGCCGTGATCGCCTGGCGCGTACTGCAGCAGCCAGTCCCCGGCCTTGCCGTGCAACCAGTCGCCGCCGGATCGACGCTCGCAGCGGAACGCTTCCACCATCTGCTTGGCCAGCACGGGTCTTGGTCGATTGCGATATCGGCCCGGCTCGCCATGCTGCGTCGGCGGCAGTGGCAGATAGCCGGCATCGAATCGATCGCGCGTCACGCACCAGAGATCGCCATCCGCCCCGGCGAGCAGCGCGTCGCCCGCGTTGTAGGTGTTGGTGCCCACGCTCGAGGTGAGGCTGCCCGGCTGCGCGGCGAATTCCACGCTGACGATTTCCTGCTTCTGGTAGCCGCGTGCCGCCGGATCGGCGCGCAGATCGACATTGCGCAATTCCAGCACCGGTGTCTCCCATGAAGTGGAGCGGGTGATGGGAATCGAACCCACGTTAGTAGCTTGGGAAGCTACAGTTCTACCATTGAACTACACCCGCATTGGCCCGGTGATTTTAGGGAATTGCCCGGCGCACGGCAAACCCGGCATCACTGCAAAGCGTTATTGACTTAGAGCGCTACCGCACTGACGATCGTGGTAGCCAGCAACATGAGTCCGGCGCAAACCATATAGATGAGTGCCAGCGCCGAGAACTTCAGGCTCGTGAGCCAGTGCCCCTGCCCGTAGAACACCTTCATCGAGCGATAGAGGTAACGCACGAAGTAGGCCAGCAGCAGCAGGCTCACCAGCGCCTTCCAGCCCGAGCTGCCCAGCCAGTGCATGGCGAGCAGGTAGATCGACATCCACAGGAACACGAAGGCATGGTTATGGAGCAAGAGCAGCAGGTGCTCGAGGTAGTAGCGGCGCGGATGCCAGTAGAGCAGCTTCATGAGCAGCGCCATCAGCGGCAGGAACACGAACATGGCACGACCCAGGTTGTGCACCACGCTTTGACCCAACTCGTTGCCGCCCTCGGCTTTGAGCTTCTCGCAGCTCGCGATCAGTCGCGGCCGCAACCATTGGCTGCCGGGCAGATCGGACTTCAGGTTGCTGCATTCCACCTTGTCAGACTCATCAATCTTGACGATCTCGGTGCCCGACTCCTCGCCCAGCCAGCTCGCCAGCAACAGGAACACGACGCTCAATATCAGGTACAGGCGGAACGGCTGCAGGTAGCGCGCGCGCCGGCCGGCAAAGAATTCCTTGCTCAGGAAGCCCGGTTGCAACAGCAAGGGGCGCAGCGTGTTCCATACCCGCGAATCCGCGTGCGTGAGTACTTCGGTGGCCTCGCTGGCGAAATGCCACACCGAGTTGATACGGGTATCGAGTCGCTGCCCGCAGTGGCTGCAATAGATGTCGGCGCTAGGCGTTTGGCAGTTGGCGCAAACCACTGTGGGCGCCGGGACCAGGGCTTTGGAATCAGGTTCACTCATGGCTCAGGGGCGCAATCATACGCTGGTGGCGTAGACTGGCCGAATGAACACCAGATACCTGCCCCTATGGATCGCTGCGCTCGCCAGCTTGTCATTCACCCCTCAGGCCAGTGCCGCGCCAGCGGCTGGCGCTGCCGACACCGCGCTGCTGCAGCTGAGCGAGGAGTACCTCGACAAGTGGTACTTCCCCACGCATCCGAGCGAAGCGACCCAGGTGGGCATACACGATTTCGACATGCAGCTGGAGGATTACTCGCGCGCCGCCGTCGACGCGCACATCGCCTCGCTCCATGCCTACGAGCGGCGCTTTGCCGCACACTCCTCCAGCGCGCTCTCCGAGCACTACGCCGCCAACCTGCAGCTGCTGTTGAACAGCGTGCGCAGCCAGCTGCTGACGCTGGAGAAGATCCGCCCCTGGGAGAAGAATCCGGATCTGTATTCCTCGGGCCTGGCCAGCAGCGCCTTCATCAGCATGGCGCGCCGTTACGCGCCCACCAACGAGCGGCTGCGACGCATGGTCGAGCGCGAGAAGCTGATGCCGGCTCAGCTGATGGCAGCGCGCGCCAACCTGGTCAACCCGCCGCCGATCTACACGCAGATCGCCCTGCAGCAGTTGCCTGACATCATTGCCTTCTTCAAGAACGATGTGCCCACGGCCTTCAGCGATGCCGACGATGCGCGCATCAGCAGCGAGTTCGCCGCCAGCAATGCCGCGGTGATCGCGGCGCTCGAGAGCTACCAGCAATGGCTGAAGGCCGACCTGCAACCGCGCTCGCATGGTGACTATCGGTTGGGCGCAGCGGTGTTCAGCCGCAAAGTGCAGCTCGACGAAATGGTGGATATGCCGCTCGCGAAGCTGCGGCAGATCGGGCTTGCGAACCTGCGTCTCAACCAGCGTGAGTTTGCGCGCATCGCGCACGATCTCGAGCCGGGCAAGACTCCGCGCCAGGTGCTGGAGCAGCTCACCAGCAATCATCCGGCGCCCGCCAACCTGTTGCAGAGCGTGCGCGATCAGTTCGAGGGCCTGCGGCAATTCCTCGCCAAGCACTCGATCATCACGGTGCCCGATGCGGCTCCGCCCACGGTCGAGGAGACCCCGGCATTCATGCGCGCCACCACCTCGGCCTCGATGGATACGCCCGGACCCTTCGAGACCACGGCCACTGAAGCCTATTTCAATGTGACGCTACCCGATCCTTCCTGGGACCAGGCCACCACCGAGAATTTCATGACGCAGTGGAACTATCCGCTGATCAGCAACGTGGCGGTGCACGAGGCCTATCCCGGCCACTACATCCAGTTCCTGTGGATGCACCAGGTGCCCGATCGCGTGCGCAAGCTCGTGGGTGCCAATTCCAACGCCGAGGGTTGGGCACACTACTGCGAGCAGATGATGCTGGAGGAAGGCCTGGGTGCGCCGCCAGCGAATGCCACCGGGCAACAGCGGCGCGAGGCGCAGTGGCTGAAGCTCGCCCAGCTGCAGGATGCGCTGCTGCGCAACGCCCGCTACATGGTCGCCATCGGAATGCACACCGGCTCGATGAGCTTCGATCAGGCCGTGGACTATTTCGTGAAGGAAGGCTTCCAGTCACGCAAGGTGGCCGAGGCCGAGACCAAGCGCGGCACCAGCGATGCGACCTATCTCTATTACACGCTGGGCAAGCTGCAGGTCCTGCAACTGCGCGCCGACCTGAAAAAACTCCAGGGCGCGAGCTTCGACCTCAAGGCTTTCCATGACGCCTTCATGCGCGAAGGCTTTCCGCCGCTGAAGATCGTGCGTCGCGCGATGCTGCACGACGATTCGCCGACGCTCTGACGCGCGCAGCGACTGACGCGAGCGAGCGCTCGTGCGTTCGCGGCGTCGCGTAACGCGCCGCGCTCAGTGCCGCGTTGGAATCATCAGCGCGCGGAGCGCCGAGGCTGGCATCAGGCCATCGCCCGCGCTGCGCACCTGCGCATGCAGGGCCTTGCCAAAGCCACTGGCCGGCGAGGCACAAGCGCCGCTTACGCGGTAACTGAGCGCTTCTGCCAGCCGCCCTTCGGCCGCATCGCCGAGCTGGTGCGAGAAATCATCCGCAATCGAGCAACCAGGCAGCAGCACCCCGGTCGGCGTGCTGCTGGCTTGCGTGTTCTGCGGCGAGAAGCCGTCGGTGTAGTCGCCAAAGTTCAGGTGGTTCACACCGCGGAACTCGATCGAGAAATACGTGGTGCCACAGTTGTCCTGGGGATAGAAACCGTAGGGCTTGCCACAGGTGGTCGAGCCGATCTGTATCACGTTGACGCCCGCGCCACGCAGGCCGTTGATCACCGCCTCGCTGGCCGAACAGGTGTCGGCCCCCGTGAGCACGAACACGCGCGCCAGGTCGAGATGCGGCAGCGCCTGGCCGCCTGCCAGCAGGCTGGCATTGAAGCCCTGCGAGGCGGTCAGGAACAGCGTCGGCGCAATGGCACTCCCGGTCACCGGATCGGTGCTCGGATGCTTGCTGTTGAACTGCGCGAGCTCAAATGTCTTGCCGCCGGTGGCGGTGGGGCCGGCCACCATGTAACCCACTTCGCTGGCGATATCGAGATACCCGCCGCCGTTGTAGCGGATATCGATCACCAGATCAGTCACGTTCTGCCCCGCCAGCGCGGTGAAGGCGTCGTACAGGCCCCTCTCCGAAGTGGCGAGGTGATCGTTGAAGAGCATGTAGCCCACGTTGCCGCTCGCAGTGGCGATCGTGTGCACGTTCTGCACCGGCGTGCTGGTGACGTCGGCCGACACCATGTTGATCGTGCGCTGCCCGCCCTGCCGATCCTGGATCACGAAGGTATGCGATTGCCCGACGGCCGAAGGAAACAGGCCCGCGTTCAGCGCGTCGACCTGGGCCTGGGTGGTCGAATTCACGAGATCCACTCCATCCACCATGAGCACGTACTCGCCGCGTACCAGGTTGGCGCCGACCGCGGTGGCCGGCGTATTCGGGTCGGTGTAGGCGATCACCAGGCTGCGCGGTGGCGCGCTGCTCAGTATGACCCATTGCGCGCCATACCCCGCCGACAAACCGGTGAGCGCCATGGCTTCCCAGTCGCTGGTCAAATAGGTGAAGTGGAATTTGTCCTTCTTCGAGCCTGTGGCGGTGAGCGCCGTGGTCTTCAGCACATTGAAATATGACAACGCGGTGCTGAAGTTGGCCGGGTCTTGATCTGCGATCTCGCTGTACCAGAGATACAGGTCGTTGCTCCAGGAGCGCAGGAAGTTGTTCTCATCGAGCAGTGAGCCGGCGCGATCGGGGTAGGCCACATGGGTGATCGGGTCGGTGCCCATGCGCGGCGCGGCGCACTTGTTGGCGTAGTTCGAGGCGGCCTGGAAGACACCCATTTGCCAGCCGGCGGTGAGCTGCGGGCTGCTGCCACCACCGCCGCCGCCGCAGGCGGCCAGTGAAAGCGCAACCAGCGAGGCAGTGGTCAGGATTCGCATGGAAATACCCCGGGTGTAGTGACCTTGAGACGACGGCTGATCTTAGTGTGCGGATTGCACCCACACAATTGTCAGACACCGCCGACACTCCGGCTGATTATGCCCGCTTCAGAGTGCTGGCCTCAGGCCACCATGCTGGTTTCGCCGCTGTAGGCCGTCACGAAGGCCGGAATCTCCGCCGCCGGCAGCGCCGGGGCGAACAGGAAACCCTGTAGCGAATCGCAACCCGCCGCCTCGAGGAACTCGAGCTGCGAGCGATCTTCCACGCCTTCGGCAATCACGATCTTGCTGGTGGCGGCGCCCATGCCGATCACCGCGCGCACCAGCGACTGCACCGACTCGTTCACGCCGAGACCGGCGACGCAGGAGCGGTCTATCTTAAGGGCCGTAATCGGCAGGTCGCGCACCGCGCTCAGCGAGGAATTGCCGTCACCAAAATCATCGAGCGCCAGGCGTACGCCACGCTCGGCCAGCTCGCGCAGCATCGCGAGCGCATCGGGGCCTTCGCGCAGCATGTCTTCGGTGATCTCGAGCTGCAGCTGCGAGGGTTCCATGTTGGAACGCTGCAGGCAAGCCAGCACCGTGGCGTACAGGCCCGAATGCTGCAACTGGCGCGCCGAGACGTTCACGGCGACGTAGTCGAGCGTCAGGCCGGCACGGCGCCAGCTGTCGAACTGCGTGCAGGCGGTGCGCAACACCCAATCGCCCAGATCGACGATCAGGCCACTGTCCTCGGCCACCGGAATGAAATCGGCCGCATTGCGGCTGACGCCATCCGTACCGTTCGGCCAGCGCACCAGCGCTTCGACGGCGTTCACGTGGCGCGAATGCGCCGCGACGATGGGCTGATAGGCGAGCGCGAATTCCTCGCGCTGCAGCGCGCGCTGCATGCCGGTTTCCAGCGGCGAGCGCTTGCGCGGCGCAGCGGCTTCCGCAGCCAGCGATGAGGCGCTGCGGGTACCCGGAGCCACGCGGCCGGTCAGCGCCAGACCGAGGCGCTCGGCAATATCGTTGGGACCGAAGTCCGCGTCTTCCTGCGCATGCGCATCGACGCGATAACCTATGCAGAGGAACCCACGCACCTGCTCGCGAAACTCCAGCGGGCAGACGCGGAAGGCCTGCGCGCCCGAAGCGGCCAGCGGCGCGAGGAATTCCTCGGAATTCACGCCGATGGCGCTCACTTCCAGGCTCGGCTCATGGGTGCTCACTGCACGCAGCCGCTCAGCGTCGATGGCGATCATGCGCGCCGCACCGACCGGTTGGTGCGTCTCGGGCAGGAAATCGAAGCTGCGGGCGCGGTCGCGATCCAGGTTGTCGAGCAGCACCACCGAGACGGCGCGGCACTGCAGGACCTCGGCGATCAGCGGCAGCACGCCGCGCAGTGTTTCATCTACGGTGCCCACAGAGAGCAGCCAGCGATCTATTTCGAGCAGCGATTGCAATCGGCCAAACTGCCGACGCAGGCGCGAAGCCGTATCCGCGTACACCTGGCCGAGTCGCCAGGCGCTGGCTTCATCGAACTCCTGCATCGCATTACCCGGCACTTGCGCGAACTCGCGTCGGCCGAGCCGGCGCGTGGCGGCAACCAGTCCGTCGAGCTGCTGCGCGTGACGCCGGCGCAGATTCACTGCGGCCGCGCCAGCGAGGATGATGGTGACACTCGCCACGACAGCAAACATTAATTGATTGTTGCGCGAGCCCTCATCGAGCAGCAGCGCTCCGGCCAGCGCCAGCACGGGCAGCGCCATCGCCAGCACCAGGCCGCAACAACGGGCGGCTGTTCGGCTATCAAGCTTAGGCATTCCTGAACTCTCCATGTCGCGCCTCGCCAGCCGCTCGGCTGGGTAATGTCACATTGACGGAGATTCTGTCGCCTAGCGGAGACTGAAGGGCATGGCGCAGTTCCGGTTTTACAGCGCTGTCATCGACCGTCAGTGCGATTCGGGATATAGGTCACAACAGCGGCCGCACAGCCCGGAGAGCCTTGTTTCCACAGGGATATGTCAAACCGCCGGATGACCACGGCATGGGCCTGCACGGCGCCAATCTCACGCTCGCCATGCTGATAGTCGCCGCAACCTCGAGTTTCGTCTTCTTAATGCACTCGCTGCGGACTTGGACCAGAATCCTTAAGATGTGCTTAATGCCCCTGCACTACGCTCTTTCGCTGGCAAAACAGTGGTGCAGGTGAGCCCATGCGGGTTTTACTCGTCGAAGACGACGCGCAGCTCGGCAAGGCGGTACAGACCGGGCTGCAACAGCAGGGACATGCTGTCGACTGGGTACGTGATGGCGTCGCCGGCGAAAGCGCGGCGCTGTCGGGTGAATACGGCGCAGTGCTGCTCGATCTCGGATTGCCGCACCAGGGCGGCATGTCGCTGCTGCAAAAATTGCGTGCTGCCGGAAACCAGCAGCCGGTGCTGATCATCACTTCGCGTGATGAGGTGCCCGAACGCATCCTCGGCCTCGACGCCGGTGCGGATGATTTCCTCGTCAAGCCATTCGACCTGCTGGAACTGGGTGCACGATTGCGCGCCGCATCGCGCCGTGCCGCAGGACGCGCGCAGACGCTGATCAGCCACGGCACGCTGACCGTGAACCCTGCGGCCCGCAAGGTCACACAGGCCGGTAGTGAAGTGCAATTGACCGCCAGGGAATTCGCGCTGCTGCTGCAGCTGCTGGAGAACCGCGGCCGTGTGCAGAGCCGTACGCAATTGCAGGATGCGCTCTATAGCTGGAGCAACGACATCGATAGCAATGCCGTGGAAGTGCACGTGCATCACCTGCGTCGCAAGCTCGGGCGCGAACTGATCCGCACCGTGCATAGCCAGGGCTACATGATCGATGAGTCGGAGTCGCTCGGCCCCGCGCATGCCACTGCTTGAGAGCCGATCCACCTGGTCGCTGCGCGGGCGACTGGTTGCACTGCTGATCTCGCTGATGTGCCTGCTGATGGCAGCGGGCACCGCCATCACCTTCCTCGAAGCGCGCGCCACCAGCCAGCGCATGTATGACGAGTCCATGCGCCAGACCGGCGAATTGCTGCTGCAATTGGCGCAACACGAGCTGGAGGAACACGGCCCCTCGCTCGGCGAAGCGCTGCTGCGCGCTGAAACGCTGCCCGGCCCCTTCGCGTTCCGTTACCAGGTGTGGACCGAGGACCTGCGCGCCTCGTATCGCACCGCCAACGCGCCGCGCACGCCGATGATGCCGTTGAACTACACCGGCTTCGGCTGGACAGTGATCGACGGGCAGCGCTGGCGCAGTTTCTCGCTCTGGAACCAGGCCCACAGTCTGCAGCTGCAGATCGCCGAACCGGTGGAATCCCATCGCGAACTGCCCACCGAATTCTTCTGGACCCTGGTCTCGACGCTGGCGGTAATTCTGATCCTCGGGGGCGCACTGATCTGGTGGATCATCGCCTACAGCTTCCGTACCGTGCGCACCTCGGCGCAGCTGGTGGCCGAGCGTTCGGCCAATGACCTGCGGCCGATTGATGCGCCGTATGTGCCACAGGAAGTGGCGCCACTGCTGGCAGCGCTAAACCGCCTGCTCGAGCGCATGCGGGTCGCGCTCGATCTGGAGCGGCATTTCACCGCTGATGCGGCCCACGAGTTGCGCACGCCGCTGGCGGCGATCCGCGCCAACGCACAGGTGATGCAGGGGGCACGCACGCCCGAGGAATTTTCCAGCGCCTCGGACGATCTGCTCACCAGTGTCGATCGCAGCGGGCGCCTGATCGAACAGCTGCTGGCGCTGGCGCGCCTGGACACGGGCACCTACAACAAGAGCCGCTTTGCGCGCACCGACCTCGCGACGCTGGTGTGCGCGCAGGTGGAAGAGCAGCTGCAATTCGCGGCGCGCCGGCTGATACAGCTGGATTCGAGCGCCTCCACGGCGATGTTGCTTGGCGATCGCGACCTGCTCGGCATCCTGCTGCGCAACCTGATCGACAACGCCATCCGCTACTCGCCTTCCGGCTCGCGCGTGCGCGTCGAATGCAATCAGCGCGGCAACATCGTCGAACTGATCGTCAGCGACTCGGGTGTGGGTGTGGTGCCGGCCGAGCGCAGCCGGATCTTTGAACGCTTCTATCGCGTGAGCGGCAGCCAGGACTACGGCAGCGGGCTCGGACTCTCGATCGTGCAGCGCATTGCCGAGTTGCATGGGGCGCAGATCGAGGTGGGCAACGGCACCGATGGCAAGGGACTCGCCATCGTGCTGCGCTTTCCCGCGGTCGATGGCGCCGACTTTACCGCCGGCTAGAAAACCCCGACCATGGGGCATGCCAGATGCCCCCACCCCGCCACACATCCGCACCGTAAGATCTTTCGTGCGGCGCAACGGGCGCGTCACCGTGGCGCAACAACGTGCGCTGACGGACTGCTGGCCCGACTATGGACTGGATTTCCGTCCACAACCGGTGCACCTGGATGCGCTGTTCGGTCGCATGGCGCCATGCACCATGGAAATCGGCTTTGGCAATGGCGAGCACTTGCTGGCGCGCGCCGTGGCCGAACCGCAACGCAACTTCCTGGGCGTGGAAGTGCATCGCGCCGGCGTCGGCCAACTACTGAACGCGGCCGCCGCAGCCGGCATCCACAATCTGCGTATCGCCAGTCATGATGCGATCGAAGTGCTGCAAGTGCAGATTGCGCCGCAGGCGCTGGATGAAGTGCAGATCCTGTTTCCTGATCCCTGGCCCAAGTCGCGCCACCACAAACGCCGCCTGATACAGCCCGCGTTCGTGGACCTGGTGGCCTCGCGCCTCGCCGTGGGTGGTCGTCTGTTACTCGCCACAGATTGGCTGCCATACGCCGAGCATATCCAGCTGGTGCTCGATGGCTGCGAGCAATTTGAATCGTTGGCGCGCGATGACGCTGCTGGCACGGCGGCTGCACGCGACGCTGCAGCGCGGCCGCCCGCCACGGCGCGCGCGCAGACACGTTTCGAGCGTCGTGGCCTTCGACTCGGTCACGCGGTGAGCGAGTTCTGCTTCCGCCGCCCCACCTGAAGGCGATTGCACGACAGGTTTCGCAATTCGTGCTTCGGCGACACATTTCGCACTTGTACCGCGTCGATGGCGGGCGCACCATGGCCCGTGTGGAGGTGCCGCAATGACTGTGCAACAACCGGGCATAGGCGATTGGTACCGACTGCGAGGCATTGAGCTGTTCGAGGTAGTCGCCATCGACGAGGCGGAAAGTACTGTGGAAGTGCAGTTCTTCGACGGCACGCTCGAGGAATTCGATCTCGCAGATTGGCACACGCAGTGCGCCAGCGGCGCCATTCGCGAGGCCGAACCACCGGAAGACTGGCACGGTTCAGTTGATGTCGATGCCGAAGACGATCGCGGCGGCCGCGATCCCACCCAGGACGATCGCGCACTCAACGCCAGCAGCACCGGCGGGCTCGATCTGTTCGAGAATCTCTGAAGCGCGCAATTCAGCCAGCACACGCCCGGCAATTCAACCGCCGGAAGTGCCTGCGGCCTGCTGCTCGAGCAGCTCCCAGCGCGTAAATTTCTCTGCCAGCAATTGTTCGATCGCCGCCGCACGCTCGGCGTCGGCGCGCATGAGCGCGGCATTGACGCGATGATAGTCGGCGGCGCTCATGCGCTCGACCAGCGCGCGCTGCTCGGTGTCCAGTGCAGCGAGCTCGTCGGGCAGGGCCGCGAGTTCGCGCACGTCCTTGTATGACATTTTGGCGCGCGCCGCCTTGCTTGGCTTGGCCGCTGCGGGCGCCGGCGCCGATGCCGCAACGGAGCGCTGCCCCCGCTGTGCGCGCTGCGCCAGCCAGTCGCTGTAGCCGCCCACGTATTCCTGCCAGCGCCCGTCGCCTTCCGCCACCAGCGTCTGCGTGACCACGTTGTCAACGAACACGCGATCGTGGCTGACCAGCAGCAAGGTGCCCGCGAAGGATTGCAGCGCGGCTTCGAGCAGCTCCAGCGATTCGATATCCAGATCGTTGGTGGGCTCATCGAGCACCAGTACGTTGGCAGGCCGCGCGAACAGCCGCGCCAGCAACAGTCGATTGCGTTCACCGCCCGAGAGCGCCCGCACCGGCGTCGCGGCACGCTTGGACGAGAACAGGAAATCACTGAGGTAGCTGGTGATGTGGCGGCGCTCGCCGCCCACGTCCACCCAGTCGGAATTCGAGCTGACGGTCGCTGCTACGGTCTGGTCCAGATCGAGCTGCGCGCGCAACTGGTCGAAGTACGCGACCTGCAGGTTGCTGCCCAGGCGCACGCGGCCGCTGTCGGGCGCGCCTTCGCCCAGGATCAGGCGCAGCAGTGTCGTTTTGCCAGCACCGTTGGGTCCCAGCAGACCCAGGCGATCGCCGCGCATCAAGCGCAGGTCCAGATCCTTGACGATCGCGCGGCCGCCAAAGGATTTGCTCACACCCTCGAGCTCGGCCACCAGTTTGCCGGAACGCTCACTGGCATCGATGCTGAGCTTGAGGTTGCCGATGCGCTCACGCCGCTCGACACGCGCCACGCGCAGTTGTTCGAGGCGACGCACGCGGCCTTCGTTGCGCGTACGTCGGGCCTCGATGCCGCGGCGTATCCACACTTCCTCCTGCGCCCAGAACTTGTCGAACTTGCGCGCACCCACTGCCTCGGCGGCCAGCTGCGCCGCCTTCTGCTCTTCGTAAGCGCTGTAGTTGCCCGGGTAGCTGCGCAACCACCCGCGATCGAGCTCGAAGATGCGCGTCGCGACCCGATCGAGGAACCAGCGATCGTGGGTGACGAACACCAGCGTCGGACCTTTGTTCAGCAGCTCCTCGAGCTGGCTGATGGCCTCGAGATCCAGATGGTTGGTGGGCTCATCGAGCAGCAGCAGATCCGGATCGAGCGCGAAGGCCAGCGCCAGTGCGGCGCGCTTGCGCTCTCCGCCCGAGGCCATTGTGGGGTTCACGGTTGTATCGAGGCCGAGGCGCGTGGCGTATTCGGCGAGTCGCCTCTCGGTGTTCCAGCGATAGCGATCATCGTCCATGGCTTCAAAATGACCACGCAACCGCAGACTCTCGAGCAGCGACTCGGCCGGCGGCAACTCGGGCTCCTGCTCCACCGTGGCGATGCGCAGGTTTTCGCGTCGCTGCACCAGGCCGCTGTCGAGCAGGGTGCGGCCAGTGATTACACTGAGCAAGGTTGATTTGCCGGTGCCGTTGCGGCCGATCAGGCCGATGCGCTCGCCTTCATTGATGGTGCAGGAAGCCGCATCGAGCAGCGGCGTGAGGCCGTAGGCGAGTTCGCCGGCGAGCAGGGAAAGGATTGACATGCGCGGATACTAACCGGGGTGACAGCTCATTCGCTGACTGGCAATCCGGAGATTGCGCAGCGCACTGGCTGTCAGGCCGGCACTACACCAGGGAAACGGGCCGCTTTGGCGTCGAAGCTCGCCGTCGCGCGACTCAAGCAGTGCGCTGAAGATGCTCCGCAGCACCTCCTTGCTGAACCCATAGCGGCTGCGAAGCACCCATTCGCACTCCACCAGTACCAGCAGCGATACCAGCACGGGCTCGTCGTCGCCGAGGGCACGGTCGATGAGCTTGCGCGCCCGCACGGGGTGGTCAGCCTGCGAATCGCCTGATCAGCGCGGCGGCGTCCACACCTTCGGCCAACATCACCAGGCCTGCCACGACCACTACGGACACAATTGCCAGTGCGCGACCCGCGCAAGGCCCGGCCACGCACAGCCCGGTGGCCTTCTCGAAGATCGCGCCGTGCATGCTGCAGACGATCACCGAGTTATCGGCGCTGAGGAATCGATCGGGCATCAGGTTCAGCGACAGCGACTGGTGCGGGCAGCGATTGATGTAGGCGCGCACCTCGCCGCCCGCGCGCACGATGAAACCCTTGAGCGGCCAGTCGCCGCCGCCGAGGCGGAACTCGCGGCACCCGGTAGCCTCGAGCTCTGCCACCCGACACAGCACGCGCTCCAGATCGATCTCATCGCTGGACATCGAGCGCCGCGATGCGATCGCGCATGAACCACACGTTCACCACGCCAGGGATGCCCACGATAAAGGCCACCACGAAGTAATGCGGCCAACCGCCGAAGTCGGCCAGCATGCCGGCCGGGCCGCCGATCAGATAGCGCGGCAACAGCGCCAGCACCGACAGCAAGGCATACTGGAACGCGCTGAAGCGCCGGTTGCACATTGCCATGATCAAGGCCACTTCGGCGATGTTGCCCATGGCCGCCGAGAGATTCTCGATGGCCGTCGCAGCGATCATCAGCGGGAAATTCTTGCCAGCCAGGGCGAGAAAATAGAAGGCGAGTGTAGTCACGGTCTGCAGTACGCCGAACAACAGCATCGCCCGCAGCAGACCCAGGCGAATCATCCACAGGCCGCCCAGTACACCGCCGACAATGGCACTGGTTGTGAGCACAGCCTTGGCGACCAGACCGATCTCGGTCTTGGTGAAGCCGATGTCCATCAGGAAGGGCGTGTAGAACTTCAGCGCAAGTGCATTGCCGATCTTGAAGGTAATGATCACCGTGATCAGGCCGAGCGCGCCGGGCGAACCCAACAGCTCACGCAGAGGTGCCAGCACCGACTCCTTCAGCGACGTGGGTGGCGGCGCGAGGTACTCGGCTTCAGGCGCGGCCCAGGTAATCAGCGCAAAGCCGACCATCACCGCCGCCAGCACGAGGAAGGCCAGGCGCCAACCCATCTGATCGGCCATCACCAAAGCCGCGGCAAAAGCCAGCCAGGCGCAGGCGCGATAACCCAGGTTGTTGGCAGCAGCCGTCGCGCCGCGCTCGTGTGGCAGCGAAATATCGGTGCGGTAGGCATCGATAACGATGTCCTGGGAAGCGGAAAAGAACACGATGACCAGCGCCGTCACAGCGACTGCCGTCAGTGACAGCTTTGGGTCCTGCATCGCGAAAGTCGCGATGGCGACCGCGAGGCACATCTGGAACACAAACATCCAGCCGCGCCGCCGGCCTAGGAACGGCAACGGATAGCGATCGAGCAATGGCGCCCACAGGAACTTGAGCAGATAGGGAATCGCCACGTAAGTGAGGACGCCGATGGTGGTATTGCTGGTGCCAGCGTCCTTGAGCCAGGCCTGCAGCGCGCTCTCGGTGATCTGGTTCGGAAAGCCCGAGGCCGCACCCAGCCCCATGATGATCAGCAGTTTGGGGCTCGAGAAAATGTCCCGCAGGCTCGGCTTGGCAGCGGACATCGCTCTACAACTCGTAGTCCATGATCAGCGGCGCGTGGTCCGAGAATCGCTTGGTCTTGTAGATCTGCGCCGCGCGCGCCGCGCCTTTGAGGCCAGGCGTCGTGATCTGATAGTCGATGCGCCAACCGACATTCTTGGCAAACGCAGCGCCGCGATTCGACCACCAGGTGTATTGATCCGGCTCGCCATTCACGCTGCGAAAGGCATCCACGTAGCCCGCGTCATCGAACAGCGTGTCCAGCCAGGCGCGCTCTTCGGGCAGGAAGCCCGAGTTCTTCTGGTTCGACTTCCAGTTCTTCAGATCGATCTGCTTGTGGGCGATGTTCCAGTCGCCACACAGGATCGCCTGGCGGCGACGGCGACGCAGACTCTTGAGGTGCGGCATGAAGGCATCGAGGAAACGGTTCTTCGAAGCCTGACGTTCCGGCCCCGAAGAGCCCGAAGGCAGGTAGAGCGAAATCACCGACAGGCCGGGAAACTGCGCCTCGAGGTAACGACCCTCGTTGTCGAACTCATCGACACCGAAACCGCGCACCACGCGCTCGGGTTTCTGGCGCGAATAGAGCGCTACGCCCGCATAGCCCGGCCGTTCCGCCGGATAGTAGGCCGCGTGGTAACCGGCCAGCCCGATGTCGTGGCCCTCGAACTGCTCTTCGCGGGCGCGCACTTCCTGCAGGCAGATCACGTCTGCATCCTGGCGCGCAAGCCAGGGGAATAGTCCTTTGGCGGCAGCGGAGCGGATGCCGTTGACGTTCAGAGTGATCACACGCATGGCGACATGATAGCCTGCCGCGCATGCAGGATTACCAGCGGGATTTTCTCGAACTGGCGCTCGAGCGCCAGGCCTTGCGCTTCGGAGAGTTCAAGCTCAAGTCGGGGCGCATCAGCCCCTACTTCTTCAATGCCGGCCTGTTCAATGACGGTCGTTCACTGGCGCGGCTTGGACGCTGCTATGCCGCGGCCCTGGCGGCCTCGGGATTGGGTTTCGATCAGCTGTTCGGCCCGGCCTACAAGGGCATCCCGCTGGTGTCCGCCTGCGCGATCGCCTACGCCGAGGCGCAGGGTCGCAATATCCCCTGGGCCTTCAACCGCAAGGAAGCCAAGGACCACGGCGAGGCCGGGCTGATTGTCGGCAGCGCGCTGCACGGGCGCGTGGTCATTGTCGATGACGTGATCACGGCCGGCACCGCAGTGCGCGAATCCATTGAACTGATCCGCGCCCAGGGCGCCCAACCGGTAGCGGTGGCTCTCGCCCTGGACCGCCAGGAGCGCGGCCAGGGTAGTCAATCGGCCGTACAGGAAGTAACTTCACAGTTTGGACTGCGCTGCGTGAGTATCCTCACGCTGGGCGGGCTGATCGAGGCACTTGCGAACGGGTCTGGTGCCAGAATCAGCCCCGAGCAGCTGGCCAGTCTGCGCGCCTATCGCGAGCAGTATGGTGTGAGCGAGTCTCCTTGAGCGCAGCAGCGCGCTTGCTCTCAGGCGCGCCGCGTGGACAATTGGCCTTGGCCGGGTAACCGGTGGAGTGGCTGACATAATGAAGATGCCGATTCGCATTGCAGGGATGGCACTGCTCTGGGTGGCCAGCGCCGCAGCCGTGTGGGCCGCGGAAGCCAACAACCGCAACTACAGCTGGGTCGACAAGAACGGGGAGCGCCACTACGGCGATGCGGTACCGCCCGAATACGCGCAGTCCGAGCGGCGGGTGCTCAACAACCAGGGCATCGAAGTGCAGCACGTCGAGGCGCTGAAGACTGCGCAGCAGCTGGCCGAGCAGCGCAAGCACGAACAGGAAATCGCGCAGCGGGCGCAGCACGATCGCTTCCTGCTGACCACCTACACGTCCGCCAAGGACATCGAGCGGCTGCGCGACGAGCGGCTCGATCAGATCAACGGGCAGATCAAGGCCACCAACGCCTACATCGACCTGCTGCAGACGCGGCTGAAAGCCCTGCAGGATCGCGCGATGCGATTCAAACCCTACAACACCAAGCCCGATGCGCGGCGCATGCCCGATGATCTCACTGAAGAACTGGTGCGCGCCTCGAACGATGTGCGCACGCAGAAGCGCGCGCTCGACAATCGCTCCAAGGAACTGCTGACAGTACGCACGCAGTTCGAGTCGGATATCTCGCGCTATCGCGAGCTGACCAGCAATACCAGCAGTTGAGCGGCGGCGCCAGCGACCGCAAGGCCGCGCGCGCTGCACTTATCCCACTACGATTTGCCGGTGTGGCCGAAACCACCGGCGCCGCGTTCCGTCGCAGTAAACTGCTCCACCACCTGCAACTGCACCTGCGTCACGCTGATGATCACCAGCTGTGCGATGCGCTCGCCCGGTTGCACGGTGTAGGCATTGGCGCTGCGATTCCAACACGAGACCATCAGCGGCCCCTGATAGTCGGAATCGATCAGGCCGACCAGATTCCCCAGCACCAGGCCATGTTTATGGCCGAGGCCCGAGCGTGGCAGGATCACCGCCGCGAGCGCCGGATCGTCGACGTGAATGGCCATGCCGGTGGAGATCAGTTCGGCCTGGCCAGGCTGCAATGTCAGCGGGGCCGCGATGCAGGCGCGCAGATCCAGGCCCGCCGATCCGCTGGTTCCATAGGCCGGCAGCGGAAATTCCTGGCCAACGCGCGCATCGAGTATGCGCACCTGCAGTGCGCGGGGCAACGGCGAATTCATGAGTACTTCAGACCTTGGATTTGAGGCGATCGGCGATCAATGCCACCAGCGCGGTGGCGAGTTCGCGCTTGGGTGCCTGCGGCAATTCGACGCGCGCGCCGCCACGCGAGAGCACCAGCAGCGCGTTGTCTTCGCAATCGAAGGCCTTGCAGGTACTCACTTCATTGGCGGCGATCATGTCGAGATTTTTGCGTAGCAGCTTCTCGAGCGCGTGCTGCTCGACGTTGTTGGTCTCGGCGGCGAAGCCCACCACGAAGGGCCGGTCGGTGCGAGCCGCCACGCTCGCCAGGATATCGGTGGTGCGTGTCATCTCGACCGTAAGTTGTTCGTTGCGCTTCTTGATCTTGACGGGCGCGATCTCCAGCGGCCGATAGTCGGCCACCGCAGCGGTGGCGACGAAAACATCGGTGCCCGGCAACTGCTGCTGCACGACTTCAAACATCTGCGCGGCGCTCTCCACGCTGATGCGTTGCACGCCGGTGGGCGCACACAGCGAGACTGGCCCGCTCACCAGCACGACTTCGGCACCGGCCGCGCGCATCGCCTGCGCCACGGCGTAGCCCATCTTGCCGGAGCTGCGATTGCTGATGAAGCGCACCGGATCGATGCACTCGCGCGTCGGGCCGGCGGTGATCAGCACGCGTTTGCCAGTGAGCGGCCCGGGCACTGCGAGCATCGGCTCGACGAGGTCGGCAATTTCCACGGCCTCGAGCATGCGGCCCGGACCCACCTCACCACAGGCCTGATCGCCGCTGGCAGGGCCAAGCAGACGTACGCCGCGGCTCTTGAGCATGGCGACGTTGGCTTGGGTTGCGGCGTTCTGCCACATCTGCTGGTTCATCGCCGGCGCCAACACGATCGGTGCGGCAGTGGCGAGACACAGCGTGGCGAGCAGATCATCGGCGCGGCCGTGCGTGAGTCGCGCGAGGAAATCGGCGCTAGCCGGCGCCACCAATACCAAGTCGGCCCAGCGCGCGAGTTCGATATGACCCATCGCGCCTTCGGCCGCCGGATCCCAGAGGCTCTCGCGCACGGTGCGACCCGAGAGAGCCTGGAAAGTGGTGGCGGTGATGAATTCGCGTGCAGCGGCGGTCATCACGACCTGCACTTCGGCGCCGCGCTCGGTGAGCCGGCGCACGAGTTCGGCGCTCTTGTAAGCGGCGATGCCGCCGGTAACACCCAGAATGACGTGTTTGCCACGCATAGCCACATTATCGGGCAGCAGGCCTGTTTCATGCCATGCCCGCCTGATATGTCCATCGCACGCGGAGGCCATGTCGGCGAGTATTTGAGGCCTCTACAACGGCTGGTTGTGAATTACCTCACATGAATCTGCGCGATTGGCCGGCGACCGAGCGCCCGCGTGAAAAATTGCTTACGAGCGGAGCAAGCGCACTTTCCGATGCCGAGCTGCTGGCTGTGCTGATCGGCAGCTCCAGCGTGCGCGGCAGCAATGTGGTCGATCTGGCGCGCATGCTGCTGGGTACGCATCACTCGCTGCGCGAGCTGTTGATGGCCGATCGCGCCACCCTGCTGAAGAGCCCCGGCCTCGGCACCGCCAGCTATTGCCGCCTGCAGGCTGCGCTCGAGCTGGCGCGCCGCCACTATGCAGAAGCCCTGCGCACCGGCCCCTTGCTCGATTCGCCCGCGGCCACGCACCGCTTCCTGATCGCGCGGCTACGCGATCAACCGCACGAGCTGTTCTGCTGCCTGCACCTCGACAATCGCCATCGCCTGATCGCTTTCGACGAGCTGTTTCGCGGCACCATCGATGGGGCCAGCGTGCACCCGCGCGAGGTGGTCAAACAGGCGCTGGGCCGCAACGCCGCCGCCGTGATTCTGGCTCACAACCACCCCTCCGGCGTGGCCGAGCCCAGCCAGGCGGATGAGCTCATCACCCGGCGGCTGTGCGAGGCCCTGGCACTGGTGGATATCCGGGTGCTCGACCACTGCATCGTGGCCGACAATGGCTGCCTGTCCTTTGCCGAGCGCGGGCTTATCTGAAATGCGGTATCCATGGCAATTTTGTGCCATGAAATCCACTAAGGATTCCCCCGGCCGCGCTGCCCCTCCGCTCAAGCTGCAAAAGCGTGGCACGGGCGTGGTAGCGGTGCCTCGAACACCTCTGTCTAAGCTTACGGCCGAGAAGGTGCGCGAAACCCTGGAACGCATTCGTCGTTAGAAGGCGGCAAACGTCGGTTTGTTGGTTGCGGCGTCCGCAACCTGGCACGATTGCCAGCCGCCGAAGGCCCAATTCGGCCCTCCTATGGACTGACGGCCTCCGGGCTGGTATAAAGCCCGCCCTTCGCCCGCATGCTCTGCGGTCGGAGAAAATACTCAAGCTGCTGATTTATAAGGATTACTGTCATGTCGCGCGTCTGTCAGATCACAGGCAAGAGGCCTGTCACGGGCAACACCGTCTCGCACGCCAACAATCGCAAGCGGCGTCGCTTTCTGCCCAATCTGCACACGCAGCGTTTCTGGCTCGAGGGCGAGAAGCGCTGGATCACGCTGCGCGTGTCGGGCAATGGCCTGCGCACCATCGACAAGAACGGCATCGAGGCGGTCGTGGCCGATCTTCGCAGCCGCGGCGAAAACCTGTAACCCATCCTGCGATCAAGGGCCTGCTGCCATGCGCGAAAAAGTAAAACTGCTCTCCACGGCCGGCACCGGCCATTTCTACGTGGCGATGAAGAACAAGCGCCTGCATCCTGAAAAGATGGAAGTGCAGAAATACGATCCGCGCGTGCGCAAGCACGTGAGCTACAAAGAGACCAAGATCAAGTAACCCGCCCGGGTTCGATCAGAGTTTCATAGACGGGCACCGTGCCAGAGTTGCCCGAAGTCGAGACCACCCGCCGCGGCATCGAGCCGCATCTCAAAGGCCGCACCGTGCACGCGCTGCACGTGCACGACGCGCGCTTGCGCTGGCCAGTGGATCCCAAGTTGCCCCGCCTGCTGCGTGGCCAACGCATTGATCGCGTCGAGCGGCGCGCGAAGTACCTGTTGATCCGCCTCACGCGCGGCACGCTGATCATGCATCTGGGCATGTCGGGGTCGTTGCGCGTGCTGGCGCAGGACATTGCGCGCAAGACGCACGATCACCTGGACCTGTGGCTCGATTCGGGCCAGGCGCTGCGCTTCAATGATCCGCGCCGCTTTGGCAGCTGCCTGTACACCACTGATGATCCGCATGCGCACAAGCTCCTGGCCGGGCTCGCGCCCGAGCCGCTGCAGGACGAGTTCGATGGCGAGTACCTGCATCGCGTCACGCGCCGGCGTCGCGTTGCGATCAAGACACTGCTGCTCAATGGGCGTCTGATCACGGGCGTGGGCAACATCTACGCCAGCGAGGCGCTGTTCCATGCGCGCATTGCGCCACGTCGCGCCGCGCGTTCGCTCAAGCCGGATGAGTCGAAGCGCCTCGCGGCGGCAATCCGTCGCGTGCTGGCGGCTTCGATCCGCGCCGGCGGCACCACACTGCGCGACTACGTGAACGCCGCGGGGTTGCCTGGCGAATTTGGCGTGAAGCTGTACGTGTACGAGCGCGACGGCAAGCCCTGCCGGCGCTGCCGCACGCCGATACGGCACATCACGCAGGGACAGCGTTCCACCTATTTTTGCCCGGAGTGCCAGCGATGAATGAAG
This sequence comes from Gammaproteobacteria bacterium, assembly GCA_025350055.1. Taxonomy (GTDB): domain Bacteria; phylum Pseudomonadota; class Gammaproteobacteria; order Steroidobacterales; family Steroidobacteraceae; genus FEN-1191. The sequence goes on along the minus strand of JANXYK010000041.1, from coordinate 32,634 downwards.
CAGCCAGGCCCGAGCCCTCCCCCGCCGCGCACAAGGCCATGCGCAAGCGCGAACGCGAACTCGCAGCGCTCGACCCGGTGATGGCACGCATCATCGACAGCGCCGGGCCCTGCACGATGCACGCACGGATCGAGACCACGCCCTACGAATCGCTGGCCTCGAGCATTGCGCACCAGCAACTCAATGGCGCCGTGGCCCAGAAAATACTGCAGCGTTTCGTGGCGCTGTATGCGCCGGCAGCCTTTCCCGAGCCTGCGGCGCTGCGGGCGACTGATGAGACCAAGCTGCGTGCAGTGGGATTTTCATTCGCGAAGATACGCGCTCTGCACGATCTTGCCGACAAGACGATGGCCGGCGTGGTACCCGCCTCGCACGAACTCGTCGAACTCGAGGACGATCACATCATCGAGCGCCTGACGCAGGTACGCGGAATCGGCCCGTGGACTGTGCACATGATGCTGATGTTCCAGTTGGGCCGCCCCAACGTGCTGCCAATCGATGACTACGGCGTGCGCAACGGCTTCCGTCTAGCGTATGGGCTCAAGGGACTGCCGACGCCGCGCGCGCTGCGCGAGTTTGGAGAGCGCTGGCACCCACACTGCTCGATCGCGGCGTGGTACCTGTGGCGCGCGGTGGATCTGGCGCGCGAGGGCAAGTTGCCGAAGGCCTCGCGGCCGCCGCGGGTGGCGATACAGAAGCAGCGCGTTGCCGCAAAACCGAAGCGTGGCGCGAAACCAAAGCGCGTCGCGAAAGCGAAGCGAGCTGCAAAACCGCGGCGGCAGGCTGCGAAGTCGCCGGTCCGCAAGCAGCGTGCACGCACTGCGTCGCGAACGGCGCGCAAGTAGTAGTCAGGTGCCATGCCAATAACTGCACCCGCATTTCGGGCACTGATATTGGTTGCGGTAGCCGTCTCGTTGGCCGCCAACTTTGTTGATTTCCTGGGTGGAGTCAATGCAGATCTACCCCGCGGCATCTCATCGACTGTTGCCGTATCTGGCGACAAAGGTTTCGTTTTTGCCATGCCATATTTGGCGTAGCTGATGTGGCAGCTTCTGTGGTCAGCACAGTCGGGCTGCTAGTGTTCAGAAGATGGGCCCGTCTACTAACCGTTGTCTCAATATTCTTGCAAGGGGCCTTTTATCTTCTCAACAGCTACTACCTCGTGTCGGGCGCCAAATTCGCGCTTTGCATGTTGGCAAATATACTGACGGGCATGGTGATAGCCTCGGCCTATGCGTCTACCGTAGCCTCGCGATTCAAGTAACGCGCTTGCTAGTCATCGCGCTCCGGCGCCGGCTTGCGATCCGCCGCGCGCGAATACACCGCATCCGAACTCCCGTTCGCGCCATCGATATCAGTCTCGATATCCGCCATCAGCGTGCGGATCGAATCGAGCGCACGGTTGATGCGCTCGAGCCGGATCGAAATGGCGCCACTGCGCCGATCGCTATCGCGCTCGCGCACGAAGTCGGCGGCTTTCATGTTCAACAACCGCAACTGTTCCTCGATGCGCATGAGCTGGCTGGCGACGACGCCCAATGGCAGATCGATCGCCAGCTCCCACTCAGACGAAGAGGGCTTGCTCATCTTCAGGCGAGTGCGTACAGGCATTCCACGAACGAGCCCACCGCGCCATCCAGCCCCTGCACCTTCGGGTTGGTGGAATCGATCAGGTAGTACTCATCTGGCGCATGCGCGCCGGTACCGTGGCCGAGGCCGAAGCCGCCGGCGGGCAGGCTCAGCGGTGCATTGGTGAAGCGATAGCCGGGCCAGGAGCCCGGGCTGCGCGGCAGCACTTGCGGATTACTGCCGAGCTTGCGATAGGTGGCCAGAATCGCCTTCATGAAGGCGCTGTCGGGATCGGTCTGCGTCGGATCGTAGCCGCCGCTCATGTTCACTTCGATGTCGCCGAAGCCGTGCTTCGCAAGATGCGCCTTGAGTTTTGCAAGCGTGTCGGCAGCGGTCATGTCAGGCACCAGCCGCATGTCGATCTTGGCGACCGCGCGGTGCGGCAGCACGGTCTTGCCGCCGGGACCGGTGTAACCGCCAACCAGTCCCTCGATGTTGATCGTCGGCTGCGAGTACAAGCGCACCAGCGAATCGCGCCAACTCAGGTCGTGCACCCATTTATCGACGCCGAGTGATTCCTTGACCACCTTTTCCGGCACCGTGGCGGCGTAGCTCTCGACCATCTGCAGCTGCGCGGGCGAGAGCGGCTTCGCGTGTTCGAAGAAGCCTTCGACCACCGGCGTGTGGCCGTCCTTGTCGACCAGCGTGTTGAGCGCCTGGATCAGGTGCCACGAAGGTGAATCGACCTGCGCCTCGAGGCTGGAGTGCACGTCCTTGCGCGGGCCGCGCCCCCACTTCTCGCCGCTCGAGACCAGCTCGAGCTCGACCACGCCCTTGGCACCCATGGTGACTTCCAGGCTCCCGTCGCGCTCCTGGTCTGCGGAGGGCAACATCACGCCGGCACAACCCTTGAGCTGCGCGAACACTTCAGGATCGGCCACGATCTCACCGAAGTGCGGCGAGGCAATTTCCTCTTCGCCCTCGCTGACCAGCACCAGGTTCACCGGCAGCTTCTTGCCTGCGGCCTTGAACGCGGCGAGCGCACCGAGGAAGGAATTCTGCGGACCCTTCTGGTTCACGGCGCCGCGGCCCATGCACACGGTGCCCAGCCCTTCCTTCTGCACCAGCGCAGCGGCGAGCGGCGGCGAAGTCCATTCCGACGGTACGAACTGCTTCACGTCGTACATGAAGTACACCGCTAGCGTGGTGCGCGCGCCGGCATCGAGCTTGCCGTAGACGCCCGGCTTGCCAGAAGTGGGGACGAGCCGCACGCCGGTAAAGCCCGCCTGGCGCGCGAGTTCGGCCATGTGCTCGGCACCAGCGGGATAATTCAGGTTCTCAGCGGCGATGGAGGGCAGCGCGATCCACTCCTGCAGGCGCCGCAGGTTCTCGGCATGCATCGACGGAATCTTCGCCAGCACCAGCGCCTTGTCGGAATTCTTGCCAGAGGCAGCGGCGATCACAGTGCCCGAAGCGGAGGCCAGCAATGCCGCCGAGGCCGCACCCTGCACGAATTCGCGGCGGCCAAAAGCCTGGTCGGATGAATCAGCCATGTCTGTCCCCTTCGTTTTTTGTAGTGCCAGAGCGCTGTGCGGCCATTGTGCCGCGATTCCCGCCTGTCCGCAGCACCATTGCGCCAGTCAATCGACAGGCTGTAGTGTGCGGGTCGCGCGGCGCACGGAACCAATGGCCGCGCGCCGGGTCGCTAGTAAATCTCGGCCCATTCTCGCAGCCCACGGAGTTACACCATGAAGATCTCCACAAATCTTTGCGCAATTGCCCTGGCGGCCAGCGGCGCGCTGTCAATTGCGCTGCCCGCACCGGCGGCTACGCCCGCCTATATCGCCGCAGCTGTGGCCGATACGGCCCGCCCGGAAGCCGACCGGAAGCGCGATGCCGATCGCAAGCCGGCCGAGACCTTGTTGTTCGCCAATATCCGGCCGGGCGAGCAGGTGGTCGAGCTGGTGCCTGGAGGTGGCTACTACACGCGCCTCTTGAGCCACGTGGTCGGCAAGCACGGCAAGCTCTTTGCAATCGCGCCGGCACCGCGCACCGCGCCGGAACCGGGTGAGCCCGACCGCACCGCACCGGTGAAGGCCATCGCCGCGGATCCGCACTACGCCAACGTCACCGTCCTGGTACAGCCCATCGCGAGCCTGTCACTGCCCGAGAAGGCCGATGTGGTATGGACTTCGCAGAACTACCATGACGTGCACAATGTCACGGGGCTCGATCTGCAGGCGTTCAACAAATCGATCTTCGACGCGCTGAAGCCGGGCGGTGAGTATTTCGTGATCGATCACTCAGCGGCGGCGGATGCGCCGGCCGATGTGACCTCCACGCTGCATCGCATCGACTCGGAGCTCGTCAAACGCGAGGTGATCGCGGCGGGTTTCGTGCTGGAAGCGGAAAGCCCGCTGCTGCGTAACAGCGCGGACCCGCGCACCGCGGCGGTGTTCGATGCGGGGATTCGTGGCAAGACGGATCAGTTCGTGCTGAAGTTCCGCAAGCCCAAGCACTAGCCGCAAAACGTAGTGCGTCACTGCAGCCCGCAGTACTGCTGCGGGCTCAGTCGACCAGGCCTTCGCCCTCGCCGCGCGGATCCGCCGCGGCTTCGACCGTGCCGCTGGCGCGATCCCAGACGATGGTCTGCAGGTTGCCCCAGCGCCGACCGCCCGGCTCCACGGTATCGCCGCGCGCCTTGAGCGCGGCAATCTCATCGCTGCTCAGCGCATCAGGTTCGTAGCGCACCACATCAGGCAGATACTGGTGGTGGAAGCGCGGCGCGGCCGCGATCTGCGCCGCGCTGTGGCCGTCCACGAAATCAAGCGTCGCGAGCAACACCAGGCCGATGATGAGACTGCCGCCGGGTGAGCCGGTGATCATCGTGCGATCGCCTTTCTCAACGAAAGCAGGCGTCACCGAGGAGAGCATGCGCTTGTGCGGAGCGATGGCATTGGCCTCGGCGCCTACCAGGCCATAGCCATTGGGCACGCCGGCCTTGATCGAGAAATCATCCATCTCGTTGTTCAGGAACAAACCGGTGCCCTTGATCATGCGGCCGGAACCAAAACCGAAATTGAGGGTAATGGTCGCGGCGACGCGATTGCCTTCGCGATCGAGCACCGAGAAGTGCGTGGTCTGTGGGCCCGCGGACGCACCCGCACCCACGCCCGGCAACGAGTTGCTCGGCGTGGCGCGATCGCTGCGGATCGAAGCTGCCAGGCCCGCCGCGTAATCGCTGCTCGTCAGCATTGCGCCCGGCACGCTGACGAAATCAGGATCGCCCAGGTACACCGCGCGATCGCGGTGCGCGCGACGCATCGCCTCGATGATGAAGTGCTTGCGCGTCACGGCATCGATATTGGCGAGCGGCAACTGCTCCAGCACATTCAACGCCTCGATCAGCGCTACGCCGCCAGAGCTGGGCGGCGGCGCAGAGACCACGCGCGCGCCGCGGTAGTGCCCGACCAGCGGTGCGCGCTCGAGCGCGCGATACTCGGCGAGATCCGCGACGCTCCAGATGCCGCCCTGCTCACGCACACCGGCGACCAGGCGCTCGGCGAGTTCGCCGTGATAGAAAGACTCCAGGCCATTGCGCGCCAGATGCTCAAGCGTGGCGGCGAGTTCCGGCTGACGGATAATCGTGCCCACAGCCGGCACCGCGCCGTTGCGCAGGAAATTGCGCGCCACTTCCGGATCGGCGGCGAACTGCTTCTGCGAACGCTGGAGCGCATCGTGCAGGCGCGCCGAGAGCGGAAATCCCTCGCGCGCCAGCTTGATGGCAGGCGCCAGGCTCTGCGCGACCGACAAGCGTCCGTATCGTTTCGCGAGCAGCGCCATGCCCGCGGGCTCACCCGGAATGCCGGCCGCCAGCGCGCTTTCCATCGACAGGCCCGGCACCGGCTCGCCCTTCGCGTCGAGGAACATGTCGCGCGTTGCGGCCGCGGGCGCGTACTCGCGTGCATCGACGGCGCTCTCCATGCCATCCGAGCCGCGATGCAGCAGATAGAAACCGCCACCGGTGAGACCGGAACCCGTGGGCTCGACCACTGCCAGCGCGGCGCTCACGGCCACCGCGGCATCGAAGGCGTTGCCGCCGGCGTGCAGGATTTCCATGCCGGCAGCGCTCGCCAGCGGATGCGCGCTGGCAATCGCTGCATGCGCAGGCGCGGCGGCTGCAGTGGGTGCCGCGGCAACGTCGGCCGCCCGCGCGACGGGCAGTGCGAGCAGTTGCGCCGCCAGCAATGCTGCCAGCGACATCATCCGCACAACGATCGACGATGCGCGCTCAGCGCTCGTGCGCCAGCGACTCATTTTCGCAGCCGCCGCTCGAAGGCCGCCTTCACCAGCGGATGCACGAACTCCGTGACGTTGCCGCCCAGCGTGGCGATCTCGCGCACCATCGACGAAGAGATGAAGGTGTACTGCTCCTTGGGCGTGAGATACACCGTCTCGATATCGGGATTCAGGTGACGGCCCATGTTCGCGAGCTGGAACTCGAATTCAAAATCGGCTACGGCGCGCAGGCCGCGCACGATCACACCGATGCCGTTGCTGGCCGCGAACTCGACCGTGAGGCCCCTGTAGCCCACAACCTCGACATTGCTGATGTCGGCCAGCACGCCACGCGCCAGTTCCACGCGCTCGTCGATTGTGAACATCGGCGCCTTGCTGGGACTGGCGGCAATGGCCAGCACCACGCGATCGAAGACGCCGGCGGCCCGGCGCACCAGGTCTTCATGGCCGCGCGTGATCGGGTCAAAGGTGCCGGGATAGACGGCATTGCGATGTGTGGGCACGAGGCGCTCCTTTACAGGCGTTCGAGCAGATCATAACCGACCGCGCCGGCCGTGCCGTTGCATAGCGGCTTCCAACTGGCCGGCAATGGCGGCAGCGGCGCGTTGCGGGGGCGCTCGATATAGACAAGGCTGCCGCTGTGCAGCCAGCCGCGCGACTCGAGCTGCGCGATGGCGGCCTCGAGCGCGCCCGCCATGAAGGGCGGATCGAGGAACACCAGGTCGAACGGCTGCGCGGATCCGGCCAGGAAGCGCGCAGCCTCGCTCTGCAGGCACTGCGCCGCTGCCGCGGGCGCCTGCCACTCGAGCAGGAGCTTGCGCAGATTGTCGATGGCCTGCCGGTCACGATCGACGAACACGCAGTGCGCGGCGCCGCGCGAGAGCGCCTCGAGGCCGAGGGCGCCGGCGCCGGCGTACAGGTCGAGGCAGCGGCGGCCGCTGATGCGCCCCTGCAGCCAGTTGAACAGCGTCTCGCGCACCCGATCACCCGTGGGGCGGATCTCACCGGGCGGAAAACGCCAGCGCCGGCCGCGCCACTGACCGGCGATGATGCGTAACTGGCGCGAGCGCGCGCCGCGCGCGCCTTCGGATACGGGCTGCTTCATGGTGTCCCGCAGCCTACCTCAAGGGCGCCACACGGCAAGCCGCCCGAGGCTACAATTACGGCCCGAATCACCTGCACAGGCCAGGACCCGCGGACGATGAGCACACGCGAGAACACGCACGAGAGCAATCCGATCGATGCGTCCGCGCAGGCGCCGCAGGGCTTCTTCGGCAGGCTGCGCGCGCGCCTCAATCGCGGCACGGCCTCACTGGCCCGCGACCTGCGCACGCTCGTGCGCGGCCGGGCCATCGATGCGGCACTGCTCGAGCAGCTCGAGGAACGCCTGCTCAGCGCTGATGTCGGTATCACCGCCACCAGCGAAATACTGGAGCAGTTGAAACAGCGCGTGGCGCGCCACGAACTGGACGACGCGGAGTCATTGCTCGCCGCACTGCGCACGCAGCTGCGCGAACTGCTCAGCCGCTGCGAGCAGCCGCTCAAGATTGACCGCAGCCATCAACCTTACGTGGTACTGATCGTCGGCGTGAACGGCTCGGGCAAGACCACGAGCATCGGCAAGCTGGCGACGCAACTGCACGGCCAGGGGCTCTCGGTGATGCTGGCTGCGGGCGACACCTTTCGCGCCGCGGCCATCGAACAGCTTGACGTGTGGGCACAGCGCAGCGGCGCGCAATTCTCCGCGCAGCAGACGGGCGCCGATCCTGGCGCGGTGTTGTTCGACGCGCTGCAGGCCGCGCGCGCGCGCAAGATCGATGTGCTGCTGGCCGACACCGCCGGGCGGCTGCACAGCCAGTCACACCTGATGGACGAACTGCGCAAGCTGCGACGCGTGCTGGCGCGCGTTGACGCGACCGCGCCGCACGAAGTGCTGCTGGTGCTCGATGCCAACCAGGGACAGAACGCGCTCGCGCAGGCCGAACAATTCCACGCCGCGGTCGGCGTCACCGGACTCGTGATCACCAAGCTCGACGGCACGGCGCGCGGCGGCATCGTGGTTGCGATCGCACGCAAGCTCGGTTTGCCGATCCGCTTCCTCGGGCTCGGCGAACAGGCGGGTGATTTCGGACCCTTCGACGCCGCCGCCTTTGCTGCGGCATTGGTCGACGGCGGCGAACTGGAAGGTGACCAGTGATCACCTTCAGCGCAGTGGCGAAACGCTATCGCAACGGGCGCGAAGCGCTCGGCAATGTGAGCCTGCATATCCCGCCGGGCGAAATGGTGTTTCTGACCGGTCGCTCGGGCGCCGGCAAGAGCACGGTGCTCAAACTGATCGCGCTACTCGAGCGACCGACGCGCGGCCAGGTGCTGGTGGGTGGCGAAAACACCGGAAAACTGGCTGCGCGGCGCATTCCGGCGTTTCGCCGCAAGGTCGGCGTGGTGTTCCAGGACCATCGGCTGCTGGCCGATCGCCCGGTGTTCGACAACGTCGCACTGCCGCTGATCGTGGCCGGCAGTGCGCTCAAGGAAATCGACAAGCGCGTGCGCGCGGCACTCGATCAGGTGGGGTTGCTCGGCAGCGAACGTCAGTTGCCGGCGGAACTTTCGGTGGGCGAGCAACAGCGCGTGGGCATCGCGCGCGCGATCGTCAGTCGTCCGCCGGTGCTGATTGCAGACGAACCCACTGGCAACCTCGATCCGCAACTGGCCAGTGAAGTCATGGGCCTGTTCAGGCGCCTCAATGAAGTGGGCGTGACGATCCTGGTGGCGACGCACGACCTGCACCTGGTGCGCGAGTCGGGCCTGCGCGAGATCGTGATTGAGAACGGGCGCGTCGCTGGCGATGAGGGGAGCCTGGTGTTGCCGATCATCGAGGCGCGGCGATGAGCTGGCTGCTGCGCCATGTGCAATCGCTCCTCTCGTCCGCCGGGCACCTGGCACGCGCACCGATCGCGACCCTCTTCACGGTTGTTGTGATGGGCATGGCACTCGCGCTGCCGCTGGGGCTCGACGTGCTGGTGCGCAATGTCCGCAACGCCACTGGCGATTTCAGCGGTGCGATCGGCATCTCCGTGTACCTGAAAACCAATGTGCCCGAGTCACGCGCACAGCAGTTGCTGAAAAATACCCGCGAGCGCAACGGCGTGCGCAGCGCCACGCTGATCACGGCCACTGCAGCGCTGGCGCAATTTCGCAAGCAGTCGGGCTTCGGTGCGGCGCTCGATGCGCTCGAGGACAACCCGCTGCCGCACGTACTGGCGATCACGCCCGCAGCGGGCAGCTCCGATCCGGCGGCGATCGAGAACCTGCGCCGCTACCTGCAATCCTGGCCCGAAGTGGAGACCGTGCAGCTCGATGGCGACTGGGTGGCGCGCTTCAACGCGATCCTGGCGTTGCTGCGCCGGCTCCTGCTGCTGGCCGCGGGGCTGCTGGGGCTGGGCGTGGTCGCGGTGGTCGGCAATACCATCCGCCTCGAGATCCAGAACCGGCGCGCGGAGATCGAGGTCACCAAGCTGGTCGGTGGCACCAATGCTTTCGTGCGGCGGCCGTTCCTGTACACCGGTGCGCTCTATGGGCTGCTCGGCGGCCTGTGCGCCTTCGTGGTCGTGGCGGTAGCGCTGTGGCTGCTGGCGCCCTTTGCGCAGCGTCTGGCGCAGACCTATGGCAGCTCCTTCGCGCTGCAGGGCCCGGCGCTGCGCGACCTCGGCATCCTGCTGGGCGCTGGCACGCTGCTCGGCTGGGTCGGCGCCTGGCTGGCCGCCGGCCGGCACCTGGCCCGGATCGAGCCCGGGACCTGATAACTCATTGATTTTCCAGCCAGCCCACCCAGGGCTGGGGGAACTTCCGTAGGCCTTAGCACTCGAAGATTTCGAGTGCTAAAATGGCCCGACGGACGTTAGGGAGAATGACCTTGAGCTCTACCACTGCACTGATTGCCAAGCCCGGCGACTTCGGCCTCATCGGCCCAGTCGGCAGCTTTGACGCCTATGTCGAGCGGGTGCGACGCATCCCGGTGCTGAGCCGTGAACAGGAGCAGGAGCTCGCCCGGCGCTTCCGCGACAGCGAGGATCTCGACGCCGCGCGCGAACTGGTGCTCTCGCACCTGCGCTTCGTGCTGCACATCGCCCGCGGCTACTCGGGCTATGGCCTGCCGGTGAGCGACCTGGTGCAGGAAGGCAATGTGGGCCTGATGAAGGCCGTGAAGCGCTTTGACCCGACAGTCGGCGTGCGCCTGGTGTCGTTCGCGGTGCACTGGATCCGCGCCGAGATCCACGAATACGTGCTGCGCAACTGGCGCCTGGTGCGCATCGCCACCACCAAGGCGCAGCGCAAGCTGTTCTTCAATCTGCGCCGCGTGAAGCCCAACCTGGGGTGGCTGAGTGCCGCCGAAACGCGCGCCGTGGCCAAAGACCTGGGTGTCACGCCCGCGGAAGTCACCGACATGGAGCAGCGCCTCGCGGCGCGCGATGCCAGCTTTGATCCGGTGCCGGTGGGCGATGAGGAAGATTCCTACGGACCGGCCGCGTACCTGGCTGCCCCTGGCGCCGATCCGGCCGTTACCGTGCTGGATGACGAACAGACCGAAGATTCCCACTCCCAGCTCGTGCAGGGCCTGGAAACGCTGGACGATCGCAGCCGCAGCATCCTCAAGCGCCGCTGGCTGGTGGAGCCGAAGGCGACGTTGCAGGAACTGGCCGCGGAGTACGGTATTTCGGCCGAGCGCATCCGCCAGATCGAGGCGGCCGCCTTCACCCGGCTGCGCCGGCTGCTGCCCGCCGCGGTCTGATTGTCACCACAGTTCGGCTCGGGCGAATCCTGAAAAGTCGTCGAAAGGCGACATAATGTCGCCCTCAAACCAATGATTTTCTGTGGATTTTTCTTCTTAAAAAACCTATGCTAGCTCCCGTGTGGCGTCGCTGGAAGGGCGATGCACAAAAGGGACAGCCCAGGATTTGCAGAAATCTGGCTGTCCGGGTAGGCACGGATAAGGTAGCCGAAGGTTTTTTGGCTCCGGGCGCGACCTGAAGATGCGAATTGACGCATCGCCCCCCGCATTTTCGGGGGTGGCAAATTGCCAGTTGCGCCGGTCCGAACGAATAGATGTCTACCCGCGGCAGACCGGATCGTTTGCGTAATTAACAGCCCCGCAATGCGGGGCTATTTTTTTGCGGCGGCTTTTTTATCGGCCGAAGATTCGGCCAGCAACTCACGCAGCTGATCCTGCCAGAGCTCGGCCCAGGTGTGCGTGCCGTGTCCGTGCGTGTGTTCACTCACCGGCAACAGCAGGAATTTGCCGCGCGGAATTTTTTTCACTTCGCGCTCGGCAATGCCGAGCTCGGGCGGATTGATGAAATCATCGGCGCTGTTGATCCACATCAGTGGCGCACTGATGTTCGCGAGCTGCGCGGAAGGATCGTAGTCACGTGACGCGGCCACCTGGTACATCAGATCATTGGCATCAAGATCGCGCAATTCATCATTGACGTACTCGGTGACGCGCCGGTCGGCCGCCTCACGATCGGGAAATTGCGACTGCCACAAGACCGGCGCGCTGCCCGCGATCATCAGCAGGTCGGCGGCGGTGCGCAGGCCCGCCAGCGGCTGCACCGTGTACTCACCGCGCTGCCAGGCCGGATCGCTGCTGATCGCATCGATCACCATCTTGCGCCACATGCGATTGCGGCCAGCGATCTGCACCGGCAGGCAGGCGAGCGGCATCAGTGCATCGACGAACTCACTGTGCGCCTCGCCCCACATGAAACTGTGCATGCAGCCCATCGAAGTGCCGAGCACCAGGCGCAAGTGATCGACTTTCAATCCTTCGGTGAGCAGGCGGTACTGCGCGGCCACCATATCGGTGTAGGCATAGTGCGGAAAATGCGCGCGCAGGCCGTCGCTGGGCTTCGAGGACTTGCCGTGGCCGATACCATCGGGCAGCACGATGTAGTAGCGACTGGCATCGAGCAGTCCACCGGCAACGAACAGCAGCTGCGAGAACTGCGGCCGGAAGAACTGGTGCCCGTCACCACCCGTGCCGTGCAGGATCATCACCGCGTTGGTCACGTGGCCGGCGGCGTCGCGCTGCGGCGTGCCGAAGGTGGTGTAGTGCAGGCGCAGCTCGGGCAGCGACTCGCCCGAGGCGAACTTGAAATCGTGCAGCACAAAATCGCCTTCGGTGCTGGGCGGTAGCGGCAGGTCGGCAGCGCGGGCGCCGCCCGCTGCGAACAGGCTGACGCCGGCGAGCACAGCAGCGGCGATGGCGACGACTGCGACGCGCCTGGCGGCGGCCGCCGTTGAGGTGGTTGCGCGCTTGGTCAGTTTCGCGGGCATATCAGGGTCCGGTGGCTTGCAGCCAGTCGCGGCCGCGCTGGCTGGTGAGATAGGGCAACAGGCGCGCGTCGAGCTCGGCATCGGGTGAGCGATAGGCCCACTGCGCCAGCGGCGGCATCGACATCAGGATCGCATCGGTGCGGCCGCCCGATTGCAGGCCGAAGAGCGTGCCGCGATCGAACACCAGGTTGAATTCCACGTAGCGGCCGCGGCGATAGAGCTGGTAGCGCCGTTCGCGCTCGCCATAGGGCTCCGCGTGGCGGCGCGCAACGATCTCGCAGTAGGCGCGCCGGAAGCCATTGCCCACCGCGCGCATGAATTCGAAGCAGCGTTCCCAGGGCATGCCGAATTGCGGCGCCTGCGCATTCAGGTCATCGTAGAAGATGCCGCCGAGTCCGCGCGCTTCGCCGCGATGGCGCAGGAAGAAATAATCATCGCAGGTCTTGCGGGCATGCGCATACAGCTGCCCGTGAAAGGGCGCGCAGGCCGCGGACGCGGCGCGATGCCAGAGCAGCGCATCTTCTTCGTGGACAATGTAGGGCGTGAGATCGAAGCCGCCACCGAACCACCAGATATCCCCAGCGCTGAAAAAGCGCACATTCATGTGGCTGGTGGGCACGCAGGGATTGCGCGGATGCATCACCACCGAAACACCCATCGCGCGGTAGGCGCGGCCCACCAGGCCCGGGTTGCGCGCAGTGGCCGCCGGCGGGAGCTTGGAACCGTGCACGTCGGAGAGCGCCACGCCGCCGCGCTCGAACAGCGCGCCTTCCTCGAGTACCGCGGTGATGCCTTCGCCCCCCAGCGCTTCCGCGGCCGCGGGCCGTTGCCACTGATCGAGCTGGAACTGACGCTCGCCATCGAGCTGCTCGAAGCTTGCGCACAGTGAGCGCTGCAATTCACCCAGGTAAGCGCGCACGGCGCTGCCGCGATCCTCGGCCATGATGAAATCCTGCAATCAAACGTCCACGGACAATTTAGACTCTAAGGCTCACAGTCCGGAATTGCACATGATTTCACTGACCCGCATTGCTCCGTTGCTGCTCATGGTTTTTGCCTGCCCACTGCAGGCGATGACTGTCGATGGCAAGCTCGATGAACCCGAATGGGCCCAGGCCCAGGTATTCACCGACTTCCACGAGACCGAGCCCTTCACGCAGGCGGTGCCGCCGCTGGCCACCGAGCTCAGGATACTGCCGCTCCCCGATGCGCTCTATATCAGCATGCGCTCGGAACTGCCGCCAGCGATGCGCACGCGTGGCCATTCGCCGCGCGACACGCCGATCTTCGATGCCGACCCCGCGATACTGATTATCGATTTCGAGGGCCTGGGCAAAACCGCCTATGAGTTCTCCTACAGCCTGAGCGGCACCAAGCGCGACAGCATCATCCTCAACCAGACCGATCTGTCGCGCGACTGGGATGGCGACTGGCAGGCGGCCGCGCATGAAGACGCCACCGGCTGGGTGGCGGAGTTTCGCATTCCCTGGTCGATAGCGCCCGAGGGCGCCGTCAACGGCGACAAGCGCACGATCGGCTTCTATGCGGCACGCTTCGTGAAGCGCACCGTGCGCCGCTATGCCTATCCCTCGATCGAGATGCTGAGCCCCAACTTCGTGCGCAATTTCCGGCGCATCGAGGTGCCGCGCTATGCCACCGCGTCGCTGGCGCTCTCGCCCTATGTATCGGTGACCAACGACACGCTCAGCGGGGCCACGCGTGGCCGTGCCGGCGTCGATATGATCTGGAAACCCAACGGCCGCAACCAGCTCTCGGCCTCGCTGAATCCTGATTTCGGGCAGGTGGAGAGCGATGATCTGGTAGTGAACTTCTCCGCGATCGAGACCTTCTTCGAGGAGAAGCGCCCGTTCTTCACTCAGGGCCTGCAGCTCTTTGACCTGCGCACCACGCAGGAAGGCCGATTGGTGAATACGCGTCGCATCGGCGCGGCGCCCGATGTCGGGGGCGAGACCAACAGCGATGTGCTCGCGGCCGCCAAATACACCGGCCTGCACGCCGACAGTGAATATGGCATTTTCGCCGCGGTGGAGGATCACTCCTCCGAGTCCCAGGGCCGGCGCTTCCTCAGTGGCCGCTGGCGCTATGCACACGATGGTTACAGCCTGGGGTACCTGGGCACGGCCACGCTCCATCCGACGCTGGCGCGCGATGCCTACGTGCATGCCATCGATTACAACCAGCGCCTGGGCACGGGCATGTCCTTGTCGGCGCAGGCGCTGATGTCGGATATCCATGTGGGCGCCGACGGCGCGACCAACGGCAATGCCGCCAACAGCACCGATGGCATGAACACCACCGTGCCGCCGGGTATCACACGCGGCTATGGCGTATGGGCGCGCTTCGATTACCAGCCCGGCACGCGCTGGGTGCATTCACTGCGCGGCAGCTGGTTCGACCGGCACCTCGATTTCAATGACCTCGGCTACCAGCAACGCAATGACGTGGCGCTGTTCAGCAGCGAGAGCAGCTATTTCACGCGCCAGTATCGCGATTCGTCGCCGGCGCAGAGCGGCTCCTGGCTGCTGCATACCGAGATTCCCTATAACACGCGCGGCCAGCGCCTGCAGACCGACCTGGATCTCGAGCACGAGTTCCTGTGGCGCAACGGCGGCGAGAGCACCTTTGCGTACATCCATGAGCTGCCGGGTTACGACGATCTGATCCTGCGCGGCAACGGGAGCGTGCGCATGCCGACGCGCCACAACTGGATCACGGAATACGTGAGCCCGATCAGCGGGCGCTTCCGATACTCGATCAAGGCGCTGCTGCACGAGCAGGGTTTCACCGACTACGTGCGCGAGCTGAGCTTCCAGCCCAAGTGGTTCCTGACCGAGAACCTGACGATTGAAGTGCCAGTTACCGTCGCAGACGGCGAGAGCTGGCTGCTGTGGACGGGCGGCACGCAGCTCGCGAGCTACCGGCGCCACGAGCTGCATCTGGGCCTCAACACCAGCTGGTACGTTTCTTCGCGCCAGGAGTTGCGCATGAAGATCCAGTGGCTGGGTGTGGGGGCGGAGGCGCACCAGGCCTTCGAGGTGGCGGCGGATGGCACGGCGGTGCCGATCGCCACGCTCCCCAGCGATTTCACCGTCAGCACGCTAGGCCTGCAGCTGCGCTACCGCTTCGAGTTCCGGCCGCAGTCGGATTTCTACGCGGTCTACAGCCGTGGTGGCGATGGCTCGCTGGATGATCGCGATGAATCACTGCACTGGCAGTTGCATCGCGCGATCGACCAGACCAACACCAGCCTGTTCTTCTTCAAGCTGCGTTACCGCATCTGAACGGCTAGACTGTCGCAGTCACGAAACTGCAAGGAGCAGACGCCATGAGCAAAGGCATGGACCGCAAGAAAGAGGGCAAGAAGAAGCCCGCCAAGTCGCTGGAAGAGAAGCGCGCCGCCAAGCGTGCGAAGAAAGCCGACCGCGGCACATTTATCCCCACCTGATCGCGCGGTTGCGGGCCTGGCGCTTGGCCGGGCTGACAGCTCGCATCGTGCAGGGGCACGCTGACGCCTCAGCGCATTGTTGAGCGATACACGCGTTTGCCCGTGAACCAGGTTTCCAGCACGCGCGTATCGCCAATCTGCTCAGGCTTACCGTTGTCGGCGAGCGCCACGATGTCGTGATCGAGCACGATGAAGTCGGCGGACTTGCCCACTTCGATCGAACCGGCCTCTGCATCGCGTCCCAGGTAGCGCGCACCATTGATCGTGTAGGCATCGATCACATCGCGGATGCCGATGCGCTGCGAGGGATTCAGCGGCGGCAGGCCGTGGATGCTGCGCGTCACCGCGCGTTCCATGTTGACGAAGGGCCGCGGATCGCTGGTCTCTACGGGCGCATCCGAGCCGCCGAGCAGTGTGGCGCCCGCCTGCTTCGTGGCCAGCACCGGATACGCATTGCGTTCATAGTAACCGTCGGGCGGATGCAGCGCGTTGCTGTCGCTGCCGCTGATGCGATCGACGAATGGAATCACCGACAGGTCGTATTCGGGGTCAGTATTCATCCAGGCGTAGGTGTAGGCGACGTACAGGTGATCGCGGCCGATGCGTGCTACGTCGTCGGGGTGTGCGAGCTGCACGTGCGCCAGCGCATCGTGCTGCGCACTGATGCCATCGGCCGCGCGCGCCGCTTCGATCGCATCGAGCGCGGTGCGTACCGCCACGTCGCCGATCGTGTGGATGTGCACGGCGAAATCTGCCAGATGGAAACGGCGCACGAATTCCATGATCACGGCGCGCTCGTGTTGTAGCTGGCCAGAGGAGATCTGGCACTGGCCAGGATGGTAACCATGCTCGCGCAGGAACGCGCCAGTTGTGGCCGGATCCGCGTATTTGTCGGGGTGCGCGCGCGCCTCGACGCACCAGGGTGCGGCGCTGTCGACATAGCCCCGCACCTTGAGCCTGCCGGCGGCGTCGCGCGCGAAGATCGGCTGCAGGTAGGGCTTGAGGCTCGCGACTTCGGGCAGCGTCGGCGGAATCGCCTGCGGGTCGCCTTCCAGGATGCCGTCTGCAAACAGCTTGACCCGGTCGACGCGCAGCAGCGGATTGTTGGCGTATTTCTCGCGGATCGCCTTGGCAGTGCTCACCATGCGATCCCAATCGGGCTGGCCATCGGCAGTCCGGATTTCATCGGGATCCAGCAGCAGCGCCAGCGTGGTGCGGACAGTGAGTTTGCCGCTGCGATCCAGCGCATCGTACAGCGGCAGCGAATCCACGGCGGTCGACGCGTTCAGCATGCCGGTGATGCCGACGCTGTTGAGCTTTGCCGTGATGCGCTCGGGCGCCTTCATCAATTCGCGCAGGTCGTCGCCGAACAAGGTCAAGGTGCCCATCACCTTGCGCGCCTGCTCGTTCGCGGTGCCGTTGGGCTCACCGGCCTGGTCCACGCCGATCAGCACCCGCCAGGACTTGAAGTCAGTCTGCAACGTGGCCCGCGAGTAGCCGACGCGCTGGCCACTGGCATTGGTCGCCATCGACAGCGCCAGACTGTTGTAGGCGCCGTGGTGGCCGTCGTTGCCGCGCAGCTCGATCGGGTGTTTCGTCGAGGCCAGGTCGAGCGCCACACGCAGGTTCGGATGCGTGGCATCAGGTTGGTTACCCGAGGAAAAATTCCATTGGCGCACCCGCAGCCATTCGCCGGCAGGTACGTGGTAGTGGTCTATGCAGGCCCGCACGAAGGCGGTCATCTCCGCCAGGGATTTCTCGGCGCTGTGCAGATCGCAGACATCCAGGTCGACGATTGAAGTCGGGTGCAGATGCGAGTCGTAGAGGCCGGGCAGCACCAGGCGACCGGCGGCATTGCGCTGCTGAGTGGCCGGGCCGATATAGGCGCGCGCGCCACTGGCCTCGCCCACGTACACGATCTTGCCCGCGCGCACGGCGAGCGCACGGGCCATCGATCGGGTGGCGTCGGATGTGTAGATGCGGGCGTTGGTCAGCACGAGATCCGCGGGCGCGGGACGTTCGGCGGTGGATGCGGTTGCAATGGTTCCAGTCGCAGCGGCGTCAGCCGCGAATCCGCTGAGCAGCGCAGCCAGCAGCAGCGCCGCTCTTTCAGGCCATAGTCGTTTCATGTTCTGGCCCCGGTCAGTGGTTCAGGTCGGCAATCGTCGGATCACCGAGCGGAAAGCCCTTCATCGAGATCGACACCGCTTCGGCCTTGCGCATCACGCGCAGCAGGTTGCTGCCCGCCAGCTTGGCCAGGTTGACATCGCTCCACCCGCGCCGTATCAGCTCGGCGAACAGGTTGGGGTATTCGGAGACGTCCTTGAGCCCGTTGGGTGTGGTTTCTATGCCGTCGAAATCACTGCCGATGCCGACATGGTCGATACCGGCCACCTTGACGATGTGCTCGATGTGATCGGCCACATCCTTCACCGTGGCCACCGGGCTGGGATGCGCCTTTTCCCAGGCCGCCATGGCCGCCGCAGCGCGCTCGGGCTGGCCGATGTAGAGACCCGCATAGGGCGGCGAATTGTAGCGCGCGGTTTCGGCCGATTGATCCGCGACCCATTGGTTCACCGCATCGCTCACATAGGGTGGATAGAAATTGACCATCACCACGCCGTCGTGCTCCACCAGCAGCGCCAGCACGTCGTCGGGCACATTGCGCGGATGATCGGTGAGCGCGCGCGCACTGCTGTGCGAGAACATCACCGGCGCGCGGCTCAGCGCGATCGCCTGGCGCATCACCTCGGGCGACACATGCGAGACATCCACCAGCATGCCGAGCCGGTTCATCTCGGTGACCGCCGCGCGCCCGAAGGGCGAGAGGCCGTGGTGCAAGGGGTTGTCGGTCGCTGAATCGGCGAGTGCATTGTTGGTGGTGTGCGTGAGCGTCATGTAGCGCACGCCCAGCGCGTAGTACTGGCGCAGGGTCGCGATGCTGTCGCCGATCTGATGGCCACCTTCGACGCCCATCATCGAGGCGATGCGACCGCTCTTGTGGATGCGCACGATGTCATCGGCCGTGCTGGCCATCGCAAAAGTCTCCGGGTAGCGCTCGACCATGCCGCGGATGATGTCGATCTGCGCCAGCGTGGCGCGCACCGCTTCGGCGCCGGTGGTCGAGACCGGGATCCAGACCGACCAGAACTGGCCGCCCAGATGACCCTGGTGCAGGCGCTTGATATCGGTCTGCAGTTGAGTGACTGGCGTTCCGGGCGCACCGTTGAAATCAGTGGTCCAGAGATTTTCGCCGAATTTCTCGCGCAGCTGCTCGGCGAAGTCGTTGTGACCGTCGATCAATGGCGTTTCGCCCAGCACACGCGCGATGCGCTGCGAGGTCGCGGCATCGATCGCATCCGCGCTCCAGCCGGGCATGGCGGCGCCCAGCAATGTCACACCCAGCAGCATTGCGAATCGCATCGGTCTCTCCTGGTCAGAAAGTTCAGAGTGCCAGCGCGCGCTGCACCACGGGCTTGAGCTGCGAGCGCAAGGGATCGAAGGCCGGGAGCGAATGGCGCTCGGTAGTGGTAGCCAGCAATGCCTCGGCGGCACGCGGCTCGAGCTTCGAGGTGTTCAACGCGATGCCCACGAAGCGCGCCGCGGGGTTGGTGCGGCGCGCGAGCAGCAGATGCAGGTGCATCACTTCATCGAGCGGCGGAATCGCAAAGCCTTCGTAGCCGTCGATGTGCGTGCGGCGCGGATCGTGGCACAACACCATGGCGTCAGGCTGCGAGCCGTGCAGCAGGCCCAGCGACACCGCGGCGTAGCCCGGATGCAGGATCGAGCCCTGCCCCTCGATCAGGTCCCAGTGCTGCGGCTCGTTGGCGGGCGAGAGCCACTCGGCCGCTCCGGCGACGAAGTCGGCGACCACGGCGTCGATCGCCACACCGGCACCGCTGATCATGATGCCGGTCTGGCCGGTGGCGCGAAATGTGGCCGCCAGTCCCTCGGCCTGGAACGCGCGGGTGAGCGCCAATGCCGTGTATTTCTTGCCGAGCGCGCAATCAGTGCCCACGGTCAGCAGCCGCTTGCCGGCGCGCGGCACACCGCTCGCCACCGGAAATTGCCGCATGCCGTGGCGTACATCGTGCAGTGCCCGACCGCAACGCGCCGCGGTGTCGCGGATCACCTCGACACTGCCCAGACGCGTGTGCATGCCGCTGACGATATCGAGCCCCGCTTCCAGCGCTTCGCAGATGGCGGGTATCCAGTGCTGGGCGATCTGGCCGCCGACGGGCGCAACGCCGATCAGGAGCGATCGCGCGCCGCGCGCCACGGCTTCAGCGGGCGTGAGTTTCGGCAAACCGGTATCGACGGTGCCGCCCGGCAGGTTCCATTGCCCGGTGCAGGCTTCGGGCCGCCACTGGCGCACACCAAAGGCAGTCTTGGCATTCGACTCCTGGTGTTCGTCACCGACGAACAACAAATAAGGCAGCTGGATTTCAGCCATGTGAAGAGCGACTCCGCGTCCAGATACTGAAGACTGCCCAACCCAGGATCATCACGATCAGACCGTAACGCGCAGTGGGCGGCCCCGTGAACCACGAGGACACCACCACGCCGCCGCTGGAGAGCACGAAAATGGCCGGCACCACCGGATACCCGGGCACGCGAAACAGCCCGTTGGCCTCTGGCTCGCGCCGCCGGAACACGAAGATCGCCGCCCCTGCCAGTGCGACGAAGAACCAGCTCGCCACCACGACCAGTGACAGCAGCGCATCGAAGGCATTGAACAGTGCCAGCACCACCGCGCATGCGGCAATGGCCAGCACCGCGCGCTGAGGAATGCGCGCTTTGTCAGACACCTTGGCAAAGGCTGCGAAGAACAACCCATCGAGCGCCATCGCATAGATCACGCGCGAATCGGTGAACAGCGAGGCATGCGCGGCGCCGAGTATCGAGAAGGCGACGAACACGCGCACGAAACTGGCGAGGTTCTCGTGCCCCACGGCCGCGAGCGCATCGGCCACCGGTTGTTTGCTGACCGAGAGACCACTCGCCCCCAGCCCGTAGGCACAGGCCGCGTTCACCGTCACGTAGATCACCACCAGGCCGATGACGCCCAGCACGAAGCCGCGCGGCATCACGTAGCCGGGATCAAGCATCTCGCCGGAACAATAGGTGATGGTCTGCCAACCCTCATAGGCCCACAGCACGGCGACCAGCGAAGCCACGATCGCGCTGAAACCAGGCACTGATGACGCGACGACGGGCAGCGCTGCAGCAGCGCCGGGCTGCGCCGCACCCGAAAGGTGCGAGGCCGAGATCGCGATGATGACGGCCAAGGTCAGCAACACGCCGCCCTTGGCTGCACCGGTCA
This sequence comes from Gammaproteobacteria bacterium, assembly GCA_025350055.1. Lineage (GTDB taxonomy): Bacteria > Pseudomonadota > Gammaproteobacteria > Steroidobacterales > Steroidobacteraceae > FEN-1191. The sequence goes on along the minus strand of JANXYK010000041.1, from coordinate 11,644 downwards.
GCCCCTGCAGGAAAGCCGTGGCGCGCGCGCTGCCCAGGTTGAGCAGCGTCAGCAGCACGATGGCGCCGACGGCCAAAGCCTTGGATGCCACGGGGCCCAGTGCGAACAGGCGCTGCGCCGTATCACCAAATGCCACGGCCAGCGTAGCCACGGTACCGCCGCCAATGGCCAGCAGGATCACCCAGCCAAACAGGAACGCCGGTGCGCGCCCGAAGGCATCGCGGATGTAGACGTACATGCCGCCGGCATCGGGCCGGCGCGCGCCCAGCTCGGCGAAGGTGAGCGCGCCCGAGAGCGCCATCACGCCGCCCAGGATCCACGCGGCATGCGAGAGCAGCAGCGAGCCGCCGGCGGAATTGATCACCTTGCCCGGCACGAAGAAAATGCCCGAGCCGATGGTGGCGCCGATCGTCAGCAGGGCGACGTCGCGCACCCCAAGTGAGCGGCGCAATTCGTTGGAGTGTGCAGTCACCGCGCAAATTATATACTGATCCCAGCCTCAATCCCGCCATTGCCGCGCTACGGCGCTTCAGGGAGCACACCATGCGTTCATTCTTGCGAGCACTACTGCTCAGCCTGTTCAGTACGGCGATCTGCGCGGCGCCCGCTGTCCCGGCCCAGCACTATGACATCGTGATCAGCGGCGGCACGGTGATCGACGGTACCGGCAGCCCCGGCGTCCAGACCGATTTGGGCATCGTCGGCCAGCATATCGTGAAGATCGGCCACATCGATCCGCGCCAGGCCACGACGAATATCGATGCGCGTGGCAAGGTCGTATCCCCCGGCTTCATCAATATGCTGAGCTGGGCCGTCGAATCGCTGATGGTCGACGGACGCGGCATGTCGGACCTCAAGCAGGGCGTCACGCTGGAGGTCTTTGGCGAGGGCAACTCGATGGGCCCGCTGACCCCCGCAATGAAGGCCGAGATGATCAGGCAGCAGGCTGATTTCAAATTCAAGATTCCCTGGACCACACTCGGCGAGTACCTCGATTTCATGGCCGATAAAGGCATATCCCTGAATATCGCCTCCTTCGTCGGCGCCGAGACGGTGCGCGTGCACGAACTGGCCTACGCCAATCGCAAGCCGACGGCCGAGGAGCTGGCGCGCATGCAGGAGCTGGTGCGCGTCGGCATGCGCGAAGGCGCACTGGGCGTGGGCTCCGCGCTGATCTACGCGCCGGGCACCTTTGCGGACACCGATGAGCTGATCGCGCTGGCGCGCGCGGCCGCCGAATACCATGGCCGCTACATCTCGCACATGCGCTCGGAAGGCGATCACGTCGAGGCTGCCATCGACGAGCTGATCCGCATCGCGCGCGAAGCCGGCATCGGCGCCGAGATGTACCACATGAAGCTGGGCGGCAAGGACAACTGGGGCAAGTTCGATGCGGTCACCAAGCGCATTGCCGATGCGCAGCAGGCCGGGCTCGACGTTACCGGCAACATGTATCCCTACACCGCGGGCGCCACGGGCCTCGATGCCTCGATGCCCTCCTGGGTGCAGGAAGGCGGGCTCGAGGCCTGGATCGGGCGGCTGAAAGACCCGGCGACGCGTGAGCGCGTGCTCGTCGAGATGCAGAAACCGGGCGAAGGTTGGGAAAACCTGTTCTACGCGGCGGGCAGCGCCGACAACATCATGCTGGTGGGCTTCAAGAACCCGAAGCTGCGCGATCTGACCGGCAAGACGCTGACCGAGGTCGCGACCCTACGCGGCAAGTCGCCGGCCGAGACCGCGATCGATCTGGTGATCGAGGACGACAGCCGGGTGGATACCATGTACTTCCTGATGTCCGAGGAAAACGTACGCCGCACGCTGCAGCTGCCCTACGTGGCGTTTGGGTCGGATGCCGAAGCTGCGGCGCCCGAAGGCGTGTTCCTCACGACCAGCACGCATCCGCGCGCCTACGGCACTTTTGCGCGCGTGCTCGGACACTACGTGCGCGATGAGAAGGTGCTGTCGCTGCCGGAAGCCATCCGTCGTATGAGCGCGCTGCCGGCGAAGAATCTCAAGCTGCGCCAGCGCGGGATGCTCAAGCCCGGCTACTATGCCGACATCGTGGTGTTCGATCCTGCGACCATTGCCGATACCTCCACCTATGCCAAGCCGATGCAGTACGCGGTCGGCGTGTCCGACGTGATCGTCAACGGCACGGCGGCGCTGCGCAATGGCATGGCCACCGGCGCGCAGTCGGGGCAAGTGGTGCGCGGTCCGGGCTGGAGCGGCTGGAAGAAAGCGCACTGAGGCCTGGCAGCGTCGGCATGCAAATCGTCATCAAAATCATCGACTGGCCGCTGCGGCAGGCCTTCACGATCTCACGCGAGACCTTCACCTCGATCGAGTGCATCCAGGTCACGCTCACCGATGCGCAAGGGCGGCAAGGGCGTGGCGAAGCGGTGGGCGTCGACTACGCGGGCGAGACCACGGCCACGATGTGTGCACAGATCGAGGCGGTGCGCGCGCAGCTCGATGACACCCTTAGCTGCGCCTCGCTGCAGCAGCTGCTGCCGCACGGTGGTGCGCGCAATGCGCTCGACTGCGCGCTCTGGGATCTGAATGCCAAGCGCAGCGGCGTGCGCGCCTGGCAGGCAGCGGGCTTGAGCAGCTTCAAGCCGCGACCGACTTCCTTCACCTTCGGCATGATGGACGAGCAGCTGCTGCGTCCGCTCGCGCGCCAGTACGCGCACTTTCCACTGCTCAAGGTGAAGACCGATCGCCACCAGGGGCTGGACCCGGTGCGCATCGTGCATGCCGAGGCGCCCAACGCGCGCCTGATACTCGATGCGAATACTTCCTGGGGTGCGGATGAGCTGCGTCGTTTTGCCCCAGACCTCGAGCGGCTCAACGTCGCGCTGCTGGAACAGCCGGTCGCTCCGCAGGATGACGAGCTGCTGCGCGGCCTGCGTCTGCCGGTGCCGGTGGCAGCCGATGAGGCTTTCACCGATCGCAGTTCGATCCCCGGGCTTGCCGGCAAGTACCAGGTACTCAACATCAAGCTGGACAAGACCGGTGGTCTGACCGAAGCACTGGCCAGCGCGCGCGCCGGGCTCGAGCAGGGTTATCGCCTGATGGTCGGCTGCATGGTGGGCAGCTCGCTGTCGATGGCGCCAGGCGTCGTGGTCGCGCAGCTGTGTGATTTCGTGGATCTCGACGGGCCGCTGCTGCAATCGCGCGATGTGGCGCACGCGCTCGAGTACCGCGACGGCACCGTGGGCACGCCGAGGCAGGAGTTGTGGGGCTGAAAGCCCGGCTGCACAAGGCGTCGGGCGCCCCGCCACGCAGGGCGTTATTATGTAGCCATGCGAACTGCCCTTGATGCCCTGCTGGCCAATCGCCGAATTGTGCTGACCGACGGCGCGACCGGAACCAATTACTTTGCCTCCGGCCTCGCCTCGGGCGAGCCGCCTGAATTCTGGAACATCGAGCAGCCCGAGGAAGTGCTGGGCCTGCACCGCCAGTTCATCGCCGCTGGCGCCGACATCATTCTCACCAATACCTTTGGCTGCAACCGGCAGCGCCTGAAGCTGCACAAGGCGGAAGAACGCAGCTATGAGATTGCGCGGCTCGCCGCCACGCTCGCGCGCCAGGCCGCCGATGAGGTCGCGAGGCCCGTGGTCGTTGCGGGTTCAGTCGGCCCTACCGGCGAGCTGTTCGTGCCCATGGGTGAACTCACGCACGAGCTCGCGCTGACATCATTCACCGAACAGGTGCGTGGCCTGAGCGATGGCGGCGCCGATGTGGCGTGGATCGAAACCATGTCCTCGGCCGAGGAAGTGAACGCCGCGGCAGAAGCGGCGATCAAGGTCGGCCTGCCGTATGTGGTCACCTGCTCCTTCGATACGGCTGGCCGCACGATGATGGGCATGCTGCCCGGTGCACTGGCCGGACATCTCACGGGCCTGCCGGTGGCGCCGGTGGCGATCGGTCCCAATTGCGGTGTGGGCGCGGCCGATGTGCTGGTGTCGCTGCTGGCGATGCAAGGCGCGCCGCATACGCTGGTCTGCAAGGGCAACTGCGGCATACCGCGCTTCGAAGGCACGGCCTGCGTGTATTCAGGCACGCCCGAGCTGATGGCGCGCTATGCGACGCTGGCGGTCGACGCGGGTGCGCGCATCGTCGGTGGCTGCTGCGGCACGACGCCTGCGCACATCGCGGCGATGCGTGCCGCGCTCGACCAGTACACGGGCGGTGAGCGGCCAGACATCGACAGGATCGTGCAGGTGATCGGCCCGCTGACGAACCCCGCACCCGGCACAGCCGGGCCGCGGCCGGCGCGTCGCTCGCGCCGCTGAGCGGCGAACAATCCATCGGCAACTGGAGTTTCGCGCATGCCGTTCCGGTTGAAAGTTCTCGTCGCACTGCTGCTCGTTGCGACGCTTGCTGCGCCAGTCGCAGCGCCTGCTGCCGACGCTGCCGCGCCCGCAGCCACCGCGACTACCGCGAAGGCTGCCTGGACCGTGCTGGTCTACCTCGATGCCGACAACGACCTCGAGCGGCCGCTGATGAAGAACCTCGAGGAGATGCTGCATGTCGGCAGCACCGACAAGGTCAACGTGATCGTGCTGGCGGCGCGCAGCGCCGAGGGTGATGGCAAGTACACCAACGCCGCGGTCGCGAATCTCCCGAACTGGACCGATGGCAAATTGCTGCGCGTGTTGCCCGGCAAACTGCAGGAACTCGCCGACTGGGGCAGCATCGACATGGGCGATGCCGGCGTACTCAAACGCTTCCTCACGAGCGGCATGCGTGACTACCCTGCTGATCGCTACGCACTGATCTTCGGTGATCACGGCATGGCCTGGGCCGGCGTTGCGGTGGCTGAATCGATGGGCGGCGGCAACAGCCTGGCGATCGATGAGATCGCCGACGCCTTCAAGGCGGCGTTGCCCGGCGGTGGCAAGCTTGACCTGATCGGCTTCGACGCCTGCGTGATGGCCAGTCTCGAAGTGGCGCGAACGCTCGCGCCGTTTGCGCGCTACCTCGTCGCATCCGAGGAAATCGAACCCAGCGATGGCTGGGACTACGCCGCGCTGCTCGGCCGCCTCACGCAACAGCCAGGCATGGACGGCGCGCAGTTCGGCCGCGCCATCGCCGACACCTATCGCGATTTCTATGCGAATGCCACGCAGCATGATCGCAAGGAGAAGGCCAAGGCACTGACGATTGCCGTTATCGATCTCGAGCAGATCGCCGCGGTGGACAAGGCCGTCATCGGCCTTGGCACACAGGCCGGCGCGCTGCTGGGTCGCGGCGGACATGCGGCCTGGCTGCACCTGGCGCAGGCACGCCATGCGACCGAGGAATATGGCCGCAGCGCTGCGCCTTCAGGGCAGTCGCCGCCAGGATCCGAGGTCTATGATCTGGCCGATGCGGCGCAAAAACTGAAGGCACGTGCGCAGGACCCGGCGAGCAGCGTCGCGGCTGACGCCGTGATCGCCGCCGCCAGCCGCGCAGTCATCTACAACATCCGCGGCGTGGCGCGCCCGCAGGCCAATGGCCTGTCGATTTTCTATCCGCCCAACCAGACCGCGTTCGTGATGCGCGGCAAGACCTCATACAAGGAAACCAGTTTTGCGGCCGGCAGCGCCTGGTATCCCTATCTCAAGAGTTACGTCGCGGTGCCGGCGAGCCCCGCCGAGCGCAATCGCCCCAAGCCGGCGATCGATCCGTTGACCTCGAGTGGCCGTATGCTGAGTCACAACGGCAAGGTGAAGATCGCCTCGCAGGTGCATGCCGATGACATCGATGAGGTGCGCTTCGTGGTGTCGCTGGCGCAAGACAAGGAACGCATCGTCATCGGCTCCATACCCATAGACCTCGATTCCGCCGGCGACCTGAAGGAAGAATGGGATGGTAAATGGTTCACGATCAGTGACAACGATGGCGACTTCATCGCTCCGGTCACCGAGTTCGAGGAACTGAGTGGCGCGGGCAACAAGGATCTGTACTGGGCCGGCGTGCCCGCGCAGCTGCGCATGGACGGCACCCGCGAATGGCTCGACGTCACGCTCTATTTCATGCTCGACTTCGACGACGAGGAAGTCAGCGGCGACTTCATCTACGCGGTCGAATACACGCCGCGCGGCCCGCGCGAGATCGACCTGGACGCGGGCGATGACCTGCGGCCGGTGTACGAAGTGATCGACGCCGAGGGCGAGTCGCATCCGAGCGTGTCATCGGATCCGAAGGATCTCATCCACATCGATGACGATGTCGATGATCTGAAGGTCGGTCGCAGTGAAGTGCCGGCCGGTCGCTATCAGGTCGGCTTCGTGGTCAGCGACCTGGCTGGACGGCAGAGCCAGCAGATGACGGAGATCGAGGTTGAAGCCGCCTCACACGAGAGCGCGCCCGACGAACACGATTCGGACGCGGATCCCGAGACTGAGTGATACGCGCACTTGCCAAGGTTCTGCGCGTGCTGCTGGTCGCAATGCCGGCCGCGGCCGTTGCAGCTGGCGATGCAGCGCCAGCGAGAACTGATCCCGTGCTGCTGACTTCACCCTCGAAACTGTTGATGGTTCGACCTGCGCCCACACCTGCACCCGCGACTGCAGCCGCGAAGCAAAGCGCCAAAGACGCTCTCGCCAAACCTCCGGCCAAGGATGACGGGCGCATCTACGGCGGCTACCGGGTACCACGCGGCTTCGGTCACTGGCAGGTCGAGATCTATCGCGACTTTGCGCCCGCAGACTGGGCCTATCACGTGAAGGCAACCCACGAGAAGCGGCCCGAGTGGCAGCTGCAACATCACTGCGGCGCGGCGCTGGTGGCCAAGGACTGGGTGCTGACGGCGGCGCACTGCGTGCTCAATGGCGATCCGGGCAAACATGCCTGCATGCTGCATGAAGGCTTCAGCTGCGATCATGCGGTGATGACGGTGTCGAAGCAGCAACATGCCAGCCTCGCCCAATGCATCAAGGCGCAGCAGATCGATCCGGTATTCAAGGTGCGGCTGGGGGCCGATGATATTTCACGCGGCGATGGCTTCAGCTACAGGATCGACTGCGCGGTCGTGCACCCGGGATGGAACCCGGCTTCGTTCTATCACGACGACATTGCCTTGCTGCATTTCGCGACCGATGAATCGCCGGCGAAGCTCGAACCGAAGAAGATCCAGCAGATCCAGATGCACGTGCGCTCGGCGCCGGACACTGGCACGCCGGTCACTGTCACCGGCTGGGGCAAGAGCCAACCCGTGTCCGGCGCCAAGCCGAACGCGGTGCTGATGCGCACCGAGCTGCAGATCCACGACAACGATTACTGCGTGAAGCGGCTCGGGGTCAACGCTGATCAGGTGGACGACAAGGTTCTGTGCGCCGGCGCCTCGGCACAGAAGACCTGCCTGGGAGACAGCGGCGGCCCGGTGGTGCTGACGCAGGGAAATCCCTACTACCTGGTCGGCATCGTCAGCTGGGGCGCGCAGAGCTGCAAGGGCGACGCAGCGCCCGGTGTGTACACGCGCGTCGCCGCCTACGCCGCCTGGATCGACGACGTACTACAGGCTGATCGCGACTAGCGCCTGCGCGGGACGCGAGCGCGCACCAGGCACAGCTACGCCTGGTGCGCGCGCGAGCTCAGGGCTTCTTGAGTACTTCGCCGTCGCCCTGCGCGCCATTGGCAGGCGTCGCGGCGGGCGCGGGCGCTGCATCGGCAGGTGCCGCAGGCGCAGCGGCGGGCGCTGCTGCCGGTGGCGGCGGAGCCTCAGCAGGCTTGCTGCAAGCAGCGAGGCCCAGTGCAGCTGCCACCAGAACCGTTGTGGTCACGAAGGTTTTGTTCATTGCCGTTATCCCTTTTGTTGTGAACCAGCAGCCAGAGCCTACTCGAAACCAAGTTGCCGGCGCAATGCATCAAAGACCGGGAGGCTACGCAGCGGATCGAGCAGCGGATCGGTGTGGATGTAGATCAGGCCTGAATCGCCCAGCGAGTAGGCACGCGTCAGGAGCTTGAGCGCCAGCTCGTGCTCGCCCCATTGCGCCGCCACTTCCGCCTGCTGGTACAGCGCGCTATCACCGAGGTCATTGCGCAGCTGATCGAGCGCCTGCGTTGCCGGCGCCTTGTTTCCCAGCCTCTGCTCGGCAATGGCCAGGCCCGTCTCGCGTACCAGCTTGTGCGGTTCGCGTGTGAATGCGGCGCGCGCCTCGGGCACGCGGCCGAGCTGCAACAGCGCGCGACCAATCGCCGACTGCGCGTTGGCGAGATTGGGATTCAGCGCGAGTGCGCGCTGCAACGGCGCCAGCGATTCATCGTAGCGTCGCGCAGCGTACAGCACGCTGCCCTGGGCACGATGCACCAGCGGATTGAGCGGATCGAGCTCGACTGCGCGGTTCATCGCAGCACGCGCCTCGGCCGCGCGCCCGGTCAACGCGCAATAGAGTGCATAGCGGCCAAGCACCGTGGCATCGCCCGCACCCAGCTCATAGGAGCGCTGGTAGGGCTGGCGCGCGCCACGCACATCAAGACGCCCCTGGAAGAGCGCGAACCCCAACGTGGACTGCGCATCGGCCAGATCGGGCGCCAGCTCGGTAGCAGTGCGCGCGGCGAGGATCGCCGCATCGTAGGTAGCTGCGGTGTGAGCGCTGTCTTCGTATTGATTGGCGATCACGATCAGCGCACGCGAGCGGGCCGCATGGGCTGCGGCAAATTGTGGATCGGCCGCGAGCGCGCTCTCGAACTCGGCCAGCGCGCGCCGATCGGAGGCTTCGCCCGCGAACAGGTTGTAGTCGGCGCGCCCGCGCAGGTAGGCATCGAAAGCCGCCACGTTCGCGGTACCGCCGGGCAATGCGCTGTTCGCCAGCGGTTGCGCCGCACTTTGGCCGGCGCGACGCATCTGGTTGTTGAGCGCCGCGAGCACCAGGCCCGCAATTTCGCTCTGCACCGCGAAAACATCGCCGATGGGTCGGTCGAAGGTCTGCGCCCACAGGTTGAAACCCGTGAGGCCATCGATCAGCTCGGCGGCGATGCGCAGCGTGTTGCCCGAGCGGCGCACGTTGCCGTCGAGCAGATAGGCCACGCCCAGCTTGCCGGCAATGGTAATCGCGTTGGCCGCGGTACTGCGAAAGGCCTCCGAGGAAATCTGCGCCATCACGCGCAGTTGTGGATTGTGGGCCAGTGCGGCGCGCACTTCGGCCGACAGTCCGTCGGAAAAATAGTTTTCATCCGCATGGCCGCTGATATTGGCAAAGGGCAGCACGGCCACGCTGTTGGCGTCCACGTTGCGCGCTGCGCCGTGCATGCGCTGCCAGCCAAGCCAGCCGGCGCCGAGCGCCAGCGCCGCCAGGCCACCGCCACCGAGCAACACGCGGCGTCGCATCGCATCGGCAGCGCCCGGCTGCACGGCGAGCGGGCGCGTGGTACCCGGCCTGGACTGCAGCTCCTGGGTCTGTGCGGTCTGCGCAGCATGCACCAGCGCGCGGATTTCATCGGCATCGGCATTGCCGCGCCACCCTGCCAGCGAAATCACCAGGTATTGGCGAAATCCGATCGGCGGTTCGACGCCGTCGAGCGAGACCGGCACCAGGCAGCCGCGATCGCGGCCGCGCGTGGCCTCATCGCGCACCCAATGTGAACTGACCGAGGATTGCGACCACAGCACGATCACTGCGGTGGCGGATTCGAGTGCCTGCTCGGTGGTGCTGGCGAATTCGTTGCCGGCGACGATGAGCTTGTCCCACCAGACCTTGAGGCCCGCCTGCGTGAGCGCCTGGATGAGTTGCCGGGCCCGCGCACTGTCCTCATGCGCGTAGCTGACGAAGACATACACCGCTGCAGTCACATCCGCCCTCGATTGCCGAGGCGGTGATTATGAGCTGTGGAGACTCAATTACCTAGGCCAGCGCGATGGCCAGAGGAGCGCACTTCAGGCGGCGCCGTCGAGTTCGCGGCCGATATCCTTCAGTGCCTGGAAGCGGCCGGTCGGCGATAGCGCCTCGTGCTTGGCCTGTGCGCTCCAGAGCTCCTTGCGGCGTGTGGCGAAACTGCTGGCGGCCAGGCGCTCGAGAGAATCGGCCTTCTGGAACAGGAATCCCTGGCCGGCCACGCACCCCAGGGCCAGGAGCGCCGTCACGTGCGCCTCGGATTCGATTCCCTCGGCGATGGTATCGAGCCCCATCGAGTCGCCCAGCGTGATGACAGCGTTGGCCAGTTCCGACCCCTTGTCGTCGTCACCCAGCTTGCTGATGAACGAGCGGTCGATCTTCAGGATGTCGATCGGAAAGCGGTGCAGGTACGACAACGAGGAATAGCCGACGCCGAAATCATCGATCGCCAGGCGCACGCCGAGCGCCTTCAGTGCGCGGAATTTCTCCAGCGTCGCGTCGGTCTTGTGCATGATGGTGCTCTCGGTCAGCTCGAGCACCAGGTTGCCGGGCTCGAGGCCGCTGTCCTGCAGCGATGAGCGCACTTCGGCCACCAGATCACCGTGCTGCAGGTGCAAGCCCGAAATGTTGACCGCGAGTCGCAGCTCGCCGCCGCCGGCAACGCGACCGCGCCAGGCGCACAACTCGCGACAAGCCTGGCTCAATACCCAGCGATCGAGTCGCGAGATCTGGCCGCGCTCTTCGATCACGTGGATGAAGCTCGCCGGCAGCAGTATGCCCTCGTTGGGATGGCGCCAGCGCACCAGGGCTTCGACGCCCAGGAGACTGCGGCTGCCCAGATCGACAATGGGCTGGTATTCGAGGAAGAATTCCTGGTTCGCCAGCGCGCGATCGATATCGGTCTCGAGCCGCAGGCGTTCGCGCAGGGCATCCTGCATGTAGGGCTGGAAGGTCACGCTGCGGCCGCGATCGGAGGCCTTGGCGTGATACATGGCGATATCCGCATTGCTGAGCAGCGTCTCGGCGTCGATCTCTGCTTCGAACCAGGCCACGCCGATGCTCGCCTCGACGCGCACTTCGGTGCCGTCCAGCACAATCGGCGCACTCAGGGTGCCGAGCAGTTTGTCCGCCAGCTGCTCCACCTGCAGACGCGAGCTGCAGCCTTCCACCAGCACCGCGAATTCATCGCCGCCGAGTCGCGCGACGGTGTCCGATGAGCGCACGGCCGCCACCAGCCGCTGCGACACGGTCTGCAGCAGGCGGTCGCCGGCATCGTGCCCGAGCGTATCGTTGACGCGCTTGAAGTGGTCGAGATCCAGGAACATCACCGCAATCGAACCGCCGCTGCGCTGCGACAGTGTGATGGCGTGTTGCACGCGATCGCGCAGCAGGCTGCGGTTCGCCAGCAGGGTCAGTGGATCGTGAAAGGCGAGATGGCGCAGCTGCTCTTCGAGCACCTTGCGCTCACTGATGTCACGCAGGTTGAGCGAATAGCCTTCCACTGCCGAGTCGCCGGTGAGATTCTGGCCCACGCATTCGATCACCGCGCGGCTGTGTCCGTGGCGGTACTGCAATTCGATCGGACCCACCGTTCCGGTGGGTGCTGCGGCGATCTCGGCCAGCAGCGCCGACAGGCGCTCTTGACTCTCGCCCGACCACACTTCGGCCAGGCGTTTGCCGACGATCTTGCTCGGCTTCAGACCCAGCAGCCGCTCCGAGGCCGGCGAGATGAAGCGCAGCACGCCGCCCGGATCCACGATCATGATCACATCGGAGGCATTGGCGATGAGCGAGGCATACCAGCGCTCGACGCGCTGCGTGGC
>JANXYK010000026.1 GCA_025350055.1 Gammaproteobacteria bacterium | reverse complement strand
CGGATCTTCCTGCGCGTCGGCACGGCTCGGGTCGATGGAGTGAAAATCGGTATCCGCGAGACCGGCGTCTTCGATCAGCACTTCATTGCCGATAGCAATTGAATACTTGCAGGACAGGCGTGTGGCACGCAGCAGCACGCCGTTGCCGATGGACACCTGCGATGACGGCGAGTTGCTGAAGAAGGTGACATGCTCACGTCGATCACCGGGCATGGAATCAATGGTGCAGTGATCGCCGATCACAAACCTGCCCGGGCCGTCGAGCTCCAGCCAGCACTTCAGGCGCAGGCCGCGCCCGACCGTGACTCGCCTTCGCAACATCAGGCATACGAGCCGAAACCAGACTGTGCGCAGCCAGGTCATGATGCGCTTGATCCGCCCAGGTTCATCGCGGCGACTCCGCTGATAGCAACCGAGCGCAACACCGGACTCCCGACGGTCACAGTGCGCGGCGGTACGGCAATTCGGTAACACACACTGCCCACGCCAACCACTGCTGCCGCACCGATATCCGTACCAGGACCCAACATCGCCTGGCGCGTGATCCAGGCGCCCGCCCCAATGCGGATTCCGGCTGGCGCCTCTGCTGGTGCCGCCGGATGATGTCCGGCAGTAGCCATTTCCTGATCCTGTATCAGGCAATACCCGGTCATCACGGCCTCTTCCATCACCACGGAATGCGCACAACGTATGACGGCGCCCGCCATTCGGCAATTGCGGCCAATTTCCACCCGTGCGTCGGGTTTCAGTGTAGTGATGCTGAGCGCCTTGAAGACGCTGACGTCGACCAGGCAGCCGCGGTCAATGAATACCGAGCCGGGGCCAGAGATCCGCACCCAGCCGTGATAGACATAGAAAGGCAGGCGTATGACTACCCGGCGCTTTGCCATCCGATAGAAAATCACTACCGCGATACCGCGAGCCAGGGCAAACACCAGAGAGGTCGCAGCGCGCGGATCAGCGCAAAGCCGCTGCCAGGCCCTGGAAATCTTTGCTCTATTCATCAGCCGCTCGCCTGTGCTGGATCAACCACGACCAATGCATCCAGCGCCTCCCAGTGGCGGGACCTTGTGTAGCTGTGTGTGGCCAGCATCCCCGGCGCCCAGTCGGGTTCAACGCGACCACAGGGGCGCTCGCTGTAGGTAGACGGACCCAGCGCCGTGATCTCCTGCCACTGCAACGAATGTCCGTAGCGCAGGCGCCCATCCTGTACGGGTCGGATGATCGAGGTGCCACTACGAAACAGTGCGCCGCCGTTGCGCTCGGTCTGAACAGTGGTGGCAATGGGCGAACCCGGATGCAATTGCCATGGCGCAGTGAGCGAGTCGGCGACGAACACCATTGTGTAGGGGTATTGCCCGATCATTGCTCCCATCGAGGTGACAAACAGCCACTTGCCACTGGGCTCGTCGTACCACTGCACGGTATCAACAGCAGGGCCGCGAAACAGCACCTTTTCCAGCACCCAGTCACCGGGGAAGCGGCGCGCCCGCAACAACTGCACCGTACCATCCATCATCGACTCGGGCATCATGAAATATTCGCCGCCGCAGGAAAAGACCTGCGGAAACGACAGGTGATATGGACGATCGACACACCGCAGGCGATTGATCACCGCACCACTATCATCGATCTCCAGGCAGACGATCTTGCCGCTGGCCGCGGTATCGACCTTCAGCTCTTCGGCAAACAACAGCGTGCGCCCCTGATGCTCGACCAGATGCGGATCTGCCCACGCATAGCCTCGTGGCGCTTCAAGAAATTTGAAGCCATTGCGATCCCGCAGTACCGCATCGATTGGCGCATCGGCCTTCAGTCGACGTAATGCAATCTTCCAGATCGGAACGGTGGCAGGCTGGCCACTCAGCAGGCGCGCGGCGCGGCGGGCGACAGGCCTGGCCAGCCACGACAGGATCGGCAAGCTCGCGGGGAATTTGGCTCCAGCCTGGGGCCCTGGCGTCGGCCGCGTTGGCTGCGCTTGCGCATGCAAGCGGTGCAGCGCCATGACCATGAGCTGACAGGATTCGACCAGCAGTCGCTGGCGACCCTGTACGAGCGAGTAGCCACGCTCGGTGCGCAATTCAAGCTCGTGCAGCAACCGGTCGCCAGCAGGCGTGGCACCCAGCTGCATCAGGCGCAGCCGCGAATCGGGCTCGGCTCCAAAGAACTCGTGGGCGCCCGCCAGGCGCCAGTCACTCCCGGAACCGATGCCGAAGTCCATGCGCCAGATGCCAACACGGCACGAAGCCGCAAGCCGTCGCTCCTCACCATCGCAGTCAATCGCCAGCAACACATCGAGACCCAGCGCGCGCACCTGCTCGCAGGAACTGTCACTGCCATCAAACACCATCGACCCGATGCCAGGGCTTGTGTCCTGCGCCTCCGCAGCGAGCAGCACATTGACAGTGGCATTGCGCGCCTCATCGACAGCGCAGTACAGCGCGAACAGCAGCGAGCCATCTATGTTCGTGCGGCGCCTGCGAGGCTGCACGACTTGGGAGAGCTTGCGCACGTATGCCAGCCGGCCCAACTGCCGCGTCAGATCCGCGGCGAGCCGCGACCACTTCGACTCAGGCACGAGCAAGCCCACGCACAGCTCTTGCCCGCCAGCGACCCGGTGGCGATACAAGTCGGCGACCGTGCCGGCCAGCGGATTGTTGTCGTCCGTCACAATTGGGCTCTAATGGGCTGCAAATAGATGTCGGCCCATGTTGGGCCTGCGTAATATATGCGACTACCTCGGATCGCCCAAGCCACCAGATCGCTAAATGGCTCTTAGAATCCCGCGCTTTCTGCGACACGCGTCGCTCTATTCACTCGGCACCATCATGCGCAACGCAGCCAGTTTGCTGCTGTTGCCGGTATACACGCGCTACCTCACGCCCGCGGAGTATGGTCTGGTCGAATTGGTCACCGTCATGACCACGCTGGTCGGGAATCTGGTCAGCTTCGACCTGAATAACGGCGTATTCCGCTACTACCACCATGCGCCCACTGCCGAAGCGCGACAACGACTGATCATGGCTGCAATGGTATTGGGCGTGCTGGTGAATTCTGCGGCCGGTGCGCTGCTGGCCTTGGGCTCGCCGCTGCTGGCCCAGAGGTTTCTCGGCGGCACCGCCAATGCCTATCTGCTGGCCTGGTTCTCGCTCTCGCTGGTACTCGAGGCCATCTGCGCAGTTTCATTCTCGCACATGCGCGTCGACGGCAAGGTGGCTCGCTTCCTGGCGACCAGCACCCTGCGACTGGTCGCGCAGATTGCCTTCAACCTTTATTTCCTCGTGGTACTCAAACTGGGTGCCGCGTCATTTATCTACGGCTACCTGATCTCTTGCGCCATTCAGGTGGTCGCCGCATTGCCGTACACACTGAGCCAAGGAAGCCTGGCTTTCACGCGCAGCGACATCAAGCGCCTGATCAGCTTCGGCGGGCCTCTGGCAATTGCAGGTTTGGCAACACTCTATATTTCGACCGGCGATCGCTTCTTCCTGTCGCAACTGAATACGCTGGCCGCCGTAGGCGTCTACGCGTTGGCTTACCGCCTGGCGCAGGCACTCAACACGCTGGTGTACGCACCTTTCACCCAGGTCTGGGAGGTCGAGCAGTACCGCATTCACGCGCGGCCGGACCTGCACCCGGCTTTCGGCGTGGTATTCCAGGCCACTTACTCGCTGCTGGCCTGCTGCGCACTGGGGCTGGCGCTGTATGCACCTGACTTGCTGCGCCTGCTGGCGACACCAGCATTCTACGGAGCCGCCTCTGTCGTACCTATCCTTGTGCTCGCATTGCTGTTCTCGGCGATGACAGACTTCACGCGCCTGGGGTCGCTGGTGGGCTCGCGTCCGATCAATGTGGTCGGCGGCGCGATGATCGGCGCGATTCTTGTCACTGTGTGCCTGATAGTCCTGGTGCCAAGGCTCGGGTCCGTGGGTGCAGCCACGGCGGTCGTGATTGCTGCACTGGCCAGGTTGATATTCGAGTACCGGCGGGCACATCGACTGTTTGATATGGAATTGAACTGGTGGCCGCTGGCGCTGACCTTGGCGCTCTGCGGCGCCGCTACGCTCACTGTGCCCTACTTCGCACCGCTCACCTGGACGGGCGTACTCTGCAAGGGCGCACTTTGGGTGGCGATTACGCTGTTTACCGTGGTGACGACCTACCGGCGAGTGGTCGGACATCCCGAGCAATTGCGGGTCGCGAAACAGGTGCTCGGCCGCGGGAACCGCGCACAGCCTGCGACACCTTGAGTTGGGGCGCAAAGCCCGAGATGAAAGCCAGCAGGCCCCAGATCAGAAAGCTGTAGCACTGCGACAGGAAAAATCCAGCAACGAAGTTGCCAACCAGAGCCACCCGCAGGTTCGCTGCGATCTCGGCGCGTTCCATTGCCTCCGTCGAATCGATGACGGATTCACCGGCGACCTTCTCGGGTTCAGGGCGCATGCGGCCGCCCAACTGACGCCAGGCCAGAAGATACAGGCGCAAGTACAGGATGCCGCCAATAACGCCCAGCTCGACGGTCACCAGCACCACTGAATTGTGCGCAGTGTGATAGATGCCGCCCGTGCTGCCATCCACTGCCGGAAATGTATTGAGACCGAAGCCGATTGGCCGTCCCGCGAGCTGCGTCAACGCACGCTTCCAGATGTCAGTGCGCGAGTCGTGGTTGCCGGCCTGCAGGTTGTAGTCGGACCCAAGGTCGGTGATCGACTGCACGCGCTCGCGGGTTTCAGCCGGCAAGAACGGCCAGGCCGCAATGGCTGCCACTACCAGCACCAGCGCCAGCGCCACCGACTTGAGTATCGAAGTGCCAAGATTCTTCTTCGGTACCGCGCGGGCACCGACAAATACATACCACATCGCTACCAGGCCCAGTGCAATCATGCCGCCGCGCGAGCCAGTCAGCGCGACGACCACAGCCGCCAGGCCGCATTGGCCCAACCAGAACCAGCGCCAGATGCCTTTTGACAGCCTGCGCATAACCACAAATACCGGCAACAATGTGACCAGCACGTAGGCCAGGTCGTTGGTGTCGTACCATGACTCGACGGCCGCGCGGCCGCCGCCGTAGCCAATTGCCGCAAACACCGCGAGCATGACCCCGCAGAACGCAAACGCTGTCAGCAGGCGCCGGCCGATATAGTACGAACTCGCCCCGCGCGACACGGCGATGAACAAAAGGATCAGCACTGGCAGCTCGTTCTTCATGAACAGGAAGGTCTGCGACTTCCAGATCGAGAACGTCATGCTCAGGATCGCCAGCACCAACAACGCAAGCGCGTTCTTGCCAAGCGGCGTACGTAACCCCCTGGCATCGGTGCCCGCAGGGCGCGCAAACAGCAGCGCGATCAGCAGCAGCAGCGCAACGATCTTGACGAGTGGCAGACTCTGGAAGCCAGGGAGGTATTCCGCCAGTCTGCCAATCAGCAGCAGGATCAGCGCAGCCGTTACCCAGCCCATCATGCCCATGCGGTCTGCATCCGCGACCTGCCCGCCTTCCTCCCGATTCAGCTTGCTCATGGGACTGTACATATCAGGGCTTGGGTTCCACCGAAACCCCCGTGGGCGTCCAGAGCTTTTGCGGTTTGACGAACAGTATCGAGACTGCGCAGGCCGCGGCGAGCAACATCGACACTATAGTACGGAGTGGTGCCGTTACACGGCGCCACGGCGCAGTGCTGGGAGACAGGCCATCGAGTGCCGCGAGGCCGTAGATACCGAGCTGCCCGCTGAGCACAATGGCCCGCCAGGGCGCAGGCAGCCAGAAGCTGGCGACCAGCAATCCCAGCACGATCCACGGCAGCAGCAAGCGCAGCAACTTATAGGAAACAAAGTGGAACAGCATCCGGTTGCCGGGGGTCAACAGCCAGGGATAAAAGCGCAACAGCTGGTAATTGCCCGCTAACGTTCGTACCTTGCGGCGGAATTCAGTATTGACGTTGGTCGGCAGATCGAATGCCCTGGCTTCTGGCTCCACCACCAGACGAAAGCCGGAGTGAAAAGCGCCCATGGGCAGGTACATGTCGTCGAGCAGCAGCTCCTCGGGCATAGGCCTGAACAGCGCACGGCGAATCGCGTAGAACGCTCCGGTGGCTCCCATGGTTGAATCCAGTCGACTCAGGTGCGCACGGATTCGACGCTCGTAGCGCCAATACGCACCAACCGAGGTCTCCTCGAGGTTGCCCTGGCGAATCAGCAGATCGCCGCTGACCACGCCCACCTGCGGATCAGCGAGATTGGCCACCAGTTTGCGCACGCTCTCTGGTGCGAGGAGCTGTCGCACGTCGGTGAGTACCAGGATCTCGTTGTGCGTCTGCGGAACTGCGACGTTCAGCGCAGCGGGCTTGCCCCCCTTGGGTACACGCAGCAGCCGCACACCGCGCGCCGCAAAACTTCGTGCGACGTCCTCCGTGGCATCTGTTGAACCATCGGAGACGACCAGCACTTCCAGCAGCTCGTGCGGATAGTCGAGGGCGAGAATCGACTCGAGCTTGGGGGCGAGAAAGTTTGCCCCGTTGTGCACCGGGATCACAAAGCTCAATGTGGGCAGGCAGTCGCCCTTCTGTACCGGAGAAGGCCAGCGACGGGCCATCCAGCCCAGCAAAAGGGGGTAGCCGGCAACCGTATACAGGCCGAGGCCGCAAAGCGTCACGAACACTGTGATTGCTGTCACTAAATGGTCCTTGAATTCGCAGCCCCGCCCGGCGGGCAACCGCTATTATATCGGCACTGAAATGGCCTGAATGTGGCTTTGGCGCGCGGATGTTCAAACCTCAAACTACTTCACGCCGACGCATCCTGTATTTCTCCACCCGCCCCTGCTGGCCAGTGACTTCGGGCGCGCACCTGCGCGATTTCCACCTCGCGCGGCAGCTGTCGATGAGCCATGAACTGCTGTACCTGGCATTCGACAGCGGCGCCGGCGGCGCCAGCAGCTCGCAGCGCCTGCCCGAGCTGAACAACTCGCGGGTGGTGCTGGTGCCTCGCGGCAAAGGCTACGGCACCCTGCAGCTCGTACGCGGCGCCCTGGGATCAGAACCCATCAGCGTACTCAACTACACCACAAATGCCATGCGCCGCGAATTGCGGCGCGTTCTGTTGGCGGAGCCCTTCGACGTGGTGCAGGTCGAGGGCGTACACCTGTGCGCTTATCTGCCGCTGATCCGATCGCTTGCGCCGAAGGCCACCATCGTAATGGATTGGCACAATATCGAGTCGGAATTGATGGATCGCTATGCCGACAATACCGGCTCGGCGGCCCGGCGCTGGTATGCGCGACGCACTGCGCGGCAACTCTACAACTGCGAACAACGGCTGCTGGCGGAATGCCGCGCCCATACGGTATGCAGCGAACGCGAACAGGCTCAACTGCTGAAACGCGCTCCCAGCGCGGCCGTGGAAGTGATCACCAACGGCGTCGACGTCGATTTTTTTGCTGCGGCGCCGGCAGCCGCGGCTACGGCAACTGACAGCTCGCGCCAATCCATAGTCTTCGTGGGCTCGATGAGCTACCACGCCAACATCGATGCGGCCCGCTACTTTGTCGAGGACATCTGGCCGGCCATACGCGCGCGGCGGCCGGAACTGGAATTCCGGATAGTCGGCTCCAACCCCACCGCGGAAGTGCAGGCCATGCGTAGCCAGCCCGGCGTGGTGGTGACCGGTACCGTCCATGATGTGCGCCCCTACTATCGGGAAGCACTTGCCGTGGTGGTTCCATTGCGGGTTGGCGGTGGAACGCGGCTCAAGGTGCTGGAAGCGATGGCGTCCGGTACACCGGTGATTTCCACTTCATTGGGCGCTGAAGGCCTGGGTGTCAATCACGGCAGCGATATCCTGCTCACTGACGATGCCGCATCGATGGCCGATGCGGTGCTATCCATGCACGTGCATGATGAGCGCTGGCAGCGGCTGGTCGAAAATGGCCGGAAGATGGTTGCCGCAACCTACGACTGGTCGATCATCGGCAAGAAACTACGAGGCTTCTACAGCCGCTTTGGTGGCTGAGCCGGGCTGACGGGTGCGCTCGCGCCAGTGTCGCCGCCAGCTCATCAGCGGCCGCTCAACCACGTAATAGGACAACAGTGCCAAGGCCACTGCCAGGGCCACATTGAGCGGAAAGACATTGATGGTGGCATGCGCCTGTGGGTTCAGGAATGGTTGCTGCCACAGGTAGAGTGAGTAGCTGATTAGTCCAGTAAAGACCATCGGCCGGCTGTTCAACAGACTGCCTACGGTCCCGGTGTGCATCCTGGTGCTGGCTTCCATCAGCACCGCGACCGATACCAGCAACACTGGGCCGCCAAGCAGGTTTACCAGCGTGTAGTCGTCGAACACGCTGATCAGCAGCACGGGCAGCAGCAGCAGGAACAGCGCCGCGGATCCAGTGAAGCGCCGGTACGCGCTCCAGTCGAGCAGCCTGGGCCGTAGCAGTGCCGCCAGGCAACCTGCTGCAATTGCGTCGGCCACTGCAGGAAAGATCGGAAGGTCCCGGTAGGCATCGTCATGGGTCAGCAGGTGCATGCACGCACGCACCATAGGCGCGGCCCCAAACATCACGAGAGCCGCGAAGATCGAGCCGCGATAGCTCAAGCGCAGGAACAGCAGCGGCCACAGCAGGTAGAACTGCTCCTCCACCGAGAGCGACCAAAGGTGGCCCAGCGGCCACGATGGAGCAATCTGGTAGTTGGTCGTGTAGGTCAGCGCGTGCACGACGTCCGCGCGGGTGGTGTGTATCCAGCCGAGCCCGCTGGCAATGACGATCGCGACCATGAACACCAGGAATGGCGGAATGATGCGCAACGAGCGGCGCATGTAGAAGGCCAGCAGGTCGGTAGTACCGGTACGCGATCGCTCATTGAGCAGCAAGCTAGTGATCAGGAACCCGGAGATGACGAAGAAGACCTCCACGCCAAAATGCGCGGTCTTGCTGAAGATGCGGGCACGCTCATCGACAATGATCCCGGAACGGCCAAACAGGTGGCCAATCATCACCAGCAATATCGATATCGCGCGCAGTCCGTCCAGCGAGGCGATCCGCTCGCTCCCGGAAGTGCCATTGCTGTGAACTGCCGCACTCATATCGTTCCCACGCTAGCCCATCGCTGCCCCACGACAAGGTCATGGGTCACGATTCAGCACTGCCGTCCGGCATGATCAGCCAGGGGCGACGCCATAGACTAGAATCGGCCCGGTGAACGACACGCCGGCGGCCCGAAAAATCACCATCAGTTTTGCCCCTCTGCCCGGCGACACCCAGCTCGCCGCACTCTGGCAGGGACTGGAGCGGCTCGCCAGCGTTTCGGCCTTCAACTCCTGGCCCTGGACCCGCACCTGGCTGGCAACGCTCCCCACGAACCTGAAGCCGGAGCTCGTGCTCGCGTATGCCGGACAAGAGCTCGTGGCGATCGCGATCATCATCAGGCGCAGCGTACGTCGTCGCCGGTTGTTTTCGATTCCCAGCTGGTTCCTGCACACCACTGGCGAAGGCGAGCACAACTCCCTGTGCATCGAGCACAACGGCCTTTTGGTGGACGATAAATACAGACTTGCGGCGTGGCGTGCGCTGCTCGAGGAATTTCGCGGCTCGCGGCGGAGGGTTGCCGAGCTTTACCTGCACGGCGTAAATATCGAGGTTGCGCAACTGGCGCAGACGCTCGGCTTCAGGCTACGTGAAACCGGCAGGCTGCCGGTTCGACATGTCGAGCTTGAAGGCGTACGCCAGCATCCCCAGGGCCTGCGCGGCCTGCTGCGACACTCGACGCGCAAGACCCTGCGTCGTACCGAAGAATCCCTGCTGGCATCCTGCGGTGAGATTTCCATCGAGACGGCAGGCACAAGCGCTCAGGCCAGCGCATTCCTCGATGAGTTGCGTGAACTGCACGAACGTCGCTGGGCTCAACACGAATCAGGCGGCGCCTTCGCCCCTGGCTATTTCCTGAAGTTTCACTGCGCGCTGATCAGCAGCATGTTTGACAGCGGGTTGGTGCAGATGCTGCGGGTGCGGGCCGGCGATACCACTGTCGCGGTGCTCTACAACCTCGTATGGCAGCAGGTCGTCTACGCCTACCAATCGGGTATCAACTACTCGCTGGTCAGCAAGACCCAGTCGCCAGGCATGCTGGCACACGTGCAGGCCATGGACCTGTGCGCGAAACTCGGACTGCGCCACTACGACTTGCTGGCCGGCGATTCACAGTACAAGCAGATCCTGGGCACCCCGCACACGGAGCTGTGGTGGGGCAGCGTGCAAAACCGCCGGCCGGGCCTGCTGCTGGAGGCGACGCTCGAGAACTGTGTGCGACATGGACGTCGACAACTGCAGCAGCTACGGCGCCGCAATTCCGAACAGCCGCAGGTAACGGACCAGTGAGTGGCGTGCATCGAACTGTCCCATCACGTGCGCTTGCCCCAGCGCACCAACGCGAGCCGCATTGAACGGATCCGCGGCGACCTCTGCCAGCGCGCGTGCCAGGTCTGGCTCGCTCTGCGGTTCGGTCAACCAGCCGCGATCGCGCAGCAACGCCGGCACCCCGCCGACCGCCGGACACACGCACGGCAGGCCAATGGCCATCGCCTCTATCATCGCGCGTGGCGATCCCTCGCTGAGGGAATTCATCACGAAGGCATCCGCAGCAGCCAGCGGGATCCGCGCATCAGAGCGCTCGCCGAGCAACTGCACGCGAGCGCCAAGAGGATGCTGGGCCAGGATGGCGCGACACTCCACCATGTCGACGCCGTCACCGACGATCAGCAGGCCACATTCCAGATCGCTGCGCTCCGACTGCATGCGCAGGAAGGCGCGCAGCAATCCCGGTATGTTCTTGACGTCGGCAAGCCGGCCCACGAAGGCAAAAACAAATTGCTTGCCCACGCCGAACTCGTGTCGTCGCTGCTCACGATCAGTACGGTGCCAATGCTTCAGTTCGATACCGTTCTGAATCACGCTGATACGCGCCGGGCTGACGCCGAGTTGCCCGACCAAGTAGTCCCTGATGTTGTCACTCACTGCAGTCAGATGGTGGGCGAGTCGCCAGGCCACCCGCGCCCGTACCCGTGAGTAGGCGCTCGCCTGCAGGGAAGCGATTGAGTGCTCGGTCATCACGATATGCGGCACACCTGCCAACCGGGCCGGCAAGCCCAGGCGATGCAGACCCAGGAAGTGGTGCAGGTGTATGCCCGACAGTTCGAGCTTCTTTACCCAGCGCGCCAACTCCAGGCTGCAACCGTTGCGCCCGAAGTAACTCTGTTCGCGAATCCTGAGCTCAAGCGGTTCGATGCCGTACTCAAGGCACTTGGCCTTCAGTGGCCCGTCTGCGGGCTTGAGTGCCGCGCACATGACCTTGGCGCCGTTCGCTGCCATCTGGCGCGCGAGCTCGAGCCCGACGATTTCGGAACCGCCGATCTCGTAGGAATACAGCACCTGCAGCAGACGTGGCGTGGTGCTCATGCCAGCGGCTCCGCGGCACGCTGCGGATTGGCGGCCATGGCGTCGGCGTCAATCTGCGCGTACACGGCAGCCAGCGCTTCAGCCTTGGCGCGCGGCCCGTGCCGGGCAATCACTACAGCGCGGGCACGCTCGGCGAACCCGAGGAACCGCGCGGGTTGCTGCAAGTACTCCTCGACAGCCTGTGCCAGCGCCAGGGGATCAGCCGGTTTCACCAGGCGCGCTTCCACGCCATCGGCGAATAGCGCGGGAACGCCGCCGACCGCAGTCGACACGATGGGCAAGCCGGCCATGGCCGCTTCCAGCAACACGTTGGGCAAGCCCTCGGAGAAGGACGGCAGAACGAACAGCTCGGATTCGCGATAGGCTGCGCGCAGATCCGACTGGTAGCCTCGCATACGTACGGATAACTCCAGACCTGCAGCCTTGATTGCAGTCTGCAGTGCGCCGGCCTCGGGGCCATCGCCATAGATGTCGAGCATGACTACCCGCGTACCGCGCTTGAGCAGCTCGGCCACCGCCGCTACCAGCACGGCATGACCCTTCTCTGCCGATAGTCGGCCGGCAGTCATCAGCCGCAGTGGCGCGGGCGCAGCGGACACCTCCGGCGAACGCGCCGCGGATTCAGGAATGGCATTGACGATAACGCGGATGCGGTCAGCGGGCACGCCCCAGGACCGCAGCAACGGTAGCTGGGTTTCGGTCACCACTACCGCGCGCGCAGCGAGCCGGAACAGGCGTCGATCGATCCAGTTGTAAACGCGCTGGAGCGAGGTGGTCCAGGTCTCGCCATGGAAGAAGAACAGCAGGCGCTGGCGCGGCACGATTCTCATGACCAGCGCGCACCAGGCCACGAACAATCGCGACTTGGTGTTGTGCACCTGGCAGATATCCGGAGCCTGCTCGCGGATCGTGGCAGCCAGGATCCGCAGCGCCTTCAAATCAAAACGCCCGCGCTCAGGGATTACGACCACGGGCCAGCTCGAGGCGCTCAGGTGACTGACCAGCGCGTTGTCCTCGAGGCCCGGACGCGCAAAGGTGACGATCGTGAAATCGGTGGAGGGCCGCAGCAGTTCGATCGCGTATAGCAGGTTGCGTATCGGCCCGTCGAGGCGACTGGCTTCGATCAGGACCAGCACTTTCAGACGCGACGGCGACACGGCAACTTCCCTGAGCACAATAGCCGGGAACCCGGCAATCCTTAAGTATAATCACGGCCGGTGACCACAAACCTCAACTTGCATCTCACTCTGAAATGAACCAAATGTCCCGCAAATTGCGCGTCGGGCTGCTGCTGAACAGCCTCACGGTCACCGCCTGGCACAAGCGCATGCTGGAGCGCATCCAGGAGAGCCCATACGCCGAGATCTCGCTCCTGATCGTGGATGGCATCCCGCAGGCCGAAGACCTCCCACAGTCGCCCAGAAACGCCTCATTGGCGCGCCGCCTGCGGCGCATGCTGACACGGCCCCTGATCGCTTTTCGCAACCGGCTGGATCGTACCGGCCATTTGCCAGACCCATTCGAACCCTGCGACATCGATGGCATCGTGTCGGCCGCGCAGGTCATCGAAGTCATCCCCGAGCGCAAGGGCGCCATCGACCGCATCAGCGTCGCCGATCTGGAGCGCATCCGCGCCCACAATCCGGACATCATCGTGCGCCTCGGCTTCAAGATCCTGCGTGGCGAGATCCTGTCGGTGGCCCGCTACGGCACCTGGTCCTTTCATCACGGCGACAATCGCGTCAAGCGCGGGCTGCCACCGGGATTCTGGGAGGTCTATGAAAAAGAGACCTGCATCGGCTGCGTACTGCAGGTGCTGTCTGAACGGCTCGACGGCGGACTGATCCTGGCGCGCACCTGGTCATCCGTGCATCTCGATTCGGTGGCGCGCACCAACATCGGCAGCTACTGGAAATCATTGTCGCTGTTGCCACGGGAACTCGGGAAGCTGCATCGCCTCGGCGCCGACCAGTATTTTTCCGAGGCACGCGCGGCGAATTCACATCCGGATTTCTATTCCAATCCGCTGTACCGCAATCCCAGCCTGCCGGTGCAGGCCCAGGTCTGGGCCTCGACCACCGCGCGCAGCGCGCTGGTGCGCGTGCAGGAGCGACTGAGCGGCGAGCAGTGGGGCGTGCTGCTCTCGGAGCGGCCCGAGCAGGCCGACTCGATGTGGCGCTACCGCAGGATCATGCCGCCGCGCGATCGCATCTGGGCCGATCCCTTTGTCATCACCCGCGATGGCAGGACCTGCATATTCGTGGAGGAAATGGCGCATGCGCGCCAGGTCGGTCACATCGCGGTGCTGGAAGCTTGCGCCGACGGCAGCTACCAGGCTACGCCCGTAATTGAAACGAGCACGCACCTCTCGTTCCCGTTCCTGCTTGAGCTCGATGGCGAGCTTTACATGATTCCCGAGTCGCGCGCCACGAACTGCATTCCGCTGTATCGCTGCGTGAAATTTCCACACCAGTGGGAGCGCCTGCCGGACCTCATGAGCAACATCATCGCCGTCGACTCTGTGGTCCATTATCACGAAGGGCGCTGGTGGCTGTTCAGCAATATCGTCGAGAATCCCGGCGCTTCATCCAACGATGAGCTGTTTGCGTTCCATGCCGACAGATTCCCGACCAGTCAATGGACGCCGCACGCTGCGAATCCAATCGTTTCCGACGTGCGCAGTGCGCGGGCCGCGGGCGCGATATTCCAGGGGGGCGACGGCGCCTGGTACCGGCCTTCGCAGGACTGCAGCGCGAAGTACGGCTGGCGTATCAACTTCAACCGTATCGACAGGCTCGAGCCCGAGCACTACCAGGAATCACGGCTGTCGCGCGTGGCGCCCGACTGGGCGGACGATGCAATCGCGGTCCACACCTACAACCGCTACGGCAACGTGCAGGTCTTCGACGCCTCGTTTACACGCTGGCTACCATACTAGCAGCCGCACGGCCTAGCGCGGCAGGTGGTATTTGTCGGCCTTGCCATAGCGCAGGTAGAGCCCGAACACCGTCTCGGTGTAGGGGTTGGCATTCAGGCTGCCGCTGCGCGTGCGCCGCTCCAACAGGCTGTCCAGGCCCAGCGAGCCGCCGAGCGAGATGCTGCAGGCCACGCCATACAAGTGTTCCTGGGCGTGCAGAATGGCGGGCGTGATCTCCTCGCGCGTGAAGCTGGTGAACACGCCAGCGTCGCTGCGCGCGCCCAGGCGGCGCGTGAAGGACAGCCGCAGCGCATCGCTGGTACGGCTGTCGAACAGGCCCAGCAGGCTCTGCTCGCGCGTATGGCCGGCTGAAATCTCGGCCTTGGTCAGCAAGGCGGCCACCGTGAAGCCGATCTCTGCGGAATCCATCAGGCGCGGGCCAGCCGTCAGCAGCGACAGATCGCCCACCGGCCCGCCAGGGTTCTGCACCGTGGCGAGATTGGCCGGCGTACCGGAATTCGAATAGTCGCGGCTATAGGAAGCGTGGGCGCTCACGAAGGGCGTGAGGCGGCGTGAGGCACTAAACCTGCCGATGGTCTCCTGGCTGTCAACAGTGCCGCCACGTAGCCTGCCCACGCCACCATCGAGATCGAGGGTGGTACGCACACCATTGATCGAGAGGCGCAGGAAAGCCTCGCTGTGATCGAGCTCAGGCGTCGCCAGCCCGCTGCCATCCTGGTAGGTGATGCGATCGGCAGCGCCACCCAGTCCGAGCCGGAAGTGCGGCGTGACCAGACGACTCAATACCAGCCGGCCACCGACATCGTGGTTGTCGAACGGACGATCCTGGTAGATCGTGCTCGCATAGAAACCCTCCAGGTCGAGTTCCGCCGCACTGCCAAGGCGCGCGTGCAACTGCGGACCGGTACTGAAGGTGAATACATTTTCGATGTTGCCAGGTTGTGCGGGCAGCAACTGGTCGGCTCGCACCTGGCCGAAGCTGAAGTCGCCGTTCCAGCGCACGAGATTCGGCACCATCTGCCAGAAACCGTTGCCCACCATGGACCCGACCAGCTGCTTGCGGTAGTCGGTGCCGAGGTAGTCGTTGAAGCTGAGGTCACCTGCGACCTTGCCCTGCAGCGGACCGGTTACATCCGCCAGCGCCAGCTCGGTGCCGACCGAGAGCGTGGTCGCCGATTGGCCATTGGTCGGCGAGCGACCGATGTTGTCAGAGTAGAAGGCGCCGGCTTTCACCAGGTACACATCGTCGGCCGATGCGGCGAGCGCCAGCGCCGGCGCGATCATCAGCAGCGCTGCGCTGCAGGCGCCAGCGCGCTGGCGCGCCAAGTCAACGATTCTTGAGGACTGCATATTCCGAATAGTCATGGTAACCGTAGCCGTGTCCAAGGTATTTGCCCAACAAGGTCGGTTCGGCGGCATTGAGCACCGTCATCACGCGAGGATGATCCGACAGCTGCTCCAGCGCCTCGACTATAGCCGCACGCGGCGTGACGCTGGCGCGCACCACCACCAGCACAGCATCGGCGTTCGAGACTAGCGCCAACGCCTCGGTAGTCTGCAGCAGCGGCAGTGAATCCATCACGATCAGTCGCCCGGAGGTCTCGCTCAGGCGGCCCATCACGCGCTGCATCTGGTGGCTTGCAAACAGATCCGTGGCTTCGATGTCGTGCCGGCCCACGGGCAGGAACGACAGGCCTTCGATGTTGGTGGTCAACACCAGCGATTCCACATCTACCATGGCATCGAAGGCGGCATCGACCAGGCCTGCACGTTCGTCGACTCCCAGGGCGCGGCTGATGCGCGGCCGCACTGTGTCCGCATCGACCAGCAACACAGTGAAGTCAGGATCCTTCGCCATCGACATTGCCAGGTGGAATGCGGTGAAGGTTTTGCCCTCGCCCGCCAGCACGCTGGTGATCAGCGTCACGTTCGAGCTGCGCCCTTCGGCGCGCGCGAGCTCGTTTAGCAGGCCACGTTTGATATTGCGGCATTCGGCCGCGAGTTGATGTGGCAGTTCATTGGGCGGATACAGACCGGCGCGGCGCAACGTATCATCGTCGATCAACAGCTGGGGCTTGCGCACCACACGCTCTGCCGGCGGACTCACCACGCGCGGCGCGGCTTCGACAGGCACCACCGCCTCGGCGACTTCGGACGCCTTGCGCAGGCTGTTGGAACGGGCTTTGCCCAGGGCCTTTTCGACCAGACTCATGACGTCGACCTCCAGGACAGGATCGCGTGCAGCCAGCTGGCGAGCACATCACTGGTGAGCGCCATGAACAGGCCGGCACCCACCAGGCCAGCCACGCTCCACAACGCCATGCGCTCATCGCGGTGCAGTGCGCTCAAGGTCTGTTGATCGCGCTGGAAAGTCAGCGCGCCCAACACCGGCACGCCGAGCGCGCCCAGGGATTCAACACTGTTGACCGTGGGTGCCAGCAGGAAATGTCCGAGTACCAGGCCGATGCCGGCAGCCAGTCCCGCGAACAACCCGGCCAAGGCCAGCAAGCGCCGGTTCGGCCACACCGGATGTCGCTCGGCGCGCGGCGGATCGATCACCTCAAATCGCACCGAGCCCGCTTCAGCAGCGTTCTCCGAAACCCGGGCCTGCTCGAGGCGTTGCACCAGTGCTTCGTACTGCTGCTTGGTCACGCCATAGTCGCGATTGAGGCGCGAATATTCCTGCTCGACCTCGGGCGCCGAGTTCACGAACTTGCGCAGCGTCAGGATCTCGCTGGCATGCTGCGCGATGGCGCCCCGGTACGAGGCCAACTCGACATCAACCTGGTTGAGCTGCACCTGGATCGACTGATAGACCGGATTGGCGCTGAGCGAGCGGATCGCGCCCGTGCCCGTACCGCCGCGCTCGAGTTCCGCGAGTTCGCGTGCCTGTGCGACTTTCTGATCGGCGATCGTGGCGCGCAGCGCAATCACTTCGGGATGCTTCTCCGTGTAGCGGCTCAACAGATCGGCGAGTCTGGCCTCATTCTCCTGCAGGCGCGTGGAGACATCAGCAGCATTGCTGTTGCCGCTACCGGCACTGCCGCCAGAAGCACCGGGTAGGTAGGGCTTGGTGCTCGACAACTGGTGCTGCAGCGCCTCCTTGCGGCTCTGCGCGATCGCCAGGTTGGTCTCGGCTTCCTGCTGGTCGCTGATTTCCTTGTCGAGGCGCGAGAAGTAATCGCCCTTGTCGCCAGGGATCATGCCGACATTGCGGCGCTTGAATTCGGCCAGCCGCGCCTCGGCCGCCGACAAGCGCTTCTCATAGTCCGAGATCTGCCCTGCGAGGAAGACCTGCGCCTGACTGCTGCCGCTGCGATTGCCGGCCTGCGTGTCCTTGACGAACACGTCGAGAAGTGAACTCACAATCGCGACGCTGCGCTCCGCGCTGCGATCGCGGTAGGTGATCACATAGACGACGCTGCTCTTGCCATCGCCACCGCCCTCGGCGCGATTCCTCTCGGCCGCGACGTCGACCTTGTTCTGCAGCTCGCGCACCACATCATCGACATTGTGACCGGGGCCCACCAGGCCGTTCTTGTTGGCCACCGCCGCGAGCTTCGGGTACGAGAGCAGCGCCTCGCGCACCAGCGATACTTCTGAGTCAACCTGCTCATCAACGGCAATGCCTTTGAGCACTGGCTGGAGTACAGTGCGGATATCGACGAATACGCGCGCACTGGCCTCGTAACGGCTCGGCAGGGCGAGCAACAGCAGCCAGACCGAGATGCTTAGCGCGCCGGCAATCTTCACGATCATCCAGCGGCGCCGGCGTACGGCACCAATCATGGCCTGGATCTGTTGTGTCGCTTCACTCATGTGTAGTCCTCAGGCGCAGCTCAGAAGCGCGACTGCGGCACGATGAGCACATCGCCCGGCTTCAGATCGATGTTGTACTTCATGGCGCCCTTGTTCATCAGGTCGCCCAGACGCACCGGCAGGTCCTGCTCACCCTCACCACTCTTGCGAACCACCTTGGCGCGGTTTGGTGCCGCGAAATCTGTGAGACCCCCGGAGGCGAGCACCACGTCCATCACCTTGAGGCCTTCGCGATACGGCAGCGCCTGCGGGTTCTTCACTTGCCCGACCACCGTGACCTTGCTGTAGGAACTGACCGCCTGGCTGACGATGATGTTCACCTGGGGCGTACGCACGAACTCGGACAACACTTTTTCCATCTCGCGGGCAAGCTGTGAGGGCGTCTTGCCGATGGCGACCACGTCTTCGGCGAGCGGCGTGGAAATCTTGCCGTCGGGGCGCACCGGCACGGTGACCGAGAGGTCGGGATTGCGCCACACGAACACCTGAATGGTGTCGCCCGGGCCGATGATGTAGTTGTCGGCGACCGGCGCAGCAGGCGCCTGGGGGGCCGTCGACGGCGCTGCCGCGGGGGCGTCGGCGGCCAGCGCCAGCGGCGCCTGGCCGATCCACACCAGTGCCAAGGCCGCGAGGGTCGGCAATCCGCGCACGACCCGCCCTGAGTTGCTGAACATGTCTACCGCTCCTGCGAAGAGCACAAATATAACCTATGGACGGGGTATCAGTACAACGCGCAAGTGCCAGATTTATATTGGAATCTCGGACAGATATCCGTGTAGGCAGGCAGTGAAACGGGTCACACTTTGGGCCCCCAGGCCCATGGATTCACGCTTGCGCGCGGGTGGCGACGCGGGTTTCACCAAACAGCAGGGGCGCCACCCCCAGGCGTTCGGCGACCAGGACGGCCAGCAGGCTCGCCAGGGCCGTCAGCGGCACGATCAGGAAATAGGCCGGGAAACCGCTGGCCACGGCCAGGCGGTGAGTCAGCGAACTTACCAGGTGCATGATGATCGGCAGGTGCAGCAGGTAGATACCCATGGTCCTGCGCCCTGTTGCGGCCATCCAGGCCGGCACGCCGGCCAGCGCCGCAAATGCCAGGAACAGGGCCGCGACATAAGCGAATTCGGCGACCGCGTGACCCCAGTTGGCCCCGATGCGCGTTGCAGCGATGCTCAGCAGCAGTAGCAAGCCTGCCAGCGCCAGCCGCTGCGGTAATTCGTGCCAACGCGCGCACCACATCGCCATGCCGGCAACGAAGAACGCGCTGCCGCCCAAAGCCAGCAGCATCGGGTCCATGACGCTGCGCGCGTTCGCACCCAGCGCCCAGGGCTCCACGACCTGGCGGAACAGCAGTGCCAGGGCGATGGCGAGCAGCGCCAACACGCCGGCACGGCAGCGGCGCAGCAGCGAGAGGCAGGCAATTGCCACTGCCCGCACCGCGAACAGCGAAACCAGGAAGTACATTTGCGCCGAGGTCTCTGAATACCAGAGCGCTGAAGCCGCACCGGTAATCGACCAGTGCCCATCGGGCATGGATGCGGGCGGCAACATGCCCAGGCGTCTGCCATACATGCGCAACAGCAGGTAAGCGCCGCTGAATAGCAACCACGGCAACAGCAGGCGCGTTGCGCTGGTTTGCAGCCTCGCAAGGGTCGCAGGTTGCTGCGGCTTTGCCAGCGAGCGCGCGAACAGGAAGCCGTCGACCAGGAAAAAGCCCTTCACCGTGGCGGTCGCGACCACGAAATACGTCAGGTCGGATGCCCAGCCCGGTTGCAGCTGCGCGTAGCTGCCAGCGTGGATGGCAATGACGAATACGATCAGCAGCCCGCGCAGGGCATCGAGAAAGGGCAGATCAGGCAGTCGTGTCGCCGTGGCCGTGGCCGCAGCGCGGCTCACCGAGCGCCCTTGCCCATCACGATGACTTCAAGGGTCTGCAGCAGGATCAGCACGTCGAACAGCAGGTTGTGGTTCTTCACGTAGAACAGGTCGTACTGCAGCTTCTCGGTGGCATCCTGCACCGACGATCCATAGGGATAGCACAGTTGCGCCCAGCCCGTGATGCCGGGCTTTACCGAGTGACGCTCGCCGTAATACGGAATCTGCGCGGTCAGCTCACTCACGAACTCCGGACGCTCCGGGCGCGGCCCCACGAAGCTCATGTCGCCCTTCAGCACATTGAGGATCTGCGGCAGTTCGTCGATGCGAAGCTTGCGGATCAGGCCGCCGACGCGCGTAATGCGATTGTCATCGGCCTGCGCCCAGCGCGCCTTGCCATCGCTCTCGGCATCGATGCGCATGCTGCGGAACTTGAGCACCTTGAAGATCTGCCCGTTGATGCCGACCCGGTCCTGTGAGTAGAAAATCGGCGCGCGCAGCCCCTCTTCCAGCTTGATGGCCAGGGCGGTCAGCAGCATCACGGGCGTGGAGACTGCCAGCACCAGGATGCTGGCCAGCAGATCGAAACAACGCTCCGTTAACTGACGGGCGCGATCACGACGGAATCCGTCCGAGAAGATGATCCAGCTCGGATTGAGCACATCGAGATAGACCTTGCCGGCCTCGCGCTCGAGGAAACTCACCAGCTCGCTGATCTCGACGCCGTCCAGGCGACAGTTCAGCAGTTCCTTGAGCGGAAAGTGGCGGCGCCGGTCGTCCATCGCCACGACGATCTCATCGACCTCCTGTTCCTTGACGTACTCGCGCAGCGACTCGCCAGTGGCGACAATCTTTCCAGCGGGAACCTGCGGGTCCTCGCCCTCGACGCGCACGTAGCCCACCAGCCTGAAGCCGCGGCGGTCGGCGCGGCGGCGCAACTCGGTGATGCGGTGCGCATTGCGACCGGCGCCGAAGGCCAGCACGCGGCGCTTGAATTTCTCCTCATCGACAATGGTGCGACGGATCAGCCAGACCAGCAACAGTGCAAACCACGCCAGCACCATGGCAATCAGCACGGTGCGCAGCGACCAACTTTCCATGGGCAACAGGATCAGCAAAGTACCGCTGCCGATTCCGCCGAGCAGCACACTGAAAGTCAGGCGCGCGACGATGCCCGCGGTACGTTCCCGCAACCGCCGGCTGAACAGGCCCATGCCGATCATGCTGATCAGCACGCAGGCACAGAACAGGACAGCGGAGGCCGGGCTGTAGATGCCACCGGCGACCGAGCCGGAAAAGTGCTGTGCGAGGACTCCCGCGAGCACCAGCGCCGCGGCCTCGCCCAACCAGAGCATCACCAGCGGCAGCTGCCAGTAGCGTCGGAATAGCTTGAAATGCATTGCGAAAGTGTACCCAGTGCTGCGCTTACATAATCAGACTAGCATCACGGGCAGCAAGATTGGCGTCCCCAGGGGGATTCGAACCCCCGTTACCGCCGTGAAAGGGCGATGTCCTAGGCCTCTAGACGATGGGGACGCAGGTCACGTTAATCTAGGCTTAAAGTTGGTGGAGCCAGGCGGGATCGAACCGCCGACCTCTTGCATGCCATGCAAGCGCTCTCCCAGCTGAGCTATGGCCCCAATCCAAGGGGCCGGAACGGTAAGCAAACGCTGCTCCGGTGTCAACATAAACGGCCCAAAACGCCCCAAGGGTCAGGGTTGCCAGCGTAGCCGGTAAGCCCTCACCACCCCCTGACTATCATATGCGCGATGCATATCAGTGTAGCCGGATTGCTGCTTTATGCGGGATTCCACGAGGGCCTGTTGCCCGGCACCGATCTCAAAACACAGCCACCCGCCTGGCACGAGGTGGGTCGGCGCTTCCTTCAGGAGCCGCAGCACAATGGACAGGCCGAAGGGCCCGCCGTCAAAGGCGGCGACCGGCTCGGCCGCACCGACTTCCGCTGGCATGTGCGCGGCGTGGCGGCTCGAAAGGTACGGCGGATTGCAGCTGATGAGTTCGAAGCGGGCATCCGCACCCAGTGGTGCCAGCGCGCCGAAGAGATTTCCCTGCAGCAAGTGGATGCGCTCGCCAAAGTGATGGTGCTGCACGTTGCAGGCCGCGATATCCAGTGCCGCCTGCTCGAGATCGGTCGCGACCACGCTCGCCCCGGGCCCGTGATGCGCGAGCATCACGGCCAGATTGCCGCAGCCCGTGCACAGGTCCAGCAGCCGCGGCTGCTGCGTATGCTTTTGCACTTCGGCCAAAGCCGCGAGCACCGCTGCGCCCAGCAGTTCGGTCTCGCGCCGTGGAATCAGCGCGCCGGCTGCGGCGATGAATTCGAGCCCCATGAATTCCTGCAGCCCCACGAGGTATGCCAGCGGCTCGCCGGACAGCCGGCGATCGATGAGTGCCTTGAGGCTTGCCGCCTGATCGGCACCGAGCACTGGGAGTGGCGGCAGTGCCCGACTGACGGGTCGCGGCTGCGCCGCAGCCACGAACCACAGTGCGCGCGCGGTCGCTTCCACAGTCTCGTCGGGCTTGTCGGGTGCGGGCACGAACCCGCTGCGCAGTTGTGCGGCGGCTTCTTCAAAAGAAATCACGGCCTCATTCCACCGTCACGGCGTGGGCGGCAACGCCGGTGCCGGTGAGGTAAGCTTTGGCAGCTGCGATACCGGATCGACCAGCAGCGCGCCGCTGTGCAGGTAGGCAGTCGTGGCCCGCTTGGACGCGATGTCCTGGTAGACCCGCGTGGCCGCCTGCTCGTTCAGGGACACCGCCGCGGCAAACTCGGCGACTGGCACCTCGTGGTTGTGGCACCAGAGCGCAATGTCCATCTTGTCGTAGGGCAAGCCAAAGTAGAACTCGTCCTGGCCCTGCGCGAGCGAGTAGGTGTCGGTGGTGGGCTTGGCATTGCACACTTCAGCGGGCAAGCGATAGTGATGCGCGAGCTGGTACACCTGGGTCTTGTACAGGTGCGCGATCGGCTTGATGTCGGCGAGACCATCGCCGCCCTTCACGAAGAAGCCCTGGTCATATTCGAGGCGGTTGGGCGTGCCGATCACGGCATACCCTAAGCGGTCGGCGTGGAAGTACTCGATCGCCTTGCGCATGCGCTGCTTGTAATTGGTGGCCGCGACGATCTGCAGGTACTGCTTCGCGGGCAGGCGTTTTTCCTGCAGCTCGCCCGCGGGCGACTGCACCACCAGCTTGAAATACGAGAGCCCGGAATTCGCGGCGGCAGCGATGACAATCTTGCTTTTCCAGCCCTCGCCATAGGCGGGCACAACCTCGCGGATCGCCTCATCCCGCCAGCGATAGCAGCCCAGCCCTTCGAGCGCCGCGGCAATGCTTTCGCTGTGGTAGGTGATGCCAAGCTGGTCGGCCACTTTCGCACCCAGGCTCCCGCTGCTGGACGAAGACTCCCGGTCGGGCAGCAGCAGGCCCTGCACGCGCTCGCGGCCAAAGGCCTGCACGGCCAGCGCCGCGCACACAGAGCTATCGACGCCGCCCGACATCGCGATGATCACGCCGCGGCGACGCAGCGTGGTACCCACGGCCTGCAGCATCCAGCCGGCAATGCGCTGCGCTTCAGCGGCGCAATCGAGGCGCAGCGCATCGGCACGGTAGTAGTTCGTCATGGCTCTCAGCCAGCGCGCTTGCGGTTGATGTAGGCCTCGATGTTGTCCAGGGAATCGAGGTTCTCGGGAACCATCTCTTCATCCTGGATCTGCACCTTGAAGGCTTCCTCGAGGAAGCTCACCAGCTCGATGAAGCCGGTGGAATCGAGGATGCGGTGTTCGAGCAGCGACGCGCCGTCGGCCAGCTTGTCGAGGTCGCTGATGATGAAGTTGCTGGCTATGAAGCCGCGCACCTGCTGCTTGATGTCGCTCATGTCGGATTGCACTCGTGTTGGATTTAGCACTCGAAAACGCTCACTTCAGGCCGGTCTTGCGGATCTTGCCGGTGTCGGTCTTGGGCAGCTCGGGCACGATCGCCACAAGCTTCGGCATCATGTAGTCCTCGAGATGCTGCCGGCAATGCAGCAGCACCTGCTTCTCGGCCAGCGTGACCCCGGCCCGCGCTACCACGAACACCTTGATCGCCTGGCCCCAGACCTCATCATCGATGCCGATGGCGGCCGCTTCCTGCACACCATCGAGGCGGTAGAGCACGTCCTCGACCTCGCGCGGGCTCACCTTCTGCCCGCGGCTCTTGATAATATCGTCGCGTCGGCCGACGAAATAAAGGTAGCCCTCGGCATCGGTGCGGAAGATATCGCCCGAATAGAGCACTGTTTCACCCTGCAAGGGGCCGGGCCGCAGCCTCAGGGCCGTGGCCGCCGGGTCGCGCCAGTAGCCGCGCATCACATGGCTGCCGCGGATCACCAGTTCCCCGGTCGAGCCATTGGGCAGCCGCTGCCCGTTCTCGTCCACCAGCCACAGCTCCTCGTTGGGCATGCCGCGGCCGACGCTGTCGGGACGGATGTCGAGCTGATCGGGCGGCAGGTAGGTAACGCGCTTGCATTCGGTGAGGCCGTACATCGAGTAGATGCGCGCCTGCGGGAAAGCGGACCTGAGGTCGGTGATCTGCCGCTTGGGCAGCGCGGCTGCGGTGTTGGTGAGCGTGCGCAGCGCGCCCAGATCGTATTTCGCCAGTGCGCTGAAACCCAGCAGCATGGAGTAGATCGTGGGGATGCCGGGCAGCACGCTCACGCGCTCCTGCACCATCAGCTCGAGCACCTTGGCCGGGAAAACAAAGGATTTTTCGAGGATCAGCGTGGCACCGGCCTGCACGCTCAGCAGCAGCTGGTAGAGGCCGTAGTCAAAGGCCATCGGCAGCGCGCACAGGATCCGATCGTCATGGCGCAATTCAAGGTAGGTGGCGATCGCATCCGCCGCCGTGCACATGTTCAGGTGCGAGAGCATCACGCCCTTGGGTTTGCCGGTCGAGCCCGAGGTGTACACCAGGCTCGCGAGGTCGTAGTCGATGAGCCCGCTCGGCGCGATGTCGGCAGCGCCGCTCGCCAGCACCGCCTGCATCGACAGCAAGCGGCAGTGGCCGAGGTCCGCGTCGGCCGTGAGACCCTCGACGATGAGCGTGCGACATTCCGGTGCGGTGGCAACCGCGCTGGCGTAGACCGACTCGAAACTGCGCCCGCTGATCAGCGCCGTGGCGCCCGAGTCCTGCAGCAGGTAAGCGAGCTTGTCGGCCTTGGTCTGCGGATTGATGACGATGAATACGCCGCCGATGCGCAGGATGCCGTACAGCGCGGCGGCCACTTCGATGCTGTTCTCCAGCAGGATGGCGACGCGCTCGCCCTTGCGCACACCACGCCGCTGCAGGGCGGCGCCGAGCAGATCCGCCTCGCGCGACAGCTGCGCATAGCTGCAGCGGCGCTCGCGCGTGACGATCGCCTCCTTGTCAGGATGCCGGCGGACGCAGGCGTCCAGTGATGTCTGCAGAAAACCCATGATCCCCCATCTTCCCATGCCCGGCTGGCCGGGCGTTTCGCACAAAGTCACAGTTTGGGGCCGGCAAACCGGCCCGGAGGCCGCTGGCGCCAGCCCGGCTTGCGTACGCGCCGGCCCTCAGGCCGCCAGCGCGCCGGGGCTCTCCCCATTGATGAACAGCTCGTGCATCAGCATGGTCGAGAGTATGCCGACCAGTGCCATGTTGTCCGCGAACCCGACCACCTTGCCGGCGCGGCATTTCTTCACCAGCAACTCGACCGCAGCAGCATCGAAATAGCCGGCGCGGCGAATGGCCTCCGGACCCAGCAGCTGCGCCACGTAGGCCAGCGGTTCGCCATCGCGGAAAAAACTCGCGCTGTCGGGGCTGCGATAGGGCTGCTTCACGCGCTGGGCGATCGAGGGCGGCAAGAACTCGGAGAAGGCGCGCCGCAGGATGCGTTTCTCGCGCAGGCCGCTGAGCTTGTAGCGCGGCGGCAGTCGATTGGCGAACTCGATCACCCGATGATCCAGGTACGGATAGCGTCCCTCGACCGAGTGCGCCATCGCGACACGATCGCCCTGCGAGGCCAGCAGGTACCCGCTCATCAACAACTGCGCCTCGACATATTGATCGCGCCCGAGATCGCTCCAGCCGGCGCTTCTCGCTGGCACCCACTCCGCGATGGCCTGCTCGGGATTCCAGTCACCGATCGCGGCACGCATGTCGGCGGACAGGAATCGCCAGATGCGCCGCGTGACATCCAGGCGCGTGAAATGCGCATAGGCCGGATGCGTCACCGGCAGCGTGCCCTGCGTGAAGAAACTCTGCGCCATGGCTTTGCCCGCGCCGGGCGAATGCTTCAGGTACGGATAGAGTTTTTCCACCAGGCGCCGGCGAGCAGCGGAGCCCGGATGCGCGTCGATGTAGCGGCGCACCTTGGCTTCCTTGAACAGGTCGTAGCCGGCGAACACTTCGTCGGCGCCTTCGCCGGTCAGCACCACCTTGCGACCCTGCTGATGCACGCGCTCGGCCAGCAGCATCAGCGGCGTGGGCGCGGTGCGCACCAGCGGCGTCTCGGTGTGCCAGATCGCGAGCGGGAAATTGCGGCCGATGTCGGCCTGGGTGCAAAGACGCTCGATGTGTTCGGTGTTGAGGTGCGCGACCATGGTTTGCTGGAATTCGCGCTCATCGAACTCGGCATCTTCGAAGGTCAGCGAGTAGGAAGTCATGCGCGTGCTGCTGACGCGCTTGATGGCGGCGGTGACAATCGATGAATCGAGCCCGCCGCTGAGGTAGGCACCCACGGGCACGTCGGCCCGCAGTTGCAGTCGCACCGCGTCGGTCAGCAGCTCCTGCAGCTGCGCCGCGGCGTCGTCGAAACTGCTGCGCTCATCGATGCAGGCGGGATCGAAATCCCAGTCCCAGTACTTTTCGATTCGCAGTGCGCCATCCTGCAGCGTCAGCAGGTGGCCGGGCGGGAGCGACTGCACGCCATTGAACACGCTGCGACCGGGGAACGCGCTCCACAGCGAGAACACCTCGGCCAGGCCCGTGGGACGCAGGCCCGAGCGGCCGAACCCTGCGGCCTGCAGCGCCTTGACCTCGGAGGCAAAGGCCAGCGTACGTTCATCGACGCTGTAGAACAGCGGCCGTATGCCCACTCGATCGCGGCACAAAACCAGCCGGCGCTGGTTCTGGTCCCACAGCGCGATGGCGAACTGGCCGTTGAGGTGATCGACGAAGCGCAGGCCGTGCTGCTCGTAGAGATGCACGATCACTTCGGTGTCAGACTGGGTCGAAAACACGTGGCCCTGCGCGATGAGCTCGGCGCGCAGTTCCACGTAGTTGAAGATCTCGCCGTTGAAGACTACCCACACGCTGCGCTCTTCGTTGTGGATCGGCTGGTCGCCGGTCGCCAGGTCAATGATGCTGAGCCGCGCGTGCGCCAGCCCGACGGGCGGCGCAACATGGAAGCCGTAGCCATCGGGCCCACGATGATGCAGGGCGCGGATCATGCGCTCGAGCTGCGCACGCGTGGGCGCATTGCTGCCCGAGCGATCAAGGTATCCGGCTATGCCACACATGGGGCGCTACTTTGCCCTATTCCCTTTGCTGCGCGGGCAGGCCTGCCGACCCGCGGATGTGATGCAATCGGCAGTATTGCCTAGTGGGAGCGCGCCGGCGACAGCCAGTAGTGCCCCACTCGCACTCGCCGCAGGAACAGGAACACGCGCCAGTACCAGCGCAGCGGCCAGATCCATTGATCGGGCTCGTCGTAGTCCACGATCTTGTAGCCGGTCGCAGCGATCATGGCGCGCCATTGCTGCTCCGAGCGAAAGCACACGCCGACGCCGGCCGTGTTGGCGCCCAGGCGCCGGGTCAGGGCTGCAAGCGAGCGCATGGAGGTCGCCTCATAGATCAGCCATCCCGGCAGCGCGTCCAGCAGCAGCCCCTGGTAGTTGTTCTCGAACACACTGATTCGGCCGCGCGAGGCCAGCAGGCCCGCCAGCCCACCGAGCACCGCGCGCTGATTGATCGTAGTCTGCGCGTAGGAATCGCCGACCAGGTGGTGCAACAGCCAGTGCACGGAAACCAGGTCGAAGCGGCCGTCGATTTTCCCCAGATGCTCGGCCGAATCGCAGATGAGTTGCTTGCGCGGATCCGGCTTGTTCTTCGCCAACAGCAATTCGGAGTTGTCGAACACGCAACTTTCGGCCAGCGGATAGTTGGCCAGCAGCAGGTCGGCAAATCTGCCGGTGCCGCCGCCGAGATCGAGGAAGCGGAACTTGCCGTCGGGGAAGTCGCGATCGATGTTGCGCTTCACCATCTGCCAGCGATCGGCGTCAACGTATTCGGTGTCGAAGCTCGCCAACTGCGAATCGCTCAGTTGGCGCATGCTCAGCCCACCACACTTTTGATTTTCGCTGCCACCGCATCCCAGGTGTAACGCTGCAGCAGGCGACGCCGGCCCGCAGCGCCATGGCTCAAGGCGCGCGCCGGATCGCGTGCCAGTTCGAGCATGGCCGCTGCCAGCGAATCCGCATCGCCCGGCTTCACCACCAGGCCCGACTCGTTGTGCCCCACGATTTCCGGCATGGCGCAATGGTTGGCCACCACGCAGGGCAGCGAATAGGACATGGCCTCCAGCAGCGAAATGCCGAAGGGCTCATAGAGCGACGGCAGCACATAGATGCCCGCCTGCAGGTAGGCGTTCTCGATGGCCTGCACATCCTGCGGATTCTGCTTCGACAGGAAGCCGAGGCAGCGCACGCCGGGTGGCGGGCTGCCCATGGTCGGGCCGATCAGCACCAGCTCGGCTTCGGGTACCGCCTTGCGCACGATCGCAAATGCCTTGAGCAGCACCTCGCCGCCCTTGCGCACGAAATCCTTGCCGACCATCAGGAAGCGCGGCGCCGACTCGGTGCGGTGGCGTTCTGGCGGCAGGCGCTCGAAATTGATGCCGGCACCGACCACATGCACCTTGCTCGCCGGCACAGCGAAATCGTTGATGAAGGAATCACCAAGCCAGGAACTCATCACGAACACGCCACGCAACTTGGCGTAGGTCTCGCGCTCCCAGCGCAGCACCGACTGGACACGCGCGTGCTGCGCCTCGAGCGCAACGCGACCGGAACGCAGCCGCAAGGCAAAGTTGCCATCGTGATAGGAATAGCAGGGGAGCGTGGTGACGTCGGGCATGCAATACCAGGCGCCGATCTGCAGCACACCTTCTGCGTTCAACCTGCCATCCAGGAGCTTGCGCCCCGCCACCCCGGTCTGGGCTCGGAAGCGACGTGGGTCGAGATGGTAACGCTCGCGCCAGCGAGCCAGCGAAGGCGAGAAGTTCACCGCCCGATACAGTTTGTCGGTCAGTCCGCTGACACGCGCATCGATGGCGCCCGCGAGAATGCCGGCCCGATCGAGGGCGCCGAAAAAATGCACCGCCGTACCCGACCAGCTGGTCGGATCGAGAGGCGGCTCACTGAGTACGCCTGCCAGTTTCATGCGAGCTGATTATCCATGAATGCGACTGTCAGTGTTTCTCGATGATGGCTGCCAGCCGGGCTCGCGCGCCCTCCCAGGCCGCTGGATCGACGGACCAGGAAATGTCGGTCAGCACGTAGCTCGGATCGCGCAGCGTTTCCACCCCGGTGTCACCGAGCACCTTGGGCACCATGCTCTGCACGATCTGGCGCGTGCTCACCGGGTCGATCTTCGCAGCCAGCGCAACGTAGTCGACATCCTGCACGCCGCGGCGCCAGTTTTTCAATCGCACCGAGGCAAAGGGCCCGTCGACGCCATAGGAATTGACGGGAAAGTGCGCATCACGCCCTGGGTACACCAGCACGCCCTCGCCATTGCTGCGGTTGTAGCCGGTGCGCCCGAAGATGGCATCGCTGGCGGTGTCCTGGCCGAAGGTCACGGCGTTGCTGTAGACATCGGTCTGCTTGCCGCCGTTGGCCTGGAAATCGCTGTAGTAGGTCGTGGCCCAGTAGAACCAGCGGCTGATGCCCATCTTGTAGGCCGCCCAGGGCATCATGCGCGTGGCAACGCCGTCATCTTCGGTGACAAAGGAACCCGAGGCGGGCCGCTTGCCGTTGTAATGCCACAGTGCCTTGTGGCCCTCGGTGATCATCTTGCGGTAGGCATTGGTGTAGCCGGTGGTCTCCGAGCAGGCGTAGTTCGAGGCCACGATGTCGACGCGCGGCGTCTTGGTGAGCGCGGTCTCGAGCGGAATGGTGAGCAGTCCGCGCAGCGAGCGGCCCACCGTGGTGTTGCCCTCTTTCATCCAGTCGAGCCACACGTTGAGCTGCTTGTAGTCGTTGGATTCATCCGCGATGTAGAGGAAGCGCTCGACCTCCGACGCGTTCTTCTGGAACCAGGATTCCCAGGCATCCATGTATTGCTGCATCTTGGCGCGCGAGTCGATGCCATCGCGACTCCAGCTGCCATAGGCACCGACCACGAACACGTTGTCGGGCGTATCGCGTCCGGGCCCGTCGTACCCGTTGGCCGCACTGTAGTAGGCACCGCTCAGCTTCTTGCGCATGTAGGCCGCGGGCGCGAACTTCGGGCAGATATCAATCGTGTCGCAGTTCTCCGCGCTCAGCGAGATCTTGTGGCGCTTGAAGAGGCGGAAGTGGTTCTCGAGCACTTTGCTGGCAAGGGCCGTTCGTGGATCGCCATTGCCCGAATACGCAACGCCCGTGTAGCGATTCAGTATTTCCGTGAGACCCGCGAAAGCCATGGTCTTGGCGGCGGGCTGATCGGGCAAGGCGAAGGAATAGACATGCAGCGTGACGGGCAGGCTGTGGGTCGTGACGCCGTCTTCCGACACGCTGACCGTGCCACTGTAATCACCCGGCGTGGCATCGCGTGGAATGTACAGGTCGTACCAGATGCCCTGGGTGCGATTGGCGGCAACATCGAAGCGGCTGGCCAGCTCGATCGGCACCGCGATATCGGGCACGGATTTGTCCGCCATCGGCCGATCCTTCCAGCCGCCTACGCCATATCGCGAGCCCGGTGACTGCAACGGCCGCCGCATGCGCGAGGGCACGTGGCGTTCATCGTAATAGGCGTCATAGCCGAAATTGGTACGATTGATGCCGGTGATTTTCAGATAGCGCAGGTAGAAGCCCTCGATGTTCCGGCCCACGTAGCGCCATAGCTGGTCGCCCGTAGCTGTCACAGTGCTGGCAATGCGCGACTTGCCTGGCCCCTGCAGCTCGTTGAACTTCAGGCTCACATGCGGTGCGCCCGTCTTTGACTCGAGCTGCACCACGAAGGACACCACTTCGTTGCGGGCGCCGCTGATGCGTACCTTCGCCCCGTCCCACACGGAATTCACGACGCGCTGGCCGAGCGTGGCGCGCATCTCTTCCTGCCAGACCTTGTCGCCGCCTTCATTCGCCCAGACCGCGCTCAAGTGTGTGGCGGGCGCGTTAGCGGCCGCAGTCTTGGCAGCCGCTAGGCGTTGCTGCGCCGGCGCGCTTTCGCCCCGCATTGCCGTGGCGCCGACCAGCGCCAGCAGCAGTGCAGCAGTGGGCAGCGCCCTCACCTTGCACCGCCTGCCGGCACTGGACCCGCCGGCCATGCAACCGGGTTTGCGGCCATCGCCGCTGCTACGATTTCGGCCATACGCGTCGCACCTGCATCACTGAAGTGTACGAAATCCGCGAAGAAACGCGGGCCGCGTGGCATCTGCTCTGCCACATCGATCAGCTGAACGGCGCTGGCCGCAGCCACCTGGCGCACCGCCGCATTGGCGCGCTCTTCAAGATCCAGGAACCCCATTTCCTTCAACTGCGGATAGAAGCGCCGCCAGGCGGTCAGCAGCGCCATGTCTTCGGGCCCTGCGGTGCCGTGGAAATACGAGGCATGCGTGAGCAGTATCGGCTGTGCGCCGCGTTGCCGTACGTGCTCCACCACACACTCGAGATCACGCCGGTAGGCATCGACGGTGGTCTCTGGCACCCGCTCAAGCACGCTGCGGTTGCGCGTGTCGCGCCAGATGCTGAACTGGCGCAGTCTCGTCATGATCGTGTCGGGAATATGCGCCTTGATCAGCTGCGAGAGCTTGCCCGCCAGCCGGATCCGGTCAGTCAACCCGAGGTCCGTCGGGACCGGCGTCGCAGCTTGCCCGCAGTAAGCGCCTTCGTGACCGATGTAGTTAGCCGGCGCCGGATACACGAGCACGACTTTTGCCGCACTGACCTGCAACGCGTGATCCAGGTAATCGACCCGGCCGATGCTTATGCCGGGCACCGCAATGTTGATCACGTTATAGCGCGCGGCGCCGAGTACGTTGAGACGTCGCTCGAGCACTCTCGGATACTCGCCATCCGGCTGCTCGTACAAACCGAAAGTCTCCGAGGCGCCGAAGGCCAGCAGGTTGCTGCGGCCGGGCGCGGGCTCTGGTCCGCGATAGCCCAGCGAGTTGAACGACCATTTGGCGTAGCTTGCGCCGGGTCGGCCTGAACGGCCGTAGGGGCTAGGCTCGAAGACCGTGTTGATGGAGTAGGCACCCAACAGTGGTGCATGGAAGCGCCACGCATCTTCGACGCGCGCGGCCACTTCCAGGGTCAGCAACCCCAGCAGCCCGTACGACGCGATCTTGATCCACGACTTCATGTGCCTGGTGGCCATGGCTCAGAACTGAAAATACACGAAGGACTGCGGAGCGCCGCCGAGG
This sequence comes from Gammaproteobacteria bacterium, assembly GCA_025350055.1. GTDB lineage: Bacteria > Pseudomonadota > Gammaproteobacteria > Steroidobacterales > Steroidobacteraceae > FEN-1191. Next base: position 12,619 of record JANXYK010000026.1, on the reverse strand, counting down.
AACAGTATCGCGTAGACCATCAGCGCGTACGCAATGACTTTCACCGGCGCCGGAATCCAGGCAATGCGGCCGAACTGCAGCTCGCCGGTACGCCACTGGATGACCTGCACGAGCAGCAGCGGCGCGACTATCAGCCCGACACGACCGAACAGCTGCCACTCCAGACCCTCGCCCGGATGCGCCAGCGCGCGGGTCATCTCGAACACCTGATGGAGCGAGGTGGCGCGGAACAGCAGCCAGCCATAGCAGGTCAGCGCAAACATGCACAGGATACGGATGGCCGCCCAGGCCCAGGGCACGCTGGTGAACATCCTTCCCATGGCCACGAGTGCACGCTGCGAAGCCCGATGTACCACGAGAATGGTGCCGTGAAAAAAGCCCCACAGCACGAAATTCCAGGCGGCGCCGTGCCATAACCCGCCCAGCAACATCGTGATCATCAGGTTGCGATAGGTGCGTGCGGTGCCGTCGCGGTTCCCGCCCAATGACTTGTACAGGTAATCGCGCAACCAGCTCGACAGGCTAACGTGCCAGCGCTTCCAGAAGTCGGCCGGGTTGGTCGCGAAGTAGGGCAAGTTGAAATTGAGCACGAAGTCGAAGCCCATGACCTTGGCTACGCCGCGGGCGATATCCGTGTAACCGGAAAAATCGCCATAGATCTGGAATGCGAAGGCCAGCACGCCGAGTAGCGTCGCGCCGCCGCTGACCGTGCCCTGCGCAAATGCGTGATTGACAATCGGCGAGAGGTTGTCGGCGATGAACACCTTCTTGAAATAGCCCCACAACATCAGGTGCAGGCCATCGACAACGCGGTGGCGCTCGATGCGACGCGGGTTGCACACCTGCGGCAGCAGCGTGGCCGCGCGCTGGATCGGCCCCGCGACCAGATGCGGGAAGTACAGCACCGCCAGGAAGAAATCCCAGAACGAGCGCGTGGCGTGCAGCTCGCCACGATAGACATCGATCGTGTAAGACATCGCCTGAAAGGTGTAGAAGGAAATTGCCACCGGCAGGATGATGTTGAGCGCCGGCAGTGGCACAGCGATGCCCAGCGCGTGCAATAGCTGGTCAGCGGAAGCGATGAAGAAATTGCAGTACTTGAAGAAGCCGAGCAGTCCGAGATTGGCGATGAGACTTATGACCAGATAACGCCGCCGCCGCTCGCGCGGGGCATGGGTGACGTTCAAGCGCTCGATCCGGCGCGACACCCAGTAGTCGAGTGTGGTCGTGCAGATCAGCGGCAGCAGGAAGCGCCAGTCCCAGCTCGCGTAGAACACGCAGCTGGCGATCACCAGCCAGACATTCTGGCCCCGGTGCGGCAGCAGGAAATAGACCAGCAGTACCAGCGGCAGGAATACCAGCAGGAACTCGCACGAATTGAAGAGCATTCGGTCTCGCCGCCGCTAGGCGCTGCGACTTTGCGCCAGCGCGCGATCCACGCGCCGCAGCACTTCCGCCTGGTCCAGCAGCGCCACTGTCACATCGATCGGCGGTGACACCGTGGTGCCGGTGAGCGCCACGCGCAGCGGCTGCGCCACCTTGCCGAGGCCCACACCGTAGCGATTGGCCACCTTGGCGATCAGGTCATGGATCGCGCCGGCGTTCCATTCCGCGGCCGGCAATTCGGCGAGCGTGCCGCGCAGTGTTTCGAGTAGTGGCGTCGCATCGCTCCCCAGGTGCTTCTTCGCGGCCACCGGGTCGATCGTCTCCACGGTGCGGAAAAAGAACGCGCTGTTCGCGGCCATGTCCTTGAAGGTCTTGGAGCGCTCGCGCTGGGCGTTGGCCACGCCCTCGAGCAACGACTGATCGTCACTGGCAACGCCGAGGAGCGCGAGCTGCGCACGCAAGCCTGCAGCCAGCACGGCAACGGGTGCTTTCATCATGTGCTGCTGGTTGAGCCACAGGAGTTTGTCGGCATTGAACGCTGAAGCCGCCTTGCCGACCTGCGCGATGTCGAAGGCCGCGATCATCTCCTCGCGCGTGAACACTTCCTGGTCGCCATGCGCCCAGCCGAGTCGCACCAGGTAGTTCAGCAGCGCATCAGGCAGGTAGCCCTCCTCCTGGTACTGGAGCACGCTCACCGCGCCGTGGCGCTTGGAGAGCTTGGCGCCATCGGCACCGAGGATCATCGGCACATGCGCATACACCGGCGGCGTGGCGCCGAGTGCCAACAGCATGTTCATCTGTCGCGGCGTGTTGTTGAGGTGGTCGTCGCCACGGATCACATGGGTGATGCCCATATCCAGGTCATCGACCACGACGCAGAAGTTGTAGGTTGGCGTGCCGTCCGAGCGGGCGATGATCAGGTCGTCGAGCTCGGTGTTCTGGAACACCACGCGGCCGTGCACCTGGTCCTCGACCACCACTTCGCCGGCGAGCGGATTGCGGAATCGCACCACCGGCGCGATGTTGGGCTTGGGCGTCTTGAGATCGCGGCAGCGTCCGTCATAGCGCGGCTTCTGCTTGGCGGCCATCTGCTGGGCGCGCAGCGCGTCAAGCTCTTCCTTGCTGCAATAGCAGTGGTAGGCGTGGCCGCTTGAGACCATCCCGGCCAGCACTTCGCTATAGCGATCGAAGCGCTGCGTCTGGTAGTACGGGCCCTCATCGGCGCTCAGGCCCAGCCACTCCATGCCATCGAGTATGACTTTCACGGCCTCGTCGGTCGAACGCTCGCGATCGGTATCCTCGACCCGCAGGATGAACTTGCCGCCGTGGTGGCGGGCATAGAGCCAGGAAAACAGCGCCGTGCGTACGCCGCCGATATGCAAAAGGCCCGTCGGGCTGGGAGCGAAGCGGGTGACGACCGCCATGGTTGAATTCCGCCTAATCGACTGATTTCTAAGGGTCGGGCATGGTAGCTGGGAAGGCCCCGCGCTGCCACCGGCGATTGCCCGCGGTGATTGATTTTCCGCCCTAGTGACGCTTACACTCCCCGCCCCTCGAGTCCATAGGCCTATCCCCGGGGACGGTTAGCTCAGCGGTAGAGCACTGCTTTCACACGGCAGGGGTCACTGGTTCAATCCCAGTACCGTCCACCATTCTCACAATCGGCCATCGACCTCATTGGCCGGAAACACATACTTGATGTCATAGAGCACATGCTGGCGCTTGCACAGGCGCCGCACGCCCGCCACGCCCAGCGCCTTGAACTCCTTGTGCCCGACTGCGACCACCGCGGCGTCGTAGTGAGCGCGCTTGAGCGTGCGCACAGGACGCAGCCCGTACTCGTGTTTTGCCTCGGCACCATCGACCCAGGGGTCGTACACATCGATCTTCGCGCCGTACTTCTGCAACTCGCGGATCACATCGATCACCTTGGAGTTGCGGATGTCGGGGCAGTTTTCCTTGAAGGTGAGGCCCAGCACCAGGATGCGCGCGCCCTTGACATGGATGCGCCGTGCGGCCATCAGCCGCAGTATCTCGGTGGCGACGTACTGGCCCATGCTGTCATTGAGCCTGCGACCGGCAAGGATCATCTCGGGGTGATAGCCGATCTCCTGCGCCTTGTGCGTGAGGTAATACGGATCGACGCCGATGCAGTGGCCGCCGACCAGGCCGGGGCGGAACGGCAGGAAGTTCCACTTGGTGCCGGCGGCCAGCAACACTTCTTCGGTATCGATGCCGAGACGATTGAAGATCAGCGCCAGTTCGTTGATCAGTGCGATGTTCACATCGCGCTGCGTGTTCTCGATCACCTTGGCAGCTTCGGCCACGCGCACGCTGCTGGCCTTGTAGGTGCCGGCGCGGATGATCGAGCCGTAGAGCTTGTTGACGAACTCGGCCGCTTCCGGCGTCGAGCCCGAAGTCACCTTGCGAATGCTGGGCAGCCGGTGTTCCTTGTCGCCCGGGTTGATGCGCTCGGGGCTGTAGCCGATGAAGAAATCGCGATTGAATTTCAAGCCGGAGACGCGCTCGAGGATCGGCACGCAGATCTCTTCGGTGCATCCCGGGTACACGGTGGATTCATAGACAACGACGTCGCCCTTCTTCAGCACCTGGCCCACGGTGTTGCTCGCGCCCACCAACGGCGTGAGATCGGGCCGCTTGTATTCATCGATCGGCGTGGGCACGGTGACGATGAAGATGCGGCAGCGGCGCAGCTGTTTGAGATCGGTGGTGAACTTCAGGCCGGTGGCGGCGCGCAGTTCCTGCGCGGTGGTCTCGAGCGTGCTGTCACGCCCGGCGCGCAGCTCGCGGATGCGATCGACCTTGACGTCAAAGCCGGTGGTATCGAAATGCTTGCCGAATTCCACCGCGAGCGGCAGCCCGACGTAACCCAGGCCCACCACACCGATGCGGCAATTGCGCAGACTCAACATGCCCTGTCACCTGAATATAGACCCATGAGTGGCCGAGGATAGCAGGCCAGGCCGCAGCCCTACCGTTCCAGCCTCAGGAATCGCGACCGGGTTCGCGCCCCGGCCCTCAGCCGCGGGTAGCGGCTGCCAGCGCCTTGACCACGGCATCGACATGCGATTCCGTAAGATCTGCGCTCATCGGCAGGCTGATCACCTGCCGGGCCAGCAGCTCGCTCACCGGCATGGGCTTGGCATCGCACAGCCCTTGGTAGGCCGGCTGCTGATGCAGCGGGCGCGGATAGTGCACGGCCGTGGGTACGCCGGCGGCGCGCATGCGCTCCTGCACGCCGTCGCGATCATCGACCATCACGGTGTACTGCGCATACACACTGGTGCGCCCCGGTCGCACCGCCAGCAACCCGGCGCGCGCGCCGCTGGCGGCGATGCGCTCGGCATAGATGCGCCCCAACTCGATGCGCCGCGACACTTCCCAGTCGAAGCGCGCCATCTTGGCCAGCAGGATCGCGCACTGCAGCGTATCCATGCGGCCGCCGATGCCGATGCGCGTATGAAGGTAACGTGCGCTCTGCCCGTGCACACGGATCTCGGTGCAAGCTTTGGCAATCTCCGCATCGTCGGTGAAGATCGCACCGCCATCGCCATAGCAACCCAGCGGCTTGCTGGGAAAGAAGCTGGTGCAGCCTATCCCCGAGAGCGCGCCACTGCGGCGGCCATGATAGAGAGCGCCGAAACTCTGCGCGGCATCTTCGATGACCACGATGTTGCCGTGGCGCGCAGCGATTGCGCTGATCTCGTCCATGTCGCAAGGCTGGCCATACAGGCTCACCGGCATGATGGCGCGCGTATGGGGCGTAATCGCCTGTTCCAGCAGCGCGGCGTCCAGGTTGGCCGTATCGGGCTCGATGTCGACGAACACAGGCTTCGCGCCCACCAGCGCGATCACCTCCGCCGTCGCCACGAAGGTGAAGGGGCTGGTGATCACCTCATCGCCTTTGCCGATGCCGAGTGCCATCAGCGCGATCAGCAGTGCATCCGTGCCGCTGGCGACCGAGATGCAGTGCGCGCTGTTCACGTAACGCGCCAGGCGCTGCTCGAGTTCGGTGACTTCCGGCCCCAGGATGTACTGGCCGTGATCGAGCACGGCCTGGATACGGGTGTTGATACCCGCACGCAGCGCGCGGTACTGGGATTTCAGATCGATGAAGTCCATGTCTTTACCCTGTCAATCGCTCAAGGTGCGGCCACGCGTTTCGATGATCAGCGGCGCCAGCAGCAGTCCAACCAGCGGCGCAAAGCCCACATAGAAAATGGTCTGCATCGCCGTGCCCTTCGCAGCCGCGGCGCCGACGATGAACGGGCCGACCGAGGCCAGCACGCGGCCGATGTTGTAGCAGAAGCCGGCGCCGGTGGCGCGCAGTCGCGTCGGGTACAACTCCGGCAGATAGAACGGGAAGGCGCCGAATACGCCGAACACCGGCACACCAATCAGGAAGAACATGTAGAGCCGCGATTCGGGCGGCATGTCGAGACCAAAGGTTGCGAGGATCGCAGCGGCGGAGGCACCAAAATACAGTGCGAACATTGTGCGGCGGCCAAAGTGCTTGGCGAGCGGTATGGTCAGCAGCGTGCCGACCAGGCCGCCGAGATTGAAGGTCACCGTTGCGGTGAGTTTCCAGCTCTCGATCAGATCCTGGGTGGCGCGAGCCGCGAGTCCCTGCGCCTCGGCGCTGGCGCGGGCCAGGCCGCTGGCCACCACCGGAATGAAGGCATTGCAGCTCCACCAGCCGATCAAAGCCACGACCACCGTAAGGGCGCCCATGATCGTGGTGTGGCGGTGCTCGCCCCTGAAAATATCGCGCAGCGCGACGGTGCTGGACGCGCGCACCTTCTGCCAGCGCTCGGGCTCGTGCACGAAAAAGCGCACGATGAAAGCCGCTGCAGCCGGCAGCAGGCCGAACAGGAATACGTAGCGCCAGGACTGCTCGGTATTGCCGGCGAACCAGACACCGGCGACCTGGTAATTTAGGAGAGTGGCCAGGAACAGGCCAAAGGGCGCTGCGGTATACAACAACGCGCCGGCTTCAACGCGGCGCTTCTCCGGCATGACTTCCGCCACCATCGATGCGCCCGCGGCCCACTCACCACCGATGCCGAGGCTCGCCACCAGCCTGAAGATCACCAGCATCCACAGGTTCGTGGCTGCGGCGCAGGCCGCCGTGCCCAGCGCATACAGCAGCATGGTCAGCATCAGCGTGCGCATGCGGCCGATGCGATCGCAGATGTAGCCGAACAGCACGCCGCCCAGCGCCCAGCCGATCAGCAGGAGCGAGGTGAGCACGCCCGTCCAGTAGAGCGTGGCCGCGCGCGCCGCGGCCGAGCCTACGGGCAAGTGCAGCAGCGTCGGAATGCAGTTGGGCGCGACGTAGTTGAACAGCAGGCCGTCGAAGACGTCGAAGCCCCAACCCAGCCAGGCGGCGAACAGAACCGTCCACTGGTAACGCGTGATTCCCCACATGGTCGTGCAGCCTACTGGAGCGCCCTTCAGGCGTCGAGCCGCGACTGCGCCAGGGTGGCCAGGCGCACGGTGACCAACACGCTGACGCCTAGCAGCGTGGCGCAGCTGCTGCCCATGACCAGGTAGGCGAGCCGCGTCACTTCGCGGCTGAGACTGAAGGCCCCCTGATGGTGGTAGACATGCCAGGCAGCCGCCAGTGCCAGTATGCCCAGCGGCGGAAGGATGTAGGCGGCAAGCCAGGCCATGCGTTCGCGCTGTGACAACAGCGTGATCGACGGGGCCGGCGCGCTGGCGTTGGCGACCTCAGCGCTGCGAGTCCATTGGCGCGCAGCCCAGAGCACGGCGACAAGTCCGATCACGCTGCTGCTGTGCTGCAGCCAGCGGTACAGCGGCAGCACGTGGCCCGCGATGTCAGGTCCCGTGTCTTCGAGGAACGGCAGCATGCGCACTCCCCGGCCGTCCTCATGCGTGAAGCCATCCCACACCAGGTGCGTGAGCGCGCCCACCAGGATGGCGCAGGCGGCATACAACCAGATGCGCCAGTGATTGAGGCGCGCCGTGGGATGTTCGGCCAGCAAACGCACCCGCCAGCCGCCGGGCAGCACAGCGCCCCAGGCGGGCTTCACCAGCGCCTGGAAAATAACCCAGGCCAGCAGCCCCATCGGCAGAGAGAATTCCAGCAAGGCGAGCGCGCTGTGGGTCTGGGCGCGCGTGAGATGGCCGGGAAACAGGAATCCGAAATCCGGCACCATCGTGCCGATCATCGCCGCGGAAAACAGGCCCCAGCGTCGCAGCGATTGATGTGCAGGCAGGATCGCGGCGATGTGTGAAACGGTGAACGGCATCGCCGGCTGTCAGCCGCGCCACTCTTCCACGAACGGAGCACGCGCGACGCGCGCCAGCGCTGGGGGCGCCTGGGCGCTGATCGTACCCACGTACATGAAGCCGAGCAGTCGCTCGTTGGGCTGACACCCGAGCGCGGCGGCCACTCCAGGATCGCTGCTGCTGGGGCCGGTGAGCCAGATGGCGCCAAACCCCTGCAAGTGAAAAGCATTGAGCAGGTTCATGGCCGCGGATCCCGCAGCCAGCAGCTGCTCGATCTCGGGCACCTTGGGATCCTGGCGCAGCACTGCGCTCAGGGCGATCACCAGCGGCGCCTGCAGCGGACGATTGCGGAGCTTGTCTAGCTGTGGTGCCGGCGTCGCCGGATCGCGCGCCAGTGCGCGCCCCACCAGCAGCTCGGAAAACTTCGTGCGCGCCGCGCCGCGGATCAGCCGGTAGTGCCAGGGCTGCAGTCGACCATGGTCGGGCGCGCGCAGCGCGAGTTCGAAGGCCGCGGCCAGCTGGGCATCATCGGGGCCGGGATCAGTGAGGTACTGGACCGGTATCGAACGGCGCGCCAGCAGCGCATCGAAATTGTTCAAACCGCCTCCATCAGTCGCAGCACCTCGGCAGTCTTTTCCTGCATCAGGCTCTCGCTGCCGCGCGCCTCGACATTCAGGCGCACCAGCGGCTCGGTATTCGAGCTGCGCAGGTTCAGGCGCCACTGCGCGAATTCCATCGACAGACCGTCGGTGAAATCGACGTTGAGCGCCTGCGAGGCGTAGTGCTGTTGCACGCGCGCGGCGACCGCGCGCGCATCGCTGATCTCGCGGTTAATCTCGCCGCTCACGGGGAACAGGCGCTGGCGCTCGCCGACCAGCTCGCCGAGGCTCTTGCCGCTCTCGCCCATCACCGCCAGCACCAGGAGCCACGGAATCATGCCGCTGTCGCAGTAGGCGAAATCGCGGAAGTAATGATGTGCGCTCATCTCGCCGCCATACACGCCATCGACTTCGCGCATGCGCTGCTTGATGAAGGCGTGACCCGAACGGCACAGCACGGGCTCGCCGCCGCAGCGGCGCACGATATCGATCGTGTTCCAGGTCAGGCGCGGATCGTGCACGATGCGGCCGCCCGGAAAGCGCTTCAGGAAGGTCTCTGCCAGCAGGCCGACCAGGTAGTAGCCCTCGACAAAACCGCCGTGCTCGTCGAAGAAGAAGCAGCGATCGAAATCACCATCCCAGGCGAGGCCGATTGCGGCGCCGCTGCTGCGGATCGCGTTGCTGGTGCTGGCGCGATTGGCCTCAATCATCGGGTTGGGCACACCGTTCGGAAAACTGCTGTCAGCCTGGTGATGCACCTTGATGAACTCGAACGGCAGATGCGGCTCGAGCTGATCGACCACCATGCCGGCGCCGCCGTTGCCGGCGTTCGTCACCACTTTGAGCCTGCTGAGCTTCGCGCCCTTCACGTAGCTGAGCAGGTGCGCGATGTATTTGCTGTTGATGTCGAGCGCGCTGCTCGCGCCTTGCTGCGCCGCCGGCCTGGGCAATTTGCCCTGCTCGATCAGCCCCTGCATATCCTTCAGGCCCGTATCGGCGCTGATCGGCTTGCTCTGCTCGCGCACGAACTTCATGCCGTTGTAGTCGGGCGGATTGTGGCTCGCGGTCACCATGATGCCGCCGTCGAGCTGCTCGGAGAAGGTGGCGAAGTACACGCCCTCGGTGCCGCACAGGCCGATGTCGGCCACGTTCACGCCCGAGTCATTGAGCCCGCGAATCAGCGCTGCTGACAACGTGGCGCTGGTCGCACGGATATCGCGCCCGACCGCCACGCGGCCGGGCTTCACGAACGCGGCATACGACTGCCCGATGCGATAGGCCAGGTCTTCGTTGAGTTCGCTGGGGATGCGGCCACGGATGTCGTAGGCCTTGAAACAGGTCAATTTGCTCATGCTGCAACCTACTTGTTCGTTCCCTGGCGACCGTATTGATCCTCGAAGCGCACGATGTCGTCCTCGCCCAAGTACCCACCCGACTGCACCTCGATGATGTGCAGCGGAATCTTGCCCGGGTTCTCGATACGATGGCGCACGCCAATCGGTATGTAGGTGGACTGGTTTTCCTCGAGCAGGAACACTTCCTCGCCACGCGTGATGCGCGCGGTGCCCGAGACCACCACCCAATGCTCGGCGCGATGGTGATGCAGCTGCAGCGAGAGCACGCCACCCGGGCGCACCACCAGGCGTTTGACCTGGAAGCGCTCGCCGCTGTCGAGGCTGTCGTAGCTGCCCCAGGGCCGGAACACTTCGCGATGCAGCAGGTGTTCGCTGCGGCCGCGCTGCTTGATCTGCGCCACCAGGGCCTTGACATCCTGCACGCGCTCGCGCGGCGCCACCAGCACGGCATCCTTGGTCTCGACCACGACGTGGTCGCGCAGACCCACGGCTGCCACCAGCCGGCTCTCGGCATAGAGGTAACAGCCTCGCGTATCTTCGGTCAGCACATCGCCCTTGCGGACGTTCCCGTCGGTATCCTGCGGGCAGGCATCGTGCAGGCTCGACCAGGAGCCCACATCGCTCCAGCCCGCATCGAGCGGCACCACCACGGCTGCGGAGGTTTTCTCCATCACCGCATAGTCGATCGATTCGCTGCGGCATTCGGCAAAAGCCGCGGCGTCGACACGCGTGAAATCCAGATCGCGCGCGGCCGCACCGATGGCGCGCTCGCAGGCCGTGGCAATGTCGGGCGCCAGGCGCTGCAGTTCATCCAGGTAACGGCGCGCCGCGAACACGAACATGCCGCTGTTCCAGTAGTACTCGCCGCTGGCGAGGAATTCCTCGGCGCGCGCCTGCAGCGGCTTCTCGACGAAGCGCTCGATGCGCCAGGCCTTGCCCGCGGCCACACCGCGACGGATGTAGCCGTAACTGGTCTCGGGCGATTTGGGCACGACGCCAAAGGTCACGAGGTTCCCGGCACGCGCCGCCTCGATCGCGACCTCGACCGCCTTGCGAAAGGCCGCCGCATCGCGGATTACATGATCGGCAGGCAACACCAGCAGCAGCGCTTCGGGCCCCGCAGCCGCCAGCGCGGCATGCGCGGCCAGCGCGATGGCCGGCGCCGTGTTGCGGCCCGCGGGCTCGAGCACGATCGCCTGCGGCGGCGCATTGATCACGCGCAGCTGCTCGGCCACCAGGAAGCGATGCGATTCATTGCAGACCACGACGGCCGGCGCGGCATCGAGACCCGCCAGGCGCAGCACCGTGTCCTGCAGCATCGTGTGTTCGCCTACCAGAGGCAGGAGCTGCTTGGGATACAACTCACGCGAGAGCGGCCACAGCCGGGTGCCGGCGCCGCCAGAGAGGATCACGGGTACGAGCATGCTGGGCAATGTCTCCGTCGATGGATCAGCGCGCGAAGGCCGGGCGGCCACGCCCGATGGCGTAGTACTCGAAGCCCTGGCGCGCGAGCGAGGCCGGATCGTACAGGTTGCGGCCATCCAGAATGCGTGGCGCGCTCAGCAGATTTTTCAGGCGCGCGAAGTCGGGGCTGCGAAATTCCTGCCATTCGGTGGCGATCAGCAGCGCCGCGGCGCCGCTGGCGGCCTCATAGGCGTCGCGGCAGAAGGTCAGGCCACTCTTGCCCTGCCCGTCCTGATAGAGCCGCTGGGCTTCATCCATCGCCACCGGATCGTAGGCGCGCACCGCGGCGCCTTCGGCCAGCAACTGATCGATGATCACGCGGCTCGGGGCTTCGCGCATGTCGTCGGTGTTGGGCTTGAAGGCCAGGCCCCAGAGTGCCACTGTCACACCCTTGAGCTTGCCTCCGTGCAGGAGCTTGAGCTTGCGCACCAGTATCGATTTCTGCAGCTCGTTGACCTGCTCCACCGCATCGAGGATCGGCGTTGCCTGCCCGACATCGTGCGCGGAGCGGATCAGCGCTTTCACGTCCTTCGGGAAGCAGGAGCCGCCGTAGCCCGTACCCGGATAGATGAAGCTGTAGCCAATGCGCGGATCGGAACCGATGCCAATGCGCACGCGCTCGATGTCGGCGCCCACGCGCTCGGCCACACCGGCGAGCTCATTCATGAAACTGATCTTGGTCGCCAGCAAAGCGTTGGCGGCGTACTTGGCGAGCTCCGCCGAAGGGACATCCATCACGATCAGGCGATCGTGGTTGCGCGTGAAAGGCTCGTAGAGCGCGCGCATCAATTCCGTGGTGCGCGGCCCGTCGGTACCGACCACGACGCGATCGGGCTTCATGAAATCCTGGATGGCGGCGCCTTCTTTCAGGAATTCCGGGTTCGACACCACATCGAACTCGATTGGCGCCTGGCGCTGCGCCAGCGCCGCAGTGACCTCGGCGCGCACCGTGTCGGCCGTACCCACCGGCACGGTGGACTTGGTGACCACGATCGCGTAGCGCTGCAGGTGCTTGCCGATCGTGCGCGCCACAGCGACCACGTGACTGAGGTCGGCCGAGCCGTCTTCATCGGGCGGCGTACCAACCGCGATGATCTGGAACAGCCCGTGATCGACACCGCGCGCCGAATCGGTGGTGAACTCGAGTCGCCCGCTGGCGTGATTGCGCTGCATGAGCGCCGTGAGGCCCGGCTCGTGGATCGGCACTTCGCCGGCGTTGAGGCGCGCCACCTTGGCGGCGTCGATGTCCACGCAGATGACATGGTTGCCGGCCTCGGCGAGGCAGGCGCCCGTGACCAGGCCCACGTATCCGGAGCCGAAAATCGTGACTTTCATGACCCTGAAAGCCTAAGGGATTCGGCTCACGAAGACAAAGCGCTGATGGAGATATCCACCCGGCGGTTGAGGTCGCGCCCCTCGGGGGTATTTTCCGCCGGCAATGGCGTCGACTCACCCCCGCCGCGCGCGATGATGCGATGCGCTGCGATGCCATGCGCCGCCAGGTAGGTGGCGATCACCCCGGCGCGCTGCTGCGAAAACTGC
>JANXYK010000020.1 GCA_025350055.1 Gammaproteobacteria bacterium | reverse complement strand
GGAGACGTGCAGCCAGTCGCGCACGTTGCGGCCATCGCCGTAGACCGGAAGGGGCCTGCCGTCCAGGATGTTGACGATGGTCAGCGGGATCAGTTTTTCGGGAAAGTGATACGGGCCGTAGTTGTTGGAGCAGTTGCTGGTGGTGACCTGCAGCCCAAAGGTATGGTGGTAGGCGCGCACCAGGTGATCGGACGCAGCCTTGCTGGCCGAATAGGGCGAGTTGGGAGCGTAGGGCGTGTGTTCCGTGAACGGTGGGTCCTGGGCGCCGAGCGACCCATAGACTTCATCGGTCGAGACGTGGTGAAAGCGGTGCTGTGCGACACTTCGTTCCTCGACCCAGATTTCGCGGGCCGCCTTGAGCAATGAATGTGTACCGAGGACGTTGGTGTCGATGAACGCGTCGGGCCCGCTGATCGATCGATCTACGTGCGACTCGGCAGCGAAATGCACAATCGTATCGAGCTGTTCATCGCGGAGCAGAACCTTCAACACGCTTGTGTCGCGGATATCGGCGTGAACAAAGCGGCAACCAGCGTGTTTGCCAATCGGTGCCAGATTGGCGAGATTGCCGGCATAGGTCAGCGCGTCCACGATCACCAGCCGATCTTTGGGGTAACGGTGCAGCCAGTGGTGCACGAAGTTCGCGCCTATGAACCCGGCCCCGCCGGTGACCAGGAGCCTACTCATGTTGCCTGAATCGGCCGTATGGATTGGAGCGTCGCCTTGAGTTCTCGTGCCCAATGCGCCGGGCGCGTACCCACTGCCGCGACGGTCGGGCGCGTGTCGAGCAGGCTGAAGGCGGGCCGACGCGCGGCCGTGGGGTACTCCTCCGTCGCAATCGGTGTGACCTCGACTCGGTCCGGTATCAGACCGGCAACGACGGCTTGATCCGCAATCGAGACGGCGAAGTCATACCAGCTGGCGACCCCGGCGTCCGTCCAATGATGCAGGCCCGAGACTCCTGGCCGAGAGGCGAATGCCCACAGCGCTGAGGCCAGCGAGGCGGCTGAAGTCGGGGCGCCAATCTGGTCGGCGACCACGCGCACCGGTCTGCCCTCGCGCATCAGCCGCAGCATGGTGTGCAGAAAGTTGCGCTCGTGTGCGCTGTAGACCCATGAGCTGCGCACGATGACGGCCATCGCGCCCAGTGCCTGCTGCACCGCGCGTTCGCCACCGAGCTTGCTGCGCCCGTATTCGTTGATCGGGCCCGGCCCGTCGTCGGTGCGGTAGGGGCGCGAGCTCTCGCCGCTGAAGACATAGTCGCTGGAAATATGAATCAACCGGCAGCCGCCCTGAGCGGCAGCGGACTGGGCGAGCAGGCGAGGCGCGGTCGCGTTCACTTTCCACGCCAAGTCGCGTTCCGTCTCCGCCCGGTCGACCGCCGTGTAGGCCGCGGCATTGATGATCACAGCGGGCATGAATTCCTTTACGACTGCCCATACCGCGGCCTCATCGCCGATATCCAGCTCGCCGCGGCTCAGGGCGCGCAGCTCGGCATCGGGCGGTGCGGCTCGCACCAGCTCGCGTCCCACCTGTCCGCCACTGCCGGTGATCAGCACTCTCATTCAAAGGCCTCGGCCGCCCGATATGCAGGCGCTGCGGCATCCTTGGCGTTAAGCAGCGGCGCTGTGCCCGACGGCAGCGGCCAGTCGACACCCAAATCAGGATCTTGCCAATGCACAGCGCGCTCATGGGCTGGCGCATAGTAGTCGGTGCACTTGTAGAGGAAATCGGCGCGCTCGCTGAGTGTCAGATAACCGTGTGCAAACCCCGGCGGCACCCACAGCATATGGTGATTGTCGGCGGATAGCTCGACGCCCACCCACTGGCCGAAACGTGGTGACCCGCGACGCAGGTCCACAGCGACATCGAACACCGCACCCTGCGTGACGCGTACCAGTTTTCCCTGAGGCTGCTCGATCTGATAGTGCAAACCCCGCAGCGTGTGGCGGACGGAGTGGCTGTGATTGTCCTGGACGAAACGCGCCGAAATCCCGCCCGCGGCAAATTTGGACTGCTGCCAGGTTTCCAGGAAATATCCGCGCGGGTCGCCGAACACCTGCGGCTTGATCAGCACAACTTCGGGCAGTCGCGTCGGCACGAATTCCATGGTCTAGCGCCCTTCCCGCAGCAACTCCAGCAGATAGTTGCCGTACCCGGATTTCTCAAGTGGATGTGCAAGAGCCTCGAGCTGCTCAGCGGAAATGTAGCCCGCGCGGTACGCGATCTCCTCCGGGCAGCTGATCTTGAGGCCCTGACGAGTCTCGATGGTTTCGATGAAGTTGGCCGCCTGCAGGAGCGATTCATAGGTGCCGGTATCGAGCCAGGCCACCCCACGGCCGAGCAGCTCCACCTCCAGCGCGCCGCGCTGCAGGTAGGCTCGATTGACGTCGGTGATCTCGAGTTCGCCTCGCGCCGAGGGCCTCAGGTTGGCGGCGATCTCCAGCACGGCGTTGTCATAGAAATAAATACCGGTGACGGCATAATTTGATTTTGGGCGGGCTGGCTTTTCCTCAATGCTCACCGCGCGGCCGGATCCATCGAACTCCACCACGCCATAACGCTGCGGATCGCGCACACGATAGGCAAATACCGTGGCACCGCTGGGCCGAGCGCTGGCCGCACGCAATTGCTCCGGCAGGCCGTGCCCGTAATAGATATTGTCGCCCAGCACGAGGGCGGCTGGCCCGGCGCCCAGAAACCGGCGACCGATGATGAACGCCTGCGCCAAGCCTTCGGGCTTGGGTTGCTCGGCATAGGAGATCGAAACGCCCCACTGTTGGCCATCTCCGAGCAGGCGCTGAAAGGCCGGTTGATCGGTAGGCGTGCAGATCACCAGCACATCGCGAATGCCCGCAAGCAGGAGCGTCGAGAGTGGGTAATAGATCATCGGCTTGTCATATACCGGCAGCAGCTGCTTGCTGGTGCCGATCGTGACGGGGTGTAGCCGCGTGCCCGAACCGCCGGCGAGAATGATGCCTTTGCGTTTCACTACGAAGATGTTGGCGGAGCGTCGCCACGGCATGGCTTGACGGCACAGATACCCAAAAACGGAGCGCACCGGCCGTAAGCCAAGAAATTCGGGAGCTCACTTGCGGGTTGGGTCACTTGGTTTCCTTACGAGGCGAGTCTGGCGGGATTTTACCCATAAGACGATGTGCCCGCGATTGAACGCATGGCGAGGGTTGACCAGCGATTAGATTGAGTTTCGGCTCGATGCCGGCGATCAATGCGAAGTCCCGATCCCGATGTAAGAGCGGCATGCCGGAACGAATAGCGTGAATTGCAATCAGGCAGTCATTGGCAGAACGTGGAGTAACACCGGCCCATCGGCATCGCGCGTACAGGTGCGCGGCGCTGCGCGCCGCTTCCCGGGCGTCGGATTCCACGACCATCGGCAACTCACCAAGCACCCGGTCCCAACGCGTGAACCGATCAGGGCTTTCCGCCCCCTGCAATATTTCCTGAAGGATCGGCGGCGCAAGCCAGACCGGCTCCTGACATTTGAGTGCTTGGACGAGCAGGTCAACCTCGGGCAAACTGTCACCGCGCAAGTACGCGATCCACACCGATGAATCAACGAGCATCTCGCCTCACCGCGCTGGATTGACTGCCTTGGGATCGTAGCCCGTTGTAACACCACCAGTGCCCCGCAATGCGAGCACGCGGGAGTAGTCTCGGCTCCGCACGTAGTGTTCAAGCGCCACGTGGACCGCGTCGCGAGTGGTATTAACTTTTGCGAGCCGCTTTACGCGATCAACGAGCTTGGAATCGACCACAATATTCGTACGATCCGCGCTCGATTTACGCATACTCTTCATGTTGGCTCCGTACACATCGTGTGTGTATAACGCTACTACGATTTGCCAATCAGTGCAATGAGGATGCGGCCTTGCGCCACCGCCTATTCCAGCGGCATCGCCGGCTCCCCCAGGTGCAGCGGGATCGTCACCGTAACCAGGCTGGCGACGCCATTGCGGCTGCCGAGTGAGACCGTGCCGCCGGCGGCGTCCACCCGTTCGAACAGCTGGATCAGCCCCAGTCCGTGGCCGCCGCTGCGCGGGCGCACGTCGGCACGGGAGAAGCCGACGCCGTCGTCGAATACCTCGATGACCACGTTTTGACCGGCGACGGCTCCGTGCACGTGCACGCGGGAGCCGTGCGAGTGACGGTAGGCGTTGAAGATCAGTTCGCGCACCACCCGAAACAGTAGACGCAGCGTGTCGATGGGCACCGCGGTCTTGGCGGCCACTTCGATCAGCACCGGAAAGCGGTAGCGTTGTTCGAATTCGCGACCCACCGACTCCATCAGTTCGCGCAGATTGGTCGAGTCGAGTTCCATGGGGCTGAGATCCGCGATGAGCTCGCGTACATGCAGCTGCGCCTCCGCCGAGGCGGCTTCCGCTCCAGCCAGCAACTCGAGGGTCGCGGGTTCACCCAGCCGCTGGCGGAGCGCAGCCAGCAGGAAGGTCTGGCCGGCCAGCGTCTGCGCAATACCGTCGTGCAGGTCCTCGGCCGTGCGCTGGCGCGCCGCATCCTCGGCGTGATCGAGTTCGGTGGCATACCAGCGCAGCCGCGCGCGATCGCGTTCGAGCGCCGCGAGCAGGCGGCGCTGGTTGTGCTCGATGTTGCTGATGAACATGGCCGCGCCGCACACCGCCAGCATCGACAGCTGCGCGTTGACCATCGGATCTTGCCAGTCAACCATGGCGGGGATCGGCTTGAAGGAACCGAAGCCGTGCGCGGCGACATACGCCACCGACAGGCCGATGGCCGGGACCGTGACATAGACCGTGCGCCGCGAGAACCGCATTGCCAGCCAGGAAATCGGAAAGACCAGCAGCATCAGCGAGGGCACGCGCGCCAGTTCCGGCGAGGGCATGAAGCCGCGCCAGCCAAAGATGAGGACGATCATCGCGCCGATCGCCGCCGCCTCCCAGCTCCTGCCGGGCGCGATTTCCGGATGGTCGCGGCTCTCGCCTAAGATCAGCGCGAGTGCCGGAGCGCACAGCACGATGCCGAGCGCAGCGCTGAACATCCAGATGGCCACTTCGGCGCCCGAGAACGCATTGCCGGAGCGACTCGACAGCAGCCAGTCGCCCAGCAGGGCTCCCGGCAACACGCCGACCAGGATCACAATCAGCCACACGGGCGAGGCGATCAACTGCAACTTCGGACCGAGCAGCGCGCGCCGCAGCGCGCGCGCGATCACCACCGGACCGACGTCGGTCAGCAGATGGGCGAGCAGGTACCAGAGCACGGCCCGCAGACCCAATGCCCTGCCGAACAGCACGTGGCCTGCCAGCGGCACGCACACCAGTTCGACGGCCGCGGCGGCCAGCGCCACCAGCAGCCACGAGCGCAGAGGCAGCACCAGGAAGGCCAGGAACAGGATCGCGTCGGCGGGCCAGATCGAAGCCGGTCCGCCGGCGGTCGGGATCAGCAGGTAGCCGGCGAAGATCAGGATCGGGTAGCAAAGCAACATCCCGAGCAGGAAGCGCGGGGTCGGTGCGGGCAGCATGATGGCGGGCGCTTCGCCACCCGGCGCAGCGGCGGCCACGTGAATCTGCGGCGGCAGC
>JANXYK010000066.1 GCA_025350055.1 Gammaproteobacteria bacterium | reverse complement strand
GGCATCAAGAGTGGATCTGTGGAAATAAGCTAGCGCCACGTGGGCTTCGGCCAGCGTCGGCGTCACGGTAATCGCTCGGCGCGCGTCCTGCAGGGCCTTCTCAAGGTCGGGCGCTTGGTCACCGTACTCCGCGACCGCCGTATGTGCCCTCGACCGGCCCGCGAGTGCGAGCGCATAGTTCGAGTCCAGGTTAATAGCCTCCGTATACGCGGCGATCGCGTCGCGAAATCCAGGCGCATCGCTCGCAGCCCAGTATGCCTTTAGCCCTCGAAGGTACGCATCCAACGCAGCGGGATTCCGCGTTCCGCCGACTTCGATCTGCGCAGCTACGTCATAGAGCAACGTGACCTTGAGAGCACCCGCGACCGCGTTGGCGATCTCCGTCTGCAGCTGCAGCACATCGCGCAGGTGGCGGTCGTAGGTCTGTGACCAGAGATGGAAGCCCGTGACCGCGTTGACGAGCTGCGCGGTGATGCGCACCGTCTGGCCCGAGCGGCGGATGCTGCCTTCAAGGATCGCGCCCACGTCGAGCTTGCGGGCAATTGTGCCGATGTCGGTGTCCTTTCCCTTGAACGAGAAGCTCGAGGTGCGGGCCACGACCTGGAGCTCATTGACGCGCGTCAGGGAATTGAGAATCTCTTCGGTCATCCCATCGGAGAAGTATTCCTGCTTGGGATCGCCGCTCATGTTGACAAACGGAAGCACGGCCACCGAGTGCGGCGGCGGTGCAAATACACTCGAAGCGGAATTGGCTGGAACGGCGAGTGCTGCTGTCGACGGCATGGGCTGGTGCCACGCGGAAAACCGGCCGAAGGCGAAGTAAGCGATGGCCGCAGTGGTCAGTGCGACGACTACCGCGAGCGAAATAGTCTTCGGCCGGAATGTCCGCGCGTCCGGCGGCGGACTCGATGCGCGTTTCGAGCCCGGCAGCACCGCCGCCGGCCGAGCACCTGCGGCAGTCTCGGGCTGCTGGGGCGAAAGCAGGCGCTGCACCCGGTCGATGAACGTGAGCGGGGTCTCGCCGCCAGGCATTCGCGTCCAGTGCACATGCCGGAATGCATCCGGCACGTCCGCCCCTTGCTCCGAGATCGAGTCGAGGGCGACCGGCACCAGGAATGGCACCCTGTCTGACAGGTCGTGTGTCCGATCGACCGCGAGCCGCCACTCCCGGCGGAAGTAGCCCTCCACCCTCGCGTCCGTGTTCGCCGAGACGATGGGCACGAACAGCCGGCAGTCGTGGATCTGCTGCCTGATCTGGCGGTCCCAGGCATCGCCGCCGCGCAGTTCGCTCTTATCAAACCAGACTTCGATTCCGGCGGCTCTCAGGGTGTCAGCAATACGACGAGCCGCCTCCGCGTCCTCGGACGCGTAGCTCAGAAAGACAGCCTTTGAATCCCCGGTCATCTTTCGAACCCCAGAGCCTGTTCCGAGTATCAGCTTATCGCATCGTCAGTGACCACTCTACTGAGCGCCAGCTGAACGGAATGACCCTGATTTCCCAAACACCCAGGTTGGTTTGGCGGACCTGTTTTGTGTCGTGCAATTGGTTGAACAGCGGACGTGCACCCGGCTCACCGTATTTGCATCCTCGAATTTCATAGTTGATCTGCTGTTGGATCGTGCAATAAAAAAGACCGTGGGAGTTCGTGCGATTTGCCAGATTCGAATCTATGAATGTTCCGGGGCAGAGCGGAACCCAAGAAGCCCGGGACAAAACGAGCTGATGCCGTACGGCACACCGGCAAGTGGAAAATTTAATGTTCGCAACTCGGAGGGCGGCGTGGGTCAGGTTTGCAGCGCGACCGCACTCGGGTAAGTCGGTTGGTAACTCAGCGGAGGCGAGCTCAAAAGTCGTTGCGTCGACAGACTAAAGGGCCGATGATAAGTGTCATCTCTTTATAACTAAAATCAATAACTTATACAGTTATACTCGACAAGATTCTATGTCAGGTTGGCAGCGCCCTTCCGATGCCGCCGCGGGAATCCTCTTCCAGGTACATGCCTGGGACGCGAACTGCCGGCAACATATCCCGCAGCGTATCGACGCAGCTGACGTGACCGCTGCGCTAGCGGGCCGTGATCGCCGCATCGCTGAGCTCGAAGCGACGTTGGCGGCGCTGCTGAAGTCTTAAGAAGCTGCGAACCCCGCGCCAACACACACTCACCTGACTGGCGCCGCCCAGCCCCTCCTCACGTATACTCAAACCATACGGGCAGGAAAGCGCAACTCCTCACCGACGCTAAATGAAAATAAGATTCTGGGGCACGCGCGGATCCATCGCGAAACCAGGGCCGTCCACGGTTCGCTATGGCGGCAACACCTCGTGTGTTGAGCTGCGCACTGACGCCGGCACCGTGGTGGTCTTCGACTGCGGCACCGGCGCACACGAGCTTGGACGCGAGCTGGTGCGCCAGCACGGCAAGGCCACGCGCGGCCATATCCTGATCAGTCACACGCACTGGGACCACATTCAGGGGATCCCGTTCTTCGAGCCGTTCTTCGAGGCCGGCGGCGAGTGGGATATCTACGGACCCAAGGGGCTGATGCAGAGCATCCGCGACACGCTCGCGGGGCAGATGGAATACACCTATTTCCCTATTGGCGTGGACAAGTTCGGCGCCACCATCCGCTACCACGACCTGGTCGAGGGCGCCTTCAGCATCGACGACATCAGCATCGTCACGCAGTACCTCAACCATCCGGCGCTCACGCTCGGTTACCGCGTGCGAGCCGACGGCGCGACCATGGTGTACTGCTGCGATCATGAGCCGAACGTCGCGGCGGCAGGCTCCGGCCAACTCGAGCTCAGCGGCCTGGATCGGCATCACGTCGAGTTCCTGAGCGGCGCCGATCTGGTGATCCACGATTCGCAATTCACCGCCGAAGAATACCCGCGACGCATTGGCTGGGGACACAGTCCGGCCGAATATGTCGTTCAGGTTTGCCAGGCGGCCGGCGTGAAAAAGGTGATGCTGACGCACCACGATCCGATGCGTGACGACGATGCGGTGGATCACATCATCGCTGACTTGCGCCAGCGCTTGGCGGGCACGCAGCCGCCGCTCGATGTACAGGCGGCGGCTGAAGGCCTGATCGTGCCAGTTGCCTCGACCGCCGGGCACGCGCCCGCCGCGGCCTCGGCACTGCAGGAAGCGCACGCAACGGTGGAAGCGGTCAGCCTCAAGCATCCGGTGCTGATGCAAGTGCCGGACGACAAGATCAGCCGCCTGCTGCAGGAAGCGATGCGGCTCGAAGGCCTGCCTGACCCGATTGTGCCGAGAACTTCGGACTACCTGAGTGCCGCCTCCACCGACCACTACTCGCTGGCGCTGATTCAGCACGATCCGCCGGCGATTGACGGACTGGGCATTGCCAACCAGATCCACGGCGGGCAGATAGGACCCGACACACAACTGCCCGTGGTGCTGATCACTACCGACCCGGAGCAAGTGGCCCGCAACCATGGCGTCGCCATGGACTGGCTGATCGCACCCTTCACCTTGAGCTATGTGCGCACCAAGCTACGCTACTGGACCCTGCACCTTGCCTGCCGCTGGGTGCCGGCCCGCCTGCCCGCCGATGAGCCGCAGCGCCTGGAGATACTGCACAACCTGGCGGTGCTCGATACGCCGCCCGAAGAGCGCTTCGATCGCATCACCCGCATCGCCGCCGCCACCTTCGACGTGCCGATTGCACTGATCAGCCTGGTCGACAAGGACCGGCAGTGGTTCAAATCCTGCGTGGGCATCAACGTCAGCGAGACGCCGCGCGACCTGGCTTTCTGCGCCCACGCGGTCGAGCAGCATGCCGACGTGGTGGTCGACGACACATTGCTGGACGACCGTTTTGCCGACAACCCGCTGGTCACTTCAGGCCCGCGTGTCCGCTTTTACGCCGGTGCGCCGCTCATGCTGAAGAATGGTGTCTGCCTCGGCACGCTGTGCGTGGTCGACACGCGACCGCGCCACCTGAGCGCCGCGGATCTGGTGAGCCTGCACGATCTGCGTGACATGGTGATGGAGCAGTTGGCGCGCACTCAGCCCGGCGCCTGATTCACCAGCGGGCGCTCGTAGCGCAGCTTCAGGAAGGTGATGCCCGCGCCCATCATGAATCGCCAGGCGCCCTCGACTTCCTTCGAATACAACTCATCACGCTCGCGCACCGCCCGCAACAGGCAATCCAGCCACAGGTCATACAGGTGGGGCGGAATGTCGCGGCCGTGCTTACCGTGGGCGGCCGCAATGCGTTCGAGATACGCCTGACATTCGGGCCAGCCCAGCGCGACGTACTCCACCAGCATGTAGAACGAGCTTTGCAGCATGCGGCGCTGCTTGCGAAAATCGGTCTGCTGGAATTTCTCGCGCACTTCCGGAGAGGAAGCCAGGAACAGTTCGTAGAAGCGCTGGAAGAACTGTTCGCCGCGCAGGCAGCGCGCCAGGCTGTCGTTGAAGATCTCGATGTCGCTGTGTTCCATGGCAGTCCTTGTTGTCAGGCGTCCGATGTAAATTCAGCTGGCCAGGCCCACCCTTTGCAACAGCCTGGCGAATCGTGGGTCGGCACGCAGGTTGTCGTAGCGGGCATCGACCCGCAGGTGTGTCAAGCGGGCACTGCGATCGGCATAGGATTTGTCCAGCCAGTTCATGGCCTGATCCACATCGCCCAGCCGTGCGTAGAAGGACGCGATCTCCTCGGCCGCCGGCGTCTGCTCCGCCTCGAGCGCCTTGATACGCTGACGCAGAAACCCCGGCCAGGAGTCGTTTGCAAACGCAGTCTTGAAGGCGTCCACGTTCGCGGCTGACTCGCCGTCCAGCTTCTTTTGCCGCGCGTACACCGCGACCGCTTCCTGGTAAGCGTGTTTGTTGGCGTAGGCCTCAAACAGGAAGTAATTGGTGTCGGCGAACTTCTTGCCAATCTTCAGCGTGGCCTGCAGCTGCGCAACGGCCTCGTCAAAGCGCCGCGCGGAATTGAGGGTGATGCCCAGCGCCAGGTTGGCCACCTGCGAGAGCGGATCGAGCGCCACGGCGCCGCGGCTCTCGGCCAGACCCGCGTCAGACCTGCCGAGGTTGACCAGCAGCTCGCCGTACCACTGGTGCGGAGCGGGCGCTTTGGAGTTGAGCTCGATTGCGCGCTGGAACTCGCGTTCCGCACCCGTCCAGTCGAATTCAAAAAGCGCAAGGATCAGGCCCAGCGAGGCATGGGCTTCAGCCAGGCCGTCATCGATTGCCAGCGCCTGCAGGATCGCGGTCTTCGCTTGCGGCATGGTTTCCGTGGCACGGGTCTTGCGATCGTAGATTGGCAGCAGGCTGTAGCAGTCGGCCAGCCCGGTATAGGCCAGCGCATAGCGAGCATCGATGGCAATGGCCTGCTGGAAGAAGCCCATGGCCTTGCGAAAGTCTTCCGGCGAGCGCTGGTTCCAGTGAAACCGCCCACGCAGGTACAACTGATACGCCTCGGCATTGGGCACCGCGCTGCGTGCCGGCAGCGTGCCGCTGAGCAGCGCGACGCTCAGCGAGCGCACGACCGCGGTGGCGATCTCGTCCTGCACCTTGAAGATGTCTTCCAGGGTGCGATCGTAGGCCTGCGACCACAGGTGATAGCCCGTATCGACCCGGATCAGCTGCACCGTGACGCGAATGGTGTTACCAGCCTTGCGCACGCTCCCTTCGAGCACGTGGGCCACTTTCAGCGCTGCGGCGATCTCGGGGATCGTGGCCTGCTTGCCCTTGAAATAGAAGCTGGAAGTGCGGGCCGGCACTCGCAGTTCGGACACCCCGGTCAGCAGTGCGATCAACTCCTCGGCCAGACCATCCGAGAAATACTCCTGATCCTTCAGTTCGCTCATGTCGACGAACGGCAAGACTGCAATCGATTTCTCAGGGGGCGCCGGCGCGGCCTCGGCAGAGTGCGCCGGGGCCTCGGCGTGCCGCCCCGATTTGTGCAGGTACCAGGCCAGCGAAATCGTGACGGGAACGCCGGCGATCAGCCCGATCGTGGTGACGCGCATGATGGCGGCATGCCAGGCAAACGCCTCGCCCATCATCTGCTCGAAGTGCAGGCAGGCATAGGCAAAAGCAACGTAGGCGAGCATCCATTGGGCGACCTTGTGGTCGACAATGCGCGCCCACAGCCTGGCCAGGGCCGGCCCTACCCTGTGCCAGCCGGTTTTGGCCTTGCCTTCTACAGGGCGGATGATCGGTAGCTCGGTCATGGTGCCGTTTCCGGGCCGAATCGCCGGCCATTTATCGGTTGCCGATATCGCCGGTGTCAAGTAAGAATACGCCCAAGGGTAGCCGTTCCCCGAATTGGCACTTTGCCGTTAAATGAATCCCATGGATACCTTGGCGTCGGCGTGGTACCCGGATTGTGCCCGGTGGCCTGCGGCGCTGGTATGCGCGGCGCTGATACTTGCGGTCAGCGCGCACGCGAGTGACACCAGCCAGATACGGCTCGAGCAGTTACCCCAGCAATGGCAGGACGATCAGGGACAGGCGCTGAGCCTGGGCGCACTTGGCGGTCACTGCGTGATCCTGTCGATGTCCTGGTCGCAGTGCCATCACAGCTGCCCCACCACCCTGACCCGGCTGCGACGGATGCAGGAAGCACTGGACCAACGCAACGAACCTGCCAGCTTCGTGATAATCGGCTACGATCCGGATCAGGACACCCCGGCCAACTGGCGGCAGTATCGTGCCAATCGAGGACTCGAACGGGCCAACTGGTACTTCCTCACCGGCAGCCGGCAGAACGTGCGGCAGCTGGCGCGCCAGCTGGGTTTTGAATTCTGGATCTACGATACTCACGTCCTGCATGACCCGCGGATTGTCGTGTTCAACAGCGAGGGATCGCTAAGCGCAACATTGACTGACGCCAGCGGCGACTGGCTGGCGTCCAAGTAGTCACCGGAAAAACATCCATGCAGAGTACGAAGATGACTCTACGGTCCTGGTGGTCTTGCACCGCGATGCTGCTGCTGTGTGCAGGCCTCGTGGCGATGCCACCGGCACAGGCTGCGACCAACACCGACAAGGACGCGGCCATCGCCGACATGCAGCGCAAGCTTGACGAGAGTTTGCTGGCCATCAAAGCCCTGAGCGAGCGAGTACGCGAACTGGAGGCGAAGCAAACCTCGGCTGCAGCGGCTGCCCCTGCTGCGACCGCCGCGAATGCTGCAACGACGGCAGCGCCAGCCCAACGACTCGAAGCGACTGAACAGCGAGTCACTCAACTCGAGAAAGCCGATGCGAGCCGCAAATCCGCCGACAGCGGCTTGCCACTGCATGGCTTTGCCGATGTAGGCGCCGGTACCCACAACCCGATCAATTCCGCTCTGAAGGGATTCTACGTCGGTAATCTGGATTTTTACATGGCGCCACGCCTGGGCGATCGCACCCGCGCGCTGTTTGAGTTGAACACCGAAGTCGGCTCCAATGGCACGGTCGGCATCGACCTGGAGCGTGCGCAGATCGGTTACCAGTTCAGTGACGAAACCACGCTGTGGCTGGGGCGGTTCCACACGCCTTACGGATACATCAATACGGCCTTGCATCACGGCAGCTGGGTCAACAACTCGCTGCGCCGGCCGCGCTTCCTGCAGTTTGAAGACAACGGCGGCATCATGCCGGCGCACACCGTGGGCCTGTGGGCCAGCGGCACGCAGCACGCAGGCGAAGGCAAGCTGTTGTACGACGTTTATGGCGGCAACAGCCAGCAGATCGTCGGCGGTGGCCTCGATATGCGCAATGCCGGCAGCCCGCAATTCAATCTTGCGGCTGGCGGACGCATCGCCTACCAGTTCAACAGCGGTAAGCTCGAGGGGCTGACCCTGGGCCTGCACGCACTCACTGCCCGCATCGAGGCCGATCGGCCGGTCAGCATCACCCGCCTACGCGTGTACGGCGGGTATGCGGACTACGATACCGACCAGTGGGAGAACATTGCCGAGATCTATGTCTTCAGCAATGCGGATCTCGGCGGCAGCAGCGGCAGTCATCGCAGCAATGCGGGCTTCGTGCAATTCGGCTATCGGCTGCCGTGGGGGGTGCCCTACGCACGCTTCGAGCGCGCCGTGCTGGAACAATCCGATTCCTATTTTGCCGCACTCGAT
Organism: Gammaproteobacteria bacterium; assembly: GCA_025350055.1. GTDB lineage: Bacteria > Pseudomonadota > Gammaproteobacteria > Steroidobacterales > Steroidobacteraceae > FEN-1191. Next base: position 136,299 of record JANXYK010000066.1, on the reverse strand, counting down.
GGTGGCGGTTCCTATTCGCGCGCGGCGCTGGGCCTGCGCTTCGATGTGGACCTGAGATCCGCACTGAAACTCGAGCTCGCCAATACACGCGCGACTGATCGCGCCCGCGATCAGTACGGCGAGGGACTGGTGCAATATGCGATCCGCTTCTGAGCGACGTCGCGGCTATCGCTACTGGCTGCTGGGTGCAGTGCTGTGCACCTGCGCGTCCGCCGCCTTAACCAGCGACCTGTACGTGGTGTGCAATTCGAATGTCGCGCTGCGTCCTGCCGACGTGCGCGAAGTCTTCATCGGCGAAAAGAGCTTTGCCGGCACTGTCAGGCTGACGCCCGCCGACAACCTGGCGGCACAGGCCACCTTTCTGGGCCGGGTGGTGAAATTCACAGCGGATAAATACGCCAGCCTGTGGACCAAGAAGGCTTTCCGCGACGGCGCCAATCCACCGCTGGTCTTGGTCAATGATACTGAAGCGATCGCTTACGTCAGGCAGACCCCAGGCGCCTGCAGTTATGTTGAGGCGGTTCCTCCCACCGGAGTGGCGGTGGTGGCCAAGTTCTGACAGCAGGGATGCAGGCCAGCGCACATGGTCAAAGTCAAACAGCTGAAACTGCGCATTCTGGCGCAGTTCCTACTCATCATTGCGCCCATCACGCTGGTACTGATCTACCAGGTTACGGACCGGCGCCGCACCGCGGCAATTGACAGCGTCGTCCAGCGCCATAGCCTGTCGCAGGCGACCCGCGATCACTACGAATCCTTCATCATCCACGCTGCCGATGCCGTGGATACGGGGAGTCTGGGCCAACGTGCCGATGACGATCTGCGGGATGCGGCGACCTCGCTGGCAGCGCTACGCCTCAAGGACCCGGGCGCCGCAATGCTCGCTGTGGAGCTGAACGAGTTGTCCGAGCAGATCTCGGTCGCCATGCCGGTCAATCAGCTGCTGGCGCACCAGGCGCGCATCAAGCGGCTGCGCGAACAGATCCATACGCTGGACGCCGGCTATGAACAAGCCAGCAGCCAGACCATCGCGCAGTCGATCGGCTCGGCCCGCCGCCAGAGCACGGTAGTGGCGGCCGCCACCGTGTTCACGCTGCTGCTGGCAGCGTGGTTCATGTACAGCATGATCACGGGCGTGACCGCACCGCTCAATGCCGCCGTGGATCTGGCCGGGCGCATCGCCGGCGGTCACTTTGAGGCCGCCGCCGTCGAGGCGCCGCGGCGCGACCTGGGCAACCTGCTGGCCTCACTGCAGATGATGAGCGAGAAGTTGCGCCAGTCGCAGCTGGCGATCGAGGAAGACCAGCGGCAACTGGAGTCGCGCGTCGCCGAGCGAACGGCTGAAGTCGAGGCTCGTACCCGCGAACTGACGCGTTCCGTCGGCGACCTGCAGATCCTGAACGAAGTGGGCCAGGCCGTGAGTTCCTCGCTCGATCTCGAGACCGTGCTGGCAACGGTCATCGCGCGCGCTGTGCGCCTGGCCGAAGGCGATTCCGGGACCCTCTACCAACTGGATGAGCTCGATGGTGTGTTTGATCCACGCGCCAACTTCGGTGTCAGCGAAGCGATGATCGAAACACTGCGCGGCTCGCGCATCGTACTGGGCGATGGTCCGGTGGGCATGAGCGCGCTCAAGCGCGCGCCGGTGCAGATGAGCGATGTCGAAGCCTCCGACTACCGGCTCAGCAAGCTGTGGCTGCAGGATGGCATCCATGCGGTGATCTCGGTGCCGCTGCTGCGCGAGGACCATGTCAACGGTGCACTGGTGATTCGCCGCAAACAGGCTGGTGAGTACTCGCCGGCGGTAGTCAAGCTGCTGCAGACCCTGGCCTCGCAATCGGTCCTGGCCATCGAGAATGCCAGGCTGTTCAAGGAAAGCCAGGCCAAGAGCGAGCAGCTCGCGGAAGCCAGCAAGCTGAAGTCGCAGTTCCTCGCCAACATGTCGCACGAGCTGCGCACCCCGCTGAACGCGATCATCGGCCTGACCGAGATGCTGCACGAGGATGCCCAGGAGTTGAAGCGCGCCGAAGAGCTGGAGCCGCTGGAGCGCGTGCTGCGCGCGGCTCACCATCTGCTGGAACTCATCAACGACATCCTGGACCTCTCGAAAATCGAGGCCGGCCGGATGGATATCCACGTCGAGACCTTTGCCATTGCGCCGATGGTCGACGAGGTTGTGGCCACGATTACGCCGATCGCGGCCAAGAACGGCAACCAGATCATCGTACGCTGCGCACCTGAGGTCGGCGAGATGCATGCCGACCAGACGCGCATACGCCAGGCACTGCTCAACCTGGTCAGCAATGCGAGCAAGTTCACCGAGAACGGCAAGGTGACTGTGGCCGTCACGCGCGGCAAGAATCGCGGCACTGACGAGATCACGATGGCCATCAGCGACACCGGCATCGGGCTCTCGCCCGAACAGATGAGCCGATTGTTCCAGGAATTCGTGCAAGCCGATGCCTCGACCACGCGCAAATACGGCGGCACCGGACTGGGCCTGGCGATCAGTCGTCGTTTTTGCCAGATGATGGGCGGAGACATCGCCGTGCAAAGTCAGCTGGGCCAGGGCTCGACCTTTACGATGCGCCTGCCCGCCCGCGTTGAGACTGCCCAGCCCTCGCCGCTCCCGCGTCGCGTGCGCCCGGAACGACTGCCGGCGCGTGACGTCCTGGGCTCACTGATATTGGTCGTCGATGATGACCAGACGGTGCGCGAAGTGCTGGCCCGTTACCTGGAACGCGAGGGATTCCAGGTACGTACGGCCGGCGGCGGCCGCGAGGGCCTCGAGATCGCGCGCGCCGTTCATCCCGCTGCCATCACGCTCGATATTAACATGCCCGACCTGGATGGCTGGACGGTACTGGCAGCGATCAAGGGCGATCCGCGGCTGGCGGACATTCCCGTGATCTTGGTGACCATTGAGGACAATCGCAGCCGTGGCTATTCGCTGGGCGCGACCGAATACATGACCAAGCCCGTGGACCGCGAGCGGCTGGTGAGCCTGCTGCACCAGATCAGCAGTCCGATCGCGCGCCGCGTGCTGCTGGTGGATGATGATGCCATCATGCGCGAGAGCGTGCGTCGAGCGCTCGAACAGGAGCAGTGGGAGGTTGCCGAGGCAGTCAATGGACGCGTCGCGCTCGAGCAACTCGCGGCCAGGAGTTTTGATGTGATCCTGCTGGACCTGATGATGCCGGAAATGGACGGCTTCGAGTTCCTGGTCAGGATGCACCAGCAACCCGAGTGGCAGGACATCCCGGTATTGGTGCTGACCGCCAAGGATCTGAGTCCGGAAGATCATCAGCACCTCAATGGCCACGCCGAGCGCGTGATGCAGAAGAACGCCTCCGACCTGGACGAACTGCTGCGTGAACTCGGGCGCATGCTGCCGCGCACGATAGAACGCGGCCAACAGCAACAGATCCGCGAGATCCTGGCATGAAGATCCTGTACGTCGAGGACAATGAAGACAACATCTACGTGCTGCAGACGCGTCTCAAGCGGCACGGCCACGAGCTGGTGATCGCGCGCGACGGCGCCAGCGGCGTAAAGCTGGCCACGAGCGAACTACCCGACCTGATCCTGATGGACCTGAGCCTGCCGATCCTTGATGGCTGGGAAGCCACCCGCCAGATTAAGACCGCCGCGCCTACCCGGCACATTCCGGTGATCGCCTTGACCGCCAATGCCATGAGCGGCGATCGCGAGAAGGCGTTGGCCGCGGGATGCGACGACTTCGACACCAAGCCCATCGTGCTGCCACGACTGCTCGAGAAGATTCTCGCTCATGCCCCGGCCAGGCGCCCCACCTGAGGCGCCGCGGCCCTGGCCCGCACTCTTTCAGGACTGTGGTCCAACATCAGTGGGAGAGCCCCATGACAAGAATTTTGCTGATCGAAGACAACGAACTCAACCGCGACATGCTCTCGCGTCGCCTGCAGAAGCGCGGTTATGAGATCGTAATGGCCGTCGATGGCGAAACCGGCGTGGCCATGGCGCAGAGCGAAGCGCCGGACCTGATCCTGATGGACATGAGTCTGCCGGGGATCGATGGTTGGGAGGCGACGCGGATCCTGAAGAGCGCGCCCGCGACCCGCCAGATCCCGATCATGGCGCTGACCGCCCACGCATTGGCCAGCGATCGCGACAAGGCGCTGGCGGTCGGGTGCGACGAATTCGACACCAAGCCGATTGATTTGCCGCGACTGCTGCAGAAGATTGCCACCTTGGTCAAACGGGGACAGTCAGCTTGAGTCCGAATCGCACCATCCTCAACCACCTGCGGCACGAGCTGCACACGCCGCTGAATCACATCATTGGCTACAGCGAGATGCTGCTCGAGAACGCCGCCGAGGGCAGCCTCGCCGCGCTGACGCCAAGCTTGCACGGGCTGCACGAGAATGCGCACCAGCTGATGTTGCTGGTCGATGAAGTGCTCGGCCCGATGCGCAAGGAATCCAATGAGATCGACCTGTACAGCCTGAGCGCACGCGCTGAAACGCCGATCGAAGCCATCATTGCATCCACTGACGCGCTCAAGCGCCAGGCGCAGCAACTCAACGCCGCCGAGGCTGTGCAGGATCTCGAGCGCATCGCGCTGGCCGCACACACGCTGCGCACCATGATCGTCGATGGAGTCAAGGCGCTGCCCGAGCAGCCGATCGTCGATTCAGACACCGCCCGCATGGCGATGCCCATGGGGCGCGCGACCGAGACCGGCATCATCCTGGTGGTCGACGACAATGCCACCAATCGCGAGATGCTCAGCCGCCGGCTGACACGCGCCGGGCACAGCGTGCAGGTGGTGGCGAGTGGGCCGGAGGCGCTGGCGTTGCTGCGCCGGGAGCCCGTGGATCTGGTACTGCTCGACGTGCTGATGCCGCAGATGAACGGCTACGAGGTGTTGCAGCAGCTCACCGCCGACAGCAAGTTGCGCGAGATCCCCATCATCATGATCTCGGCACTCGATGAGATGGACAGCGTCGTGCGCTGCATCGAGCTGGGCGCCGAGGACTACCTGCCCAAGCCCTTCGACCCGGTGCTGCTGCGCGCACGCATCAGTGCCTGCCTCGAGAAGAAGCGCCTGCGCGATCGCGAAGCCGTGCATCTGCGGGAGCTGGCCGACTGGAACCAGAAGCTCGAGCAGCGCGTCGAGGAGCAGGTGGCGCTGCTCGATCGCATGGGACGCCTCAAGCGCTTCTTTTCACCGCAGCTGGCCGAACTCATCGTCGCCGGCGGCGCCGATGATCCGCTGGCCACCCATCGCCGTGAGCTCACCGTCTGTTTCCTGGACCTGCGAGGATTTACCGCATTTGCAGAGAGCGTCGAGCCCGAGGAAGTCATGGGCGTGCTGCGCCAGTATCACGCCGACATGGGCCGTCTGGTCATGGAGCATGAAGGCACGCTGGAGCGATTTACCGGCGACGGCATGATGGTGTTCTTCAATGATCCGGTGCCGGTGCCCAATGCCGCCGAGCGCACGGTCCACATGGCGCTGGCGATGCGCAAGCGGGTCAGCGAGCTGATCGGTTCCTGGCGTAACCTCGGCTATGAACTCGAACTCGGCATCGGGATTGCGCAGGGCTATGCCACCATCGGTGCCATCGGTTACGAGGGGCGCTGGGATTACGGCGCCATCGGCCCCGTGACCAATCTCGCGGCGCGCCTCTGTGGTGAGGCCAAACCCGGGCAGATCCTGGTCTCCAAGCGCCTACTGGCCTCGACTGCCCACCTGTTCGAGATCCAAGCTGTGGGGGAGCTGAGCCTCAAGGGCATGCAGCGTCCGGTTTCGGCCTACAACATTGTCGGCCTGAAAGCGTAGCGGCACAGGCAGCGGCCCGGGCCGCAGGGCGCGGAGGTCATGCACGGCCTCCGCGCCTGCCGGAGCAGTTCTACGTCGCCCGCCCTCAGCGGTCTTCCTGACTCTCGATGCGCACTTCTGCTGCCATCACCATGGTTCCGGACAATGTGCCGCGAACCTCCACGAGCTGGCCGGCGGCCTGCGTGAAGAAATCGCCAGACGCCATGCCCTGCTGACCACCGTCCTCGCCATGTCCGAAACTCGCGCCACTGGCATCGACGAGCACACCCAGGATCGTGAATTGCGGCGGCGTGCTCGCCGCGTACAGGCCGCGCAGCTGGACCTCGATCGACGGCGGCAGTCGCTCGAGCCGGGTCGCCAGGACCTGACCGCTGCCGACAGGGCTCTCGTAGCCGCGCACCTCGATCGTATCGCCATTGGCGACGTCGGCTAGCGTGAACATCTGCAGCTGCGCGCTGCTGCGATCTTCAAAGCGGGTGTTCGCGTCCACGGTGACGGTCACGCCCAGCACCTGCAGCTTGCTGTTAACTGCATCGAGATTGGCGGCGATTGATTCAAGCTCGACCACCGCAATGCGCCGGATCTCGATCTTGTCCGCCACCAGCACCTGGTTGGCATCGAGGGCACCGCGCACCTCAACTCGCAGGCCATTGGCAAGGTCCGTGGCAGCACCGCCCTCGAACAGCGTGCTGGCTGTGGTCGTGACCTTGGCGCCGTCGACTTCGAAATCGGTGGCCGCGTTGAAATTCATCACCAGGCCTTCGAGTTCCACTGTGCCGGTTTCGGCGTGCTGCCCGTCGCCGGACTCACGCGGATCGGTATCGGCAGGCATCACGCTTGCAGCGGTCAGCTTCACTACTGCTGCATCGAAGGATGTCCCGCGGACGACCACCAGGTCGTCATTCGCCGGTGCACCGCTCGTGAACCCGGTGACACTGGCGCTGCCGAAATCCACCGTGAGTCCATTGACCATGAACGAATGGTTGGTGCCGTCGAACCCGGCGACCTTGCCAAGCACCTGCAGCGGATCGTTGGTTTCGGCGCGGCCAATGCGCGTCGCGGTGATCGTGCCGGTGGCATCCGCGAAGCCGCTCACTTCAACGGCGTCGCCAACTGCCAGCCCGGTCAGGTCGGCCGGCGTAATTCCCTGGCCGAACGATGTGCCGGCGGTCACCAGCGCGGACTGGCCCAGCACCTCGATCTTGCCGCCGGCGGCATCGATCGACGCGATCGGACCGATGACGTTGTCTTCGACATCGACCGAGCTGGCTACGCCTTGCCCGCTCTGCGCCGAATGCTGACCGCGCACCAGCGCGACCTCTCCCACAGCCAATGCGGATTGCACGACCACGCGACCGTTCTTGTGCAGGCTTGCACTGGAGATGCCATAGCGCACGCCGTTGACATAGACACTGCCGAAGGCCGTAATCGTTCCGGACGTTGCCACGCTCTGCATGCCTGCAGCCAGCGTTGTGCCCGAACTCGAACCGCCGCCGCAAGCGACCAGCATGGCGAGGGCGGTCAGTGACGCAATGATGCCTTTCATCGTCTTGGCTCCTGATGAACTATTGTTCCTGGAGCGCAAGTTGAGCGCCGGCGTCATCAGGGTTCAACGTGTCGTCACGCACACACTGTGCCAATCGGCGACAGTTGAACTCGATTCGCGACAAAAGCAACGTCGGACGGCGGCGCCGATCAGCGACAAGACTGCACATCCGGCTCCACCCAACCGCTGCGCGCTGCGACGCTGAACAGGCGTTCGCGCGAGTAAACTGCAGTGGCCACGAACTTGAATTCATGGGCGACGCCAGCAGGCATTGCAGTCCGTCCTCAAAGCCCGCCGTGGGTTGTTGCGCTTTGAGCGCCGCGATGCCCTGTACATACAGGCGCGTGATCGATTGGTGATAGCCGCCGCTGTCCGTGTTGGCGGTGCCGACAGCTTCATTGTGAAAGCTGATGCGCGTACGCATCGCCTCGAGCGCCTGCTCCGCACTGAGCTGGCTCACATACCAGTAGCCCGCGACCAGGTGCGCCTGGTGAGTCCACTGTGCCTTCGAGACTTCGCCACGCTCGAAACGCGCGATGAACAATGTGACCGCCGCGCGCGAGCAATCCATGGCATCAGTCGCCGTTGCCCAGCGGCTTCTCCATGCGTATCAGTGGCACGCGCACACCGTTGATCGGTTTCGACTCGATGGCCTCGACCGGCCGGTACCCGCAGGCTTTGTACAGCGGTACGCCGGCCATCGTGGCCATCAGTTCCACGCGACTGAAGCCCGCCTGGCGAGCGGCGCCTTCGCAGAGACTGAGCACCAGCTTGCCGATACCGCGGCGCGTGAACTCCGGGTTGGTATACATGGCGCGCACCTTGGCAGCATCACGCTGCGGATCGAGTGGCACAGGTTCACGCGCCACCACGCTCTCATCGCCACCATAAAGTGTGGCGCGCCACGACCAGCCACCGCAGCCGGCGATCGTGCCACCTTGCTCGACCAGGAAATAGGTCTGGTCCTTGATGAGCTGGGTGTCGATTCCCATGACCTTGTGGCTAGCCACCACCTGCTCGGGAGTCAGGAACCCGTGCTGCAACTCCTCGATGGCGCGCCGCATGAGCTCGCGCAGGGCGGGCATGTCTTCGGGTTGCGCCAGCCGGCTGCTGAGCTCCGTCATGCGATCTCAGTAACCCGCGACGCTGCCGACTGCCACGCGTGGATCGATCGCGCCGTAGAGATGCTCGCGGCCGCTCGCCGGCTTGCCGATCGCGGGGCCACCCACGAGGATCGCCGCCACGTGGTTCCAGTAGTCCATGACTTCGAGGTGGTGCCCCTTGGCGACCAGGAGCCTGCGCGTGTCGGCATTGAGGGCATCGGGCTCATAGAAGAGCGTATCGGGCATCCACTGGGCGTGGATGCGCGGCGCGCTCACAGCCTCGGTGACCGTCATCCCATAGTCGATCAGGTTCACCAGGGTCTGGATCACGGCCGTAGGTATGTGGCTGCCACCGGGCGTGCCAACCACCAGCCGCAACTTGCCCTCGTGCGTGACGATGGTGGGCGCCATCGACGAGAGTGGCCGCTTGCCGGGCGCGATCGCGTTGTTCTCGCCCTCGACCAACCCGTACATGTTGGGTACGCCGGGCTTGGCGGAAAAGTCATCCATCTCATCGTTGAGCAGGATGCCGGTGCCTGCGGCCACTACATGCGCACCAAACCAGTCGTTGAGGGTGTAAGTCAAGGAAACGGCGTTGCCCGCGGCATCCACCACTGAAAGGTGCGTGGTGCTTCGGCCTTCGGCGGAACCTGGCAATCCCGGGAGCGAACTCGAGGGCGTGGCCTTGTCGGGGTCGATACCACTGCGCAGCGAGTCAGCGTAGGCGGGCGAGATGAGTTTCTCCACATCGGCGTGCACGAAATCGGGATCGCCCAGCTGCAGGTTGCGATCGTGGAAGGCACGGCGCAGCGATTCAGTCAGATAGTGAATGGATTGTGCCGAATGAAAATCGGGTGGCGTCTCTGGCCAGGCCGACAGGAGATTCAGCGTCTCGCACACGACCACGCCGCCGGAACTTGGCGGTGGCGAGGAGATGATGTGGTTGCCGCGATAGTCGCACTCGAGCGGCTTGCGCTCCATAGCCTTGTAGTGGGCGAAGTCTTCCATGCTCAGAATGCCACCGCCCTGCTTGCTGCCGGCGACCATCAGTCGGGCCGGCTCCCCATGGTAGAAGCCCGGGGCACCACTCTTCGCGACGATCTGCAGCATGCGCGCGAGGTCTTTTTGCACCAGGCGCACGCCGGCCAGGTACGGCTGCCCATTGCGCAGGAAGATCGCACTGGCGGGCGCATCCTTGCGGAAATCTTCGGCGCCTTCGGCGAGGAAGCCGGCGTCTCCCTGGGTGAGCACGAAACCCTGCGCGGCCAATGCGATCGCCGGATTCACGAGCTCGGCGCGCGGACGCGTGCCGAATTTCTCACGTGCGAGTTCGAGGCCGGCTACGGTCGCGGGCACGGCCACCGAGAGATGACCGCGCGTCGAGAGCAGCGGAATGGGTTTTCCCGCGGCATCCAGGTACATGGTGCGCGTCGCCGCTGCCGGTGCGGTCTCGCGAAAATCGATGAAGGATTTGCGGCCGTCGGCCATGCGGATCAGCATGAAGCCTCCGCCGCCGAGATTCCCGGCCTCGGGGAATGTCACGGCGAGTGCATAGGCGGTCGCGATTGCCGCGTCGACCGCATTGCCGCCTCGGCGCAACACATCGACGCCCGCCTTGCTGGCCAGGCGATGCGCGGAGACCACCATGCCGTGCTCCGCACTCTCTGGAACCGGTGAGGCAGCCATGCAGGTGGCGCCGGTCAACCCGAGCGTCAGGGTGAGTATCGGAATCAGAGTACGTGCCGATTCGTTCATGCGCATGAGCGGCTCCTCGAAAATACAAGCGGGCGATCTGGATTATAGAAAAAAAACGGGCGGGAAAGCCGCAGCCTTCCCGCCCGTCTGAGACTCCAAGCGCTCCGTATCAGAATTTCACGTGCAGGCGGGCATACCAGAACGCCCCATTGAAGCCAAATGGGCCGCCATTGCGCGGATAGACCATGCCGTTGTCGGCTCCGCCCGTGATCGGATAGATCGGCGTGGCCTTATCACCCCGGAGCTTGTCCGGATAGGCATTGAGGATGTTCGAGCCACCCAGCGTAGCGGTGAAGTGGTTTGCGAATTCATAGCTCGCACTAACATCAGTCGTGAACTTCGCACCGAACAACTGCCCGAGCCGGAACGGTGTGTCCCCTGAAGGAAAATCGGTTTCGTCACGCCACGAGCCATAGAAGTGCTCGGCGGCTCCCACCGACCACTGCCCCCTGCTCCAGTTGGCTTGCAGGTTGGCGCGGTGACTGGGCGCCAGCCTTTCGGCCGTGATGACTTGGTCATACGTGGTTTGTGCAGGATTGAACTTGGTGACTTTGGTCTCGTTGTAGTTGTAAGCCAGTGTGACGTTGAGACCGCCGCCCGCGAGACGCGTGCGCCAGGTCGACACGAGGTCGAGGCCCTGCGTGCGCGTGCTCATCGAATTGGTGAAATACTGAACCGTGCCCTGGTCGCCGACGGTGGCCAGCTGCTGGTGCAGGACAGGATCCGTCGCTGCGTCGATCTTGGCCTGTGTAACGAGGAAAGACTCCGAAAGGATGATGCGGTCACGCACCTTGATGCTGTACCAGTCCAGCGTCAGCGTGTAGTCGGACGAAGGGTTCAACACCAGACCGAGGCCGTAGTTGTTCGAGTATTCGGGCTTGAGCGGCACGGCACCAAAAAACTGCGAGACGGCGCTGGTTACCGGGAAGGTACCCTGTTGGATCGATCTGACCCCCACGAAGCTCGTCGTCACGACCTGCGTGTTGTCCTGGCCGGGCGAGGCGGCATGGAACCCACTGCCGAGTGTGGCGCGGATCTTCACGCCGTCAGCAATCTTGAAGATACCGTTGAGCTTGTACACCGAGGAGCCGCCGATCCTGTCGTAGTGTTCGTAGCGCGCAGCTGCACCTGCGGTAAAGCGCGAAGTGAGGTCGCCCTCGAGATCCAAGTACCCGGCATAGCTGCTCTGGCTGTGCGAACCTACGAAGATGGGCAGCGTTCCCGCGTATCCGCTGGCCCCTGGGCCATTAACTGCCGTACGGGAATTGGTGTCGGTGAACACCCCCGACCCCGGCGCGGTCTCGGCGAACAGTTCATGGGCAACCGAGTAGGCGCCGCCGCCGTAGGACTGCAGGTCGGACGAGGTCGCTTCATAGGTCTCACGCCGCGACTCGAGGCCGCCTGCCAGCGTCAGCGGGCTCGCAAGCCCGGCATTGATGTCGTACGACAGGTCGAGGTTTGCATCCGTCTCTTTCTGGATCAGGTCACCAAAGTTGAAGCTGGTGTTCGAATCCTTGCCAAAGGACGGGCTGAACGAGCGGTACATGGAAAGGCCAAGCGAGTTACGGCTCAGCGTGGCCGAGAGGTCATAGCGCAGACCCGAAGCGAAATTGCCCTTGTAGCCGAGGACGCCGTAGCTCTGCTTCGTCTCGCCGACGAAGCGCGGCGTGAAGCCGCCCGGATAAAGCGAACCCAGCCAGAAGACGTTGGCATCCTTCACGTAGCCGCCAGGCAGGCAGGTTGCGTTGCCCGTCGGGCACGGTGTCAGGTAGTACGGCGACTGAAAGAACGAGCGGCCGCCCGCGCATTCCGTGCCGCCATTGGTATCGGTGAAGGTGAAGCAGGCATTCGGTTTGGCCTGGCCCCCGTACGAGGAGCGGAAGTTGAAACTCTCGTCCGCGTGGTTAAAGGCGAAATTGCCGAAGAAGTAGAGCTTGCTCGAATCGGTAACGTCGATCCCCGAATTCAGCACGAACTTGTAGCCGTGGCTCGGCGAGTTGCCCCAGATCTGTGCGGGTAGCGGATAGTGCGGCAGTGTGTTGGCGAGTGCCGGGTTTTCCAGGGCGAACTGGTAGGCGATCGGGCGCGTAGTGCCGCGGCTGGTCTGCCCATCGTCGTCGTATTCACCGGTCAGGTTGATGAAACCCCTGCCGAGCTTCACGCCCCAATTTGCAGCGATCTGGTAGCTCTTGCCGTCGCCATGATCCTGGTACTGGCCATAACGCGCCTGTGCCTCGAACCCGGAATTCTCACGCAGTCCGTAGTTCAGCACACCTGCGATGGCGTCTGACCCGTACTGTGCCGTGGCGCCATCGCGCAGCACCTCGAGCCTGGAAAGTGCCAGCGAAGGAATCGAGGAGATATCGGATCCGTGTGAACCAAAGGACAAGCCAGTATCACCGCCCGTGTATACCTGTACCAGGGCCGAGCGGTTAAAGCGCTTGCCGTTGATCATGACCAGGGTCTCGTCACCCGGCAGGCCACGCAGCGATGGTGCGCGCACAAAGGTCGACGCGTCTGAGATCGAGTTCTGGCCGACGAAGAACGAAGGCACGATGTTGCGAACCGTCTCGAGCATGTTTGCCGTCGGTTGCTCGGCAAATTCGGTAGCCGAGATGACGTCAATCGGTGAGGCTGAGTCAGTGACCGTGCGATCGATGCGGCGCGTGCCTGTGACTATGATCTGTTCGAGATTTGAAGTATCGCTGGAGTCTTTGGCTCCAGCGACTGGCGCGGTCTGCGCTTGAGCCAATCCGGCGCTCATCGCTGCCAGGCCGAGCAATGTGGCGGCCAGCAGGCTCTTCAAATGGATTGTTTTTGTGGTAATCAAGCTACATCTCCCAATGTTCGGGTAATTGGTATTTTCCCGGTGATGCTTGTTACCATTTTATTGCACGGCACGCAACTCGACGGAGCTGGAAAAAGCGTTTTACCAATGAGTTAGCGGTATCGAAGGTGCTACGGTTGGCACGCACCCGCAGGCGGGTTATGCGCGCCGAGTTGCGGCTCGTTGCTGCCAGACAACGCCCCGCCGGGGCTCGCGCCGCTACAGATTCAGCGGACAGGAACGCGGAAGATATTCCGCTCGCTGGTTTCCTTCACGTAAGCGTAAACGGCCGGATTCGCGCTGACCGACAGCAGCTGCTCCGCCCTTGAACGGCAGGCTATCGGCGCCCAGAGGCAGCATGATCGTGCGGTCTTCGCGCTCCGAGTTGGGGTCTACACCCACTTCGACGAGCAGCGACTTGCCGTCCCTGGCCCAACGCGAACTGCGCCAGCCTGGGAATGTCTGCTGCGGCGCTGCTCCGTCGGTGGGCGCCAGGTATACCCCCGGCAGATCGGCGCTGCCGTCGAGATTCATCCGGTGCAGCGTGTTGACCTGCTCGCCGAGCTGCCGATAGTAGATGTGGCCGGCGGCAGGCTGGTCGCAATCGCTTCAAGCTCAACCACGTTGCGCTGTGCCTGGCGCTCGGCGGCCCCGATGCCGGCAAGTATGTCGGCCCCGTGGCCATCCGCGAGATCGTGAATGTGGACCCTTCCGGCAACAGCTTCACGGGCCGGTTAGCCTTGACGCAGTATCTGGGCACACCCTCGGGCACACTGTGGACAGAGTTTGATGAAAGCACTGCGGTGCCTGTTGGCCAGGGTTCCTTCAGCGGCACGATAACGGCGATTCAGGTAACCCCGGACGAATAACGCCAGACCCACTCCTCCGTACACGATGACGTGTACGGAGGAGACTCCGCAGATGGATTTGAGTCAGCGCGACTTGTCTGGCGTTGCTTCGGCCGCCGCATGAGAAGCCAGCGTGCCGATATGATGGCGGCCCTTGAGCCCATACCAGGCCAGCCCCGACCCCAGGATCAGGCCGATATATACGAAGGCGCCCCAGGTGTTGTACCAGGGCGAGCCGTACACCGCGACGCGCGGCCAGGCCAGGTTGAGCGCCATGCCTGCGCCCCAGACGACGGCGATGATGTTGACCAGCATCCCCCACTTACCCATGCAGAAGTAGCTGCCGGACTGCAGGTCAGCGGGCGGCCACTGCCCCTGCAGCCGCTTCTTCAGGAGCGGCGCGGTCACCATGAGATATGCGAGGTAGATCATGATGATCGCGATCGAGGTCAACACCGTAAAGATTTGCGGTTGGCCGATGTTCACCACCAGGATCAGTTCGGCGATCACGCCGATCAGCACCGCCGGCACGATCGGCGTCTGCGTCGCTGGATTCACGCGCGCCAGGCGTTCGCCGAAAGGCAACGCATTGTCGCGCGCCATCGCAAAGGTCAGGCGGATGGCGGCCGTATGCACCGCCAGCGAGCACACGGTCACCGCGACCACGATGCACACCAGGAAGATCTTGCCCAGCGGACCCCACATCACCTGCTCGACGATATACTGCAGGCCGCCGCTGCTCTCGCCGATCTTTGGATCGTGCAGGTTGGGTGCCGACATCACCGCGAACACCAGGATGGCACCGCCGATCACGAACGAGGCCAGGATGGCGCGCAGGATGGCGCGCGGCGCGGTACGTCGTGGCTCGTGTGTCTCCTCGCCCAGCGAACTCGCGGTGTCGAAGCCATACATCACGTAGCCGGAAGCCAGCGAAGCCACGAGGAATGCGCCGAGGAAACCTCCACCATGCCCGGCGCCATACCCGTTGGTGGAGAAAAATACTTCCGGACCGCGCTTGATGTTGAGCGCGAGGATGATCGCGATCAGACAGGCGGCGATCAGTTCGATGAACACACCCGCGCTGTTGATCATCGCCATCAGGCGCACACCGAGCGCGTTGACGACAGTGGTGAAGATGATCAGCACCGTACCCAGGATCACTGCGTTGGTGGCGAAGTCATAGGTGCCGTTGCCATCGCCCCAGATCTGGAAGCCGCTCCACAGGCGCGGCAAGTTGAGCTGCAAGGCCAGCACCACCGCCGAGAGCGTCACGGTCGATGCCGTGAGCATCAGCCAACCCGAAGACCAGCCCACGACGCGGCTACCTAAAAGCTTGGACCAGTTGTACACCGAACCCGCGATGGGATATTTCGCCGCCAGCTCCATGAAGCACAGGCCTACTGCCAGCTGGCCAACCAGCACCAGCGGCCACGACCACAGGTAAGCAGGTCCGGCCATACCAAAGCCGAAGTAGAACAGCTGGAAGGTACCCGTGAGGATCGAGATATAACTGACCCCGGCAGCAAAGCTGCCAAACGCGCCGATGCTGCGATCGAGCGATTCGCGGTAACCGAAGTGCTCCATGCCGCTGTCGGCCGAAGCAGCAGCCTTGTGTTTCATCATGCCGTAGCTCCCTGGGTGACTTCCTGCAAGTCCTTGCTAAAACGATACGTGCGCAGTGCCGCGCAGATGATCGCACTATGCTAGCACGGCCGCGATACCCCTATAATCGAGCCACTACAGGCCATCACCAGGGATCGACATGAAACCAGGCAAAGTTCTCGCGGCCACTGCTGCGCTCGTGCTCTCGCTTCCCGTGTGGGCCGACACGCCGGCCATGACTCCTGATCTGGTGGCCTTCCGGGCTCTATATAAAGAGCTGGTGGAGACCAATACCACGCTCTCTTCGGGTAGCTGCACCCTGGCAGCGCAGCGGATGGGCGCGCATCTGAAGGCGGCGGGCTTCAGCGACAGCGATCTGCATTTCTTCAGCGTACCCGAGCACCCCAAGGAAGGCGGGGTGGTGGCGATACTGGCAGGGCGTGATCCCAAGGCGAGGTCCGTGTTGATGCTGGCGCACCTCGATGTGGTCGAGGCCAAGCGCGAGGACTGGACCCGCGATCCCTTCGTGCTGGTCGAGGAGAACGGCAATTTCTATGCGCGCGGCGTCGCCGATGACAAGGAAATGGCGGCGATCTGGGTCGACACGCTGGTGCGCTTTAAGCAGGAAGGCTACCAGCCGAAGCACGCGCTGAA
This sequence comes from Gammaproteobacteria bacterium, assembly GCA_025350055.1. Lineage (GTDB taxonomy): Bacteria > Pseudomonadota > Gammaproteobacteria > Steroidobacterales > Steroidobacteraceae > FEN-1191. The sequence continues at coordinate 120,140 of JANXYK010000066.1, read as the reverse complement.
GCTCGCACTGACCTGCGGCGAGGAGACCAGCGGTGCATTCAACGGCGCGGAGTACCTGGCCACCCACGAGCACGCGCTGATCGACGCGGCCTTCGCGCTGAATGAAGGGGGCGGTGGCTTGCTGGATGAACACGGCAAGCCCGTCTTCCAGGGTATCCAGGTGGGTGAGAAGCTCTCGCAGAACTACACGCTCGAGGTCACCAATCGCGGCGGCCACAGCTCGCGTCCGCTCCCGGACAATGCGATCTATCACCTGGCGAATGCGCTGGCGAAGATCCAGGCGCACCAGTTCGCGGTCACCTTCAACGAAACCACGCGCGACTATTTCACGCGGCTGATCCCGACCCGCACGCCCGAGGAGCAGAAGGCACTGACCGAACTGCTGAAGGACCCGAGCAACGAGCCCGCGCGCGCACTGCTCGAGCACGATCCGGACGTCAACTCCATCCTGCACACCAACTGCGTGGCGACCATGCTGAATGCCGGTCACGCCACCAATGCGCTGCCGCAGCGTGCGAATGCCAACGTGAACTGCCGCATCTTCCCCGGCACGAGCGCCGAGACGGTGCGCCAGACGCTGGAACAGGTGATCGCCGATGCCAGTGTGCATGTGAGCCTGCGCGAGGTGCGCAATGCCCCTGCCCCGCCGCCGCCGCTGGATCCCAAGGTACTCGGCCCGGCGGAAAAACTGGCCAGCGAGATGTGGCCTGGCACACCGCAATTGCGCCTGATGTCAGCCGGTGCGACGGACGGTGCGTTCCTGACGCCGGTGGGCATTCCGACTTATGGCATTTCCGGCGACTACGGCGATCCGGATGGCAACGGCGTGCACGGGCTCAACGAGTACCTGCGCGTCAGCGTGGTCTACCAGTGTCGCGACTACCTGTACCGGCTGATGAAGATCTACGGCGACCAGTAAGCTTCAGCGCTTGTCGGTCGTCGCGCCCGCAGGTGGCGGCGGCATGAACACTTTGGCGTCGCCGGCGATCCAGTCCTGCAGCGCCTTCACGCGCTTGGCGGCGACTTCAGCGTCGGCCTCCATCGGCAGCACGGCCGCAACGATGGCATCGAAGTGCTGGCGCAACTGCGCCTGCGTTTCGGGATAGGGAATGATGTAGAGCTGGTTCTCCTCGATCGCGCGCTTCACGTGGCCCGCGAGCTCCATCGGCTCCATGCCATGCCGGTAGATGCTGTGGAGCGAGGCGATCGACTGCTCGTTGTCGATGAAGCCGGTGGCGCCAAAGCGCGCATCGCGCGTGCGCGTGCGCGTCGCTTCGGCGATGTTCGACTTGATATTCGCCGGACACCGCACCGACACACCGATATCGTACTTGGCGAGCGCCAGCCGGTAGGCTTCCATCAGGCTGACCACTGCCGCCTTGGCGGCGGAGTACGGCGCAGCAATGTTGCTTGGCAGGAATGCACCCACCGACGCCGTGGTCACGACATGGGCCGGGCGCTTGGCCGCAATCATGCGCGGCACGAAGGTCACCATGCCATTGACCACGCCGCCGAGGTTCACGCCCAGCAGCCAATCGAAATCGCCATAGGTGGCATTCTCGAGCGGACCGAAGCTGTTGACGCCAGCCGTATTGAACAGCAGTGTCGGTGGACCGCCATGCACGCGCTCGACTTCATCGGCGGCAGCGGCGTAGGCGGTGCGATCGGTGATATCGAGCCGGATGCCGTGCGCGACAATCCCTTCGGCCTTTAGCTTCGCCAGCGCCTGCGCGACCGAAGACCTGAGCCTGGCCAAAGCCTGCACCCGATGCGCCGCCAGTGATGAAGGCAATCTGATCCCTGAAGTTCTTCATGGCATTTTCCTCAGCCCGCAGCCTTCTGCGGTGTGAATTCCAGTTTGCAATCGGCCATCATGCGCTTGACTGCCGGCCGCGCATCCATGCGCTCGAGCCAGGCCACCAGGTGCGGCGTATAGCGGGTATTGGCAAGTTCAGGAAAGATCATGGGCGCATCGATCGCGATCGCGTAGTTGCAGATATCCGCGAGCGTGTACTGCTCGCCGGCCAACCAGGTGCATTGCGCGAGCCGCGCCTCGAGCTTGCGGAAAGACACGCCGATCTTGCGCATCTCCTCATCGAGCACGGCCTGCGGAAAACCATTGCGCGCATTGCGCCACTTGGTCTGCTGCTCCGGGATCGGGATCTTCCTGACGTGTTCCTCGAAATCCGCGTCCGAGAGCGCGCGGGCCATTGGCTTGATCACGCGCTCCCAGCCGATCGTCGACAGGCACCAGCAGAAGTATTCATCCACCCACTTGGTCCAGACGCGCATCTGCGCGCGGTCAAAGGCATCGGCGGGGCGCAATGAAACCGCAGTGGGATACTGGTCTTCCAGGTATTCGCAGATCACCGTCGACTCGGTGATCACCTTGCCCGCATCGACCAGCGCCGGCACCTGGCCGTTAGGATTGATGGCTTTGAACCAGTCTTCGTGATGCTCGAACCTGGCCGGGTTGAGCTGCTGCCACTTGAAGGGCTGGTCTTTCTCATACAACGCCAGCAAGGGCTTCATGGAATTGGCGCGCGGCCGCCAACTAACACTACAGGGAAATGCGACGGCGCAATGCCACCGTAAAAGGCTTACCAGATCGTGAACTGCTGACGGCCCTTGTTGATCTGCAAATTCCTGGTGCGCCCCCGGTGATGCACCAGCAATTTCAATGAACCGTCCGAGTCGATTGTCAATTGGCGCAGGTGCAGCACGCCGCTGGCAGGTTGGGCCACCAGGGAGAGCACATGGCCGTTGAAACGGTAATGCTCGCAGCCCACACGACCTTCGGACTCAAGCGTCCATGACAACTCGTTGGCTGCTGCGTTCGGCTTGAGCCCTACCCCATATTCGAGCAGGTACAGGATTGGCCCGATACCACTCCAGCCGACGAAATCCGCTTGCGCGGGCTTGCCCGGAGCGGCTGCTTCGGGGGCGTAGTTTTCCCAGATGGTGCCGGTGTTGTGGTACACGCGGGCGATGAGATCGACATGATTCAGCGCCAGCTCACGTGCCAGCGCGTCGTAGCCATAGTTCTCAAGCCCGCGGATCACCATCGTCGTGGTGGGCGCCCACACCGATCCATTCCAGTAGCCGCCGTTGCGGTCGTACTGCGATTCGTCGGCGGCCAACGTGGGCACGGCATTGTGTCTGCCAAAGGTGCGCGGATCGCGCAGCTGGGCCACGAGTTCCCGCGCCTGCTCTGCCGACGCGACGCGCGCAATCAGGCTCCAGTAGGCCGCAATGGTCTTGACCGGTGCACGCTCGCCGTGCAGCGTCAGATCGAAATAGAAGTGTCGCGCGGAATCCCACATCTGCCGGTTGATGGTGCGCGCGAGTGCGTCGGCCTCATCACGATAGCGTTGTGCGTCTGGTATGCCGAGGATTTGCGCCAGCTCGCCTAACTGCCTTGCGAACAGTGCCATCTGCACCGAAGTATCGATCGCGGTACCGCCATCCTGCAGATAAGGATTGCGCTGCGAGTTGTCCATGCTGGCCCAGTCGGTGAGATACAGGCCATTGCCCTTTTGCAGGTACTTCTGCAGCGCCAGGTAGTAGTGACGCAAGGGTTCCCACACCTGCCGCAGTCGCTCCTTGTCGCCCGTGTAGCGGTAGCTCTCCAGCTCCGCCCAGGCGAGTACCGGGTTGTTGAGTGCATCCAGCGTCAGCACGGGGTTCGGCAGTGGCGCGCTGCGCCCCTGGTAAGTGACAGGCAAACGGTTGCTCAGGCCGTTCCACGAGAAATCACGCCAACCCAGGCGACTGAACAGGGGTCGGCAGGCGCCGTTGACCCAATACCCATAGTCATCGCCACTCTTGCGGACAATCTCGCGCGCAATCTCGCCATCGCTGTGCTGCCTGGCATAGAAGTTGTCGAGCGAGGAGATTCCCGGAACCAGCGGTGCCGCCACGTTGGCAAACATGCTCATGAAGCTGCTGTCCCACAGGAAGATGTTCTGGTTGAAGGAGGCATCGATGAATTGCGATACGAAGCCGCTGCCCGGCGCCGGTTCATTGAAATTCGTGAACGCGAGTTGCCAGGCCTTCCAGTAGGTTTCCACCCACGGCGGATGCTCATCGAGGATCGGCGCCGGCAATTGAGCGCGCAGCTGCTCGTACTGCGGCAGTGGCGCTGGCTCGTGGTGCTTCTTGTAGAAATAGCTGTCCGCAGGCGTCGTGGAGTCCGCGCACTGTCCGAGCTCGGTCTCCGCTGCGCGTAGCGGTGCTGCCGCCAGAGCCAGAACGAGTACAGACAGCAGCAATGGCGGGGTCATGGGGCGCGGCATTTCCGTTAGAATAAGGCATGGCAACACCATCGCACGTAGCTTTGACAGGCAGCATCACTGCCGCCACCGTAGCGGTCTGCAGCCTGCTGGCCTCCTCACCAGCGCGGGCATCACTGCAGGATGAAATCCAGGTCTACCTGGACGACATCGATCGCCCCGGGGATTTCGGGCTCGAGCTGCACATCAACACCACGCCCAGCGGCCGCTCGACGCCAGACTACCCGGGCGAAATCACGCCTTACCATGGCCTGCGGGTGACTCCGGAGTTTTCCTGGGGACTGTCCCGCGATTGGGAGGCCGGGCTCTACCTCCCGTTCGCCACCGATGCCGACGGCCACCCCTATGCGGCCGGTGCCAAGCTGCGCCTGAAGTGGATGGGCCTGCATGCCGACGGCCTTGAAGGTGGCACCTTTGCAGGCGCCAACCTGGAGCTCTCGCGGGTACAGCAGAAATTCGATAAGGCCCAGTCGGGTGCCGAGCTGCGCATCATGCTGGGGCAACGTGGCAAGAACTGGGTACTGGCGCTGAATCCCGTGTTCGAATGGGGTTTCGGCGGGCCGGACCGCTCGGGCACGCCCGATGCCAGCTTCGGTCTCAAAGCCGGTCACGAAGTGGCGCGCGGCATCATGCTCGGGGCCGAGTACTACGGTGAACTGGGTCGCCTCAACAACAGGCTCCGCTCATCGCCGCAGGACCATCGCCTGTTTGCGGCGGTGGACGTCGATCGCTCGAAGGTCGAATTGAATTTGGCGGTCGGCTACGGCCTGACGTCGGCCGCCGACCGCTGGACCGTGAAGGCCATTATCGAACTGCCGCTCTAGTGCAAGTCGAGCACGACCACTGACTTCGCCGGCAGTCCGACCACGAGCTGCGAGCCATGCAAGCTGGCACCGTTGAACGCGCCCGGTTCGAGTACGTGCGGCTCATCGAAAGTATTGTGCGCATCCATCGCCGCGCTGGTCAGCACACGTCCATTCACCGAATGCACTGCCAGGCCTGCTACTGCAATTGACAGGCTGGCACTGTGCTGCGGATCGAGATTGGCGAGCGCGATATGCACGACGCCATCGCTGCCGCGCGCGGCGGTCGCGCTGAGCTGCGGCAGTTGCAGCTTGCCAAGGACGTAACTGCCTGCCTCGATCTCCAGCGGCAGGCGCGTCGCGTCCTGGAACACCTGGTACATGTCGAATACATGATAGGTCGGCGTGAGGACCATCTTTTCCTTGTCGGTGAGAATCATCGCCTGCAGCACGTTGATCATCTGCGCAATATTGGCCATGCGTACGCGCTCGGCGTGGGCATGAAAGATGTTCAGCGTAACTGCCGCCACCAGCGCATCGCGCAGGCTGTTCTGCTGGTACAGGAAACCCGGCGTGGAACCGAGCTCCTGGTCGTACCAGGCGCCCCACTCGTCCACGAATAACGCGATGCGCCGCTCCGGATCGTACTTGTCCATGATGGCGCTGTGTTTGGCGATCAGCTCGTCCATGTGCAGCGCCTTGGAGAGCGTGCGCGCCCACTCCTCCGCGGTGAACCCCGTAGCTGACCCCTTGTGATTCCAGTCATCACTGGGCGTGCTGTAGTAGTGCAGGCTGATCGCCTCGGTGCTGTGACCCCACAGGGGCATCTGCGTCACCACGGGATCAGCCATCAGCACTTCGGTCCATCGATAGTTGTCATCGGCAGCACCCGAGGCGACGATTTTCGGCATCTGCCCGGCTGGCGCCCGCACGAAAGCGGTGTAGTCGCGAAACTCATCCACGTAGTGTTCGGGCCGCATCTGGCCGCCGCAACCCCAGCTTTCGTTGCCGACGCCGAGGTAGTCGACCTTGAACGGTGCATCGCGCCCGTTGCGCCGGCGCTCCTGCGCGAGCGTCGACTGCGAATCGGAGAGGATGTACTCCAGCCACTGCTCCATCGCCAACGGAGTGCCAGCGCCCACGGGAATACTCAGGTAGCTGCGCGCGCCGACGAGCTCCGCGAACTCCAGGAACTCGTGCGTACCAAAGGCATTGGACTCCGTCACGCCACCCCAGATCGAGTTGACACGCACCGGACGCTGCGCGCGCGGACCGATACCATCACGCCAGTTGTAGTCATCGGCAAAGCAGCCGCCCGGCCAGCGGATCACTGGCACGTGGATATGCCTGAGCGCCGCCAGCACGTCGTTGCGATAGCCGCGGGTATTGGCGATCTTCGAGTCCTCGCCTACCCAGAGGCCTTCGTAGATGCCGCGGCCCAGGTGCTCGGCGAACTGACCGTAGATATTGCGATCGATCTTCGGACCCGGTTGGTCGGCATGCAGGGTCGCATGCAGAAGCGCAGGCTCAGCGGAGGCAGCGCCGGCAGCAGCAGCGGCGACGGCGGGCGCGATCCACAGGAACATCGCGAGCGCACCGGCAACCGTGGTAATCCCTCTGTACATTGTCGATCCGCGCATCAGTCATTCCTCGTACGGATTGCTGCTATCACATACCCCTATAGTGTAGTGCCGTTCAAGTGCTGTGGTATCGTCCTTCACGCGGCTGCATCTGCGCGGCTTGAATGCGAGGGCCCTCGTGAAAGTACTGAACCCCATCATGATCTGCGGTGTCGCGCTGCTGTTGTCAGCAGGCAGGATGGAGCATGCGTCCGCGGCGGCCGAGAGCCCCTTCCACGACAAACCGGCCTCGCCGCGCAGTCTGCCTGCCGATAACCTGCCACCGTTTGGCATGCTCGACGACGCGGGTCACCTGGTGCCTGCGCCGCCGATTCCGCCGGCTTTGCTGCATCGGGGGCCTGGCTCACCGCCGGAGTCCACGGCACCTGGCCCCACACTGGTCCAGGCCACGGCCGCCGCAACCGCCGCGGTGAACACCTGCAAGGCGGCGGGCTACCGGGTCGGCGTGGCAGTGATCGATTCCGCAGGCGAGGCGCGCGCGCTGCTGACGGCGGATGGTTCGGATGGCAGCCACGTGTTCGTCGCGATGCGCAAGGCGCTGGCGGCGGTGGTATTCAAGATGTCGAGCGGCGCCGCCAGCGAGCGGGTGCCGAAGGACCCGGCATTGCTCAAGCGCGTCACGCCCAATATGTTTGTCGAGCCCGGTGCACTGCCCATTGACGTGAATGGCGAGGTCATCGGCGCGATCGGTGTCAGCGGTGCGGCAGGCACGCCGATCGGTCACCAGGATGAAGTCTGCGCCGCGGCTGGTCTCGACAAGATCAAGCCGCTCAAGCCTGCTGAGAAGGCCGCCAGGTAAGCGCGAACGCCGAGGCACCGCCCAGCACCACAAAGGGGACGATGGCGATCAGCACCGCCGCGCTGCCGCTGCCGGCCGTCAGCAGCGTGCCTGCAATCAGCGGGCCCATGATGGAACCGACACGGCCTGCGGCTACGGCCGCACCGACGCCAGTGCCGTGCGTCGCTGTGGTGTAGTACAGGGGCGCGAGCGCAAACAGCACCAGCTGCGCACCGACAATGAAGAGGCCGGCAAAGGCGCAGGCGCCAGCGAGATTCGTAAAGCTGCCGCTGACGCGGGCCACTACCGCCAGCGCGAGAGCCATGCCGGCGTAAGTCGCCACTACCCAACCTCGCCGATGGCGCCCGGCATGCAGGATGCCGAGTATGCCGGCGCCAATGCTGCCGCTGACATTGAAGCAGATGGAAGCCCAGCTGGCCTGTGAATGCGCATAACCCATGCCCACGATCAGGCTCGGCAACCAGTTGAGCATCAGCTGCAACACCAGCTGCGTGAAGAAAAAGCCTCCCCACAGCAACAGTGTGGTCGAGAGCTGTCCCGAGCCGAACAGCACTGTTGTTACGCCAGCCACAGCCGCAGGCTCGACGCGCGCTGCCGTCTCGCGCGTGGCATCGGCCTGGGGTTGCGGCATCCAAAAGGCCATGACTAGCGCGACCAGCAACGGCCCAGCTCCGCCTACCAGGAAAATCGATCGCCAGCTCCAGCCCAGGCGTTCACCCAATGCCATCAGACCAGCGACCGCACCGCCCAGTGGCATCATTGCTGTCACCAGCGTGACAGTGCGTAAGCGCCGCCCCGCTGCAGCCGACTCGGAGGACAGCGCAATGAAATTGGGCATCGCGCCGCCCAATCCCAGACCTGTGGCCAGGCGCGCGAGGAACAGCTCGGTGGCGTTGCCCACCTGCGCCGTCAGCAGTGAACTCAGGCCGAACAGCGTCAGCGACACCACCAGCGTGCGACGCCGACCAAATACATCGGCTATACGCCCGCCCGTCACCGCGCCGATCACCAGCCCAATCGCTGCGGCGCTGAAGATCACGCCCGACACGACCGACGACAGCCCCAGTTCAGCCAGCATGCGCGGCGCGGCTACGCCCATCGATTGGGTATCAAAGCCCTCGAACAAAGCCGCTGCCGCACACAGCGCCAGCGTGAGATAGCCGCGCCGCGCCTCCGGATTCAAAATCGCGATCCGTAGTTGGCAGGCAGCCAGTTGTAGCCGGCACCCGAGCGCCGCACGTGGCCGATACCGGGGAAGGAAAGATGCGCCGCGGCAATCCAGTAGCCCTGCGCGGCCGCATCGGCAAACACTTTCGCGCGCTGGGCTATGGCTGCCTTGGAATCCGTGTCGAAGCGAATGCCCACGGCAGGTCTCGGAAACTGCACGGCGCCTACATGCACCAGGTCGCCCAGCACCAGCAGCTTCGCACCAGCGCTCTCGATCAGGTAGCTGGTGTGTCCGGGCGTATGGCCGCGGGTGTCGAGCGCACGAATGCCCGGCACCAACGCAAGACCTTGTGCACCACCGGTTGCGCTGTCGAAAGTCTTGAATTGACCGGCAGCGATGTAGGGCTTGAACTGCGCTATCGCCGCCTCGGAGCGCTCGCGCACATCCTTCGGCGCCGTGGCCATCGCCTTGGCGTCCAGCCAGTATCCGGCTTCGTGGCTGTCGGCCCGGATCAGGGCATTGGGAAAGCTGCGCTGCTCGCCGCTCAGCAGACCGCCGATGTGGTCACCGTGGAAATGGGTGATGTACACCTCATCGACCTGCTCCGGCCGGTAACCTGCGGCCTGCAGATTGGCGAGCAGATGACCGGTGCCCGGCCCCATGCTCGTGCCAGCACCCGTATCAATCAGCACCAGTTTCGAACCGGTATTGACCAGGAAGCCATTGAACGAAGTTTCCACGGGTTCGGCCAGGTACGACTTCGCCAGCAGCTTGCCGATGTCGGGGGCGGCAACACCCTGCAGCAGCGCCGACACCGGCAAGGCATTGGTGCCATCCGACAGCGCGGTGATCTCGAACTCGCCGAGCATCATGCGGTAGTAGCCAGGCGCCTGAACCTTGAGCTGCGGCGCCGCGGCCGATGTCACCCCGCCCGCCAGCAGCGCGCAGCAACCCGCGATCAACGCCCTACGAAATGCCTGTATGGATGTCATCCTGTTCCCCTGCAAAAGCCATTGACTCTATTGCAGACCGCGGCGACCCTAGTCACCACATGAGTGCCCGGATAGTCTACATCGGCGCCCCGGAAGTACCCGCGGCATTGTTCCAGCGCTGCGCACAAGCCGACTTCAAGGACCTCGACCTGCTGGCCAGCGACGATCGCCATGCAGCGGTGCGCGATCTCGCCACCACCGAGGTCGTCATTGGCCATCATTTCCACTTCGACTCGGCCGTGCTGGCCAGCGCCCCGAAGCTGCGCTGGATCCAGTCACTGACCTCGGGCACCGATGCGATCCTCAAGCTCCCGAACCTGCCTCGCGAACTCATTGTCACCAATACCCGCGGCATGCATGGGCCGCAGGTATCCGAGCTGGTGTTCCTGCAGATGCTGGCGCTGCAGCGCGATTTTCCGCGCATGCAGCGCAATCAGGCCGCAGCGCGCTGGGAGCGCTGGCCGCAACCCCTGCTCCAGGGCAAGACCGTGGTGATCGTCGGGGTCGGCGCCATTGCCGAGGCTTTGGCGCTGCGCTGCAAGGCGTTTGGCATGGCGGTCCACGGGGTCTCGGGCCGCTCCGGGCGGCTTGAGAATTTCGATGGACTGCACGACTACAGCAGACTGGCCTACGCAGCAACGCTGGCCGATTTCCTGGTGCTGCTGGTGCCACTTACGCCCGCCACCGACCAGTTGGCGGATACGCGGGTGATCGCTGCGATGAAGCCGGGTGCCTTTCTGATCAACGTGGCGCGCGGCGGCGTACTCGATGAGGATGCGCTGCTGCAGGCGCTGCGCGAGCGGCGAATTGCCGGTGCTGCACTCGATGTGTATCGCACCACTCCGCTACCCGCGGAGCACCCCTTGTGGCGCGAGCCGCGGGTCGTGCTCACGCCGCACATCGGTGGCATGAGCGACATCTATTTCGAGCAGGCCTATCCCCTGGTGCGCGATAATCTGCGCCTGTACCTGGGTGGCCGCCCGGAGGCCCTGATCAATGTCGTCGCCCACTGACAACACCGCGCCGCGCCGCGTGCTCAACGCCGTCTCGGCACCGGAGCTGCGCCGCCGCTGGTCCGCGATCCGCACGCGCATGAGTGCTGCGGGCATCGATGCGCTGGTGGTGCAGAACTCCAGCGACTGGGTGGGCGGGTACCTGCGCTGGTTCAGCAACCAGCCGGCGACCAATGGGTACCCGAGCAGCCTGGTGTTTCCGCTGCAGGCCGGCATGTCCCTCATCGAACAGGGTCCCTTTGGCGGAGTGCGGGTTGCCAGCGCCGAGGATGCGCGGCAAACCGGCATTGCGCGCCGCCTGACCACGCCGAGCTACCCATCCGTGGGCTATTCGGGCAGCTACGATGCCGAGCTGGTATTGAACGAGCTGCGTGCGCTCGAGGTCAGGCGCATCGGGTTCGTGGCGCCCGCGGCCATGTATCACAGCTTCGGGCAGCATCTGCGCGATCACCTGCATCCGGTGGAAATCGTCGACTTCACCGATGTGGTCGATCGGGTCAAGGCCATCAAGAGCGCGGAGGAGCGCGACTGCATCCGCAAAGTCGCGGCGATGCAGGATGAGATCATGGCCAAGGTGCGTGCCTTCATCCGCCCCGGTGTCAAGGATTTCGAGATCGCGGCCTACGCGCAATACGTGGGGCAGCAGCTAGGCAGTGAGCAGGGCATCTTCCTGTGCTCCTCGGCGCCACCCGGTGTCGCCGCTACCTTCAGGCCCCGCTCGATGCAGGGGCGCAGCTTGCAGCCAGGGGATGTGTATTCACTGTTGATCGAGAACAATGGCGCGGGCGGTTACTACACCGAGTTGTCGCGCATGTTCGTGCTGGGGCGCGCCGCGCCGGAGCTGCGCGCGGCGCATGCCGCGGTGCTCGATGCGCAGCGCTACGCGCTCTCGCTGCTGAAACCAGGCGCTGCCTGCAACGAGATCTTCGAGAAGCACAACCTGTACCTGCGCAGCCGCAACCTGCCCGAGGAGCGGCGCCTGAGTGTGCACGGCATGGGCTACGACATGGTGGAGCGGCCGCTGATCCGTCACGACGAGAACATGAGCATCGAGGAACACATGTGCATCGTCTGCCATCCGGGCTTGCTCAACGAGCAGATGTTCGTGCACAACACCGAGGTCTATCTGATCGAGGCGCAGGGCCCATCGGCTTGCCTGCACCAGACGCCGCGGGAGATTTTCGAAATCGCCTAGCACGACCTGGGCATCATGTTCGGCCTGTCGCTGACGCATATCCTGCTATGCATTGCGATCTTCATGTGGGCCTTCATGCTGTTCCCACAGGAATTCGCGGCCGGCAAACTTGTGGAAGAAACCCACCTGGCCGAACATCGGCCCGACTCCAGCCACCTGGAATATCAGCCACTGCAGCGTCTGGTATCGGGCCGCCAGGCCCGTCTCCTCGAGCATGATCGAGACCTTGACACCGTTGGGCATGGCAAGGGAATAGAGCTGGAGGCGCTCGGGATGCTTTACGGGCACATCATTACAGCGGCACGTGGATGCCGAGCGACAGGCTGCGGCCGGGCAAGCGGTAGTAACCGGCCGTGCCAGTGACCGTCACGCCTCCCTGCAATTCACTCTCGGCCACCGGATCGCGCCGGTCGGTGAGGTTGTAGCCACTGAGGCGCAGCCTGCAGCGACCAAGCTGGTAACTCAGGTTGGCATCGACCGTGGTGTAACCACCGGCCTCAATGCTGTTGCTCTTGTTGAGCATCCGGCTGCCGATCGCATTGGCGATCACTGCGGCAGTGGCCGCACCCGCAGGGCTGCTGTAGATCAGACCCAGCCCGGCCACCGTGCGCGGTGACATCTCAACGCGATTACCCGCCACGTTGGCGCCATTGTTATTGATGTAGCTTCGGAACTTCGCATCGTGATCGGCGAACTGCGCCAGCAGCTGCAAGGAAGCGTTGAGCGCGTATTTGGCCTCGATCTCGAAGCCCTGGAAGCGCGTCTCACCGCCATTGGCGCGCACGAACGCGCCCGCGCCGTTGTCGGCGAAGGTGAGTCCGTTGCGGAAATCCATGCGGAACACGCTGGAATCCAGATCCAGCGCGCCATCGAGCAGGCGCAGCTTCGCACCCAGCTCATAGCTGTCCGCCGTCTCGGGCTTGAGTATCTGCACTTCGGCCTCAGGGCCAAAATCGATCGCCAGCGGCTTGAAGCTGTTGCGGTAGTCGCCATAGAACGTCAGAGCATCCTTGCCGGAAGACCAGGCGTGCCAGCTGGCACCCAGCAAACCGCTGAGCTTGGTGTTCTGCTGTGATTCAGAACCCACGAAGGCCACCACCGGAGCGGGCCCGGTGTTGTTGATCGCCAGACCGCTGGCGCTCTCGTGGGTGCTGTTCAGGCGCAGGCCGCCCAATACATCGAAGCGGTCGTTGGGCTTGTAGTCCATCTGCACATACAGACCCGAGAACTCGCGCTGGTCGCTCGACTGCACGATCTCATCCGCGTGACGCGCACCATCGCAGCTGTATTCGTGGCCCGACTGATCGATGCAATAGCCAAAGTTGATGGCGTTCTCGCTGCCGTCACCATGCATATGATCGATGCCGTAGGTCAGGTTCAGTTGCGGGCCGAAACTGCGGCTGATGTGTGCATCAAAATAGACATCGGTGATGCCGCGCGACTGCGAGTAGCCATCGGCCTGCAGGCCATCACCCACCCCGGCATCGGGCGGCGCATTGAAGGCGTCGCCACGCAGGAAGCCGCGCAGGATGTCATCGGTGGTGCGCGTCACGGCCAGTGTAATCGCCCAGCTGTTGTCCTTGCTGCCGCCGTCGAGGCCCATCGCCAGGTGGTAGCGATCCTGATCAAGCTTGGCCCCGGCTGGATTGAAGTTGGCGTTGATCGGCAGCTCGGTATGCAGTTCCGGGCCATCGCGCAGCAGCAAATCACCCGAAGGCTTTTGCGGCAGGATGCTGACATCGCCATCCACATGGAAGCGCATGCCGGAGAAGTCCAGCGCTCCGCGATAGAGCGCGTGGTAACGCTCGAAGGAACTGCGGTCGTCCTTGTAACCACGTCGTTCGAGATTCGCGCTGAGCGATTGCCGGTATCCGCCTACCGTCGGCAGATTGGCCTGGAACGTCAGGCCGCCACCACCAGGCGAACTTCCACTGAGCTCAATACCCGCGTGCGCATCACCGGCCGCTTCATGGATCACGTGGATCACACCCACGAAGGATGTGGCCCCGAACATCACGGGCGCCGCGCCACGCAGGATTTCGATGCGCGCCACGCCGGTCAGATCCACCGAGGGCGTGGCTGGATTGAAGGCGCCACCCCAGGGCACATTGTCCACCACCAGCAAAAAGGCATCGGCTTCGCGCAGCCCCCAGATCGCCGGCACCGAACCCGCCGGACCGGCATCGCCGCCCGGCGTGCCTTCGACACCGCCCACCAACGTGAGCGCAGTACGCAAGTCATTGGCTCCCACTCGCCGCAACTGTTCGCCGCTCACTACCGTGATCGAGGCGGGAATATTGTCGATGGCTTCGGGGATGCGCGTGGCTGTAACCTCAATCGAATCGGGCAGTTTTGCGTATTCATCCGCGGCCTGCGTTGCGCCAGCATAAACCCCCACTCCCAGCAGTACGGCCATGACTCGTGAACGCATCGCGATAGCTCCTTGGTAGCGAAGCCGGCATACTAAGGCACTCTTAAGTCGCTCGGAAACCCGCCTGATGAAATTGCTGCGCTATGGCCCGCCGCATATGGAAAAACCCGGGCTGCTGGATAGCAACGGCACCTTGCGCGATCTCAGTACTCATGTTGCCGATCTGACGCCTGAGTCCCTCGCACCGAAGGCACTGGCGCGACTCGCAGCGCTTGATCCGTGCCAGTTGCCTGCGGTGAGCGGCAATCCGCGCATTGGCGTACCGGTCAAGGGAATTGGCAAGTTCATCGCGATTGGCCTGAACTATTCCGATCATGCCGCCGAATCCAACATGCCGATTCCGGCTGAGCCGGTGGATCAACGTGCGCGCGAGTGAATCAGTGATTGTCGCGCGGGACGCCAAAGGTGCGGTCGATCTGCTGGAAGTGCTCGGCGCCTTCCAGGATCGCGCCGGTCGCCAAGGGTCCGACGACCCCGCGTTGCATTGCCTGCCACGGCGTCTGTGAAGCTGGCACCGGATAGCCGCCTGCCTGCTCCAGTGCGGCGCGGCGCTGCGTCAGCTCCTCGTCGCTCACCAGCACGTTGGCGCTGCCTTTGCGCAGGTCGACGCGCACGCGATCGCCAGTGCGCAGCAGGGCCAGGCCGCCGCCAGCAGCCGCTTCCGGTGAGGCATTGAGTATCGAGGGCGAAGCGGACGTGCCCGACTGGCGCCCGTCACCCACGCAGGGCAGATCGCTGACACCAACCTTGATCAGGTAAGCGGGTGGTCGCATGTTGACCACTTCCGGCGCGCCGGGGTAGCCGACTGGCCCCACGCCGCGCATGAACAGGATGTCGCGCTCGGTGATGGCCATTGTCGGATCATCGATGCGCGCGTGGTAATCCTCGGGGCCATCGAACACGACCGCGCGGCCTTCGAAAGCTTCCGGGTCCGCGGGGTTGCTGAGGTAGCGCTGGCGGAATTCCTCCGAGATCACGCTGGTCTTCATGATCGCGGCATCAAAGAGGTTGCCGCGCATCACGATGAAACCAGCCCGGCTCTTGAGCGGCTGTTTGAAACTGCGGATCACTTCCGGGAGCACGATCTTGCGACCGGCGCAGTTCTCGCCGAGCGTGCGACCATTCGCGGTCAACGCGTGCTCGCGAATCAACCCCTGCCCCATCAGTTCGGCCACTACCGCAGGCACGCCACCGGCCTGGAAATAGTCTTCGCCCAGATATTTTCCCGCCGGTTGCAGGTTGACCAGCAGCGGCACGTCGTGCCCGTATTTCTGCCAGTCATCGAGCTCGAGTTCCACCCCCATGTGACGGGCGATGGCGGCCAGATGCACCGGCGCATTGGTCGAACCACCGATCGCGGAGTTCACCACGATTGCATTCAGGAAGGCATCGCGCGTCATGATCGCCGAAGGCCGCAGGTCTTCGCGCACCATCTCGACGATGCGCTTGCCGGTCGCGTAAGCCATCTGCGGGCGCTCTCGATAAGCCGCCGGAATCGCAGCGGAACCCGGCAACTGCATGCCCATCGCTTCGGCCAGTGAGTTCATCGTAGTGGCCGTGCCCATGGTGTTGCAGAAGCCGACCGACGGCGCTGACGAGGACACCAGCTCGACGAAACCCGGGTAGTCGATTTCGCCGGCCGCCATCATCTGCCGTGCCTTCCAGACGATGGTGCCCGATCCGATGCGTTCGCCCTTGTGCCAGCCGTTGAGCATCGGACCCACTGACAACGCGATTGCCGGAATATCCACCGTGGCCGCGGCCATCAGGCAGGCAGGAGTAGTCTTGTCGCAACCGATGGTAAGCACCACGCCATCGAGCGGGTAACCGTACAGCGATTCCACCAGGCTGAGATAGGCCAGGTTGCGATCGAGCGCGGCCGTCGGACGCTTGCCGGTCTCCTGGATCGGATGCACCGGAAATTCGATCGCAATGCCGCCGGCTTCCCGGATGCCTTCGCGCACGCGTTGCGCGAGCTGCACATGGTGGCGGTTGCAAGGCGTGAGATCGCTGCCAGTCTGTGCGATGCCGATGATCGGTTTTCCCGATTGCAGCTCTTCGCGCGTCAGGCCGTAGTTCAGGTACCAGCCCAGGTAGAGCGCGGTCATGTCCGGATTGGCAGGATTGTCGAACCAGGCGCGCGAGCGTAGCCGGGCGCCATGCGTTATGTGGGCTGCTGTACCGGGCTGATCAGGTATTTTTTTTGGAGGTGAGCTCATATCTGTTTCTGCAGTGGCAACTCATTGTATAAACTACACGACGCCCCGGTAGAGCGCGCGGGCGGCCGGCGCGGCGGCCCACGGGCAGCTGAACACCCGGTGCCGAAGCACCAGTATAGCCGTACAGATTTATCAGTTAATTGACAATTTCAATTCAGGCAACAAGTTAGCCATGATCATGCGCGCGTGCGCAGGCGCAACGATTCCCAACTGGCATCGCTGCTCCAGCCGCCATCCACTGGCAGCGTGACGCCATTCACGAAGCCGCTCTGTGCCTCATCGGCAAGGAAGGCGATCGCAGCCGCTACATCTTCGGCACGCGCGAAGCGCGCCATGGGCACGCGGTTGATGATGTCTGAATCCGCATAGCGACCGGATCCGCGATCTGCATCGTCCATCTCGGTCTTGATCCAGCCGGGGCAGACGGCATTCACGCGCACGCCGCGTCCACCCCACTCCGCTGCCAGCGTGCGCGTCAGCCCAATGAGCCCGTGCTTGGAGGCGTTGTAGGCACTGCGATGGCTGATACCGGCGAGCCCGGCGATGGAGGCGACATTAACGATGGCGCCGCGACGGCGTGCCAGCATCTGCTGGCCCAGGTGCTTGCAGAGCAGGAACGGACCTTGCAGATTGACGCTCATCACCCGCTGCCATTGCGCGAGTGTAGTGTCTTCGGCCGGCACGATCAGACTGACACCGGCGTTGTTGACCAGTACGTCGGCAGCGCCATGGTCGCGAGCGACGCGCGCCGCCAGGTCGACAGCGAATGCCTCATCGACCACGTCGCCCTGCAGGGCCTGCACGCTGGCGCCAGCAGCGCGCAGGCGCTCGGCGGCAGCGTCTGCGGGCTGCAGGTCGACCAGGATCAGCGCGTGCTGACGCTGCGCCAGCAGCGCAGCGGTGGCATAGCCCAGCCCCTGGGCAGCTCCGGTGACGACAGCGACCGGCACAGTCAGCCTTGCTTCAGTTCAGTGCGCACGCAGCTGCGAAGGAATGAAGTCTTCCATCACCGCGGCGCGCAGCAGCTTCGGCGGCAACAGGCCCTGCGCCAGCACGAAGTCATTGAAAGCCTGGCGATTGAAAGCTGCGCGCAGCGCGAGCTGCGTCGCCTGGCGGGTTTCCATCAGGCGCTGGTAGCCGTAGAAATAGGAAGTCGCCTGGCCCGGGGCGCGAAAAACGTAGCGCTGCATTTCCTGCGTCGCCATCCCCTCGGACAGGCACACCTCTTCCATCAGGAAGCTCTTCACCTGTTCGGGAGTCACCTGCCCCATGTTGACCATGGGATCGAGGAAGGCGCGGGCTGCACGCTGGGCGCGTGCCTGCAGCGCAAACAGCTGGCCATCCAGTGGTTCGTAAGGCTGCATCTCGGCCTCGGCGTACAACGCCCAGCCCTCGACATTCACACTGTTGAAGGCAAATATCGCGCGCGCCGTGGAAACGCCAGACTCCACCATCTTCGCGTACTGCAACTCGTGTCCGGGGCGCGCCTCGTGTGCGGTCAGCGTCCACACGGAGGCCTGGTGCGTAAAGTCATCGTAGGCGAGACCCTTGCTGCCATCGCTCGGGGCAACCCCGGTCGCCAGCACGAATTCACCGTATTCGCCGGTGTTGCCGATCAGCCGCGGCGGACTCATGTGCGGCGCAGGTTGCTGCGCGTTCTCGGCCGGCGTGGCCACGCGGATCGAGGCCGCGCGATCGGGCAGCGAGACGATGTGCTGAGTGCGAATCGCATTCTCGATCTCTCCCAGGCGCGCCTTGTACAGCGTCAGCACCTGATCGGCAGGAATCTGCTGCTCCTTGAGTTTGCGGATCACGGCGTGATAATCCGCATCGGCAAAACCGCGCTCTTTCGCGATCAGCCCAGCCGTGATCGTCATCTGGTTGCGGATCTCGGCGAACGAGGTCAGCGCCTTGGAAACCAGCTCCTCGGGCGGCACATCGACACCATATTGATGCAGGTTGTCGGCATAGACCTCTGGCGGCAGGCGATGATCGGTGCGCGATCTGGGCAACAGGTCAGACTTGAGCCACGCGGTATAGTCGGTGAGCTGCTTCTCGAGCGCGGCATAGCTGCGCTGCCAGCCCTTCACCTTGCTCTTGCCCAGCAGGTCCTTGATGCCCGCGAGGTAAGTCGGTAGATCGCCGATCGCCTGTTCGACCTCACCTTTATACGGCCCAATGAGCGAGGCATCGGCCTGCGCGCGCTCGAGCGTGCGTGCCTTGGCGAGTTCGCTGATCGGCTGGAAACCCTTGCTCAACCCGGCGTACTTGGCAAGACGCACGGCAATGGTCTGCTGCCGTGCCGCCGGCACGCGCGGATCCAGCATCTGCTGCACGACGCCGAACACCAGGCCCGTGACATCGATGAACGGGATCAGGTATTTGCGATTGACCGCATTGCTGGAAACATTGTCGGCGGCCGCGCCGCTGAGGATCTGCAGATCCTGGCGCACCTTGGCATCCGTCTCGCCGGTTGCACGCTGGCGATAATCGCTGATCGCCGCATTGAGGTCGGCCTGCTGTGCGTCGAAGGTGTCGCGCGACAGGTCGACGATGGTTTCGTCGAACCCGTCTACGCCAATCTGGCTCGCCGTCTCGGGACTGTACTTGGCCAGCACCTGCAGCAGCACCTTGGCGTTCTCGTTGCTGCGTGTCACCCACGGTGCCTCGGCCGCCTGCAGCGCCACCGTGGCGAACAGACCCGACAACAGACACAGCCCCAGCGCACGGATTCCGGTCTTCATGCTTGTGATCCTTGTATGTCGTGAGGCGCGCCCGTGAACCGGGCGTACAGCAGAGTGGCGGGATAGTGGCAGGTTCAGTGGCCGCAGCGCAAATGCGGCGCCACCAACGGCCGCAAACTCAGCTTGACCGGCCTATCGGCGGAAAGCGCGCCATCGCCTCCAGGTCGTTGAGTTCCTGATCGTTGCGCACGTACTGCCGCGTGGCATCGCGCAGCGGTTGGAAATCCCAAGGCGTGTAGCGACCCTTGCGCAACGCGCCGTACACCATGTGCCGACGCTGCTGACTGGCCAGCACCTCATCGTGTATCTGCTTGAGATTCCAGCGCTGCGCCACTTCGGCGCGCAGCTGTGCCAGCAATGTGGCCTGCGCGGGATCGCAGGCGAGATTGCGACGCTCATCCGGATCGGCGCCCAGGTCATAGAGCTGGTCCGGATCAACAGGTGAATGGATGAATTTGTAGTGTTCGCGCCGGATCATCACCACCGGTGCGATGGCGCCCTCGCCCAGATACTCCCCGATCACCGTACCTTGCGCCTCGCGCCCCTGCAATTCACCCACCAGGCTGCGGCCGTCGATCGGCGCGCCATAGACTGGCGCGCGCCCGCCATTGCCCAACTCACTCAGGGTAGGCAGGATGTCCAGCAGCGAAGCCGGCGCGCTCACACGCCGGGCGGCGAAGTGCCCCGGACCCGACACGATCAGCGGAATGCGGCAGGCGCCCTCGAAAAAATTCATCTTGTACCAGAGGCCGCGCTCGCCCAGCATGTCGCCGTGATCGGCCAGCACCATGACGATGGTGTTGCGCTCGAGCTGCGCATCGCGCAGCGCATCGAGCATCACGCCCACCTGATCATCCACATAGGACACTGCGCCACAATAGGCGCGGCGCGCGGCCTGTACCTGCGTTGCAGTGGGTGTCTGCTGTCCTAGACCGATGACGTGGCGTACACGCTTTGAATGCGGATCGTCGGGCACTTCGCTTTGTGCTACTCGCGGGGACGCGATCTCGCTGTCGCGGTAGCGATCCCAGTAGTTGTGCGGTACCGCGTAGGGATCATGCGGGTGCGTCATCGACACCACCAGGCAGAACGGTCGCCGATCGCGCCCGCGCGCGATATCGAACAGCTTCTGCCGTGCGGCGTAAACCACTTCATCATCGAAATCGATCTGGTTGGTACGCACGCAGGGCCCGGCCTGAGTCACAGAATCCATCGTGTGGTACCAGCCCGGTCGCGTGTCGAAATCGCGCCAGTCGGGCGTCCAGCCGAAATCGGCCGGATAGATATCGGTGGTGAGCCGCTCCTCGAAGCCATGCAGCTGGTCGGGCCCACAGAAATGCATCTTGCCGCTGAGCGCGGTCTGGTAACCCGCAGCGCGCAGGTAGTGAGCCAGCGTCGGAGTGGCGGCGGGAAATTCCGCCGCGTTGTCGTAGGCGCCAATGCGCGAGGGCAACTGCCCTGCCAGGAATGAAAATCGCGAGGGCGCGCACAGTGGGCTGTTGCAATAAAAGGACTCGAACACCACACCCTGGCTGGCCAGCGCATCGAGCCGCGGCGTTTTGGCCCGACCACCGTAGGCCGGCAGTATGCCGGCGGTCAGCTGGTCAGCCATCAGGATCAGGAAATTTGCCGGCTCAGCCATACACCCTCACTGTCATTGCTTTGACGTTTTGCGTTTTCGGTTGCGCGCTGGCTGTTTTGCCGCTGCGGCTGCGATGCTATCCACCTTGCCGGACAGGACCGCCACGGGCGGCGGTGGAAACTCACGCGCTGCCGCGAATACCCACTCGCGGAAGCGAGCCACCTTGGGCATCGCAAGATAAGGCACCGGACATACGAAATAATAAGAGAGCCCGTAGGGTAGCGCCTCGGTGCCCGCCAGCTTCAGCGTGCCACGCTGGAGCGAGCGCGCCACGATGCTCCAGCGCGCCAGCGCAAAGCCCATGCCTTCCTCGGCGGCCGCCAGGAGCCCAGCCGAATCATCGATGTTTGGCGCCCGCGTCTGCCAGGCGCGCTGCGCATCCATCTGTTGCCAGACCTTCCACGGTTCGTCATCGCTGTCGAGTAACGGCATCTTGTCCAGGTCGCTATCGCGAGTCAGCAAGCCAAATTGCTTGATGACTTCCGGATGCGCGACCGGCACCAGCCATTCATCCAGGAGCTTTTCCACATGCAGGTTCGGATAGTTGCCGCGTCCGAGCCGCAGCGCCACATGCACGGCGGCGCGCGAGAAATCCACCGGCTCGCGCGAAGTGTGGAAACGCAGCGTGATCTCGGGATTCTGGCGGCGAAAGGCGCGGATCCGCGGCAACAGCCAGGTCTGCAGGAACGAGGCGATCATCGTAATCTGCAGCGGCCCGGTGCGCCGATGCTGCTTCAGGTGCTGCATGGCCGCCTCGATCACATCGAGGCCCGAACGCACGGCCGGCAGCAATTCCAGGCCTTCATCCGTGATAGCCACCGTCCGGCCGCTGCGGCGGAACAGCGGCAGCTGCAGGTAATCTTCGAGTGACTTGATCTGCTGGCTTACCGCCGCCGGCGTCACGTTCAGCGCCTCGGCGGCCTCGCTGAAACTCAGCTTGGAAGCCACTGCTTCGAACACGCGCAGCGCTCCCAACGGCAGGCGGTCATAGGCTCTGGCCACGATTAGTTTTCCTTAACCATGGGTCATTTTTTGCATTTGTTGAGTTTGCACCCTGAGCGCATCGTCTCACCCATCGAAGCAAACCACAGGAGTAAACGCATCATGACCCTCACGCAGTTCATCGCACGATTTGCCTATCTGACGCTCTCGGCAGGCATCGTGCTGGCAGAAGGGCTGATCTTCAAGATCGGGGCCGCATAGGCCCCAGGGAGTCACCATGAACACCGAACAGTTGCATCTGGATACCCCGGGATCCGCCGCCGCCTGGCTCGCGAAGGCCTACGAACCGAAGTTAGCGCGCGCCGCCGAACGGCTCAAGCTCGCCGGCGCGATGTTCGCCGCAGGCTCGCTGTTGGCAAGGCTGGTAGCCCGGGTGCAGGCAGCCCGCGACGCCGGTGCCTAGCGGCTGCGCAGGAAATCGCAGAAACCCTGCAGGTACTGGCGCAACTGCTGCTGACTCGCGGTGTCGGTCATGTTCCCGGCCGGATCGAACACGGTGTTCGCCCGCGACAGCAGCAGCTTGCCACCGAACCAGGTGCGTGTGCCCAGGGTACGCAAGACCGGCAGCCAGGCATTCTGGCTCAGTATCGTGCCAAAGCCGCCGGGCGAAGCACCCATCAGTGCAAAGGCCTTGCCGGCGAAAACGCGACGCGTATCCGCTGGCGGCCGCGAGGCCCAGTCGATCGCATTCTTGAATACGCCTGGAATGCCATTGTTGTATTCGGGCGTTGCAAGCAGCACGCCATCGGCCGCAGCGATCAACTCTTTCAGCTGCGTGACGGCCGCAGGAATACCCTCGGCAGTCTCGAGATCGGCGTCATAGAGAGGAATGCCGTGCAGCGTCTGGATGTCCAGGCTTACCTCGGCGGGCAACAGCTGCGCGGCTGCCCGCAGCAACAGCGTATTGAAGGAGCCGCGGCGCAGGCTTCCGGAAATGCCAAGCAGCTTCGTCATGGCAATGGCGCCACGATACCGGGCTTCGGATCGAGGCGCGAGAGGTAATCGGCGATGCCCTTGATCTCCTCCAGCGACAAGGCGCGAATGGTCTTCTCGTGCACCGCCGCCATGTTCGGCCGCCGCTGGTCACCGGCGAAGCGGATCTGGCGCAGCAGGTAGGTGTAGTGCTGTCCACCGAGGCGCGGCGTCAGGCGTGCAGCACTGCCCTCGCCCACGGCGCCATGACAGCTCGCACAACTGCGAAAGTAGACTCGCGTTCCAGCGTCGAGCGAACTGCCATTACCCACGCTGCGGGTGGCGTGTCGGGGCAGCTGACAGGCATAGGCTGCGATGTCTGCAAAATCCCTGGGCTCGGTGAGATGGCGCTGGTAGAGCGCCTTTTCCATGCGCAGGTTCCAGCGCTGATCGTCACGGAAGTCGGTCAGCTGCTTCTGGATCACGGCGCAGTATTGGCCGGCAATCGCCGGAACCGAGCCGTCTTCCACCCCCGAGCCATCGATGTTGTGGCAGGCGGCGCAGGTCGCAAACAGCTCGCGGCCACGACTGGCATCCGCTGCAACGGCACTTCCCACCAGTGACAGCGTCACAAGCAGGGAGACAGCCAATGGATTCCTCAGGACTTCGATAGGCATGAACAGGGCTCCAATGATTTCAGGGAAACAGTACCGCCGCACCCGACAGCGCGCCACTGCGCAGGTCGGCCAGCGCGCGATTAGCCTCAGCCAGCGGGTAGCGCACGGTGCTCGTGCGCAGCGGCGTCTGCGCCGCAAAGGCCAGAAATTCCTCGGCAGCGCGCCCGCGGGAGCAAAAATGATCGCGGCGTCGAGTGGCCAGGGCGTGGATTGATCGGAAGGCCCTGCCCAGCAGGCACCCATGGACATTGCAACCGCCTCACCCTTGCTGTCTCCCGGTCGCACGAAGGCGTAGACCTGCTGGCCGCGCGACTAGGCAATCTGCGCCACGATATGCGCTGCTGCGCCAAAACCGTACAGGCCCAGATTGCGTGCCGGCCCGGTGGCCTTCAAGGCCCTCAAGCCAATCAAACCTGCGCACATCAGTGGTGCCGCCTGTTCATCGGTATAAGCGGGCGTAATCCTGAACATGAAGCGCGCATCGGCACTCACTGCGCTCGCGTAACCTCCGTCGAGCTGGTAACCGGTAAAGCGCGCCTGCGGGCAGAGATTCTCGGCTCCGGCCAGGCAGCTCTCGCAATGACCGCAGGACCAGCCCAGCCATGGCACACCCACACGATCGCCCAGCTGGAACTGCGTTACCTGTACACCCAGTGCTATCACCTGGCCTACGATCTCGTGGCCCGGAGTCATCGGCAGGCCCGCATCAGGCAATTCGCCATCCACCACATGCAGATCGGTGCGGCACACTGCGCAGGCGCTGACCGCGATGCGCAGCTTCGAGGCTGCCGGCGCTGGCAATTCCAGTTCGCGCGCTACCAGCGGCTCGCCATAGTGCTCGAGCCGCATCGCGCGCACGACCAGGGGTCGATTGCTGTAGCTGGCTGATTCCATCGCGCCATCGTCTGGCAGGCAATGCTTCGCATAGTAGCCCGGGTCGCACTCTGGCACACTCAGTAATCACCGTAGAGGAAGGCCATGATCGAACGTGCCGGACTGAAAATCGCCCCGGAGCTGGATCGCTTCGTCGAACAGCAGGCGCTGCCTGGCACCGGCGTGGAGCTGCAGCATTTCTGGCGTGGCACTGCCGCGCTGTACGCGCGCTTCGCCCCCGAAAACCGCGCTGTGCTGGCCACGCGTGATGCGCTGCAATCGCAGCTCGATACCTGGCATCACCAGCATCCGGGTGCGATCAGCGATCAGGCGGCCTACCAGACCATGCTGCGCGAGATCGGTTACCTGGATTCGGAGCCACCGGCGTTCTGCGTTGCGCCCACGCGCATCGATGAGGAAATCGCAGCGCTCGCGGGCCCGCAGCTCGTGGTGCCGGCGCTCAATGCACGCTTCGTACTGAACGCCGCCAACGCACGCTGGGGCAGTCTCTACGATGCGCTCTACGGCACCGATGCACTGCCTGGCGCGGTCGCTGCCAGCGGCTACGATGGCGCACGCGGCGCTGCCGTGGTCGATCGGGCGCGCCGGTTCCTCGATGAGGCAGTGCCGCTGGCCAGCGGCTCGCATGCCGAAGTCAGCAACTACCAAGTATTAAAAGGAGCGCTGGAGCCGGCGCTGAGGGTTCCCGCTGCCTTCGTGGGCTATACCGGCAATGCTGCCGCACCCAGCGCGATCCTGCTGCGCCATCACGGGCTGCATATCGAACTCAGGATCGATCGTACTTATTCCATCGGCCGCCAGCACCCGGCCGGCGTTGCCGATGTGCTGCTCGAGTCCGCGCTCTCGACGATCGTCGACCTTGAAGACTCGATCGCCGCGGTCGATGCCGAAGACAAGGTGGCCGCCTATGGCAACTGGCTGGGCCTGATGCGCGGCACATTGAGCGCGCAGTTCGACAAGAATGGTCGCGCGCTCACACGCACACTGCAAGCCGATCGGCGCTATGTCACTCCCGCTGGCGGCGAGCTCACGGTGCCCGGTCGCAGCTTGCTGCTGGTACGCAATGTCGGGCACCTGATGACCACTCCGGCGGTGCTGCTGCCCGATGGCTCGGAGGCGCCCGAGGGCATACTCGATGCCATCGTCACCAGTCTCATCGCGATGCATGACCTCAAGGGCCTGAGTCCGCTGCGCAACAGCCGCAGCGGCTCGGTCTACATCGTCAAGCCCAAGATGCATGGGCCGGCGGAAGCAGCCTTCACCGATCGCCTGTTCGATGCGGTGGAAGACCTGCTGGGCCTGACGCGTCACACGCTCAAGGTGGGTGTGATGGATGAAGAGCGGCGCACTTCGGCCAATCTCGCTGCCTGCATCCACGCGGTTCGCAACCGTATCTTCTTCATCAACACCGGGTTCCTCGATCGCACGGGCGATGAGATGCACACCTCGATGCAGGCCGGCGCGATGGTGCGCAAGGGCGAGATGAAGACCTCGGCCTGGATCAAGGCCTACGAAGATCGCAATGTACGCATCGGCCTCAAGTGCGGCCTCGCGGGCAAGGCCCAGATTGGCAAGGGCATGTGGGCCGCGCCCGATCGCATGGCGGAAATGCTCGAGCAGAAGATTGCTCACCCGCGCGCTGGCGCCAACACCGCTTGGGTGCCCTCGCCCACGGCGGCCACGCTGCATGCGCTGCACTATCATGCTGTCGATGTCTTCGCCCGCCAGCACGAACTGCAGCAGGAAGCAGTCCCGGGTATGGATCTGCTGCTCACGCTGCCACTGGCCACCGCGAGCAGCTGGAGCGCTGCAGAACTGCAAGCTGAACTCGACAACAATGCCCAGGGCATCCTCGGATACGTCGTGCGCTGGGTCGATCAGGGCGTCGGCTGTTCGAAGGTGCCCGACATCCACGAGGTCGGACTGATGGAAGATCGTGCGACGCTGCGCATCTCCTCGCAGCATATGGCGAACTGGTTGCTGCACGGCGTGGTGACGCCTGGCGATGTCGATGCAGCATTCAAGCGCATGGCGCTCAAGGTGGATGCGCAGAATGCGCGCGATCCGCTGTATCGACCCATGTCGGGCGCTGAAGGCGCGAGCCTGGCCTACCAGGCGGCACGCGCGCTGGTGTTCGATGGCGTAGTCCAGCCCAACGGCTACACCGAACCGGCATTGCACCGCTTCCGACAGCGCGCCAAGACCTCAAGGCATCTGCAGCAGTAGCTTGCCGAAGAACTCGCCGCTTTCCATCACCTGGTGGGCGCGCGCCGCATCGTTCAGCGGGAAGACCGCATGCACATGGGTACGCACACGACCCTCACCCAGCGCGGGCCACACTTCATGCAGCAGTGCATCGCGGATGGCGGTTTTCTCCGCAATGCTGCGCGGTCGCATGGTCGAGCCGGTGATCACCAGGCGATTGCGCATCACGGTGCCGAAATCCACTTCGGCTTTGGCGCCACGCTGCAGGGCGATCAGCACCAGTCGCCCATCCCGACGCAACACGCCGAGATTGCGCGGAATGTAGTCGCCGCCCACCATGTCCAACACCAGGTCGACGCCCTCGCCCTGCGTGAGCTCACGGGTGCGCGCCACGAAATCCTCGCTACGGTAATCGATCGCTTCCACACTGGAGAACTCGCGACAGAAGCGCGCTTTCGCTTCGCTCCCTACAGTCACGATGCAGCGCGCACCGATCAGCCTGGCAAGCTGTGTTGCTGCGACGCCGATGCCGCTCGACCCGCCGTGCACCAGCACGCATTCGCCCGCACGCAGCCGACCGTGAATCACGAGATTGGCCCAGACGGTAAACCAGTTTTCCGGCAATGAAGCCGCCTGCTCCAGTGACAAACCTCGCGGCAGCGCAAGTGCCTGGCCCGCTGGCGTCGTGCACCACTCGGCATAGCCGCCACCTGGAGTGAGCGCACAGACATTGTCGCCCACCTGCCATCCGCTGACATCGGCGCCGAGCGCCGCGACCTGACCCGAGACTTCAAGCCCCAGCACTGGTGAAGCCTCGGGCGGCGGCGGATACGCACCCTGGCGCTGCAGGATGTCAGGCCGATTGACCCCGGCGTACGCGGCCTTGATCAACAACTCGCCAGCCCTGGCGGTGGGTTGTGGCGCTTCGATGGTGTGCAGTGTGGCGGCGCTGCGATCACTGCCGACGGCAATCTGTAACATGCTTGGGAGTACGCACTAGTTGGTGTACCTACACTCTACGCCATGCGGGCCTCATGCACAGCCTGCCGCGTGCCGCCGCTATTGCCGGTACAATCTGCAGATGCAATTGCGCCAACTTGCCGGTCAGGCAGTCCCGGAAATCGGCCTGGGCTGCATGAATCTCTCGCATGCCTACGGCACGCCGCCGCCCGCTGCCGCGGCGACGGCGCTGCTGCAACGTGCCTTCGAGCTGGGCGTGCGCCACTTCGACACCGCTGCCCTCTATGGCTTCGGCGCCAATGAGTTGCTGGTGGGCGCGGCACTCGCGCCCCACCGGCACGAGATCTTCCTGGCCAGCAAATGTGGCATGAGCGGTGTCGATGGCAAACGCGTGATCGACGGCCGGCCCGAGACCTTGCGGCGTACGTGCCACGAGTCACTCGCGCGCCTGCGTACCGAGGTGATCGATCTCTACTACCTGCATCGCTGGGACAAGAAGGTGCCCATCGAGGAAAGTATCGGGGCGCTGGCAGAACTGCGCCGCGCGGGACACATCCGCGCGATTGGCATCTCCGAGGTTTCGGCCGCGACCTTGCGCCGCGCCCATGCCGTGCACCCGATCGCCGCCGTGCAGAGCGAGTACTCCCTGTGGACGCGAAATCCGGAAATCGCCTTGCTGGGGGAGTGCCGGCGACTCGGTGTCGCCCTGGTGGCCTTCTCGCCGCTGGCACGCGGATTCCTGGCTGGTGGCCTGCCCGAGGGCACGGAGCTGGCCGCTAAGGATATCCGTCGCGACATGCCGCGTTTCAAGGCGCCGCACTACACCGCCAACCAGCGCCTGTATCAGGCTTTCGAAGCGCTGGCGCACGAAGCCCACTGCAGCAGCGCGCAACTCGCGTTGGCGTGGTTGCTGCACAAGTCGCACGATCTGCTGCCGATTCCGGGCACCACTTCCATCGCGCATCTCGAAGAGAACCTTGGCGCCGCCGCCGTGCGACTCGACGGCGGGTTGTTCTCGAAGCTCGAGCAGTTGATTAAGCGGCACAGCGTTGCCGGTGCACGCTACAACGAATCTGTGCAGGCAGAGATCGATACCGAGGAGTTCGGCGCTTGAAACCGAAGCTGCTGTTGCTGCCAGGCCTGTTGTGCGATGCCGCCGTCTGGCAGCCGCAAATCGATGCGCTCGCCGATCGCTTCGAGTGCTGCGTGATCGACTACCAGTCACTCGATTCACTCACGGCCATGGCCGAGCTGACACTTGCAGGCACGAGCGGCAACTTCATGCTGGCGGGCCACTCGATGGGTGGCCGCGTGGCCTTTGAGATGCTACGACGCGCCCCGGCGCGTGTGAGCAAACTGGTATTGCTGGATACCGGCTACTTGCCACGTGGCAGCGGCGAACACGGCGAGCGTGAGGCGCAGCAACGCCAGCATCTGGTTGAGTTGGGCTACAGCCAGGGCATGCGCAGCATGGGGCGCGAGTGGCTGCGCGGCATGGTGCCGGAAGAACGGTGGCAGGATAGCGTGTTGATCGAGTCCGTGCTCGCGATGGTGGAGCGCAAGACACCGGCGATCCATGCGGCGCAGATCCGCGCGCTGCTCGAGCGAGCGGATGCCAGCGAGGTGTTGCCGCAGATCGCCTGCCCCACGCTGCTGCTGTGTGGGCGCGAGGATCACTGGAGCCCGCTGGCGCGGCACGAGGAAATGGCGCGACTGATTCCAGGTGCCAGCGTACGCGCGATCGAACACGCGGGGCACATGACCACCATGGAACGCCCTGACGATGTCAGCGCTGTAATGCGCGAGTTCCTCTGAACGGGTATTGGCTGCGCTAGCGGGCAGCGACCTCGACCAGGATCTTCAAGCCCTCCTGGCGCTTCAGGCGCTCGATGACGCTTGGAAAGGCATGCGCCGACATGGCCACACCTGTGACATACACCTCCGGCATCAGCATCTCGAAAGGTGGGATCACCAGCGGCGCATGATGGATGGCCACAATCTGCCCGGACTCCAGCCCGCAGCGATTGGCGGCATTCCAGGCCACGGCCAGCGGTTCAATCAGCGCGCCCTGTTGCGCACTCATGCCCGGCGGCAATCGATGCGCCATCGAGCGGCGCACCACCGTGTATTCACCGAGGCCCCGCTGCTGCGGTTGTAGCCGTGCAGGGCTACCTGCGGGCAGTGCGGATACTGGCCCACTTCGCACCACACACAGCTGCGCGCAAGAGGAAAGCCCGCTGCTACTGAACCGCTCGGCCGCCCGGCGACTGGCATTCCAGGATCAGGTGACCCACGGCGGTGTTGGACGCTGGCACATGATAGAAACGCTGCAGCGTCTTGACCTTCGCACTCAAGGCGCCGCGCATGATCAACCACATCACAAGCTCGATGCCTTCCGAGCCCGATTCACGCAGGAATTCCAGCGGCGTGATCCGGGTCAGCGCCTCCGGATCATCAATCAGCAGATCGAGGAAGCGCTGGTCGAAAGCCTTGTTGATCAGGCCCACGCGCGGGCCCTGCAGCTGATGCGACATGCCGCCCGTGCCCCAGACCATCACGCGCAGTTTTTCGGGATACGATGCCACGGCACGCCCGATCGCCTGGCCGAGCCGATAACAACGATTCGCCGTCGGCGGCGGATACTGGATGACATTGACCGCCAACGGAATCACCTTGCAGGGCCAGGCCTGTCGCTGGCCATAGACCAGCGAGAGCGGCACAGTAAGCCCATGGTCGACATCCATCGTGTTGACGATGGTCATGTCAAACTCTTCGAGGATCAGCGATTGCGCCAGGTGCGCCGCCATCTCCGGGTGACCTTCGACTACGGGCACCGGCCTCGGACCCCAACCCTCGTCAGCGATCGGGAACTGCGCCGCGCACCCCAGCGCGAAAGTCGGAATCAGCTCCTGTGAAAATGCAGTGGCGTGGTCGTTGTACACCAGGATCAGGACATCGGGTTTCGCCTCGTCGATCCAGCGCTTGGCGAATTCGTAGCCCTGGAATACCGGTTGCCAGTACGGCTCCCTGGTCTTTCCGAGATCAATGGCGGCGCCAATCGCCGGTACGTGGGAGGTGCTCAGGCCCGCAAACAGATCAGCCACGATTTTTCCACTCCGACAGTGAGCGGTTGCCATCCGGGTTGCGCCCGCCATTCAACATCATCTGCGCGTAGGCCTCTTGTGTTGAGCCGGTCATGATCGCGGCCACGTGCTGGAAACTCTTGCCATCGGCGGAGAACAGCTTGGCGAGGAAATAGATGTTGCCGCCGAGCGCGATCATGCCGTTCCAGTCGCGCGCGAGGACGCGCTGGCGCTGCTCCTCGCTCAT
Source organism: Gammaproteobacteria bacterium (assembly GCA_025350055.1). GTDB lineage: Bacteria > Pseudomonadota > Gammaproteobacteria > Steroidobacterales > Steroidobacteraceae > FEN-1191. Next base: position 89,222 of record JANXYK010000066.1, on the reverse strand, counting down.
CGGCCAGGCCTTGAGGCATTCCGCTTCGTTGGCCTTGAAGGCGGCGCGATTCTCCGGCTTCATCAGCGACATGCAGAACTGGTTGAGGTGGTAACCCTGGCGTGAACGCTCGGCGTCGAACACCGTAGTGCCGGGGATGTCATCGTAGGGTTGTGGTACGCGCATGATCTTGAGATTACACCTTGAATCCGTCGTTGTCGTCGAGCTCGAAGCGACCCTTCGCAATGGCCTGCAGGAGACCGGTGCACATCACCTGCGCCACCTCAGTGAAGGGACCCACCGCTGTCGGGTAGTCCCCCGAGATCAGCAGCAGTTCGCTGACTCCTGCAGTGCCGGTAAAATCCGCCAGCGCCGCTTCCAGCGTGCGCGCATCGGGCAACAGGCGCACTGGCAGATGCGGTACTGGATTGAATCCGGCCGCGCGCACCTGCTGGCAGGCCGCCACCGTGGACTGCCAGGTCTGCTGCGGCAGATGACTCACGTACACCGATTGTCCGGGCGACAGGAATGCCCGGCTGGCGCCAAGCAGTCCGGTGTCGTGCACGTTGATATCGAGCGAAGTCGTGCGCGCGAGCCGCGCGAGTTGTGCGCGCAACAGCTCTTCGGGCCGCTACAACGACTCGCCCTGCAGCGATGCGTTCATGCCTGGCGAGTACGCCACTGGCTCGTGCGCGAGCCTGTTTCTTACCCGCCTGCTGATGGGCGCGGCCGAGGGACCTTTCCTGCCGGTGGCACAATCCCTGGTGGCCGTGGAATCCACGGCTGCACGGCGCGGCTCCTTTGTCGCACCGCTGGTGCTGGTCATGATCGCCACGGCCTTGAGCTGGCGCTGGGCCTTCTTCCTGGCCGGCATCCCGGGGTTGATCATGGCGCTGTGCGCTGTAGTCGGCACATTGCTGGCACTGTTCCTGCGCGGTATTCCGAGCAGGCCGCGCAACTGCCCAAGCCCTACGTCAAGTGGAGCGTCGAGCCCGAGCGTGCGGCCGATGTGCCCGCCGCGATCGCGCGCGCGTACTACGTGGCGATGCAGGCGCCGCGTGGGCCGACCTTCGTGTCGATTCCGGTCGATGACTGGGACCAGGAGTGGTCAGCAATCGGGTGGGTGCCGATCCGCAGTTGCTGGGTGCGGCGGCGCATCGGTGGCGCGCAACCGGGCCTGGGACGAGACCCTCGCACTGGCCGAGCGCCACAATGCCGCGGTGTGGGTCGCGCCGATGTCGGCCCGCAACAGTTTTCCCGAGAATCACCGACTGTTTGCCGGGTTCCTGCCCGCGGACCGCAGCGGCATTGTCAAAGCGCTCACTGGAAATGATCTGGTGCTAGTACTGGGTGCGCCTGCCTTTACCTATCACGTTGAAGGCGATGGACCGCACGTTCCACGGGGAGCGCAGCTGCTGCAACTCACGGATGACGCTGCGGTGGCAGCTTGGTGTCCGATGGGCACTTCGATCGTCACTGACCTGAAGCTCGGCGTCGCACAGTTGCTGGCGCTGACCACGGCCGCCGCGAATTCTTCAACTCCCCTGCGCACTGCGCCCACGATTGCGGCGCGGCCACCGCAACGCCCCGCAGAGGTACTGGACGGTCGCTATCTGATGCAACAGATCGCGGCCGTTCGTCCTGCGCACAGTATCCTGGTCGAGGAAGCGCCCAGCAGTCGCGCGGAGCCGCACGACTACCTGCCGATCATCGAGCGCGACAGCTTCCACACCTGCGCCAGCGGCGGTCTCGGTCATGGCTTGCCGGCAGCCATAGGCGTCGCGCTTGCGCAGCCGCAACGCAAAGTGATCGCACTGCTCGGTGATGGTCCGGCGATGTATGCCATCCAGGGGCTGCAGAAATTCGGCCAGCACTTCGGCATTGCCTCCCTGCCCTGCGTGCAGCTGGGTGGCCTGGATTTCTGCGCACGGGCCAGCGCCCAAGGCGTGCGTGCGCTGCGAGTGGAACGCGCGGCAGACCTCGACCCGGCGCTGCAGCAGGTCTTCGGCGCCGGCGTGCCGATGCTGCTCGAAGTCTGTATCAGCAGCCTCACAGGTGCGCCGCCGCGTCGAGGTGCGCACTGTTCGCGCGCAGCGGCAACAACGCCAGGCACACCGCCGCCACCAGCGAACCGATGCCCATCACGATGGCGACGTACTGCAGGCCGAAGCCGGTCGTGAACAGCAGGCCCGCGATGATCGGCGCAATCATCGCGCCGCCGCGACCGCAGCCGATCGCAAAACCCGTGCCGGTGGCGCGCAGCGCGGTCGGAAAGGTACGCGCCAGCACCGCATAGATACCGACTACACCGCCATTGGTGCAGAAACCGGCGAACGCGCTGACCATCGACAAGCCATGCAGATCCGGCTGGCCACGACCGAACAACGTGACCATCACCGTCGAGGCCACGAGCAACAGGATGGTCAGGGCCTTGACGCTGTAGCGGAGCGAGAGCAAGCCAAGCATGGCACCACCGGTGGCGCCGCCCACATTGGCCCAGATCAGCACACCCGCGGCCGCTGCTGGCGGAAAACCCATGTCGACCACGATCTTGGGTACCCACTTGAGGATGAAATAGAAGGTGGTGATATGCAGGAAATAGGTTGCCGTCACCAGCACCGTAGACTTCGCGATACCAGGTGTGAAGATGTCGACCAGCGGCGCCCGCCCGCTGCGCATCGCCAGCGGTGGCAACTGCTGCGCAGGCTCATATCCCAGGCGCTGCAGCGTGCGGTTCATCATCGCGAGCGCATTGGCAGGTTGGCGCTGCGCCAGCCAGCCGATCGACTCCGGCATCGTCCACAAGACCAGGGGGAAGAAGAGCGCCGTGACCACGGCACCGAACTCGAACACCGAACGCCAATCGCTGGACTTGAGCAACTGCGCGGCGATCAGGCCGCCGGCCACGGCACCCAGCGGGTAGCCGATGGCCATCAGCGCCACGCACAGGTCGCGACGCCGCACATTGGCGAACTCCGCGGCCACGGCGTTGGTGGCCGCGAGCATGCCGCCGATGCCCAGACCCGTGAACACGCGCCACAGCGACAGCTCCGTCAGGTTGTGCACGCGGCTGACCATGTACATCCCCAGGGTCATCACCAAAAGGCAGCCGAGGATGGTGCGCCGGCGCCCCAAGCTGTCGGCCACGCCACCCAGCAGGATCGAACCGATGCCCATGCCCACGAGTTCCATCGACAGCACAAATCCCAGCGCGGCGCGATCGATGCCCCACTCGTGCGCGATGCCGGGGGAGGCAAAACTGATCGACAGCACATCGAAACCATCCAGCGCCGTCAGCGCCACGGTGATGGCCACGATGACGAACTGCAGGGGCCTCATCGGATTGGCAGCCAGCAGCTGACGCGGGTCTATAATCGTATTCATTTTCCCCCATCGCGGCCGGTCGGCCGCCCCTGCTTCGAGGCCCATCATACCCCGCGCATGGCAGCGGCAGCCTTCCCTTGCAGCGCAAAAACTTTGCACTGGGAATTGATTGTCACTTATAACTACCAATTGACGGGGCGAGATTAGGCCCGCAAGCGGGGGCAATGCAACAATGGCTCACATAGAGTCCTTTTCAACCATGGGTCTGGACCCGCGTCGCCAGCTCACTTACTGGAATGAGCGCGCGACCGAGAGTTTCTCGCCGCTGGTGTCTGATCCGGCTGACCTCCGCAGTTTCAATGGTTCGATCGCGCCCACGCATGTCGGCGACATGACACTCGCCGAGGTGTACTCGGATGCGCAGATCGTGCGCCACTCGCGCGCCCACGTGGCGCGCACCCGCAGCTCGAGGGCGAGAGCATCAACCGCCAGGATGGGCGCGAAGCGCTGCTCAAGCCCGGCGACTTCACGCTCTGTCACAGCGCGCGTCACTACGAGATGGTGTTCCCGGCGGCCAATCGCATGCTGGTGCTCGGCATTCCCGAGGCTGACCTGCATCGGCACATCGCCTGCCCGGAGAGCCTGGTCGCGATTCCGATGGAAGCCTGGCACGGTGTGCGTGGCCTGCCGTCGCGCACCGCCTGCGCATCATCAATTACATCGAGGCGCACCTGCACAACCCGGAGCTGACGCCAACCCGCATTGCCGATGCTGGTAAGATGACGCCACGTTACCTGCATCATCTCTTCTCCAACCAGGACGAAACCGTGGCGCGCTACATATTACGCCGGCGACTCGATGCCTGCGCGCGTGCACTGGTATCCGAGACGCAGCGCGGTCGCACGGTTACTGCCATCGCCTTCGACTACGGCTTCAACAGCCCGACGCAGTTCGGCCGGGTGTTCCGCTCGAAATACGGCATGACGCCGCGCGAATACCGGCGCGAAACGCTCAGCAATCCCCGATAGTCGCCAGAACACGCCTCGCGACACACAACGGCATGGGAGCCCAATGCCAACTCCGGCAAGCCGATGCCGGCGCTGGCGGAGAAAGGCGTGGCCTACGAAAGCCACTACCTCGATCTACGGCTTCGCGGTCGAGACCGGCATGCACATGCTGCGCATCATCATCAAAGGCGTGTTCGATCGCTTTCCGAAGCTGCAGTTCGTGCTCGGCCATTGCGGCCAAGCGCTTCCCTTCTGGGTATTTCGCATCAACTACATGCACCGCGCGGGCATGGCCTCGGAACCACCGATCATGCTGTGCCACCAGGTGATGGGCGCTGATCGCGTGATGTACGCCATGGACTACCCCTACCAGTTCGTGCCCGAAGTGGTCGCAATCAGCGATGCCCTGCTGATGACAGCGCTGGACAAGCGCAAATATTTTCAGCTCAACGCCGAACGGGTAGTCAATTTCAGCGCATAATCGCCGCTGGCAAAACCAGAGGCGAACATGGCCAAAAAGAAGACCCGCAAGGCCACCCGCAGCCCGCGCAAGGCGGCGCGCCCCGCCCCCTCGCCGGCCCGGCTGCTGCAGCTGGGCATGGGCTTCTTCGGTCCGCGCGCCTTCCTGAGCGCGGTGGAATTCGACCTGTTTTCGCTGCTGGCGAAAGCGCCACTCAATGCATCGCAGCTGCAGGAGCACCTGAATCTGCATCCGCGCTCGGCGCTCGATTTCCTCGATGCGCTGGTGGCACTGGGCGTGCTGGTGCGCAGCGCGGGCAAGTATCGCAACGGGCCCGAAGCCGCGGCCTTCCTCGACAAGGCCAAACCCGGTTATATCGGCGGCCTGTTCGAGATGGCCGCTGCGCGCCTGTACCCCTACTGGGGTTCACTCACCGAGGCGCTGCGCACCGGCGCACCGCAGAACGAAGCCAAGCACGGCGGCGACATGTTTGCGGCGCTTTACGGGAGTCCCGGGGCATTGCGCAGTTTCCTGGGCGCGATGACCGGCGTCAGCATGGCCTCAGCGCGCGCGATCGCCGCGAAGTTCCCCTGGAAGAAGTACGCCAGCTTCGTCGATGCGGGCGGTGCACAGGGCTGCCTGCCGGTGCAGGTGGCGCTGGCACACAAGCACCTCAAGGGCAGCACCTTCGATCTGCCACCGGTGCAGCCGATCAATGAGGACTACGTACGCTCCTTCCACCTCGAGAACCGCCTCAAGTTCATCGCCGGTGATTTCTTCCGCGATCCGCTGCCGCAGGCCGATGTGATCGTGATGGGCCACATCCTGCACGACTGGAACCTGCAGGAGAAGCACCTGCTGTTGCAGAAGGCCTACGCTGCGTTGCCCAAGGGCGGCGCACTGATCGTCTACGATGCGATGATCGACAACGCACGCAGCCGCAACGTGACCGGCTTGTTGATGAGCCTCAACATGCTGATCGAAACCCCCGGCGGTTTCGATTACACGCCGGCGGATTGCCGCGGCTGGATGCGCGCCACTGGCTTTCGCAGCACTTCGGCAGTGGAGCTGACGGCCAGCGAATCAATGGTGATCGCAATCCGCTAGCGTTGTTGCTGCGCGCGGCGTGCGCGCAGCCGATCGCGTTCGAGCGCGAACAGCGGATTGCGCGTCACCATGGCCTCGGCCGCCACGCGCTTAGGGGGCGGCGGGCCCTCGATCGGGAATGCTTCCAGTATTGCCTCGAAGCGCTCCTGCGCACCGGCCTTGTATTCAGGATGCGTCAGGATCCACAGGTCGTTGTTCACGATTCCCTTGAGCACGCGCTCACCCACTTCCAGCGGCGACATGCCATGCGGGAAGATGTGCTCGCGCAAGAAATTCGCGCGCTCGGGCGCGGCGTTGCCGTAGCTCGAGTTGCGGAACTCGGCGGGGCGCATGCTCTCGGTCTCGCCGATGTTGGTGCTCACCAAGCCCGGGCAGAAAGCGGAGACACCAATGTTGTGCGGCTGGAGCTCACTGTGGAGCGATTCCATCAGGCCGACTACCGCGTACTTGGCGGTGGTGTAAATGCCAGCGGTACTCGCGCAGAAAATGCCGCTCATCGAGGAGGTGGGCACCACGTGCCCGCCCTCGCCGTGCGAGCGGATCAGTGGCACCACGGTCTGGATGCCATTGATCACGCCACCCAGGTTCACCGACAGACCCCAGTCCCAGTCGGCATAGGTGGCCTCGAGCAATGGGCCGATGATGCCAATGCCGGCGTTGTTCACCAGCACATGGATGGCGCCGAAGGCGCGCACCGCCTCGGCGGCGGCGCGCGCATAGGCGGCGCGGTCGGCGACATCCAGCTCCACGCCCAGCACGCCGGGATTGGCTGCCGGAAAACTGGCGATTGCGCGCTCGATGGCTTCGCGCCTCAGGTCGGCGATCTCCACTTTCATGCCGTGGCTGGAGAACACCTGCGCCATGCCCAGGCCCATGCCGCTGGCGGCACCGTTGATGAATGCCACCTTGCCTGCTACCTTGTCCATGCTCTGCCCCCCCGCTGTGCGGTAGCGGCACTGTCGCGATCCGGCCGGCACCGGACTCGACCTTGCCGGAATCAAAAATCGCACTTGAGCGCAGGGATCGGTCGCGACGCCGCGCTAAACTATTCGCGCCCGACCCCAACGCCGCGAGGATCCCATGATCGACCTGTACACCTCCGCCACACCCAACGGCTGGAAGATCTCGATTGCGCTCGAGGAAATGGGCCTGCCCTACACCGTGCACCCGATCGCGCTCTCGAAACAGGAACAAAAGGCCGAGGGGTACTTGAAGATCAATCCGAACGGGCGCATTCCGACTATTGTCGATCGCGACAACGGCGATTTTGCGATCTTCGAGTCGGGCGCAATCCTGATCTATCTGGCCGAGCGCAGCGGCCAACTGATGCCCAGCGACGTCAAGGGCCGCTCGCGCGTGATCCAGTGGCTGATGTTCCAGATGGCGGGCGTCGGCCCGATGATGGGGCAGGCAAACGTGTTCTTCCGCTACGCGCCGGAAAAGATTCCCTACGCGATCGACCGCTACCAGCGCGAAGTGCGACGGCTGTTCGAAGTGCTCGAGCGGCAACTGGGCGCGAATGAGTACGTCGCGGGCAGCGAGTACTCGATTGCCGACATTGCGCACTGGTCATGGATCCACGGCCACGCCTGGTCGGGCGTGGACATCGATGGCCTGCCGCAGCTGGCGCGCTGGCTCGCGCTGGTGGGTGCGCGCTCCGCCGTGCAGCGCGGCCGCGCCGTGCCCGAGGCCGGCGACATCGGCAACAAGGACAAGACCACCGTCGACTCGGGCCGCAAAATCCTGGTGTAAGGCGCGAGCAGCGACGCTCAGTGCGACTTCGGCGCCGCGGCCTCCGCCTTCTTGTCTTCGCTCGCGCGATGGATCACGTAGGCACGGATCTGATCGCTGTCGGCAGGACTCAGCTCCAGCTTGAAGCTGACCATGCCGTTCATCTCGCGCAGTCCTTCGATCACGGTCTGGCTCCACAGGCCCGCGCCGCCCAGCGCCGCTGAGTAGCGCAGGTCCGGCAGCACGCCGGTACCGGTTGCGGAATCGCCATGGCAGGTGCTGCAATAGCTGTGGTACAGCCACTTGCCGTGCGTCACCACCACGACCGTCGCCTCGTCTGGCGGCGGGTTCAGCACCATCGGCTCGACAGCGGGGAGCGGCGGCAGGCTGGCCGTGCCTTTCAGCTTGAAGGCCAGCACGCGCGGCAGGTTGGAGGCGATGTGCGTATCGCGCGCGAGCTCACCGGCAGCCAGGCCGAAGGCGCCACCCCAGCCCACCTCGATCGCCACGTATTGCTCACCATCCACCTGATAGCTGATCGGCGCCGCGAGTACGGCTGCCTGCGTCGGCGAAGACCACAAGCGCTCACCGGTGTCCGCGCGGTAGGCCACCAGCTCGCCATTCGAATTGCCCTGGAACACCAGGTTGCCCGCGGTCGCGACCACGCCACCATTCCACGGCCGGCCGAGCTCGGCGCGCCAGACTTCCTTGCGCGCCACCGGATCCCAGGCGGCGAGGTGCCCTTTCAGACCCGCTTTGATCGCGGCCTTGACCTTCGGATCCTGCGGCAGGCTGCCGGCGTTGAAATCGACGCCGGTATTCCAGCCGAGCTCGCGATGCTTCGGCGCGGCCTCGGCGATGAAGGGAAACGCGGCTTCCATCACCGGCACGTAGACCAGCTTGGTCACCGGGCTGAAGGCCATCGGCTGCCAGCTGTGGCCGCCGCCGGGACCCGGCATCGCCATGAACACACCGCCGTTGGCGCTGTAATTCGCAGCGGGCTCGATCACGGGGCGACCGGTCTTCATGTCGACGCTCTTCGCCCAGTTGGTCGCCGTGTAGGGATCGGCGCTGAGCAGTTCGCCCGTGGCGCGATCGAGCACGTAGAAGAAACCGTTCTTCGGCGCCTGCATGATCACCGCGCGCATCGCGCCGTCGATGTTCAGATCGGCCAGCATCAAGGGCGAGTCGGCGTCGTAGTCCCACTGATCGCGCGGCGTAGTCTGGTAGTGCCACACGTATTCACCGGTGTCGGCCTTCACCGCGATGATCGAGGAGGTAAACAACTGATCGCTGTTCGCGGGTTGATCCTTGCCGCGCGCCCAGGGCGTGCTGTTGCCTACACCAAAGTAGACCAGGTCGAGCTTTGAGTCGTAAATGATTGAATCCCAAACAGGTCCGCCACCCCCTGGCTGCCACCATTCGCCGCTCCAGCTCTTCGCGGCCTTCTCCAGTGCGGGTGTCTCAAAGGGCTTTGAGGGGTCGCCCGGCACCGTATAGAAGCGCCAGTTGAGCTTGCCCGTGTCGGCGTCATAGGCACTGAGGTAGCCGCGGATACCCAACTCTGCACCGGCATTGCCGATCAGCACGTGACCTTTCACGACACGCGGCGCACCGGTGATCGTGGCGCGACTGCCGGGCTGTAGTGTGTTCACTTCCCATGCTGGTTTGCCGCTGTCGGCGTCGACCGCGATCAGGCGGCCATCGAGCGTGCCCAGGTACAACTTGCCCTGCCACGCGGCGACACCGCGATTGACCACATCGCAGCAGGCATTCACCGCGGCACGGCCCGGCACCTTGGGATCTAACTGCCACTTGAGCGCGCCGGTTTTCGCATCGAGCGCAAACAGCTTGCTCCACGCGCCAGTCACGTACATCACGCCATCGATCACCAGCGGCGTCGATTCCTGGCCGCGATGCGCCGTGGGCAGATCGTAGGACCACGCCAGCCCCAGGTCCTTCACATTGTCGGCATCCACGACTTTCAGCGGACTGAAGCGCTGCTCATCGTAGGTGCGCCCATAGCTCAGCCAGTTGCCCGGCTCGCGATCCGCCGCCTCGATGCGCGCTCCATCGACCGCGGCGGCCTTGAGTACTCCCGTGGTCGCGGATTTGTTGCCGCAAGCGGCAAGCGTCAGCGCAGCGGCAAGCAGTGCGGTGCAGGCGCGGCTTCTGTGACTCACGGTGCCCCCCCTCAGACCAGCATGCAGACCGACTTGGATTCGGTATAAAGCTCGATCGCCGCGCGACCGTGCTCGCGCCCAATACCTGAAGACTTGAACCCACCGAAAGGCATCGCCGCATCCACCATGTTGTGGCAATTCACCCAGACCGTGCCCGCCTTGATGCGCGGCACGAGCCGGTGTGCAGCCGAGAGATTGTTGGTCCAGATGCTGGCACCGAGTCCGTAGGGCGAATCGTTGGCAGCCTTGACCACATCGTCGAGATCATCGAAGCGCTGCGCCACAACCACGGGTCCGAAGATTTCCTCCTTCACCACGCGCATCTGCGGTTTCACGTTCACGAGCACGGTGGGCTTCACGAAGTAACCCGGGTGCGAGAGTGCTTCACCGCCAGCGGCCACGGAAGCGCCTTCCTGCTTGCCGGATTCGATGTAGCTCAGCACCCGCTCCTGCTGCTCCTTTGATACCAGCGGACCCATCTCGGTGCTCTGCTCGAGGCCGGGCCCGAGGCGGATCGCACTTGCGGCGCCGCTCAGACCTTCGATCACCTTGTCGAAGATCTTCGCGTGCACGTAGAGCCGCGAGCCTGCGGTGCACACCTGCCCCGCGTTGAAGAAGATCGCCATCGCCGCACCGCCGACCGCCTGGCCCACATCGGCATCGGGCAGCACTATCATTGGGGACTTGCCGCCCAGTTCCAGCGAGACGCGTTTGAGCGTATCGGTCGCGGCCTTGTTGATGATCTTGCCGACTTCGGTGGAACCGGTGAAGGCTACCTTGTCGACACCCGGGTGCGCGACCAGCGCCGCGCCGGTGCTCTCACCCAGGCCCGTGAGGATATTCACCACGCCCGGCGGAAAGCCGGCCTCGATGATCAGCTCGCCCAAACGCAGCGCCGAGAGCGGCGTCTGCTCCGCGGGCTTGAGGATGCAGGTACAACCCGCCGCCAGTGCCGGCGCCAGTTTCCAGGCCGCCATCGCCAGCGGGAAATTCCAGGGCACGATCTGCGCCACTACACCCACTGGCTCGCGCGCCACGTAGGTGTGGAACTTCGCGCCCGGCATGCCGCCGATCGAGGTCTGCATCGTCACGCCTTCGATCTTGGTGGCGTAACCAGCCATGTAGCGGAAGTAATCGCGCGTACCGGGCACGTCGATAATACTCGCCATGAAGCGCGTCTTGCCGTTGTCTACGCTCTCCAGTTCCGCCAGCTCCTCGGCATTGCGGTCGATCAGATCGGCGAGTTTCCACAGCAGCGCCTCGCGCGCCTTGGGCAACATCTCGGACCAGGGGCCGGAATCGAAGGCCGCGCGCGCGGCGGCCACCGCACGGTTCACATCCTCACTCCCGGCGTCGGGCACGCGCGCGATTTCGCGGCCGCTGGCCGGGTCGTAGACCGGGAGGGTCTTGCCCGAACGCGACTCCACCCACTCGTTGTTGATCAGCAGGCGGGGCTTGCGCGCCAGGAAGTCGCGCACCAGGCTGGAGGGCGCGGGCTGCATGGGGATCACATTGGGATTGGCATTCACGGCGAAATCTCCGGGACAATGGGGTAACGGCAGCGTACATCTGGCCCCGTCGGGAGGCCACAGGCTCGACTGAGGATGATATCCGAAGCCATCACCAGCGAACCCCGGGGACCGGCGGTTGGCGCTACTATTTGAGGCTCTTGCGGAGTACCCCCATGAATGACGTCAAGCTCCTGATCGCCGGCCAGCAGTGCCCCGCCAGCGGCGGCGCCACCTTCGAGCGTCGCAACCCCGTCAGCAACCAGGTGGTCAGTCGCGCGGCGGCCGCCACACCCGCGGATGCCAAAGCAGCGGCTGACGCGGCCGCGGCAGCTTTTCCGGCCTGGTCGGCCCTGGGCCCGAGCGCGCGGCGCAGCCGACTGAACAAGGCCGCCGAACTGCTCGAGGCGAAAAGTGCCGAGATCGCAGCCGCGGTGCGCGATGAAACCGGCGCCACCGCCGGCTGGGGGCATTTCAACGTGCATTTTGCCGCGTTGCTGCTGCGCGAGGCCGCGGCGCAGACCTCACAGATCGGCGGCGAAGTCATACCCTCCGACGTGCCTGGCATGATGGCGATGGCCTATCGACAACCGGCCGGCGTGGTGCTGGGCATCGCGCCCTGGAATGCACCGATCATCCTCGGCGTGCGCGCGATCGCGACGCCGCTGGCCTGCGGCAACACCGTGGTGCTCAAGAGCTCGGAGGTCTGCCCCGCCACCCATGCGCTGATCGGCACCGTGCTCGAGGAAGCGGGCGTGGGCGCCGGCGTGGTGAACGTGGTGAGCGCCGACCTCAAGGACGCCGAAGCCGTCACCGAAGCATTGATCGCGCATCCGGCGGTGAAGCGCATCAATTTCACGGGCTCGACGCGCGTCGGCCGGCTGCTGGCACTACTGGCAGCGAAATATCTGAAGCCGATCGTGCTGGAACTCGGCGGCAAGGCACCGCTGCTGGTGCTGGCCGATGCCGACATCGACGCGGCCGTGAATGCCACGGTGTTCGGCGCCTACGCGAATGCCGGACAGATCTGCATGTCCACCGAGCGCGTGATCATCGAGCGCAGCGTGGCCGACGAGTTCGCCGCCAAGCTCGCCAAGCGCGTGGCAGCGCTCCCGGTCGGCAATCCGAATGAAGGCGAGTTCGTGATCGCCTCGGTCGTCGGCCCCGCCACGGTCGAGCGCGTGCTCCGCCTGGTGGCTGACGCCGAAAAACAGGGCGCGAAAGTGCTGGTGGGCGGCGGTGCCCAGGGCACGATCATGCAGGGCATCGTGGTCGATTACGTGACGCCGGCGATGACACTGTTCCGCGAGGAATCCTTTGGCCCGCAGGTCTCGATCACGCGCGTCGATTCGGTGGATGAAGCCGTGAAGCTCGCGAACGATACCGAGTACGGCCTCGCGGCCGCGGTGTTCACGCGTGATATCGCGCGCGGCTTCGAAGTCGCGCGGCGCATCGAGTCGGGCATCTGCCACATCAACAGCCCCACCGTGCAGGATGAGGCGCCGATGCCCTTCGGCGGCGTGAAGGCTTCAGGCTACGGGCGTTTCGGCGGCCGGGCCGGCATCGAGGCCTTCACGGAACTGCGCTGGATCACGGCTCAGCTGACTCCGAGGAAGTATCCGTTCTAGCGCAGCGCCAATTTTTGACGCGGCGGCGGCGGGCGCAACAGGAACAGCACCACGGCGCCCAGGAAGCACCAGCCCGCCAGGAAATAGAAGGTGCCACCGTAACCGACGCCGTGATCGTACAGGCGCCCCGCCACCTTGGGCGCGATGGCCGAGAGCGTGGTATTGATCGCCACGGCCAGCCCTACCTGCACGATCCCGCGTTCAAGCGTCAACCGGTCGGCATGAACAACGAGCTGGACATGGCCACGCTCAAGCGCTATCTCAGCGCCTGAGATCCGGCAACGCGGCGCGAGCGCTGGCGTGTGCAGCACAAGGGCCCGTGGAATGGTGGTCTGTTGGCTACGGCAGGCGACCTCGTATTCCAGGGTACCGCGACCGGCGAACTGCAGGCCTTCCATGCGCGTGATGGCCGCAAGCTGTGGAGTTACGCGGTGCAGAGCGGCGTGCTGGCCGCGCCGATGACTTACAGCATCGACGGCCGCCAGTATGTGGCGGTGATGGTGGGCTGGGGCGGCGTGTACCCACTGGTGGCCGGCGAGCTGTCGTTCAAATCCGGGCACCCGGTCAATCGCAGCCGGCTGCTCGTGTTTGCACTCGACGCCCATGACGCGCTGCCCGCACCAGCGCCCACGACCCCGGTGGATGCACAACAGGCAGCCCGCGGCGTCAGGCTCTATGCGCGCGATTGCAACAGTTGCCACAGCGATGCCGCGATTGCCCGTGGCGTCGTGCCCGACCTGCGCTTCAGCGCCGCACTCGCCAACGACGAATTCTGGTGTACAGTAGTCGACGACGTTGCCCTCAGCAGTGAAGGCATGATCGGCTTCAAAGCCATTGTCGGCAGCGAGGACATCCGGGACATTCGTGCCTACCTGATCCAGCGGGCGCAGACTGCAGCCGCCCGCCACTGACTACAATGGGGGATTGCCGCGATGAAGCGAAGAGCCTTCTGCCTGACCGCAGCTTCCGCACTGGCGTTGAGCGCCGTGCCGCTGCACCGCGCACTCGCGGCCGCCGAGGGCGGCAGCGAAGTGCCCGCGATGGGCTACTCCGGCAAGCAGATCGTGCTCACGGCGGCCGAGGTTGATGAGCTGCGCAAGAGCCTGCGCGGCCAGCTGCTGACACCGGGACAAGAGGGCTATGAGGCGGCACGCAAGGTGTGGAATGGCGCCTTCGATCGCAAGCCGGCGCTGATTGCACGCTGCGCTGGCGCCGCGGACGTCACGCAGGCCGTGCGATTTGCGAGCGAACACAGACTGCTCCTGGCAGTGCGTGGTGGCGGCCACAGCCTGTCGGGGCAGTCGGTCTGCGAAGGCGGATTGATGATCGACCTGTCGCCGATGAAGAGCATCCGCGTCGATCCGCTCGCAAAATCGGCGCGCCTGGAGCCCGGCGTGCTGCTGGGCCAGTTCGATCGTGAGGCGCAGGTGTTTGGCCTGGCAACGACGGCCGGCACGGTTTCACACACTGGCGCCGCGGGCCTCACGCTGGGTGGCGGCTTCGGTCGCATCGCCCGCCGCTTCGGCCTCGCCTGCGACAACTTTACCGGCGCGGACCTGGTCACCGCCGATGGCAAGTTTGTGCGCGTCAGCGCACAGGACAACCCCGACCTGCTCTGGGGCCTGCGCGGCGGCGGCGGCAACTTCGGCGTGGTGACATCGCTCGAATACAAGCTCCACGAAGTGAATCCGCAGATGTACGGCGGCTCGCTGGTGTTCCCGTTCGTGCAGGGTCGCGATCTGCTGGGCTCCTTCAGCCACTTCATCGCCGGCGCCTCGGATCACCTCTATGTCGATTGCGCGATCGTGCAGACGCCGGACAACCAGCGCGTCGTGGTATTCGATGTGTGCCACAGCGGCACGCAGGCCGAGGCCGAGAAGGAACTGGCTGGATTGCGCAAGATCGGCAAGCCCGTGGTCGACGCACTGCGCCCCGCAACCTACGTGGACTTGCAGCGCGCTGGTGACGATAACTACCCGCATGGTCGCCGCTACTACGTGAAGTCGGGATTCGTCAGCGGCATTTCGACGCCACTGATCGACACCACAGTCGGCTATCTGGAAGGCGCGCCTCTCCCCGGCGGCATCCTGGCTATCGTGCACCAGGGCGGCGCCATCGCACGCGTGAAACGCGATGCCACGGCCTTCTTCCACCGCGAAGCCCCGCACAGCGTGATGCTAGTCGCCGCCTGGGAAAATGCCGCCGACACGGAGCGCAACACCCAGTGGCTGCGTACCGGCTGGCAGGCCATCGAACCCCATACCGACGGCTTCTACGTGAACGATGTGGCGCAGGATGATGTCGAGCGCCGTATCCGTGGTACCTATGGCAGCAACTATCCGCGCCTCGCCGCACTGAAGCGCAAGTACGATCCGGACAACCTGTTCCGCTTGAACGCCAACATCAAACCAGGGTGAAGCCGCATGAACGCCAGACACGCACTGTTGTTGACCCTCGCACTGCTGTGCACGGCGCAGCGGGCGCTCACTCGAGGTGCATGTGTTTCCGCCGGGAGTGTAAGCCGGTGAAGGTCATTACGCCTGGGATCTCAAACCTGGCTCCATGATGGCCAACGGCACCGTGGGCAAGGTGACTGCAAAGCCCAGAGGCCTGCAGTTGCAGGTCGCTTTTCCCGATGGCGAACGGCGGCTCGTGGTTCCGCGCGGCACGCCTATCGTCGAGATCACGCCCGGCGAGCACGGCGCAACGCCGCCGATGTAATCAAAGTTCGACCACGCGTCGCTGCGCGGCACTCTGGCGTGCCACCTCGATGATGTGCAGCACTCCACAGGCCTCGATTGCTGTTACGGGCACGGGCGCGTCGCTCTCGATGGCCAGGCGCATCTGCCGGTAGAACTCGAGCCACACGCCGCGTTTGGGTTCGACGCGTTCGGTGTGCGCAGTCGCGCCCACGGTCAGCCGGCCCCACTGCGTCTGCGGCTCCAGGCCAAAGCGCCTGTCGGTCGGCGGCAACCCCGCCTTGAGTTGCGCCTCCTGCGTATCGATCCCGGACTTGCGAAACGACGCTAGCGTGCCGTTCAGCTGATAACGGAAGCCATGATCGGCCGCCACCGAGCTCGCAGCCAGTGACATGCGCAGCGGGCCTCGCCCCATCTGCAGCTCGAAGCCATCATCAACACTCGCGCCAGCGCGCTGCGTGTAGATATCCGCCTGCACCCACTCGGGCGCACCGAACAGGCACAGCGCCTGATCGATCAGATGCGAGCCCAGGTCGTAGAGTATGCCGGCGCCCGCCTCGGGCCGTTCGCGCCAGCGCACTGCCACCTCGGGCCGGTAACGATCCCAGCGTGCGCGATACAACTGCGGCTCGCCCAGCGTGCCGGCAGCCAGCAGGGCCTGCATCGTCAGGAAATCGCTGTCCCAGCGTCGGTTGTGGAACACAGCAAGTTTGCGGCCGGCGCGCTCGGCTGCCTGCGACAGCGCAGCACCTTCCGCGGCAGTGGTCGCCAGTGGCTTGTCGACCACGACATGCTTGCCCGCCTGCAGCGCCAGCAACGCCTGCCCGTAGTGCCAGCGGTTGGGACTGACGATGACCACCAGGTCCAGCGGCTGGACCTCGAGCAGTGCTTCGATGCTGCTCTTGACCTGTGCCTCCGGAAAACTCTCGAGCACCGCCTCGTTCTGGCGCGTGACCACGGCAGCAATGCGCATGCCGCTTGCGACGATCAGCGGCGCGTGCAGCGTGCGCCCTGCCAGACCGAAACCCACCAGACCTACGTTCAGTTGTGACACCTATGTGAGCCGCAAATCAGCGATGGGCAAGGCTGACGGAGAGATAGAACGCCCGCCCCGGCTCAGGCTCGAAAAAGCGGCTGTTGCTCTCGTTGACGATCACTGAACCCACGTAGCGCCGGTCGGCCACATTGTCGATACGCGCGAACTCGCTGAAGTGCCAGCCACCGCGTTGCTGTTCGAGCGCCAGGCTCAGGTTGCCGAGCCAGTAGCCGCCGGCGGCAGCCGTGTTGGTGTCGTTGGCGTAGATTTGCGCGCGGCCGATGAGCTCGGCGGTCAGCGTCAGCCCGGCGGGCGCCGGCTGCCAGCTCAAGGCCGAATAGAAGAAATGTTGCGGCACTGCCGGCAATCGACTGCCACTGGCCACAGTGGTTGTGGGTTGCGCGCACGGCACCGCTGTACAGGTGAGATAGGGTTCGGCGACCACGGCGCGCATCCAGGTGTAGGCGACGCGCGCACTCAGTACTTCGCCCAGAGGCTCTCGGGCGCCGAGTTCCAGGCCCGTGCGCGTCGTGGCGTCGATGTTCTGGAATACCGAACGGCCGCCACTGTTCTGCAGCACCGCCAACTCGTGGCGTGTGTCGATGCGAAAGGCACTGAGGTTGAGACTGCCGCCGCCCGCAAGCTGCTTGAGGCCCAGCTCGTAGGTGTTGCTGCGTGCCGGTTGCAGCTGCAGATTGAGGCCAGGCACGCTGCCGTTCACCGAGGCATAGGCGATGTCATTCAGCGTCGGCGTCTCGAAACCACGCCCGAGGGCGCTGTAGATCGACAATGCCGGCGTCGCCTGAAAGCTCAGTCCGGCCACAGGGTTGGTCGCCTGGTAGCGCACCGCACTCACCGGGTTGGTGCCCGGCGCCGCGAGCAGATCGAACGAGCGCACATCGACCACGCTATGGCGTACACCTGCGAGCAGGTGCCACTTCGGCGCGGGATCCCACTGGGCCTGCACGTACTGATCAAAGTCGTAGACGCGATTGCTCAGCGAGCGACGCAGCGCGCCCAGCACGCCCAGGCTGGTACCCACATAGTTGAGGTAGCCGCGACGATCCTCATCGAGCTGGTCGTAGGCGATGCCTGCCGTGAGCTGCAACTTGCCGCCCGCCAGGCCGGGCGCACTGCTGACGCGCATGTCCGTGCCCCAGAAACTGCGTGCCAGGTCGATGACACCGCCAGGGTGCGTGGCCGGATTCTGGCTCGCCACAGGAATGGCCTGGTACTGCGTGGTCGCGCGATGGCCACCATAGAACTGCGCGGCAAACTCCACGCCTACGAGCGGATGGTGCTCGTAGAGCACACCGAGCTGGCCCTGCTGCAGTGACTTGCGCGTGTTGAAACTGAGCGCATTGCTACCGGCCTGCCGGGGATTTGCCAGCTGCGCCTGGGTGAGGCCCAGCGGATCCTGCACAAAAGGCGTCTGCACGGCATTAGCCACCAGCGTCAACGTCGAGGCGAGGGAAAGCTCGATACGCCAGCGTGAGTTGAGATTGTTGCGCTGGGCTGCACTGTGATCGCGGTAGCCATCGGTGGCGAAGTGCGCCACATCGATGAGGTAGCTCGCGGCCGCTGAGCTGCCGCTGAGCTTCAACGACTCGCGTTGCAGGCCATAACTGCCCGCGGCCAGCTGCGCCTGCAGCTGCTGACCCGGCGCCGGATCTTCGCTGTAGAGCGCGATTACACCGCCCGAGGAATTGCCGTAGAGAGCCGAGAAAGGCCCGCGCAATACTTCGATGCGACCGGCCGAACCCAGGTCGAACTGCGAGAACTGCCCCTGGCCATCGGGCATCGTGCCCGGTATGCCATCGGCATAGAGGCGCACACCGCGCACGCCGAAGCTCGAGCGCGCACCGAAGCCGCGCAGCGACACCTGCAGATCCTGCGCGTAGTTCTGGCGATTCTGCACCGAGGCGCCAGGCACGCCGCCCAGCGATTCGGAAAGATTGACCTGCAATTGCCCACGCCTGATGAGCGTGGCATCCACGCTGTCGATCGCGACCGGCAGAGTGAGACTGGACTGCGCTCTACGCGTGACCGTCACCACCACTTCGCCCGGCTCCGCAGCCGCACTGGCGGCACTGCCATTCGCGACAGATTCCGCGCACCAGGCAGTCGGGTCCAGCAAGGCCAGTGACACGATGACTGCGCAGCTGAAGCGCGCCAGTTTGAATTTGATCGGCATGAATCCCGTGCCACCTGCTACGCCGCAAGGGGCGCCAGGAACCGGATTCTAGAGGATTTGCAGCCGCGCCGCCCCGGATCGGGCTTCGTGAGCGCGTCTCAGGCCGCGAGCGTGGTTGCGTTCGAGAGCTGACCCAGTGCAGCGACACCTGGCGTAGCGACAACGGATGTGGCAGGCGCGCCGGCAGCTGCTGCACTACCTG
Organism: Gammaproteobacteria bacterium; assembly: GCA_025350055.1. Taxonomy (GTDB): domain Bacteria; phylum Pseudomonadota; class Gammaproteobacteria; order Steroidobacterales; family Steroidobacteraceae; genus FEN-1191. The sequence goes on along the minus strand of JANXYK010000066.1, from coordinate 70,164 downwards.
CTGTCGCCTCTGGCGCCTTGGCGGCGGGCATCACTGCGATCAGCAACATCTGCAATTTGGCTTTCATCGACAGCTCGATTGAAGCGACGTTCTGAAATTGCTGCAGGACATTGGCCAGGTAGTCCAGCGCAGGCTGCACACTGGCAGTTGGCGCTGCAGTGTTGGCCGCAGCCGTAGTCACTGCTGGCAGTGCGACCGTCTGCGGCGCAGGGATCGCTGCGGCGGATGTGGTGGTCGCGGCTGGATCTGTCGTTACAGCGGGTGTCGTCGTGGCTGGCGCCCCGCTGCCGACGACATCAGGCGCGGCAGCTATCGTGCTCTGGGCCGCGCCGCGCACACGCAGGCGCGAGCTGAGATCCAGCGACATCGAGGCCAGCTGCGTGCTGTCAATCTGCAGCGAGGCAGAAGCGGCGAAGGCTGCCTGCACGTCGCCACCAAAGAATTTGTCCGCCAGGGTCTCCACCTGCCCCAGCACGTCCTTGATCGCGGCCAGCTCCTTGTCGTTGAGATTGCCGTGCACCTGTACGGAAAGTCGCGCGCTGGCAATCACCGTGGTCCGGGATGCGCTGGCACTGCCAGTGGCATCCTGAACGCTCGCGGCACTGCTGGAAATCGAGGCGCGACTGCGCACGGTCAGGTCCACCACATCGCCTTCCTGGGTGACGAACTGGAAGCTGGCACGTTGACTTAGACTCGCCGACACGGAACTCGCCACCGAGCTGGCACCGCTGGTGTCACCCAGCATCGACTCGAGCTGGGCGCGCAGCGTGTCGGCAACACCGCGCAATCCCTGGAGCGAGGCTGCCAGTTCCTGGAGACCGCCGATCGTGCCATTGTCGGGCACCTGCGAGGCCGGCACCTGCGAGGCATCGCCCGCGCTATTCGCGGCAGGCGCGGCAGCACCTGCGGCTGGTTGCCAAGCCTGAGAGGGCAGCATGCTGCCAAGCAGTGAGATTGCGTTCATGGCCACACCCGGTTCCACGTGTCGTATCGACACTGAACGGCCGGGTGCGGGAAAACTTGAGGCCCGCCGCTGCGCGCCCGTTCAGCCGTGTCCGGCAGTTCCCTTCGAGACCAGCAAACCGGTGTTTTGCCGCGCGTAGACCTCGTTCCAGGTGGCCTCGGCACGCCGGTCGCGCCGCCACAGCGAACCCAGGAATACCGCCAGGAAACCCAGCGGGATAGAGATGATCCCCGGGTTCTTGAGCTCGATCAGCGGTTTCGTCAGACCCATGAAGGACGTGGTTTCATCGCCCCACTTGGCCAGATCCGCCTGCGCCTTGGCCACCGCCTTGTCCACCGCCGCCAGCTCCTGCGGCGTCTGCGCGGCAGCGCGTTTCGCGGCCTCGCCGTCGAGCAGCTTGTGCGCGGCGGCTTTGATCGCCAATGGATAGCTCAAGGTGGGCGATACCAGCGTCAGGCCGACAGCGGCGACGGTACCGACCACCATGCCGGCGACGATGCCGCTGGTATTGCAGCGCTTCCAGTGCAACGTCAGCAGTACGCAGGGGAAGTTGGCGCTCGCCGCGACCGCGAAGGCGAGCCCCACCAGTACAGCGACGTTCTGCCCTTTGGCGGCAATACCGATGCCGATCGAGAGCGCGCCCACGATCAGTGTGGCGATGCGCGCCGCGCGCACCTGCCCTTGCGCGCTCGTCTCCTTGCCTGCGCGCACCACGCCCACATACAGATCGTGCGCCATCGCGGAAGCCGCAGCCAATACCAGGCCTGCGACGACAGCGACAATCGTCGCGAACGCCACGGCCGATACGAAGGCCAGCATGAAGTTGCCGAAAAAGGAATCCGCGCCACCGCCGATGTACTGCGCGAGCAAAGGGCCCGCCATATTGCCGCCGGCATCGACCGCGACAATGGCAGAGGGGCCTACATGCAGTGCTGCGCCGAAACCGAGGAACAAAGTCAGCACATAGAATCCGCCAATGATTGCCATGGCCCACACCACCGAGCGACGCGCCTGTTGAGCCGTGCGCACCGTGAAGAAGCGCATCAGGATATGTGGCAGGCCGGCAGTGCCGAAGACCAACGCCATCCCCAGGCTGATCTGGTCGATCGGTGCCTTGAAATACAGCCCAGGCTCCAGGAAGCGCTGACCCAGCTCTGCGGCCGACATCGACTTGGCCGGATCGCCCAGCACTGTGGCGACGCGCGCCTGCACCTTCGGGTCGGCCACCACGTCGGCCAGGAACGCCGGAAGTGAGTAACCATAGGGCGTCCACACCAGCATCACGATCAGCAGCGATGCACACACCAGTAGCACGGCCTTGATGATCTGCACCCAGGTGGTCGCCACCATGCCACCGAACAGCACGTAGCTGAGCATCAGCACGCCGACACCGATCACCGAGACTTCGTAGTCGATGCCGATCAGGTTCTTCACCAGCACGCCGCCACCGACCATCTGCGCAGTGAGATAGAAGGTCGAGACGGTGATGGTCGAGAGCGCCCCGACAATACGCGTCTTGCGCGGGTCATTGCGGTAACAGAGGATGTCGGAGAGCGTGTAGCGGCCGATGTTCCGGCAAGGCTCGGCGATCAGCAGCAGCACGGTCACATAGGCCACCAGCCAGCCGACCGAATACATGAAGCCATCGTAGCCGTAGAGCGAGATCAGGCCGGCAATACCCAGGAACGAGGCGGCCGACAGATAATCACCGGCAATCGCCCAGCCGTTTTGCCAGCCGCTCACACCACCGCCGGCAGTGTAGAAATCGCTGGCCGAGCGTACGCGACGCGCTGCGATGAAAGTGACGAACATCGTCGTGGCGATCACGATCGCAAAGATGCTGAGGGTGAGCGCGCGGTGCGCGGATGGGCCGCCCATGGTTACTTCCGGTGATCGGCGGCGATCTGCGCCGCGAGCCGGTCGAAATCACGGCCGGCACGGCGCGAGTAATACCAGGCAATCAGCCAGGCCACCACGAACTCGCTGAGCGCGAACAGCAGCCCGACATTGACCACACCCCAGACGCGTTGCCGGAACAGGGGCTGGAACCATGCTGCGCCGATGGGCAACAGGAAGTAGTAACCCACCGACAGCGCCATCAGGCCCCACAGGAACCGGCTCTTGCGCTGATGCAGATCCACGAAGCGTGGATCGCGCACGATGGCGTCCCAGTCGACAGCGTCGGATTCGGTCATGGCTCCCCCTCCCCTGGCGCCACTATAACGCGAATTATCGTTTCGCTGGCCGGCTCAGGATTTCGGCGCGCACATCGGCGATCTCACGCGCCCGCGAGGCGCCGCCGGTACAGGCCTCGGCGCGCTGGCAGTGGGTACTGCGCGGACAGATGATGCTGGCGGGATTCTCCAGCGCATCCTCGAGCCAGGCGATGTTGAGTACTTTGGCGATGGTGGCGATGGCGCGCGCCGCGCCGGCCGGTATCGCCGCCTGGCCGCGATTGGCAAGGCAGGCCGCGCTCACCGCCTCCACCTGCTCTGTCGCGTCGATGCCATTGGCGATCATCGCCGGCATCAGGTCGATACCCACCGACAGCACATGCGGATTGCGCGCCATGTCGTGAGTGCGAATCGAATGACAGCAATACAGTATCGAGCGCTGGCCATCGCGCAGCACCGAGATCTGCGTGCTGCGCTCCTTGCGCTCATTGAGCATGCGGAACACCGCCCAGTGCGGACAAGGGTCGGTGACTTGTGCCATGTTGCCCCAGGGCAGTGGAATGTCGTTGCCGCGATACACGGCCCGCAGGTACCCCGGCGGATAGGCGTCGAAGAAATGCCAGTACGGGTACGGCGATACCTTGGTCATACGCCGCATGACTACCGCGGGGGTCAGATCGATCTTGCGACCCGCCTCGACCCGGTAGCGTTCGCTGGAAAGAAAGCGCCGGAACGGAATCTTCGGGCACAGCAGCGCACCGGCGAAGAAACTGCATTCGAAATCGCGCCAGGCATGCAGCACATCCCGGTCGTTCAGGCCCGCGGGCGTGCTGGCGCCGCTCTCGGGGCTGCCGCCCATCTCACCGCCGGTGGCGTGCACGGTCTTCAGTCCGTCGCCACCATGGAGCACCTTGTGCCCGAGGTGCGAGGCGAGATCGAATTTCAGGCGCGCGACATCGCCCTGCAATTCGCGATTGAGATACACCGTGTGCGGCGCCTCGTAGAAAGAGCGCACCACGCTGCGCACTTCGCGGTCCTTGTCGCGTGCCAGTACCGGTGGGCGGTCGAACCAGCGCAGCTTCAGGCCCTGACGGCGGCACAGTCGCTGCAGGTCTTCCACGCCCAGCGGGAATTGCCGGGCGCCGACACTCTCGGCAGCACGCTCCAGGTCAGGGAAGTCATTGCGCGACAGCTCCTGGTGCGAGCGGATCAGCAGGTGCGCGAACTGCCGCCCCGTGGTGCCGGTCTGTGACAACAGCTCCGGAATCGCCGCCTGCAGCAGCGCGCGTGAGAACAGGAAGGCCGGCTCCAGCGGCAACGCAGTCGCGCCCGCCGTACGCGCTGGCCGCGAGCCACGGCGGCCGGCGGCCCGCAGCTCCGGCGCCTCGTCTTCCTGGCTGTCATCTAGAAACCAGGAGGGTTGTCGCTGGAACACCCGCGCCAGCAACTCCAGCATTTCAGGCGAAGGAATGCGCTTGCCGCACTCGATCATGCTGAGGTAGGACATCGAGGGCGCGCTGTCGGCATCGAGCTGGATACAGCGCGCCGAGAGTTCCTCGAGCGTGAGCCCATTGCGCTTGCGCACGGTGCGCAGCTTGGCGCCGAGCAGGTGGCTCTTGCGTGCCAGGGTGTTGCCGAGGGTTCTCATGGCTGTTGTGAAATTAACATTGTGAAGTTTCTATAGTCAACTTGCCGAGATCCCGATGCTATGGTCGGGCCATGAGCAGCCACGGATCACCCGCATGAACATACTCGCCGCCGTCGACAGCCCCGCCGCCGCCCTGCGCCACGATTGGCAGCACAATCCGCGCTGGCGCGGCGTGAGCCGGGCGTATACGCCCGAGGAAGTGATCCGCCTGCGCGGCACCATCGGCGTCGACCACACGATCGCGCGCCTCACGGCCGCCAAGCTGTGGAAGTCGCTGCACGACAAGCCCTTCGTCAATGCGCTCGGCGCCCTGACCGGCAACCAGGCCATGCAGCAGGTGAAGGCCGGATTGGATGCGATCTATCTTTCGGGCTGGCAGGTGGCGGGCGATGCAAACCTCGCCGGCCAGATGTACCCGGACCAGTCGCTCTACCCCGCCGATTCTGTGCCAGCAGCGGTGCGACGCATCAACAACTGCCTGCGACGTGCGGACGAGATCCATCACGCCGAGGGCGATGACAGCATCGACTGGCTCAAGCCTATCGTCGCCGATGCCGAAGCGGGCTTCGGTGGCGTGCTCAACGCCTTCGAACTGATGAAGCAGATGATCGAGGCCGGCGCGGCCGGCGTGCATTTCGAGGACCAGCTCTCCTCCGCCAAGAAATGCGGCCACATGGGCGGCAAGGTGCTGGTGCCCACGCAGGAAGCCATCAACAAACTAGTGGCAGCGCGGTTGGCCGCCGATGTCAGCGGCACCACTACCCTGCTGGTGGCGCGCACCGATGCCGAGGCGGCCTCGCTCCTGACCTCGGATATCGACGAGCGCGATCGCCAGTTCATCAAGTCCGGCGTGCGCACTTCGGAAGGATTCTTCGAGGTGCGTTGCGGCCTGGACCAGGCCATTGACCGCGCGCTCTCCTATGCTCCCTACGCTGACCTGTTGTGGTGCGAGACCGGCAAGCCGGACATCGCCGATGCCAGGCGTTTTGCCGAGGCGGTGCACCGTCAGTACCCCGACAAAATGCTGGCCTACAACTGTTCACCCTCCTTCAACTGGAAGCGCAAACTTGACGATGCAGCCATCGCCAGCTTCCAGCGCGAGCTGGCGGCGATGGGTTATCGATTCCAGTTCATCACCCTGGCCGGCTTCCATGCCCTGAACTACTCGATGTTCGAGCTGGCCAGCGGCTATCGCCAGACGCAGATGTCTGCCTATGTGGCCCTGCAGCAGGCGGAGTTTGCTGCCGAAAAGCACGGCTACACGGCCACGCGTCATCAGCGCGAAGTCGGCGCCGGCTATTTCGATGCCGTGACCCAGACGATTACCGCGGGCCCCTCCCGCCTCGCGGCCCTCGCCGGCAGCACGGAAGAGGAGCAGTTCCGGCAGGCGGCGCATTGAGCGCGGCGCCCGCCACGCAGTCCACCGCGCCGGGCACTCGCGCCGGTGTCGGCGCGGTGAGCATGGCCTTCAGCTCGGCGCTGCGCGCCGGGCAGTGCGCGCAGCGCATCGTCGAGGGATTCCTGGCCTACAACGCGGCCTTCCGCGCCGTGACACAACGCGCGCCACTGCGTTTCCGCGATCGCGACTGGCACGGCAGCCAGGCCGATGCCCTCGAGCGCATCGAGCTTTATGACCGTTACGTGCAGCAGACCATCGCCGAGCTGGAGCGCAGCATCGGCACGGTCACGCACGAGGCAGCGTTCTGGCCCGATGCGAAGCGACACTTCGCCAATCTGATCGAGGGTCTACCCGACAGCGAGTTCTGCAAGACCTACTTCAGCTCCGTGACCCGGCGGATCTTCAAGACCGTGGGCGTCGCGCCCGAGATCGAGTTTGTCGCCGCGGATCTGGATCCGCTGGCACGCGCCGGCACGCAACTGCCGCTCAGGTTGTATCGCAACACCGCTTCCCTCCCAGCGCTGGCCGACGAACTGTTGCAGCAGATCGCGCTGCCCGCGGCGTGGCGCAACCGGGCGGACAGTGCCCGCGAACTCGCCAGCGAACTGCAGCAACAGCTGGCGGCCCGCGATATCGTCGCCGTGGAAGTCATCGACGAGATTTTCTATCACTTCACGCGCGCCTATGTGGTCGGACGCGTGATCGGCGAGAACTTCGAGCTACCGCTGGCACTCGCATTGAAGCACGACGAACAAGGTGTGGAGCTCGAGGGCGTAATGCTCAGTACCGCGGAGCTCGCTACCCTGTTCGGCTACGCGCGTTCCTACCTGCACGTGGATCTCGAGCATGTGGCCGACGCCGTGCTGTACCTGCGCCAATTGCTGCCGCGCGCCCCGGTGGGTGAATTGTTCACGGTGCTCGGGCGCGCCAAGCAGGGCAAGACCGAACGTCATCGCAGCCTCATGCATCACCTGCAGCACTCCGACGACGAGTTTGAAGTGGCGCCCGGCCAGCGCGGCCTGGTGATGATCTGCTTCACGCTGCCCTCGCTCGATGTGGTGTTCAAGGTGATCCGCGATCACATCCCGGTGCAGAAGAATCTCAGCCGCGCGGAAGTGCAGGCGCGCTACAACTTCGTCTTCAAGCACGATCGTGCCGGCCGGCTGGTGGACGCGCAGGAATTCAGGCGCACGCGTTTTCCGCGCGCGCGCTTCTCATCGGCCCTGCTTGCCGAACTGCAGCATGACGCCGGCGAGTCGGTGCATTGCGAAGACGAATACCTGGTATTCGAACATCTGTACATGGAGCGTCGCGTGACGCCGCTCGACCTCTTTCTGAAGAGCGCGCCCCTGCCGCAGGCCACCGAGGCCGCGCTCGACTACGGCAGCGCACTGCGCGATCTCGCGCACACCAATATCTTTGCCGGCGACCTGCTGGCCAAGAACTTCGGTGTCACGCAGTACGGCCGTGTGGTCTTCTACGACTACGATGAGGTCGCGGAGCTGCAAAATTGCAGGTTTCGCGAGCTGCCCGTGGCCCGGCACCACGAGGAGGAAATGAGCGCCGAGCCCTGGTTTGCCGTTGATGATGCCGACGTGTTTCCGGAAACCTTCGGGGCCTTCCTGCCCTTTTATGGAGCACAGCGTCAGGCCTTCATGGCTGAACACGGCGAGTTGCTGCAAGCGCGCTACTGGCAGAGCGTCCAGCGACAACTCGAAAGCGGCGCGATCCTCGAGCTCTCGCGCGTCGTCAGGCGCGCCGCCGTCTGCGCCACCGGATGATAAGATGATCCGCAGGGCGCACTGCCCTTCACCTCAGGATCGCCACCTTGGATTACCCGATTTCGCAGGACGCCATGGGCACTCACTTCGACTGGAAGCATGAGGGCGTCAGTGCGCGCATGATCGACTGGTTCTGGAGCAACATGGAGAAGGGCTTCATCCTCTGGCATCCCGAACAGCACGAACCGCTGGAGTGGGCGACGGCGCCAAAGCATGGCAATCCCATCGGCTCCATACACATTGCACCGCAGACCTGGAGCGATGGCCGGCGCCAGGATCTCTACATCCGCTTCGAAGACTTGAAGGATGTGCCCGCGGAAATCCGCGACTACATCGTTTATGAGCACGTGGTAATCGTCGCGGGCCTGGGGCTCGGGGCCGAGTGCCTCGCCAAGCCCGAGCCGATGGGCTATCGCATCCACCAGTGGGAGAAGACTGATTACGGCGTTGTCGGCAAGTCATCGGCCATTGGCACGCGCCGCAAAGAAACGCCCGCCGAGGGCCTGGTGTGGGCAGCACACGCCGGCCAGGAGATCGGCAACTGGGGTGTTTTCCTGCCGCAGCTCTACACTCTTTATAAGGTGGTCAGCGACACGAGCCGCAACCCCTTCGCGGATCTGTCAGTGTCCGGCCGTGGCCGCGAGGCGCACTACCGCTACATCAGCTGAGCGCTACATCAGCTGATTGAGGTAATCGCGGCTGATGCGGATCGATTCCAGCGCCGGGATCGCATAGGGCGGATCGAGCTCCACGTACAGGTGCTTGACCCCGCCCGCTTCCGCCTGCTTCAGCACGGCGCGCCAGTCGATTGTGCCCTTGCCCACTTCCGTGCCGTCGATCATCAGCTCGGTATTGGCCTGCTGTGATTTCTTCACGTCTTTCACGTGCATCAGCCGGTAACGGCGCGGATGGTGTTTCAGGTAAGTGAGCGCATCGCCGCCGCCCGCGGTGATCCAGCCCGCATCCATCTCGAAATCCACCAGCGCGGGGTCGGTGTGCTCGAGCAGCAGATCGTAGGCGCGCTGCCCCGCGAATTCGCGGAACTCGATATTGTGATTGTGATACGCAAACTTGAGACCGGCACGCCGCATGCGCGCGCCCGTCTTGTTCAGGAACTGCGCGAACTGTAGCCAGTCCTCGCGCGTGGCGGCCGAGTACAGCGCTTTCGCGAATGCTCCCGGCACCGACTGATCGAAAGTCGGCATCGTGTTGGTATGCAGTAACCAGGGCATCGGGCAGACCACGTAGCGCAACCTGAGCTCATTGGCGTAACGCACCACGGCTTCAAGGTCGGTGGCGAGACCGAATGATCCTGCGTCCCACGGTCGCTGCGGTACGTGCGCGCTCTCGCAACTGAGACCGGCACTGTGCAGCGCGCGACGCATGTCGGCAGCGCTGCGCCCGTAAAATCCAGGCAACTCCACGTCCCGGTAGCCGATCGCCGCCACCTTGCGAAGCGTGCCTTCGAAGTCCTTTTTCAGTTCGGCATCGACGGTATACAGCTGCGTGCCTATGGGAAGCGCACCCACATGGCCATCGCGCGCGCGACCCATCGCGCTCACCATCAGACCGGCAGCGGCACTACCGACAAACTCGCGACGACTGAACATGGCTCTACCCCTCAACAAGACTTGCCACGGACGAGCTTAGCGCAATGCGACTACAATTGCCGCCCCGCCAGCATCCACAGGGCCAGCAGCGCCATGAACAAAAGCTTCCGCCGCATCGTGACCGGACACGACGCCAAGGGCAACGCCGTCATCCAGTCGGATGCGCCGCCCGAGCGCGTGATGACGCTGCCGCACAACGGCCCCACCTTCTATGAGGTGTGGAACACACGTGAGTCGCCGGCACGCATCGAGGGCAGCAGCGGCGAGCCGCACGAAGATGGCGTGAAGCTCAGCCCGCCGCGCAACGGCACGCGTATTCGCGTGCTCGACATCCCGCCCGAGAACGCGGTTCGCCCCGTGGACGGCGCGGCGGCGCGTGAGCTGTTCGCGAGCATCGGCGCCAGCGATGCGATGAGCGATGCAGGCAAGTCGCGCCACCCGCACATGCACCGCACCGAAACCGTCGACTACGGCATCGTGCTCGAAGGCGAGATCACGCTGCTGGTCGACGAAGGTGAGACCGTGGTGCGCGCCGGCGACATCGTCATCCAGCGCGGCACCAACCACGGCTGGGCCAATCGCTCCAACGCGAACTGCCGCATCGCCTTCATCCTGATAGACGGCAAATTCGAGGACGGGCTGAGCTGAGGCCAGCGCGCCCGCACATCTATTTCTTGTAGGCCACCACTTCGTTCCTGAACGACAGCGCGAACAGCAGGAACACGCCGGCCGCGAACACCGCCGGGTAAATCCAGATGCTGTGCCAGTCGTGTACACCGGCGACCGCGAACTGATCGGTGATGCGCCCCGCTGCCCAGAAGCCGATCAGCATGCCTACGCCGTAGGTGGCCAGCGTGATCATGCCCTGCGCCGCACTCTTGTATTGCGCGCCCGCCTTGGAATCGGTGTAGATCTGGCCAGACACGAAGAAGAAGTCGTAGCACATGCCGTGCAGTGCAATGCCGACCAGCAGCATCCATGCCAGGGCGTGGGCATCGCCGTAGGCGAACATCAGGTAACGCACTGCCCACGCGGCCATACCCAGCAGCAGCGTGCCCTTCATGCCAAAGCGCCCCAGGAAGAACGGCACCGCCAGCATGAACAGCACTTCGGACATCTGGCCGATGGTCTGCTTGCCGGTGGCGTTCGCGACCTGGATCTCGGTCAGGAACAGGTTGGCGTTCTGGTAGTAGAACGCCAGCGGAATGCAGATCAGTATCGAGGCCACGAAGAACACCAGGAAATTCCGGTCGCGCAGCAATCCCAGCGCCTCGGCACCGAGCATCTCGCCGATACCCTTGGGCTTGACCGACGCTGGTGGTGTGGCCGGCAGCGTAAAACTGAACAGACCCAGCAGCAGTGATGCCGCGGAACACATTAGGAAGGTGTTCTTCAGTGCGCCGGCAGCCTTGGCAGCAGCCGAATCCCAGGCGAACAGGTAGCTGATCACGAGCCCCGCGATGATCCAGCCCACCGTGCCCCACAGTCGGATCTTCGAGAAATGTTTTGCCGGATCATCCATCTGCCGGAAGGCCACTGAATTCACCAGCGCCAGCGTCGGCATGTAGAGAATCATGTAGCCCAGCAGATAGGGATAGAAGGCATTGAAGGATGTGGCCCGCGCGAGCAGGTACAGCAGCACTGCGCCCACCAGGTGAATGATGCCGAGCAGCCGCTCGGCATTGAAATAGCGGTCGGCGATCAGGCCGATCGCAAAGGGCGCGATGATGGCGCCCCAGGACTGGGTGGAATAGGCCATGCCGATCTGCGCGCCGCTGGCAGCGAGATTGCCCGCCAGGAAACTGCCGAGCGTGACGAACCAGCCACCCCAGATGAAGAACTCGAGGAACATCATCGCACTGAGGCGAACTTTCACGGCCATGCTCATGTGAGGACTTCCTGGGTTATCCTGTAGGCCGATTTATAGCAGACAAAGTTGCCATGGGAAAACCTTCACCGCTCGAGCGCGATGCCGCGGCCCGCCCTGCCCACTACTGGCTGCTCGCGGCCAGCCTGTTGCTGTGCTGGAATCTGCCGCTGTCGGCCCAGATGTCCGACGATGAATTGTTTGAAGGCGAATCGCCACCCGACTGGGCGCTGACTCCTTCCTACCCCACTCGCAAGCCCGATCCGGCGGCGGTGGAGCGCGGACGCACACTGTTCGAATTGAATGGCTGCGCCTTCTGCCACGGCAAGGATATCCGCGGCGGAGACGGCGGCCCCAGCCTGCTGCGCTCGCTGATCGTGTTGAGCGACCAGAAGGGCGAGCAGATCTCGAAGATCGTGTTGAATGGCGTGCCCAATACCAACATGGTCGGCTTCGCGCTCAAGGGCAACGAGATCGAGGATGTCGCCGAGTTCCTGCACAGCTTCAGTGTTTCGGGAAATGAGTCCTCGCGTCGCCGCCCGCCCTCGATCGTCACCGGCAATGCCAGCGCGGGGGCGCTGTACTTCAAATCACATTGCAGTGCCTGCCACGACGCGGCCGGTGCATTGCACGACATCGCGAAGCGCTACCCATCCCCGCGCAAACTCCAGCAGCGCTGGCTGATGCCGCATGCCGGCGCAGTAACCGACGTCGTGGTACATCCGGCGCAGGGCGATGCGATCAAGGGCCACCTGGTGGAGATGGACGAATTCAGCGTCTCGCTGCAGCTCGCCGACGGCACGCTTCGCAGTTTCGAGCGGCGCGGCGCCACACCGCGCGTCGAAGTTCAGGATCCGCTGGCCGGTCACAAAGCCCTGCTCACGCAATATCGCGACCAGGGCATTCACGATGTCACGGCCTATCTGGTGACACTGAAATGAGCGTACCCAACCTGATGCACAAGACCAGTTCGGGTCGCCACGCGCTGCGACGGTTCATCACGGGCACAGTGGCACTGGGTTTCACGCTGGCGTGCGGCGCTCACGACTGGCCCACCTACTCCGGCGACTACAGCGGCCAGCGTTACAGCAAGCTCAGCGAGATCAACCAGTCGAACGTGCAGCACCTGACGCTCGCCTGGACTGCGCGCGTCACCAGCGGCCCAGGGCCTGCCGGCGGCGCGGGCAGCCTGCACGGACCACCGTTGATCATCGGCGGCGAGGCCACGGGCAATCTGTTCTCGGCCTTGCAGGCCGACATCCGCGCCTCGGTATTGCAGCTGGATGGCGTGCTGTATTTCTCGGTGCCCGACAACGCCTGGGCCATGGACGCGCGCACCGGACGCATTCTCTGGCACTACTACTGGAAGACGCGCGGCGGCACGCACATCGGCAACCGGGGTATGGGCAAGTGGGGCAACTACCTTTACATGGAAACGCCCGACGACTACCTGGTCTCGCTCGATGCGCGCACCGGCAAGGAGCGCTGGCACGTGCCGATCGCCAGCTTCGAGGCGCAGTATTTCTCCACGCCTGCACCGATCGTGATCGGTAACCATGTGCTGGCCGGTACCGGCAATGATCTGGATGCGCCGGGCATGCTGCAGTCCTTCGATCCGGAGAACGGCGCGCTGCAATGGCGCTTCTACACCGTGCCGATGAAAGCCGGTGATCCGGGCCTCAACACCTGGAAGAATCTCGATGCGGCGAGCCACGGCGGTGGCAACGCCTGGGTGCCGGGCTCCTACGACCCGGAAACGCATCTATACATTTTCGGCACCGGCAATCCGACGCCCTCGTATTTTTCCGCGGCGCGCGGCGATGGCGCGGCGCTGTTCACCTGCTCGCTCGTGGCCGTCAATGTCGATACCGGCAAGATGGCCTGGTACTACCAGACCTCACCCAATGACACGCACGACTGGGATTCGGCACAGACGCCGGTCCTGGCCGACATCATGTTCAAGGGCAAGATGCGCAAGGTCGCGATGACCGCGGCACGCAATGGCTATTTCTTCGTCGTCGATCGCACTACCGGCGAGCACCTGGTGACCTCGAAGTTTTCCGACACCAGCAACTGGGCGCAGGATGAATTGAACGCCCAGGGACAGCCGGTGCGCATTCCGGCCAAGGACCACGACATCGCCGGTGCACTGGTCTCGAGTAGCAATGAAGGCGCGGCCAACTGGCCACCGCCGAGCTACAGCCCGGACTACGGCCTGTTCTACGTACCGATGGCTGAATCCTGGGCGATGTATTACCAGACCGAGACCGACAGCGGCGGCTCGATGGGCCTGGGCGGCAAGGAAGAAATCGGCGTCGGCGGCAATTCCTACCTCAAGGCCATCGACCCGAAGACCGGCAAGATCGCCTGGTCGGTGCATTACCCGACAGGCTCGCATCTTGCCAATGGCCTGCTGACGACCGCAGGTCGCCTGCTGTTCTCCGGAGACGTGAACGGGAACCTGGTGGCACGCGACCCGGGCAGCGGCAAGCCACTGTGGCATGCGCACCTGGGCAACGTGAGCAATGCGCCCGGAACCTACCTGCTCGATGGCCACCAGTACATCCTGGTGGCAGGCGGCGATACGCTGTACGCGTTCCGGCTGTATTGATCGCAGCTACTGGTGGAACACCACGCCCCAGGGGCTGCCGCCGACGTTCACGCGTCGCTCGACGCGGCCGGTGGCCAGGTTGATCATGCTGATATCGCCTGAAGGCCCGTTGGCGGTGTAGGCCATGTCGCCCGCAGTGTTGAGCGCCAGGCCCCAGGGTCGTTGCCCCACCGCTGCGATGCTGCGTTTCTGCGTCATGCTGGCCAGATCGATTTCCAGCAAGGCGCCGCCGCGTCCGGTCGTCACATAGAGACTCTTGCCATCAGGTGTCGTGGCCAGGCCCATCGGTCGCAGCAACGAATCTCCATTGGCGGACAAAGCGATGGTGCGCACCACCTGCTGGCTTGCCGCATCGAACACCGTGATCGCGGCGCCGATCTCATCGCTGACGAAACCCAGCTTGCCATCGCGCGCGAACACGAGGGCGCGTGGGCGTGGGCGCGTGGGAATCTTCGCGATCACCTGCAGCGATTGCGCGTCGATCGCGTACACGGCGCCCGCACCTTCGCAGGTCACATACACCACCTTGCCGTCTGGCCTGACAGCCACACCTTCGGGCTCTACGCCGATGCTGACACGCGCACGCGTCGTGCCACTGGCGACATCGATGCTGGTGAGCTGCATGCCATCCTCATTGGCGACATAGAGTGTGCGCCCGTCGGGCGATACCGCCAGGGTCTCCGGATCGGTGCCGCCCGGCAGGGTCTTCTGCAGCCGGGCCGTGGCCAGGTCGATTACGCCGATACCATCAAAGCGACGCTCAGGCGGCGGCAGGCTGGCTTCGTCCACGCCGGGGCCGGCGATGGCCGAACCCGACAGCGCCACATAGAGGTGGCGGCCGTTGGGCGAGAGCTGCATGCCGCGTGGCCGCTTGCCCACGTTCACCCGCCCGGTGATGGCCCCGCTGCCGGCATCGACGATCACCACCGAACCGCCGCGCTCGTCCGATACATAAAGCTTGCCCGCCGGAGCGGCGGCCGCGATCGCGCCGCTGCCCGCCAGCGCCAGCCATACTGCTGAAACCAGTGTCTTGATACTCAAAATGCAGCCTTTTATGCTTGTCAACAATTAAAGCGCAGCCCGAGGGTGCGTATGGTACACTCGCGCCCAGATCGCGAACGTCCGAGTGTCCTCCTATGCGTCTCATCAGCGCAAAAGAACCTGCGCCGTTACGCCTGC
This sequence comes from Gammaproteobacteria bacterium, assembly GCA_025350055.1. Taxonomy (GTDB): domain Bacteria; phylum Pseudomonadota; class Gammaproteobacteria; order Steroidobacterales; family Steroidobacteraceae; genus FEN-1191. The sequence goes on along the minus strand of JANXYK010000066.1, from coordinate 54,931 downwards.
GATCGGGTGACAGGAACTACGGTTGGATGGCTCGCGAGATGCTCTCTCCCTGACTTCACGCTGTGCCTGCCTTTGTTAAGGAGCCGGACGGGATAAATTCGTTCCCCAATCCGGCGCAAGAGTCTAACTGGAGTGAGTCAAGATCATGGCGAAGATATATGTTGGCAACCTGCCGTTCACGGCGACAGATGCGGACGTCCGCACGCTGTTCTCGCAGCACGGCACCGTCGAATCCGTGTCGCTTCCTACCGATCGTGAGACCGGTCGGCCGCGCGGTTTCGGCTTTGTCGAGATGAGTCAGGCCGATGCGGCCCGCGCCATCCAGAGCCTGAACGGTCAGGACATGGGTGGTCGTCCGTTGCGCGTCAATGAGGCGCAGGACAAGCCCCGCACTGGCGGTGGTGGTGGTCGTCCGGGCGGCGGTGGTGGTGGCGGTGGCTATCGCGGCGGTGGCGGTGGTGGCGGCGGCGGCGGCGGTGGCGGCGGCGGCGGCCGCTGGTAACAGCAGCAATTGAAACCACGGAAGGCCCGGAGCGATCCGGGCCTTCTGATTTACGCGCTCCGAGGCCAGACATGATCGATCGTGACAATACATCCAGCCACACGGCGCATGCGCCCGTGCCCATGGCCGGCGAGACCAATACCGACTATCGCGCCCGCATTGCCCATCACCAGGCCGACATGCAGGATCGGCGACAACGCGAACTGCAACAGCAGACCTCGACGCTCAATACACCCACCGCGCGCATCCGCATCTGGGAGCGCCTGCATCAGCTGAGCCTGCCGCGCGACCCGAAACATCGATTGCTGGCCATCATTGCCGCCAACACCGGCCTGACGCTGGAAGAAGTGCTCGACGAGCAGAAGCTGCGTGTCGCGCCGCCCGTCGCCAGTCAGCCGGCAGCCTGAGGTCCAGGCACAGCTCATGAAACTACAGTCCCGCAAGAGTGCTTCGGTCAGTGAACTGAAGCGCAACCAGCGCCACACCGACCGTGATCGTGCGCCGCCGATGCGCAGCGCCTTTCCGCAGCTCGAGCAACTGCGCATCGAACTCGATTTCGCCGATCGCACCGGTCGTGCGCCCTCGCCGCAGATGCATATCCTGTTTCCGCCGGCGCGCGCGTTTTTCCGTTTCGCCTGCCCCTGCTCGGAATGCGATGGTGAGTTCGACCTCAGCCTCGCGGTGTCCGCACTCGTGAACAGCGCGACCAGCAGCAAGCGCAGCAGCAATCGCACGGTATCCGACAACCTGGTGTGCGAGGGCGTGCGCCTGCGCAACCAGGCCAACAGCCGCCCCTGCCCCATCGCCGTGAAGATCCGGCTGGACGCCAGCCCGGAAAAATCTGCTTGAGTTCGTCGCCAGCGAGCAGCCACGAGGGCTGGCAGCAGATCGTCGCCAAGTACCGCGAGCCTTCAGCCTGGCGCGCGCTGTGGCAATTCACCAATACGCTGCTGCCCTATGCGCTGTTGTGGTACCTGATGCCACTGTGCCTGGCCATCTCCTATTGGTTGCTGCTGCCGGTGGCGGCACTCGCGGCTGGTTTCCTGGTGCGCATCTTCATCATCTTCCACGACTGCGGGCACGGCTCCTTCGTCAAATCGAAGCGCGTCAATGACCTGGTGGGCCGGATCACCGGCCTGTTGACCTACACGCCCTATTATTTCTGGCGCTGGCAGCACGGTGTGCACCACGGCACCGCCGGCGATCTGGATCGGCGCGGTTCAGGCGATGTGTGGACATTGACTGTGCAGGAGTATGTGGAGAGCTCGCGCTGGAAGCGCCTGGCCTATCGCCTGAGCCGCAATCCGCTGGTGCTGTTCGTGCTCGCGCCCCTCACGCTGTTCGTGGTGATCCTGCGCTTTCCCATCGCGGGCGCGCCTGCGCGCGAGCGTCGCTCGGTGTACTGGACTGATCTGGCCCTGCTGCTGTGGATCATTGCCAATTCGGCGATCTTCGGATTGCGCGACTACCTGCTGATCCAGTTCACGGTGATGGCCATCTCGGGCGCGGCTGGTGTGTGGCTGTTCTACGTGCAGCACCAGTTCGAAGACGCTTACTGGGAGCGCAGCGACAAGTGGGACTACGTGGTCGCGGCGATGCGCGGCAGTTCCTTCTACAAGTTGCCGCGCATCCTGCAGTGGTTCTCGGGGAACATCGGCTTCCACCACATCCACCACCTGAGTCCGCGCATTCCCAATTACAACCTGCAGCGCTGCCACAATGCCGAACCCTACTTCCAGCGCGTCAAGCCGCTCACGCTGCTGGCAAGCCTGAAGTCGCTGTCGCTGCGACTGTGGGACGACCAGCGCAAGCAGCTGGTGGGTTATCGCAGCGTGAAACTGTTCCGCCAGTCGCAAGACGCGTAGCGGACGCGGCGCGCTGCTCAGCGGCGCGTTTGCCAGTACATGACGGCGGCGGAGACCACCAGATACAGCAAGGCAAGGCCCGCCGGGGCTCGCCGCCCTATTTCATCACGGGCATCGTGAACTCGGCGCCGCCGCGCCGCTCTGGCCAACGGCTGGTCACGGTCTTGAGGCGCGTGTAGAAGCGCACGCCCTCGGGGCCGTGGATATGGTGATCGCCGAACAGCGAGGCCTTCCAGCCGCCGAAGCTGTGGAAGGCCATCGGCACGGGAATCGGCACGTTGATGCCCACCATGCCGATTTGCACGTTGCTGGCAAAGCTGCGCGCACTGCGCCCGTCGCGGGTGAAGATCGCGCAGCCGTTGCCGTACTCGTGCGCGTTGACGAGCGCGGTGGCGGCCGCGAGATCGGGCACGCGCACCACGCACAGCACCGGCCCGAAGATTTCCTCGCGATACACGCTCATCGAGGGCTGCACCTGATCGAAGAGGCACCCGCCCAGGAAGAAACCCTGCTCGTGCCCGGGGCAGCTGAAACCCCGGCCATCGACCACCAGCTTGGCGCCTTCGGCCACGCCGCGCTCGATGCACGCCAATACTTTCTGGCGATGAGCGGCCGTGACCAGCGGACCCATGTCGGCCGCAGCATCCAGCGAGGGAGCGATCTTTAGGGCTTGTACGCGCGGCACCAGCTTGGCCACCAGCGCATCACCGACCGCATCGCCCACCGCCACCGCCACCGAAATCGCCATGCAACGCTCGCCCGCCGAGCCGTAGGCCGCGCCCATCAGCGCGTCGGCCACCTGATCGGGATCGGCATCGGGCATCGCCACCAGGTGATTCTTGGCGCCGCCGAGCGCCTGGGCACGCTTGCCGTGCGCGGCACTGCGCTCATACAGGCTCTTTGCCACGCCGGTGGACCCGACAAAGCTCAGTGCCCGCACTGCCTCGTGATCGATCAGCGCATCCACGGCCTCACGATCGCCGTGCACCACATTGAACACGCCATCGGGCAGCCCCGCCTGCTGCAGCAGCTGCGCGAGCAGCAGTGAAGCGGAGGGATCACGCTCGGAAGGCTTGAGCACGAAAGTGTTGCCGCAGGCGAGTGCCACCGGGAACATCCACAACGGCACCATCACCGGAAAATTGAAGGGCGTGATGCCCGCCACCACGCCCAGTGGCTGGCGCAGGCCGTAGCTGTCGACTTCGGTGCCGACATTTTCGGAATACTCGCCCTTGAGCAACTGCGGGATGCCGGCGGCGAATTCCACGACTTCGATTCCGCGGGCCAGCTCGCCGCGCGCATCGCTCAGCACCTTGCCATGCTCGAGCGCGATGGTGCGCGCGATCGTGTCGGCCTGTGCCAGCAGCAGTTCGCGGAAGCGGAACAGCACGCGGGCGCGCTGCAAGGGCGGCGTGGCTGCCCAGGCGGGAAAGGCCTGCGCCGCGGCGGCGACCGCAGTGCCTACGACGGCGGTCGAGGCCATGGGCACACGGCCGCTTACCGCTCCAGTGCTGGGGTTGTAGACCTCGCACCAACGTGTCGTGCCCGCGTTCTCAGTGCGTCCGCCAATCCAATGCGCAATATCCATCAGCTTCAATCCATGAATGTGAAATGTTCAGGTTCAATGCAGTAGGTGATCGCCTGGTCACCCGGCCGCCGGTAAGGATAATCCGTGCCCATGTACTTGCGCGACAGGCTGTCGAGGTGCGCCTCCGCGCCCTCCAGCGTGCGCTCGATGACCCGGCCGCGCACCTCCAGGTAGCGATCAGGATTGTCAGGGTCGCAGATCGACAGCGCCACCCGTCCGTCGCGCATGAGGTTCTTGTCTTTCTGGCGACCTGCCGAGGTGTTGATGCGCACGCTTCGGCCGTCGTAGTCGCACCATACCGGAGTCACCTGCGGCCTTCCGTCGGGCATCAGCGTGGCCAGGTGCGCCAGCGCCGGTTTGTCGAACAGGTCGCGCAGTTGCTCCGGTATGGGTTTACTCATCTAGTGTTTCGCGGGGACTTCGGTCTTGAGCACTTCGGCCGACACGGCGTATGAACCCAGCGACACCTGATGCGGTATGCAGGAGGTGCGGTATTGCACGTTGCGCAGCGTGAAACCCTTCGACAGCGCATCGCGCATCGACTCGATCAGCTCGCACTCGCCCGCACCCATGAAGCTGGGCCGGTTGGGAGCAATCTCGATCGGCGACCAGCTGCCCTTGACCATGCCCGTCTCGGCGGAATCGGCCGCGGCGGGCACCAGGGAGCTGTAGTTCGCCTCCACCCAGGCAAAACGCGTGGGCAGGTTCATGCCGCGATCGCAACCGGTCGCCCGCACTTTCACATCGTTGCGGGCATCGTTGCGGGCACCGAAGGCCAGCAGGATCACGCGCACCTTGTCTTCGAGGCCGTCACAGGTATAGAGCGTGGTGATGCCGTTATAGGTGAACTTCATGGTCTGCGGGTGCCATTGCGCGCCGCTCAACGACGCGGCCGGAGCGCTCACGCTGCTCGCCGGCGCCTCCCCCGTAGACGCGGCCGCCAATGCCTGGCCCGCCGCCCACACCAGGGCGAGCGGCGCAATCAACGCAGCGCAGCACGCCGCAGTGGGTTTGAAGCTGGTCATGAAAACCTCCTTGCTCGGATGCATCTGCTATCGATGCCCGCCGGAAATCCTGCGGGATGATAGCCCTATAGGACTCATCGCTGCCAAATAGGTTCTGTGCCCCGCACCCGGGGCACAGCTCATTCGCAGACTACCGGGTTGCTTAACGTACCGAGCCCGGAAATGTTGACCGTGATCGGCCCGCCGAGGCGATTCAGGTCTACGGTCTGCACGGCCTGCCCGCCTCCGGCACTCTTGAGCGCGGTACCCATGGAAATGATATCGCCCGGCTCGAGGGTCATGTACTGGCTGACATAGGCCAGTACCTGCGGCACCTTGTAGAACAGGTTACGGGTGTTGTCTTCGGTGATCAGCCGCTGCTGGTGGAGGCAACGCACCGTCAGATCGTGCGGATCGGGTACCTCATCGCGCGTGCACAGCCAGGGGCCCATGGGGCCGAAGGTATCGTCCTCGCGCATGGTGGGCGAGGTCAGGTCATTGATGATCGTGTAACCGTAGACATGCTCGTAGGCGCTGGCCTCGTTGATGTCGCGCCCGCACTTGCCGATGACTACCGCCAGTTCCGGCTCCGGGTGCACTCGCCCATAAGCCTTGCGCAAGCGGATGGGTTGCCCGTGACAGATCAACGAACTGGCGGGTTTGATGAAAGTGGCCGGGTGTGCGGGCCCACGGATGATGCGATCCTTGTTGGCGCTGTTGTTGAGGGCCACGCAGACCACTTTTCCAGGGCGCAGGATCGGTGGCAGCCAGTGCAGCAAATCAACGGCCTGGGCAGAGCCGCGCGCGGCCACGGACTGCAATGCAGCCAGCGCCGCGTTGCCCCCAGCAATTGCCGCCATGAGATCGACAGGCAATCCCGCTGGCAGCTCCATCGACTGCGGATCCAGCACCACCGCGCACTCTGGCGTGATCGCCACCGCGATCCGCTGCACGCCCGCCACGCTCACCATACCCAATTTCATCGCCTGACTCCTGAATGCCGTTAAACTTAGCAGATGAGCGCGATTCCCTATGTGCCGTCCGACCTCAGTGAACCGGCCGCGATCGTCGATGCCATCCGTGCGCGTCGCGGCGGGGGGCTGCTGAACCTCGATCGCATGCTGCTGCACAGTCCGCCCTTGCTCGCAGCCGGCGGCAGCATGGCGCAGTTGCAGGCACTGCGCGGTACTGGAGCGCTGCGCAGTGATGATGCAGCGGGGAGCGCCGATGCGGCGGGCGGCGCGTCGGCGCTGTTCGATCCACTGGAACGCGCCGCGCTGCAACTGTGCCGGGTGATGAGCGAAGAGGTTGCAGTGCCCCGAGCGCTGATCACGCAGTTGCGCCAGCTGCTGGGCAGCGATGTCCTGCTGGTGGAACTGGTCGGAGTCATTGCCACCTACAACATGGTGTCGAGATTTCTGGTCGCACTCGATGTGGACCTGGAATAGCGGTCGCGCTCACGGTGGCGGCGACCAGGCCATGCCGTAACCGATGCCATACTCGAGCGTCGGCGCATAGATCTGCCGGCTGGGCAGCGGCCCACCTGCGGCGCACTGTGCCGCAAGTGCCGCGATCCAGGTGTGCAGTTCGAGCGAGCCGATGCCGGCACGCGCAAAGCATTCATCGGCGTCCAGCGCCGCCAGCGCATCCAGATCGCCCGTCGTGAAACGCGCCATGAACTCGCGATCGAATTCGGGGTTCAGGCGGATATCCGCTTCGGTGCGCTTGCCCGAGATCAGCATGTCCGCGCCCGTGACGTGATCTTCGTAGAGCTTGCCCAGCCACTGTGGTTCGCTCAGCGAACCGCCCTGCGGACCGGCAAGCTGCCACGCCGCCACACTCGGCGTGGCCTCCCCGGGCAAGGGGTAGTAGCGCGTCGGGTGGTGCGAGAGCCCGCCGGAGCCGATGTACAGCACGCGCTGCCGCCGGCGGCGAAATGCCGGCCCACCGATTCGCCCAGCGCCCGCGAACGCGCACAGGCCAGGAAGGGTGGCGCCAATGCGCCGATGAATACTGGAATCGTGGGATAACGATCCAGCGCACCCGTGAGCCGCTTGAGGGGCTGCGAGAAGGCGTGATCTACTTTCATCTGCTGCGAGCACGAGGGATCAAAGCCATCACGGCGCAAATGCAGCAGCAGTTCGGTAGCACTCGCCATCGGGACATTGATCAGCCCGGGAAAACCGCCGACATCATCGACCGCCGTGGCCGCGAGCCCGAGGCAGTAGGCCGGCATGTTCGAATAGAAGAAACCGGCGAAGTGATCGGAACCAAAGGTCACGATGCACTCGGGCGCGAAGCGCGCGGTCGCCCCGCCATCCTGGCGCTCTTCCAGGCGCGCGGCACGATTCCGCACCTGGTGGCCGACTTCGAGGATCGCTATCGGTTGTGCGACGACGGGCGCTGGCGCATCGCCGAGCGGCACATCAGGCGCATCTTCGAAGCCCCGGACAATCCGGGGCCGGTGCACTCCGGCGGCTGAGGGGCGCGGCTGCTCTCAGGCGTCGCGCACAGCGTCGGCGGCTGCGAGTACGGCTCGCGCCAATGCCACGCGATCGTCGCTGCTCCTCATCAGCGTCTGCGCACCTTGTATGCGCACACCGGCGACCGCTGCTGGCAGCGGATCGCGCTCATCGCTGATGAACACATCGATCAGGTTGGCGTAGCGCTGCGCAATGGCCGCGCCGCTCACCGGCAGCCCCAGCTCCGCCATCATCTTGGCAGCCGGACCCTTCACTGCCTTGCCCCCGATGATCGGCGTCACGGCGACCACTGGCGCGCGCGCCGCCTCGATCGCGGCGTGCATGCCCGGCACGGCCAGTATGGGCTCCACGCTCACGAAGGGATTCGAGGGGCAGATCACGATCGCACGCAGGTCGGTGCGCGCCAACGCGGCCAGCGCCGCGGGCTGTGCCGCTGCCTGCGCCGCACCGGCAAAGGCTACCTCGCGCACTGCCGGTTGGCACTGGCGCGCGACGAAATAGTCCTGGAAATCGAGCCAACCCTCGCTGCTCAGCACCCGGGTACGCACCGCGTCGTCACTCATCGGCAGCACTTGCGCCGTGATCCCCAGCGCCTGACAGAATCGCGCCGTGACAGCACTCAGGGGCTCACCCTGCGCCATTCGCCAGCTGCGCTCCACATGCATCGCCAGATCGCCATCACCGAGCCTGAACCAGTCGGCGCCGCCCAGCTCCTTGAGCGCGGCCATGAAGGTCCAGGTCTCCTCACGCCGCCCCCAGCCGCGCACGGCATCGGCGCGACCCGAGAGTGCATAGACCACCGAATCGATGTCGGGCGAGATGTACAGACCCAAGTGCCGGAAATCATCGCCCGTATTGACGATGATCGTGAGCTCATCGGCCGCCAGCGCCAGGTCGAGCCCCTGCGCCAGCTTCGCACCGCCCACGCCGCCAGAGAGCGCCACCACATGGCCGCTCATCGGAACAGGTCCTCGTCGGGCGGTCGAAGCAGCGCCGCGGCGCGCTGATGCGGCGCGCTCGCTGGCAGACCACGCACCAGCACCACAGGACGCGCCTCATCGCCTTGCCCCATCAACAGCGAAGCCGCGGAGGCGATTTCATCGGCATGGCCCACGACCGTCACGCGCAGCGCACGCCCGAACAGATCGCCGCTGCCGCGCAGATCGCGCGTCGCTGCCAGGCCCGCGCAGCCGATCGCGACACCCACCGTGCCCACGCGCCAGGGCCTGCCGAAGCTGTCGCTGATGATCACGGCCACATCACAGCCGCAGCGCGCAAGCAGCGCCGCGCGCAGCTGCGCCGCGCTGGCATCGGGATCGACCGGCAACAGCAGTGCGTACTCACCGCTCGCCGGATCAGCGACATTGGATTGATCGATGCCGGCATTCGCCATGATCAGGCCCAGGCGTTGCTCGACGATCAGCACGTCCTTGGCCGTGCGCACGATGCGAGTGGATTCGCGCAACACCAGCTCGACCAGGCGCGGATCCTTGCCTACCTCGAGCGCCAGCGCCGCGGCCCTGGCACCCGGCACTACGGTGCGCAGGTCCACGCATCTGCCTTCGGCCTTGGAAATGACCTTCTGCGCGTAGACCAGCACGTCCCCGCTCTGCAGCTTGAGCTGTTGCGCTGCGAGCGCCGCGCAGGTCTGGTCGGCCAGATCATCGCCCGCGCGCACCAGCGGCCACGGCGCCAGGGCGATGAGCTGCAGCGCGCAGCCCTCAGCCAAAAGCGGCCCGGAGTCGCGGCAATACCTGCTGCGCATACAGCTTCAGGAATCGCGCCTGTTCTGGCCCTGGCGCATGGAACACCAGGTGACGAAAACCGAGTTCCACGTAGGGGCGGATCTTCTCGACATGCTCATCCGCATCAGTAGAGACGATCCAGCGCTTGGCGGCGCGCTCGGCGCTGAGCTGGTCGGCCAGGCGCTCCATTTCGATCGGATCCTCGACTGACATTTTTTCATCCGCGCTCAAGGCCAGTGCGGCCCAGTAGCGCGTATCTTCCATGGCCCGCTGCCGGTCGGTATCGAAGGAGACTTTCATCTCGATCATCATGTCGACATCGGCCGGCTTGCGCCCCGAAACCGCAATACCCGCGGCCACGTTCGGCAGCAGCGTCTCGCGATACAGCTCGGGCGCCTTGCCGCTGGTGCAGATGAAGCCGTCGCCGAATTGCCCGGCGTATTTCGAGATCAAGGGGCCGGCGCCGGCCACGTAGATCGGCACCATCTGCTCCGGCCGATCGTAGATCGTGGCCTTCTCGGTCCGGTAGTACTGGCCCTCGAAACTGACCCGCTCCTCGCTCCACAGTCTGCGGATCAGTGTCAGCGATTCCTTGAGGCGCGCCGTGCGCTCCTTGGGCTCAGGCCAGTGCATCGCCGTGGCCGGCACTTCGTTCAGCGACTCGCCCGTGCCCACACCCAGGATGATGCGCCCAGGGAACATGGCCCCCAGCGTGCCGAAGGCCTGCGCAACCACCGAAGGGTGATAGCGGAAGGTCGGCGTCAATACACTGGTACCTATCGCGATGCGCTGCGTGCGCGCGCCGAGTGCGCCCATCCACGCCATCGAGAAGGGCCCGTGTCCACCGGTGTGGCGCCAGGGCTGAAAGTGATCGCTGATGAATACCGAATCAAAACCCTGCTGCTCGGCGAGTTCCGCGTAGCCCAGCAGCTCATTGGGCGCGAATTGCTCGGCCGAGGCCTTATATCCCAGTCTCAACATTACCTGTATCCCTCGTGTGCGCTGCTGGCGCTCCATAAAGCGTGGTGCGCTGGCGTGCCGTGCGGCCGATGCCCTGCGCCAGCGCCTGCAACTGCGCGGCATCGAGCAATTGCCCGTGCACGCCGCCCGCCGCGCGCGTGATCGATTCATTCATCAGCGTGCCACCGAGATCGTTGGCGCCGGCGTCGAGGCACAGCGCCGCGCCGGCGGCACCCATCTTGACCCAGGAAGTCTGGATGTTGCTGATCAGCGGATGCAGCACGAGGCGCGGCACCGCATGCATCAGCACGGCTTCGCGCAAGGTCGGACCTGAGCGCGTGCGACCCTTGCGCCACAGTGGCGCCTCCATATGCACGTAGCCCAGCGGCACGAACTCGCTGATGCCGTGGGTCTCGCGCTGCAACGCGCGCAGGTGCAACAGGTGCCGTGCCCAGTGCACCGGCCGTTCGGTGTGGCCGTACATGATGGTGGCGGTGCTGCGCAGCCCCACTTCATGCGCGGTGCGGATCACTTCGAGCCATTCCGCGGTACGCAGTTTGTCGGGGCAGATGAGATCACGGATCTCGTCGTCAAGAATTTCCGCAGCGGTACCGGGGAGTGTCGCGAGCCCCGCATCACGCAGGCGCTCGAGATAGTGGCGCAGCGACAGATCGAGCGTGCGGGCACCGTGACTGATCTCCAGCGGCGAAAAGGCGTGCACGTGCAGCGCCGGCACTGCCTTTTTGACCGCTCGCACGATGTCGAGGTAGGTGTGGCCGTTGAAGCTCGGGTGGATGCCGCCCTGCAGGCACACTTCGGTTGCACCGGCAGCCGCAGCTTCAACGGCGCGTCGCGCGATCTCCTCCAGATCGAGGTTATAGGCAGGGCCGCGCAGGTCAGCACTGCTGCGCCCCTTGGAGAAGGCACAGAAGCCGCAGTGATAGAGGCAGATGTTGGTGTAGTTGATATTGCGATTGACGACATAGGTGACGGTGTCGCCGACGGTGGCCGCGCGCAGTTCATCGGCCGCGCGGATCACGGCCTCCAGCTCGCGCCCCTCCACATGGAAGAGGCGTACCACTGCCGCCTGCGACAGATCCTCACCCGCACTGGCTTGATCGAGTATCGCCCTCACTGCCCTGCTGGCGCCCCGGCGCACACGATGCACGTCACGCCACTGCTGCGCAACCGGTGGCAAAGGCGTGTCCGCACCGGAAATCCAGCCATCCGCGCGTGCATAACCGCGCGCATCGCACAGGCGCCGCACGCGAGTAGCCATCGGCGCATCCAGCCAGCGCTCGGGCTGTGAAGCAAAGGCCGGCACCAGCGCCAGTCGCTCCACCAGCTCGCGACCGGCCGCGCGCGTCGCGCTGGCCAGCGCATCGAGGTGCGGCCACGGCGCCTCGGGATTTACATGATCCGGTGTTACCGGCGACACACCGCCCCAGTCATTGATGCCGGCGCGCACCAGGCTGTCGAGCGCTTCGGGCTGCAGGTTCGGCGGCGCCTGGATCGACATCGCCGGACCAAACAGCAGTCGCGCCACGGCGATGGTCCACAATTGCTCCTCGAGCTCAGGCTCGGGCGCGCCCGCCATCTTCGTGCCCTGCTTGGCACGGAAGTTCTGGATGATCAGCTCCTGCAGATTGCCGAACTCGTCCTGGATGTCGCGCAGCGCCAGCAGCGAGTCGATGCGCTCGCGCCGTGTCTCGCCGATCCCGATCAGCAGGCCCGTGGTCATGGCGATGTTGAGTTCGCCTGCGGCGCGCAGGGTGGCGAGCCGGTTCGCGGGCCATTTGTCCGGCGAGCCGTAGTGCGGCCCGCCACGCGCGCACAACCGCTCCGAGCCGCTCTCGAGCATTAGCCCCATGGATGCACACACCGGGCGCAGCCGCTGCAGCTCGGCACTGCTCATCACGCCCGGATTCAGATGCGGCAGGAGCCCGCTGTGCTGGATCACGAGCCTGGCCATGCGCTCCAGATAATCGAGCGTGCTGGCTGCACCGGCCTCCTGCAGCGCCTGCGCCGCCGCGCGATAGCGCAGCTCTGGTTTGTCACCCAGCGTGAACAGCGCCTCGCGGCATTGCACGGCATCGCCGGCACGTGCGATCGCGAGCACCTGCTCGTCATTCAGGTAGGGGCTCGCGAGCTTGCGCGGCGCCTTGGCGAACGTGCAGTAGTGGCAGACATCGCGGCACAACTGGGTGAGCGGGATGAACACCTTGCGCGAGTAGCTGACAATCTCGCCGAATCCCTCGAGCGTCAGCGATTCGGCCAGCGGCATCAGCTCGGCGCTGCGTGCGGATTCAAACTGCGCGAGCGCGGAACCGGCGCCCGCGCGCTCGCCGGCAGCAATGCTGCGCAGCAGTGTGCTCAAGCCTGGCGTCGCGTCACGCATGCCGTTTCATCCCAACGCCGCAGGTCTGCGGCGGTGTCAATGTCGAAAGCCAGCCCTGGCGCGTTGACGATGCCTGGCTTGAGCCCGAGCCGCCGCGCCTCGAGCAGATGCTGCTGCCGGCTGCCAGCGCCGAACCGGAACTGGAAGGCCTGTGTAGTGACCAGGCACAGCGCATTGGTGCCGCGCTGCGCGAGATCGGGAGCGATGGCAAAGCCGCCGCGACGCCCGGCCCGCACCAGACGGTCGATCTCGGCGCCGGTCACTGTGGGCAGATCGGCGGGCAGCACCACCAGCTCGCGACAACCGATCGCCAGCAGCGCGCGCTGCGCCTGCGACAAAGCCTGGTTGAGCCCGAGTCCGGTATCAGCGAGCACCGGCACCCCTTCGGGCACCTGATCGCGTTCAGGACTGAGCACGAACACCTGCGCGACATTGTGGGCGCTGCGTGCCGCGGCGATCACGATCGACAGCATGCGACGCGCCAACTCGATGCGCTGCTGCGCGTCCAGGTGCCGCTCGAGCCGGGTCTTGCACTGCGCGCGCGCCTTGATGGCGATCAGTGCGCAACAGCCCATCGCCAGGCCACGGCGCCAGGGGAGACTCGCCAGGGGATGTTCGCTCATGCGCACAGCTTAGCGCGCACGCGGTTTGCCGGCAGCCTGCATCACGTGGCCACCAAAGGCATTGCGCAGCCGCGCGAGTACCCGTGCGCCGTAGTCGCCGCGACCCTGGCTCGCCAGGCGCACGTTCAACGCGGCGGCGATCACCGGGGCCGGCACGCCAAGATCCAGGCTCTCGCGTACTGCCCAGCGCCCTTCCCCGGAATCGGCGACCACTGGCGCTACATTGCTGAGCGCGTCGGGCCCTTGCAATGCGGGGGCCGCGAGCTCCAGCAGCCAGGAGCGCACTACCGTGCCGCGACACCAGGCCTGCGCGATCGCACCGACGTCGAGCCCGAATTCCGACTTGGCCTGCAGCAAGGCAAAGCCCTCGGCATAGGCCTGCATCAATCCGTACTCCACACCGTTGTGGATCATCTTGGTGTAGTGGCCGCTCCCCGGCGGCCCGCAATGCACCCAGCCCGCATCGGCCGCCGGCGCCAGGGCCTTCAAAACCGGCATCAGGCTGGCCACGGCCTCAGGCGCGCCGCCAAACATCAGGCCGTAGCCCTGTTCCAGTCCCCACACGCCACCGGACACACCGGCGTCGATGAAATGCAGGCCGCGCGCCGCCAGCGTGGCCGCATGCCGCATGCTGTCGCGATAGTCAGCATTGCCGCCGTCAATGATGATGTCGCCCGGCGAGAGCAGGCTCGCCACCTCCAGCATGGTGCGCTCCGTGATCTCGCCGGCGGGCAGCATGATCCATACGGCCCGCGGGGCCTTGAGAGCTGCGATGGCGGCAGCGAGACTGGCTGCTACTGTTACATTGGGTTCGCCAGCCAGCGCGGCTCCGGCCGCCGCCGAGGCGTCAAAGCCGATGCCGGACACGCCGGCGCGGCCGAGGCGCCGCAACATGTTGCCGCCCATGCGGCCGAGGCCGATCATGGCCAGCGCGGGAACTGCAGGACTGGTCAAGGCTGCTACTCCAGGCGACAGGGATTCTAGAACGCCAAAGCATTCTAACCTGCTGCCAGCCACTGGCCGCGAAAAACGCCGTAACATCGGGGCCTGGAACCGCCGACCCGGGTTACGCCCATGACCGCCAAGCCCTTCGCGCCCCGCCCCATGAAACTCAGCATCCTGACGGCGGCGCTGCAGGAGCTCACGCCGCGCGAGCACCGCGATGCCGACCCTGACCTCGCGATCGAGGAGTGGCTGGTATTCGCGCGCGAGATCCATTGCCCCAACATCCAGCTCTCAGCCGCGCTGCATCCCACCGAGAGCGATATGCCGGCAGAGGCGATGCTCGATCCGGTGGCCAACACACTCGACCTGCGCGCCCCGTTCGACCAGGCGCGCGCCGCGCGCGTGCTGCGCACCATGCAGAGCACCGGCGTGGGTCTCTCCGATCTCGGCTACTTCGACAACATGCTGGCCGCGGACTCTGCGGCGCGGCGCAAGAAGCACGAATTCATGCTGCGCGTGTTCGATGCCGCAGTATTGCTCGGCACCGATGCCGTCTGCGGTTTCGTGGGCCGCAACCCGCAGCTCGAGATGGATGCAAACCTGGTGATGTTCGAGGACGTGTTCATCCCGCTGCTCAAGGAAGCAAAGGCACGCGGCCTTACCTACCGCGTCGAGCAATGCCCGATGCCGGGCTGGAACATCAGCGACAAGTGGCACAACAACATTGCCTACGCGCCCGGGCCGTGGATCGCGCTGCATCGCATCTGCGAGCGCCACGGCGTCGGCGATCAGTTCCGTATCCACTACGATCCCTCGCACGCAATCCTCATGGGCCAGGACACGCGCTCGCTGTTCCAGTTCCTGAAGGACCAGGGCTACAATTTTCTGATCGCGGGCTTCCACGTGAAGGGCCAGGTGATCGATTCGCGCGGCGTGGCGGCCTGGGGTTATGGCGGCCAGACCATGCAGCGCGGTGACTGGAAAGGCGCGCAGCCCTCGGACAACCTAGCGGACCAGGCCAACGCCTGGAAGAAGCAGGTGGTACTGGCCGAGCACGAGCTGCCGGGCACCGCCCGCCACGATCCGCTCGCCTACCTGCAGAATCGCAGCGTCGACTGGCTCGATCACCAGCTCGCGGCCCGCGAACTGTTGAGCATCGATCCGGGGCAGACTTACCTGGTCGTGGAACACGAATATCCCAAGGCCCGCATCCAGGACAAGGCGCTGCTGGCGCCCATACTGGCGGGTTCAATCGCCTTCACGCGTGCGATCGATGAGGCCGCCGCCGCGATGTACGCCCTGCAGCACGAAGTGCTGGCTTCCCAGGGCATCGCGGTGCAGGGCGTGGGCCGCGAGGCGTATCGCTCGTGAGGCGCCTGCGCGCCGGCATCGTCGGCGGTGGCCGCGGCGCCTTCATCGGTGCGGTGCACCGCATTGCCGCCGAGCTCGACGGGCAGGCACTGGTGGTAGCGGGCGCGATGTCAGCCGACGCCGCGACGGCGCGCAGCAGTGCCGAGGCCTGGTACCTGGAGCGCAGCTACGATTCCTACGCGGCGATGGCGCAGGCGGAAGCCGCACGCAGCGATGGCATCGACTTCGTGATCGTCGCCACGCCGAATCACATGCACTATCCGGTGGCGCGCGCCTTCCTGGAGGCTGGCATCCACGTGGTGTGCGACAAGCCGCTGGCCTTCGCGGTGACCGAAGCTGAGCAGCTCGTGGCCCTGGTCGGCAGCGGCAAGCCGCTGTTCGCACTCACGCACAATTACACCGGCTATCCGGCGGTGCGCGAAGCGCGCGCACTGGTGAAAAACGGTGCGCTCGGCGAACTGCGCAAGCTGCTGGTCGAATACAACCAGGACTGGTTGATGACGCCGCTCGAGCAAACGGGCAACAAGCAGGCCCAGTGGCGCACCGACCCCGCGCGCGCCGGCGTCAGCTGCTGCGTGGGCGACATCGGTTCGCACGCCGAGAACCTGCTGGAGTTCATCAGCGGCCAGCACATCACCGCGCTGTGCGCCGACCTCACGAGCTTCGTTGCAGGCCGGCGGCTCGATGACGATGCCAACATCCTGCTGCGTCTTTCCGGCGGCGCGAAAGGTACGCTGGTGTGCTCGCAGGTGGCCTGCGGCGAGGAGAACGCGCTCTCGATCCGCCTCTACGGCTCCAAGGGCGGCCTGGAGTGGCGCCAGCAGGAGCCCAACACACTGCTATTCAAGCCACCCGGCGCGGCGTGGCAGAATCTGCGTACTGGCAAGCATTTCAGTGACCCCGCGGCCCAGGCCGCGACACGCACGCCAGCGGGTCACCCTGAAGGGTATCTGGAGGCCTTCGCCATGATTTATCGTGACTTCATCGCCGACCTGCGCCGCGTGCAGCGCGGTGAGCCGCCGCAGCGCAATTATCCGGGCGTGCACGATGGCCTGCGCGGCCTGCGCTTCATTGAGCGCAGTGTCGAGAGTTCGCGCCGCGGCGCGATCTGGCTGGATCTGTAAACCATGTTCCGCTACTTCCCCACCAACTACGTCTGGAATCTCTCCGTTGATCTCGCGATCGAGATGGGCGCACGGATCGGCGAAATCGAAATCATGTGCGCACCGCTCCAGGAAGCCGCGCAACAGCCGGATGCCGCGGGCAGCAAGGCCTTCCGCGACACCTGGTCGCAGATGGCCGATAAATTGTGTGCGCTCGCGGCCGAAGACGAGTCACGTGGTCGCATGATCTCGGCCGGCGACAAATATGGCCGCGCGGCCACGTACTACCTGACCGCCGAGCGGCTGCAGGCGCATGGCGCCGAAGGGCGCGCGGCGCTCTATCAGCGTTGCCTGGAAATCTTTGCGCGCGGCATCAGGCTCGCCGGCGAGAACTGCGAGCGCGTTGAAATCCCCTACGGCAAGGCCCATATCTCCGGCCTGTATGTGCGCGCCGAAGGCGTCAGCGGGCGCGCGCCGCTGCTGGTGCAGCTCAATGGGCTCGACTCCACCAAGGAGATGAAATATCGCGTCGGCCTGCCCCGCTGGCTTGCAAGCCGCGGCGTGTCATCGCTGATGATCGACCAGCCCGGAACCGGCGAAGCACTGCGTCTGCATGGCATGAGCGCGGTCTACAACAGCGAGGTGTGGGCCAGCAAAGTGGTCGACTGGCTGGAGACACGCAATGATGTCGACCCGCGCCGCATCGGCTGCGAAGGCGTGTCACTGGGCGGCTACTATTGCCCGCGCGCCGTGGCCTTCGAGCCGCGCTTCGCCTGCGGTGTGGCCTGGGGTGCGAACCATGACTGGCGCGACGTGCAGAAGCAGCGCCTCGCCAAGGAAGGCAGTTTTCCCGTGCCTCACTACTGGAGCCACGTGCAGTGGGTGTGGGGTGCGCGCGATATCGACGAGTTCATGCGCATCGCCGAGAACGTGCACCTGGACGGCGTCCTCGAGCGCATCCGCGTGCCCTTCCTCGTGACGCACGGTGAGAAGGATTCGCAGATCCCGCTGCACTGGGCGCAGCGCACTTTCGACCAGCTGGTCAACAGCCCGCGACGCGAGCTGAAGATCTTCACCGAGCGTGAAGGCGGCGTGCAGCATTCGAGCTTCGACAACCCCGCCAACGCCGGCGCCTATATCGCCGACTGGGTCGCCGAGACGCTGGGCGGACGCACCGCACGTTGAACAAACCATGACTACAGAATCTTCCGTAAGCACCCCATGAATATCATCGGACCCGATGCACTGGTGTTTGGAGTCGACGACGTCGAGGGCTGTGTGCAGTACCTCGGCGACTATGGCCTGCAGGCGCGCGATGTCAGCGCCCGAGGCGGCCGCTTCGAAGCGCTCGACGGCACCGCAGTCGTGATCGCCCATCGTGACGATGCCAGCCTGCCAGCGGCAATGGGCACCGCGAGCATGCTGCGCAAGACCCTCTATGGCGTCGCCGATGCCGCCACGCTCGATGCCATTGCCACCGAGCTCAAGCGCGATCGCGAAGTGCGTCGCTTGCCCGACGGCTCGCTCGAGACCAGCGACGACATGGGTTTCGTGCTCGGCTTCCAGGTCACGATCCGCCGGCCGCTGCATCTGCCGGCCGAGACCGTCAACGCGCCAGGCGCGCCGGCCCAGCGCCCCGCGAATGTGGTCGCCGTCAGCGAGGATGCCGTGGTGCGGCCGCGCACGCTCTCGCATGTGGTGTATTTCGTGCCCGACTCCACCAAGGCGGAGGCCTTCTATGCCCGGCTCGGTTTTCGCTGCACCGATCGCTTCAAGGGCGTGGGCCCCTTCCTGCGGCCGGCCGGCACCGAAGATCACCACACGCTGTTCCTGATCCAGACGCCGCCGTTCATGAAAGGCGTGGAGCATTTCACTTTCCACATGGGCGGACCGACCGAAGTGATGCAGGCCGGTACGCGCTTCGTCAACAAGGGTTATCGTTCCTTCTGGGGGCCAGGCCGGCACATAATGGGGTCCAACTGGTTCTGGTATTTCAACAGTCCGCTCGGTTGTCACGTCGAGTACGACGCCGACATGGACCTGCACGATGACAGGTGGGTGCCGCGCGAGGCGCCGATGGGTGCCGACGCGTCACAATTGTTCCTGTTCCAGCATCGCGAGAAGTGGGCGCCATCGGGACCGCCACCACCGGGAGCCGCGTCGTGAACATCCTGATCATCGGCGGTGGCATCGGCGGCATGTCGACGGCAATTGCGCTCAAGCGCAAGGGCTTCGATCCCGAGATCGTCGAGATCAATCGCGACTGGAAGGTGTATCACGTCGGCATCGTGGTGCAGGGCAATTTCCTGCGCGCGATGGCGAGCCTGGGTGTTGCCGAGCAGGCGGTGGCCGCCGGATTTGTATACAAGGGACTGCGCCTGTGCAATCCGCCGGGCAAGATCCTGGCGGAGATACCCGGCGCCGCTCTGGCCGCAGGCCTGCCCAGCGACCTGGGGCTTACGCGCCCGGCGCTGCACAAAGTGCTCACCGATGCGGTGCGCGCCAACCAGGTGCGCCTGCGCCTGGGCGTCAGCTTCACGGAAATCATCAACACGCCCAGCGGCGCGACCGTGCGCTTCACCGATGGCACCGAGGGTCAGTACGACCTGGTGATCGGCGCGGACGGCGTGTATTCCAAGGTGCGCGCCAGCGTCTTTGGGCCGCAGCACGTGCCGAAGTTCACTGGCCAGGGTGTGTGGCGCTACAACATCCCGCGGCCGGCGGATCTCGACTGGGCCTACATGTACAAGGGCAAGCCCGGTGGCACGGCAGGCATCATTCCGCTGACCCGCGACACGCTCTACGTGTTCAAGGTGCAGGCGGAGCCCGGCAATCCCACGATGCCGCCGGCGACACTGGCGGAACAGTTCCGCGAACGCCTCGATGGCTACGGCGGACTGATTCCGCCATTGCGCGCGCAGATCACCGATTCCTCGCAGGTCGTGTATCGCCCGCTCGAAGCATTGATCATGCCCTCACCCTGGTATCGCGATCGCGTGCTGCTGATCGGCGATGCGGCGCACTCGGCCACCCCGCATCTGGGCCAGGGTGCGGCGATGGCGGTGGAAGACGCCGTGGTTCTCGGCGACGAACTGGCGCGCGGCGCCGCCCTGCCGGCCACGCTCGAAGCCTTCATGAAGCGCCGCTACGAGCGCGCGCGCGCGATCGGCGAGGCGTCGATACAGCTGGGTGAGTGGGAACAGCGCCCTACTCCAGATGCCGATCCGGATGGATTGCTGAAGAGAATCTTCATGCTGTTCCAGCAACCCGTCTAGCGATCGTGACCGAGCTGCCCGCCCCACCCCCGGATACCGCCTTTCCATCCGACCAGGCGGCGGACTCGGTCAAATTGCTGCGCGAAGCCGTTGCGCGCTACGGACGCGTGATCTACTCGGCCAGCCTGGGCGTCGAGGCCGTGGTGCTGATCGACCTGATCTGCGCCAACGGACTGCCGATCGACATCTTCACGGTCGACACCGGGCGCCTGCCGGAATCCACGCTGGAACTGCTCGAGCGCCTGAGCCGGCGTTACCAGCGCGCGATCCGCGTGATGTACCCCGACGCGCAGGCCTTGCAGAACTATGTGGCCGATCACGGCATCAACGGTTTCTACAGCAGCCTGGAGTTGCGCCAGCGCTGTTGTCACATCCGCAAGGTGGAACCGTTCCGTCGCGCCGTCGCAGGCTATGGCGCCTGGGTGACCGGTGTGCGACATGAACAATCCGAGGCACGCGCCACGAATCGCGCCATCGACATGGACAGCCGCTACGGTATCTACAAGGTCAGCCCGCTATTGCCGTGGACGATCCAGGAAATCTGGGCCTACGTGCGCACCTACCAGCTGCCCTACAACCCGCTGCACGATTTCGGCTACCCGAGCATCGGCTGCGAGCCCTGCACGCGCGCTGTTGAGCCCGGGCAGGATGAGCGCGCCGGTCGCTGGTGGTGGGAATCGGCGGCATCGCGCGAGTGCGGACTGCAGCCGCGCACGCCGCCCAGCACGCTCAGCGATCTGTGAGCCCGTGCGCGCACGGACGCGCGCTGCACTGCGCAGCAGGCGCCAACGGGCGTCACTGCATGTGTTGGCCGCCGTTGATCGCGATGTTCGCGCCGGTGACGAAAGCCGCTTCTTCGCTGGAAAGATAGGCCACCAGACCCGCCACTTCCTCGGGCTTGCCCAGTCGCCCCATCGGAATCTGCGGGATGATCTTGCTGTCGAGCACTTCCTTCGGAATCGCCATCACCATCTGGGTGCCGATGTAACCCGGCGAGATGGTGTTCACCGTGACGCCCTTGCGTGCCACTTCGAGCGACAGCGCCTTGGTGAAACCGTGCATGCCGGCCTTGGCCGCCGAATAGTTGGTCTGGCCAAAAGCGCCCTTCTGGCCGTTGACCGAGGAGATGTTGATGATGCGACCCCAGTTGCGATCGACCATGCCGTCGGCCACCTGCTTGGTCATGTTGAAGCAGGAATCGAGGTTGGTGTGAATCACGGCATCCCAGTTGACGCGATCCATCTTCTTGAAGGTCATGTCGCGCGTGATGCCGGCATTGTTGACCAGCACATCCACCGGCCCCACTTCGGCCGCCACCTTCGCCACGCAGGCGACGCAGGAATTCCAGTCGGTGACATCGCAGGGGTAGGCCTTGATGTCATAGCCCTGCACGCGCATGCCCGCCTGCCATTCCTGCGCCTTGGCATTGCCGGGTGAATAGGTGCTCACCACCGTGTGACCGAGCATGGCGAGCTTGATGCAGATGGCCTCGCCGAGGCCGCCCATTCCGCCCGTGACCAGAGCTACGCGTTTTGTCGCTGACATGAGCACTCCACCCCTTGGTTTGTTTTATTGATCCGCTCTCAACGTTCCACAGCCAGGGCCACACCCATGCCGCCGCCGATGCACAGGCTCGCCAGCCCTTTGTGCGCGTCACGGCGCAGCATCTCATGAATCAGCGTCACCAGTATGCGGCAACCCGAGGCGCCGATCGGATGACCGAGGGCGATCGCCCCGCCATTCACGTTGATCTTGCTGGTATCCCAGCCCATCTGCTTGTTGACCGCGATGGCCTGCGCAGCAAAGGCTTCGTTGATCTCCATCAGGTCGAGATCGGCGGCGCTCCAGCCGGCCTTGCGCAGGCACAGCTCGCTGGCCGGCACCGGACCCATGCCCATGATCTTGGGGTCAACGCCCGCCGAGGAGTAGGCCTTCACGCGCACCAGCGGCGTGAGCTTGAGCTCGCGCGCCTTGCTGGCCGACATCATCACCACCGCGGCAGCGCCATCGTTGATACCCGAAGCGTTGCCTGCAGTCACGCTGCCTTCCTTGTTGAAGGCTGGCCTCAGTTCACCCAGGGCCTCGGCGGTGGCGCCGAGGCGGATGTACTCATCGCTGTCGAATACCGTGGTGCCCTTCTTCGAGGCCATTTCGACCGGCACGATCTCGCCCTTGAAGCGCCCGGCCTTCTGCGCGGCCTCGGCTTTCTGCTGCGAGGCTGCTGCGAATTCGTCCTGTTCGCGCCGCGTGATGCCGTACTTCGTGGCGACGTTTTCCGCCGTAATGCCCATGTGGTAGTTGTTGTACACGTCCCAGAGCCCGTCGACGATCATGCTGTCGATGAGCTTGGCATCGCCCATGCGAAAGCCGTCGCGCGAGCCGGCCAACACGTGCGGCGAAGCGCTCATGTTCTCCTGGCCGCCGGCGATCACGATCTGCGCATCGCCGCAGCGGATGGCCTGTGCCGCGAGGTGCGTGGCCTTGAGGCCGCTGCCGCAGACCTTGCCCACCGTCATCGCCGGTACGGCATCGGGAATGCCGGCGCGGAGCGAGGCCTGGCGCGCCGGGTTCTGGCCGCAACCGGCTGTCAGCACCTGGCCCATCAACACTTCGGAGACTTCGCCCCCGGGGATGCCGGTTTTAGCGAGCAGCGCCTTGATCACCTGCGCGCCCAGGTCGGATGCCGCCACTTTGGCAATGCTACCGCCGAACTTGCCGACGGCCGTACGCAGGGCCGCAACGATTACCACCTCTTCCATCGCTTTCTCCTGTCAGTACCGGCCCGGAACCAAAATGATCATGATTTTTCAGTTTCGATCATTTATGCCCACAATCGATCTGCGCTACATGAATTCTTCTTTGTTATCAGCAACATACGAGGAAGCTCATTCCGAAGCTGGCCTAGGAACGCCCAATCGTAAGTATTGCTGACCTGGTCGAAATTATAGGCGCCTTCGATGGCACGCTGCGACCGGATGTGAATGCGCTGGGCTCCAGCCCCGAGGCGGCCGGTGAACGTCGGCAGCCAGGGGCGCGGATCGTAGCCGCGGCGGCGCGTGAACTGCGCCGGCAGGTCTTCGGTCCAGTTCTGCGGTCCGGCTTCGTAGCTGTCACTGATCATATATTGCAGTCCGCGCCGGCCCATCAGCGGACCTACTGCGCTGCGGTAGTTGTCGAGGTAGCGACTCATGTATTCGCGCACATGCTGTGCGCTGAGCTTGTCGACCTCGAGTCCGGTGCCCTCGGGTGAAGCCGGATGATTGGTGACGCCCGTGGGCGAGTAGCCCATGCGCAGCACGAGCCAACGCCCGGCGGGCGGCGTCCACTCGAACCTGCCATCGGGCTTCAGGTAGCGCGAGACGTCGATTACTTCGCACTTCTGCACAGCGAACGCGGCGCTCGTCGCCGGGGTCGCATGGGAGGTGAAATCGGGCAATAGCCCGAAGCCGGCCTTCTCCTCGAAGCGATTGATGCGGGCACCCGCGTGCAGCACGAACTCACTGACCTGGTAAGCCACCGGCGGCGGGCCCATCTTGAAACCGGCACTGCCGAAGTCGAAATCGCCGAGCTTGGCCGGTGACGGCGGCGTGGTCGCGAATGACAGGCGAAAGTAGCGCGCCGTGGTCTCGGGCACAGCGATCGTGTGCTGCGCCTCCAAGCGGTCATTCGGCAGTTTCGCCAGCAGCCTGAAGTGCAGGCCATCCTGGCTCGCCTGCAACTCAGGTCCCGGCGGCCCACCGAGGAATTGCTGCAGGGGCACGCGATCGCTGCGCGCGAAGCTGACAGCGCGCACCGTGTACGCATCAGGATACTCGAACTGGATCCAGGCACTCTGGCCGAGCGGCGCTATCGGCACGGCCACTGCTGGTGACCACTGGCCGCTGCGTCCGCGTAGCAGTCTCGGCAGTCGGAATGCGATATGCGAGCACCACGCTGTCGGCATAGTAAGTCGGCGCCACACGGCCCTCGGCAGCGAGATCATCGACGAAGGGCGCGGACTGGAACGGCCCGCTGGAATCCGCTGGTTGCGGCAACGTACCGTGAAATGCCGCTCCACCCACGATCTCGGTTTCACTCCAGACCACTTTCTTCATGGCCTGCGCAGGTGTCACCCAAGGCCCACCCGATTCGCTCCAGCCCGGCGAGCCGGCGACCGCCTCTTCCAGGCCCAGCTTGTCGGCCAGGCGCGTCGTGAACAGGAAGGCGTCTTTCCATTCCGCGCTCATGTAGACCAGCCGCTTGTCGACCACTGGCGGCGTGCCCAGCGCAGCATCGAAATTCTGGAAGCCACCGATCCCGACCCGATGCATCCATTCGAGATCCTGCTGGATACCCTCTTTCGTGATGTTGCCGTTCATCCAGTGCCACCACACACGCGGTCGCGCGGCGGCCGGAGGTTTCGCGAAGCCGGCGCGCAGCGCCGCCTGCGCAGACACAGGCGCAGGCGTAGTCGTGAGCGCCGCCGCCGCAGGTGCGGCCACCGACGCCGCCAGGCTCATGGCCATGGCAGAGCAACCAGCCATCGCGCCCGCAGTTGCGTGGATCAGAGCACGCATCGTCTTCCCCCAAAGTTGCTCGCGAGCGATCGACGCTAGCGGCGGATCACGCCTGCGTCCACGGACTGGATATCGGTAATACCGGTCAATGCGAGACTCACATCGAGCTCACTGCGGATAATGTTGATGGCCTGCGCGACACCGGCACCACCGCGCGCGGCGAGCGCATACAGGAAGGCCTTGCCGATCAGGCAACCGCGGGCACCGAGCGCCACCGCCTTGAGGATGTCCTGGCCACTGACGACCCCGCCGTCAAACAGCACTTCGCAGCGGCCCTTCAGCGCTTCCGCCACTTCCGGCAAGGCATCGATCGACGAGGTGGCACCGTCGAGCTGGCGCCCGCCATGATTCGAGACCACCACGGCATCGGCGCCGATGGCCACGGCTTCACGCGCATCGCTGGCATCGAGCACGCCCTTGAGCACGAGTTTTCCCGGCCAGCGCTCGCGCACCCAGGCGGCGTCCTTCCAGGTGGCGCTGGCATCGAACTGCCCCGCGATCCACTCCGACAGATTGCGCATGCCGGTGCCGACCGACATGCGGCCTTCAAGATTGCCGAAACTGTGACGCCGGGTACTGAGCATACCGGCGACCCAGCGCGGTCTGCACAGCACATCGATCAGGTTCCGCATCGTGAGCTTCGGCGGCACGCTCAGACCGTTCTTGGCATCGCGCCGGCGTACACCCATCACCTGCAAGTCGAGCGTCAGCACCAACACTGGGCAAGCCGCGGCGCGCGCGCGCTCGATCAGCTCGGCATTGAAGGCGCGATCGCGCATCAGGTAGAGCTGGAACCAGAAAGGCAGCTTCGTTGCCGCATGCAGATCTTCGATCGAACAAATCGACAGCGTGCTGAGGCAGAACGGAATGCCCGCCGCACTGGCGGCGCGCAGGCCATGAATTTCACCATCCGCATGAAACAGTCCGGTCAGGCCCGTGGGCGCGATGCCCAGCGGCATGGAGCTCGTCTGCCCCGCCAGCGTGGTAGCCAGCGAGCGCCGCGCGACATCGACCATCACCCGCTGGCGCAGTCGCACGGCATCGAGTTCGGCGCGATTGCGGCGCAGAGTGATCTCGTCGTAGGAGCCGCGGTCGGCGTAGTCGAAGATCGCGCGCGGAATGCGGCGGCGCGCCAGCTCGCGAAAATCGGCAATGCTGTTTATGACCGTCATGAAAACCGTCCGGCGCGAGTGTCAGTCGACTACACGATACCACCATCGGAGCTACCGGCGGCCGTCGCCTGGGGCAGGCCGCACGACAACCACTGGCACGGTAGGTGGCGACCGGATCGATGGCCGCACCGCGCACTTCGCGCGCGTGAGCTTGATTGCGCTGCCCATCAGGCTCTCGATCGGGTCCGCTACACTGTGCGACTGAAAAGCTCGGGCCGCTGACGCCGGCGATGCGGCATCCATGATTCGATTGCTTCGTACCCGAGCCTGCTGGCGAGCTGGCGACAATGCGGGCCCTGCCCCGTAACTGAATCTATGTCGCGTCCTGGGTTGCGGCATCCTCGCCCACGTACAGGGCGCGCAGTTCCTGGGAGTTGCGGATTTCCCCTGGAGTGCCGCTGAGCCGCACCTCACCGTGTGCCAGCACATAGGCGCGGTCGGCGAGCTGCAAACCGCGCTGGATGTTCTGCTCGACGATCAGCATCGCGACGCCTGCGGCGCGAATGCCTGCCAGCGACTGATACAGGCTTTCAACCGCGATCGGCGCCAGGCCAAGCGAGATCTCATCGAAGATCAACAGTCGCGGTTGTGACATCAGCGCGCGCGCGATAGCCAGCATCTGTTGTTGGCCTCCGGACATCGCTGTGCCCACCCGGTCGCGTCGTTCGTACAGCGCCGGAAACATCTGGTAAACCCGATGCAAGCGCTCGGCGGCTGCGCGCTGTGCCATGCGCGGCAGGGCCAGCAGCAGGTTATCCTCAACCGTCAGGCTGCTGAAGATCCTGCGGCCCTCCATGCAGTGCGCGATGCCGAGTGCGGTGACGCGCTCAGGTGCGAGCCCGGCAAGTGCTACACCCGCAAATTCGATCGCCCCGCCTGCCAGCGGCACCGCGCCGCTGATCGCCCTTGCCAATGTGGTCTTGCCGGCACCATTGGCACCCAGCAGGGCCACACATTCGCCGTGCTGAACGTTGATGCTGACTTTGCGCAGCACGCGCACTCCGCCGTAATGCACTTCGATCGCGCGCACGGCCAGTAGCGCCGAAGCCGGAGCCGGGGCCGAGTGTGGTGCCGGCCGTGACACCGCTCCAGGCGTCGACTGCGACACCCGTGGCGGCGCCCTGTCTGCGGGCGCTGCATCCTGCGTAGCCTCGCTGGTTCCGAGGTACACAGCCGCCACCTGCGCATCGGCCAGCACTGCGCGCGTCGCACCAACGCATAGCAGTTTTCCGGAAGCGAGTACCGCGGTGCGCTCGCAGCAGGCCGTGATCACGTCCATCACATGCTCGATCAGCACGATGGTGCCGATCTCTCGGTGCAGCTCGATGATCAGCTTGATCAGTGCCCGCGTTTCCGTCTCGATCAGGCCCGCGCCGATCTCATCGAGCAACAGCAGGCGCGGCCGCAGCGCCAACGCCCGCGCCAATTCCAGTCGCTTGCGCCGCAGCAGTGGCAGTTCACCCGCGGCGGTGTCGGCGACATCGGCAAGACCGGTGCGCTCCAGGATCTGCTCGCAGCGCCCTGCGATCGGCTGCGGCGCCTGTGGCGATTCCGTGCCCGTGTAGGCGTGACGCGCGGCCAGCGCCAGATTCTCGCGCACGCTCATGCGCGCGAATGGACGCGGTATCTGGTAAGTGCGGCCGATGCCCAGGCGCGCGCGGGCATCGGCGCGCAGTGTCGTGATCTCTTCCCCATGCAGCAGCAGCGCGCCGGCATCGGGCAGCAATGCACCGCTGATCAGGTTGACCAGCGTGCTCTTGCCCGCGCCATTCGGGCCGATCACGCCGAGGGCTTCGCCCGCGCGCACCTCGAGATCGAGCGCGTCGATGGCAGCGACGCCACCGAAGCGCTTGCTCAGCGACCGCACTTGCAGCGCTGGGGCTGCTGCTACGGGCGCCGGCTCAGCCATGTGCGCTTTTCCTCGCGATCAGGCTCCACAGGCCGCGCGGCGCGAAGCGAATCGTCAGCAGCAGGAACACGCCGGCCACCGCGGCGTGCAGCTCCGGGAGATTGCGCAGCACTTCGCCCAGCGCCACATACACCAGCGTACCCAGCAACGGCCCGATGCGCGTACCGAGCCCGCCGATGATGGCGACTGCCACGGTGTCGATCGTCCAGCTCATGCCGAAGGCGCCGTAGGGTTCGATCACGCCCAGCTTCAGCGCCTGCAAACCACCAGCCAGACCCATCAGCACGGCAGAGAGCACCAGCGCGCCGAGCTTGACGCGGAAACTGCGCACGCCCATCTGCAAGGCCACCTCTTCGTCATCACGTACTGCGCGCATCGCGAGCGCGAGCGGCGATCGCAACAGCAGTTCGGCCAGCAGCGCCGCGAATGCGGCCAGCGTGAGCGCCAGCCAGTACAGTTGGTGGAAAGCCGGCGTGGCCGCGTGCAACACAATGCCCGAGGCACCGCCAAAGGTACCCAGATTCACCATCAGGATGCGCAGCGCCTCGGCCAGTGCCAGCGTGCCTACGGTGAAATAGAGTCCGCGCAACCTGAACAGGGCCACGCTTGCCAGCGCCGCAAAACCCGCCGCCACGAGGCCCGCCGTGGCGAGCTGCAGCGGCAAGGCCAAGTCCAGCCGATTGCCGCTGAGCGCAACGGCATAAGCACCCAGCCCCACAAAGGCGCCGGTGCCCAAGGACACCTGACCGCAATAAGCGGCGAGCACATTCCAGGCGATGGCGAGCGTCAGCAACTGCAGCGCGCGAAATCCCAGTTGCTGCCAATAGGGTCCGAGTACGAACGGCAACCCATAAAGCAGCGCGACCAGCAGCGGCAAGCGCAACAGTTGCCAATGCGGCAAGCGCCTCACGCGCTGCGACCGAACAGCCCCTGCGGGCGCAAGCTGAGAAACACCAGGAACGCCAGCAAGCCGATGAACAGGCGGTAACCGTCACCGAACACCGTGGCACCCAGCGATTCGACCACACCGAGCGCCACGCCGCCCAGCAAGGTGCCCTTCACGCTGCCCACGCCGCCCAGCACCACGACGGCGAAACCGGTCAGCAGGAATTCCACGCCTGAGGATGGCGTGAAGGAAAACACCATGCCGAGCAGCGCGCCGCCAAGCCCTGCCACGCCGGCGGCCAGCATGAAGGTGCGCGCGTAGTAGCGGCGCACTGCGACGCCGACGATGGCCGCGGCGTCCGGCTGTTCGGCACTGGCACGGATCCGGCGGCCAAAATCCGTGCGTGTGATCAACAGATGCACCGCCGCGCATACGCACAGCGCCAGCAACGCGCCGACCAGGTAGATCACTGGTGCGCCGAGCGCGCCCGAGCCGACGCGCTGCGCGCCGAGGCCGCTCTCGAGCGCGCGCGTGTCACCACCGGCGAAATACACCAGCAGATTCTGCAGGATGATGGAGAGCGCAAAGGTCGTGAGCAGCGGCGCCTCGGCACCATGGCGCACCACCGGTTGCAGGATATAGCGCTCGATCGGCCAGCCGAGCAGCGCCACCAGCAGCGCCGCGACCGGCGCCAGCAGCAGCGGATTCAGCCCGGTGAGCTGTACCAGCGCGTAGGCCGCATAGGCGCCGAGCACGACCAGTTCACCGTGCATCAGGTTGACGATGCGGATCACACCGACCACCAGCGACAGGCCGAGCGCCGCCAGTGCGAACAGCGCACCGATCAGCACTCCTGTCAGCAGGGCCTGCAGCAGCGTGTTCAGATCCGGCAACTGCATGGCGGGCGCGCCGCGCTGAGTGGCGCGGCTACCTCAGTGCCCCGGCGCCGCCGCCGACGCGGCCGCCGGCGAGAGGAAGGCCGCGCTGTGCGGCGAGAGCGGCCAGATCAGGCGCGTCTGGCCCGACTGCCACTGCAGCTCGGCGATCGACAGCGCCGCCGTGTGGTCGGCCGCGAACTTCACCGACCCCACCGGATAGACGCGGTCGGTGGCGGCGATCGCCGTGTTGAGCTTCAGCTTGTCGAGAGTGCCTGCGCTGCCGATCGCATCCAGCAACACGCGCGCCGCGGTGTAGCTGTCGGCAATGTGCTGGCTGACGCTGTGCTGCGTCTCGGCGCTGTAAGCCGCGGCCAGCTCGGCCGCGCCGGCATGACTGAAGGAGGCATCCCAGTAGCCACCCACTATCACGCCATCGGCGAGCGGCCCCACGGCCTCGGCGAACTGCGTGGGTTCGGCGCCCTTCTCCATCACCAGTACCTTGGGCGTGTACCCGGCGCTCGCGAGCTGCTTGCGTATCGACACCATCTGCGGCGTCACCGCATCGACCATCAGGATATCGGCGCCGGCCCTGTGGGCCTGCTGCACCGAGGCGTTGAAGTCGGTGGTATCGGTGGGAAACTCGAGGTTCGCCACCACGGTGTAGCCATAGCGCGCAGCCATGGCCGGCCACAGCTGCTCACCCACCACGGTGCCATCGGCACCGTTGTCATGCATGATCACGATGCGATGGTTGCTGGCGACGTTCAGATCCCGCCAGGCCTTGAACGGCGCCTCGGCCAGCTCCGGCTCGTTGAAGAACAGATCCCAGGCCCATTGCCATTGCTTCGCTGCCCGGAAGGACATCAGCGGCGCGCAACCGCTCACGATCGGCGTGGCGTTGCGCTCCGCAGCCAGCGAGGCCGCGATCACCAGCGGCGGCGTGCAGGAGCCGAGCAGTGCCACCGCGTGCTCGGCCGACACCAGCGAGTCGATGTTGGCCGCGGCCACATTGGCGTCGGTGCGATCATCACGAATGACCAGGCGCACCTTGCGCATCGTGCCCTCGATGCGCAGCCCCCCGGCCGCGTTGATTTCTGCCACCGCATGCTCGTAGCCCCATTTCTGGAAGCTGCCAAAACCTGCCAGCGCGCCACTCAAGGGAATAGTGGCACCGATGACGATATCCGATGGCGCTGTGGTGGCGCCGCTGTCGGCGGTCTTGGGCTGGCAGGCGCAGAACGTACTGCAAGCCGCGAGCAGCAGCGCCAGTTTGAGGTTTGAACGCATGATCTGGTCTCCCGGATATTTCGCAGCCCTGCCCGTCTCGTTCCTGGGCCTTCAGCCCACCGCCACGATGCGGTTGCGCAGCTCGCCGATGCCATCGATACCCGCCACCACCAGATCGCCATCGACCAGTGCCCGCGCAGGGTTCATTGCGAAGCCGACGCCGGCCGGCGTGCCCGTGGCAATGACATCGCCGGGCTCGAGCGTCAATCCGGCCGAGAGCGACTCGATAATGGTGGGCAGATCGAAAATCATCTGCTTCACCTGCGCGCGCTGGCGCTGCTCGCCATTCACCGTGAGCCACAGCTCCAGGTCTCCCAGGTTGCCGATGCTGTCGCGATCGACGATGCAAGGGCCGAGCGGGCAGCTCGTGTCCAGTGACTTGCCCTTGAACCACTGCTCGTGACGGCGCTGCAGGTCGCGCGCCGTGAAGTCGTTCGCGATGGTGTAACCGAACACGTGTTGCATGGCCTGCGCGCGTGCAATGTCGCGACCGGCGCGGCCAATGACGATGGCGAGTTCCACTTCATAGTCGAACAGCCGCGTGAGCCGGGAATCGAGCCGCACATCGCCATAGGGCGAGTTGAGCGCATGTGTGGCCTTGGTGAAGAACTGCGGTGCCTCGGGCAGTTTCACCTCGCGACCGGCCTTCGCATAGCCCTCATGCACGTGATCGAGGTAGTTGCGGCCCACGCAGAAGACGTTGCGCACCGGCACCGGGATCGGCGCCAGCAGGCTGCAGTCCGCCAGGGGCTGCAGGGCCTGCGGTGAGCGACCGGATTGCTGCTCCAGTCGACGCACGGCCGCCAGCGCTGGCTCGCCACCACAAATGATCGACAGCATCGAGGCGAGCATCGCCACCACCTCCGGTGGCTCGCCCGCGGCCTCTGCCGTGCGCTCAAGATCCAGCAATTGTTCGCCCAGCCACAACCCGGCGGCACTACGGCCCTGATGCGAGAAACTGACCAGCTTCATGGTGCGAACTTACGACGTGCCGCGCGCGGCGTACAGATGCTGGAAGCGCTCGCGCAGCAGGCTCTTCTGCACCTTGCCCATCGCATTGCGTGGCAGCTCCGTCAGGAACAGCACCCGCTTCGGGCATTTGTAGCCGGCCAGCCTGGCTTTCAACTGCGTCAACACAACCTCCTCGGTCAGCGGCGGCTGCAGCGGCGGTTCAGCCGCCACGACAACTGCCGTCACGCCTTCACCAAAATCAGCATGCGGCAAACCTATCACCGCCGATTCGCCTACGCCTTGCAGAGCATCGATCTCGCTCTCCACCTCGCGTGGATAGACATTGTAGCCACCGGTGATAATCAGATCGCGGCCGCGACCGACGATCTGCAGGTAGCCGCGTTCGTCGATGCGGCCGATGTCGCCGGTGACAAAGTAGCCGTCGCTGCGAAATTCCGCGCGGGTCTTGTCGGGCCGTCGCCAGTAGCCGGCAAACACATTCGGCCCCGCCATTTCGATCATGCCCAGCTCACCGCGCGGCACGGCAGCGCCGGTTTCGGTGTCGACGAGCCGCAGTTTGATGCCTGGCAGCGGCTGGCCCACCGTGCCCGCGACACGCTCGCCACCGTAGGGGTTCGAGGTGATGATGCCCGTTTCAGTCATGCCATAGCGCTCGAGGATCGTGTGGCCGGTCTGCTCTGCCCAGGCGCGGTGGGTCTCGGGCAACAACGGCGCGGAACCGGATACGAACAGCCGCATGCGGGCGGTTGCGGGTCGGTCGAAGCGTGGGTCGCGCAGCATGCGTACGTAGTGCGTGGGCACGCCCATGTAGACCGTGGCGCGTTCCAGCCCGGCATACACTGCCGTAGCATCGAATCCCGGCAACAATATCAGGGATGCGTTCGCGGCCAGCGTGACGTTCAGTGCCACGAACAGGCCGTGGATGTGAAACAGCGGCAGCGAGTGCAGCAACACATCCTGGCTGGTGAATCGCCAGCAAGCCTTGAGCGCGAACGCATTGGCCGCAAGATTCCCGTGCGAGAGCACGGCACCCTTGGAACGGCCAGTGGTGCCCGATGTATAGAGAATTGCCGCCGGCGCATCCGCGTCGCAGGGCACATCGAAACAAGTGTCGGGCTGCACCGCCGCGCGCTCGCGCAGCGACCCCCCTGGCGGCGCCGCTTCCAGAGTCACCACGTGGCCAAGCTTGAGTCGCTGCGCCAGCGGCAGCAACTCGGCCAACCTGGCGCCGGTGCACACCAGCACGCGCGGCTCCGCATCCGCAATGAAATACTCGAGCTCCGCAAGCGTGTAGGCCGAATTCAGCGGCACGTAGACCGCGGCCACGCGCAGGCATGCCAGGTACAGGAATATTGCCGCGACGCTCTTCTCGACCTGCACCACGATGCGATCACCGGGCTGCACACCCAGATCGAGCAGCGCATTGGCGATGCGGGCACTGCCCGCGCGCAGCTCCCCGTAACTGTATTGCGTGCCGTCGGGGAGCGCCGCGAACAGACGCGCGGGGTCGCTGATCAGCCGGTCGAAACGCGTGTAGAGATTGTCGCTGCTGTCAATCATGTTGCCGCAGGGTCACCTCACCGCAAGCTCATGTCGCCGCTGGGGCCCGAAGATCATCGAATTCCGGGTGACGTGCCATGTAGGCCACCACGAAGGAGCAGCGCGGCACCACCTGCTCGTCGCGTGCGCGGATCAGCCTCAGCGCCTCGCCCACCAGCCGGCTGCCCACGCCCTGCCCCTCGAATTGCGCGGGTACGCCGGCATGGTCGAGCGACAACACCCGGCCGGCGCGGCGGTAGTCGAGTACCGCCACTGCGCCAGTGAGCGGGAGCTCAAAGCGACTCCGGTCCGCGTTGTCGCTGAGGGTTGCACCCGCGGCCGCCCTGGCGTCGTTCATGCGTTGGTCTCCAGTAGTGCACTCTATATTACACTCCACCCACGGACTCATCAGGTGGCCAGGCACGGCCGCACTCAAGGTCGACCACTTGCATTTTCAACTGACTCCGGCCGAATTCGAAGCGCTGAGGATCAGCCTGTCGGTGGCGCTGCGCAGCGTGCTGTGCAGCCTGCCATTCGCCATTGCGATCGCCTGGCTGCTCACGCGCCGCCGCTTCCCGGGCCGTCTGCTGCTCGACACCCTGGTGCACCTGCCGATGGTGCTGCCACCGGTGATGATCGGCTTCGTGCTGCTGTTGCTGCTGGGCGTGAATGGCACGGTCGGCGGCTGGCTGTATCGTCATTTCGGCCTGCGCCTCGCCTTCAGCACCAATGGCGCGGCGCTCGCCACCGCGGTGATGGCCTTTCCGCTGATGGTGCGTGCGATCCGCCTGGCGCTGGACAACGTCGACGCCGGCCTCGAGGAGGCCGCGCGCACACTGGGCGCCGGTGCCTGGGATTGCTTCGCGAGCATCACCGTGCCACTGATGGCCCCGGGAATCCTCGCGGGCGCCGTGACGGCATTCGCCGCGAGCCTCGGTGAATTTGGCGCGGTGATCACTTTCGCCGGCAACATACCCGGCGTCACACGCACCTTGCCGCTCGCGCTCTATTCAGCGCTGCAGACACCCGACGGTGAAGCGGCAGCGCTGCGCATCGCAGTGCTGGCATTGCTGCTGGGCGCCGCCGGGCTGCTCGCCAGCGAATGGCTGGCGCGCGCACTGCGCCGTCGGATGGGGCGCTGAGCATGCTGCAGGTCGCACTGCAATGCCGGCGTGGTGACTTCACGCTGGATGTTGCCTTCGAGGCACCCACACCCGGCGTCACGGCCTTGTTCGGCAAATCCGGCGCCGGCAAGTCGAGCGTTGCCCAGTTGCTCGCCGGCCTGTGGCGCGCCGATGCCGGGCGCATCGAGCTCGATGGACAACTGCTGTTCGAAGCCGCGCAAGGGCTGTGCGTGCCGACACAGCAGCGCCGCGTGGGCTATGTGTTCCAGGACCTGCGGCTGTTCCCGCACCTGAACGTCGAACACAACCTGCGCTACGGACTCAAACGCACGCCCGATCGCAGCAGCGCGATCGGCTGGCAGCACACCGTCGAACTGCTGGATCTGGGAGCGCTGCTGCGGCGGCGCACGGCGCAACTTTCCGGCGGCGAGCGCCAGCGCGTGGCGCTGGCTCGCGCGCTGCTCTCACAGCCGCGCCTGCTGCTGCTCGATGAGCCGCTCTCGGCCATCGACACCCAGAAGCGCAACGAACTGCTGCCCTATTTCGAACGCCTGCGCGATGAACTGTCGTTGCCGATCATCCTGATCACGCATCAGTTCGAAGACCTGTTGCGGCTGGCGAATCGCGTGGTATTGCTGGAGGCCGGCCGCGTGCTGGCGCAAGGTGCGCTCCCCGAATTGAGCCTGCGGCCCGAGATGCGCTCGATCCTGGGCCCCGAGGCGAGCGGCGCGGTGATCGAAGGCATCGTCGAGCGCATCGACACCGCCAGCGGTCTTGCCACCGTGCGCATCGGCAGCTCGCGACTGTTGCTGCCCGCGACAGGGCTCAGCCATGGCCAGCGTGTGCGACTGCAGTTGCTGGCGCGCGATCTGATCATCGCCACCTCGCGGCCGCAGGGCCTGAGCGTACGCAACCAGCTGTCTGGCGTGATCAGCAGCGTCGCGGACGATGGCGAACACAATGTGCTCGTCGGCATCGATGCCGAGGGCGTGACGCTGCAGGCCCGCATCACTGCGTCGGCTGCCAGGCAACTCCATCTGCGGCCAGGACTTCCGGTCTGGGTGCTGGTCAAGGCGGTCTCACTGCAGGGCCATCGATTCAGCTGAACTGCTAACATAGTATTGCTACTTATCAATAGGTTACGATTTAATCCTCCCGTTCTTTCCTGGTGACATTTACGTCACTTCCTTGTAACTGCTTTGCACCGGCACGGTGGGCGAGAATGAGCGCCCTGCCCATACTGGCCTGACCCATGAATCCATTGCATTCGCGATCCACGCTGTTGCTGGCCGGCCTTTGCCTCGCGCTGCTGACGGCTTGCAGCTCGCGACAGGATGCAGCCTCTGCTGGCGCCGCGGCGACTGCCAGCCTGCTGAACGTGTCCTACGATCCCACGCGCGAACTGTACGAACAATTCAACGCTGCTTTCGCCGCGCACTGGAAGGCACAGACCGGAGTCGAGGTGCGGGTACGCCAATCGCACGCCGGCTCCGGCAAGCAGGCGCGCTCGGTCATCGACGGCCTGGAAGCGGACGTGGTGACGCTGGCGCTGGCGGGCGATATCGACAGCATTGCCAGCAATGCGCAGCTGCTGCCGGCCAACTGGCAGACGCGCCTGCCGCAGAACAGCTCGCCCTACACCTCCACGATCGTGTTCCTGGTGCGCAGGGGCAATCCGAAGCGACTGTTCGACTGGAACGACCTGGTTCGCCCCGGCATCAAGGTGATCACGCCCAATCCCAAGACCTCCGGGGGCGCGCGCTGGAATTACCTGGCCGCCTGGGGCTGGGCGCTGCATCAGCCTGGTGGCAATGCCAGCACCGCCGCGGACTACGTGGGCCAGCTGTACCGCAATGTGCCGGTGCTCGATTCCGGCGCGCGCGGCTCGACCACCACCTTCGTACAGCGCGGCATCGGTGATGTACTGCTGGCCTGGGAGAACGAAGCGTACCTGGCCATCAAGGAAAGCGGCCCCGGCAGCTTCGACATTGTCTACCCATCGGTGAGCATCCTGGCCGAGCCACCGGTGGCGCTGGTGGACAAGGTGGCCGCGGCCCATGGCACTACCGATCTCGCCACGGCGTACCTGCAATATCTCTACACGCCCGAAGCGCAGGAAATCATTGCGCGCAACTACTTCCGGCCGCGCGATGCGGACGTCACGAAGCGCCACGCTGAACAATTCGGCCAGGTGAACACCATGCTGAGCATCGCTGACTTTGGCGGCTGGGCCAAAGCCGGCGCCGAGCACTTCGCCGATGGCGGCAGCTTCGATCGTATCTACCGGGCTGACTAGCACTCATGTCGATACGCATTGAACAGGTCAGCAAGCTCTACCAGGGCGTGCCGGTGGTCAACGATGTCACCATCGAGATCCAGACCGGCGAATTCTTCGTGCTGCTCGGACCCTCGGGCAGCGGCAAGAGCACGCTACTGCGCTCGCTGGCGGGCCTCACCAACATCGATCACGGTCGCATCTCGCTGCACGGGCGCGATGTCACGGAATTGCCGGCACGTCGGCGCGGCGTGGGCATGGTGTTCCAGCACTACGCGCTGTTCCGCCACATGACGGTGGCGCAAAACATCGAGTTCGCGCTGCGCATCCGGCGCGTGGGCGCCGCGCAGCGCCGTCGCCGGCGCGTGGAACTGCTGCAGCTGGTGGCGCTGGAGGGCTATGACGAGCGTTATCCGAGCCAGCTCTCCGGCGGCCAGCAACAGCGCGTCGCCGTGGCCCGGGCGCTGGCGCACGAACCCGCCGTACTGCTGCTCGATGAGCCTTTTGGTGCACTCGATGCGAAAATCCGCGTCGAACTGCGCGAGACCGTGCGCGCCGTGCAGCGACGCATTGGCATGACCACGATCCTCGTAACCCACGATCAGGAGGAAGCCTTCGCGCTCGCCGATCGGCTCGGCGTGATGCAGATGGGGCGCTTGCTCGAGACCGGCACACCCGAACAGCTGTATCGCTATCCGGCCACGCGCTTCGTGGCGCGCTTTCTCGGCGCCGCCAACCTGTTCCTCGGTGAAGTGTCGCGCCAGGGCCTGCACCTGGGCGCCGCCACGCTGGCGCCCGAACGTGCGGCGGGCGTTACTCCCGCGGGCAGCGAAGCCGTGCTGGTGGTGCGGCCCGAGGACATCGAGGTCGCGGCCGACGCCACTGAGCTGGGCGCGCACAATTTTGCTTCGGGCACGGTTGAGGCCCTCACCTTCGCCGGGCATCAGCAGCATGTCAGCGTGCGGCTCGATGAGCTCTCGCGCATCGAGCCGGCCACTGCGAACGCGGCCAGCGCACAGCGCGTCACGGTCGATGCGCTGCGCTCCGCGGCCGAGCAGATGGCGGTGCCGCTGCAGCCAGGCGCGCGGGTAACACTGGGCGTACGACGTGTGCATGCGCTGCCCACGCCGATCTCCAGCTTCAACTTGATGACCTGCAGCGACAACGAGGCCGCGCAGCTGGAGCGCTCGCCGCTGCTGGCGCAACTGGTGAGCAGCATGCAGGCGCGCGTGATTCGCCGCGGCGAGCAGCTCGAGGCCGGCATCTGCGTGTTGCCGCTGGATGAGCTGGCACCGACCGCCATCGCCGCGGCGGTGGAGCACGGCGCGCGCCGCGTCCTGTGCATTCCGGCCGGTGCCGGAGTGCCGCAGCGCATGCTGGTGCACGCAGGCGAGGCGGTACGCCGCGCCGATCTGCTGGCGCTGGTCTCCAGCGTGATGCGTCATCTGCCCATCGAAGCGACGGCGGTCACGCTGCAGCATCCGCAGGCCAGTCGCAGCGAAGTGGTGGAGACGCAGCGTACCCTGCTCGACACCCGCGCCGAGCTGCGCGGCAGCCATGGCCTGGACCTGCGCAGCGATCGCTTCCTCGGCGACCTGCCCGCGTGGCTGGGCAGCGTGGTCGCGCAACCGGAGACCGCACTGCTGGTGCTGGGCATGAACCCCACGCGCGATCTCGCCGCGCGCCTGAATAGCGAGATGCCGATGCTGTTTCGCAGTGGCGGACACGTGGACCTGCTGCTGGCCTTCGGCAGGGCCGCATGAAGCCGGCACTGCTGCGTCGGCCGCGCCGCCGCCAGGTGCTGCCGGGCTTCGGGCTCACCATGGGCTATACCGTCCTGTGGCTGAGCCTGATCGTGATCATTCCGCTGAGCGCGGCATTCCTGAGCGCCGCGCATCTGCCGCTGTCGCGCTGGCTGCAGATCCTGATGACGCCGCGGGTGCTGGCCTCCTTCCGCCTGAGTCTGAGTGCCAGCCTGATCGCTGCCGGCATCAATGCCGTGTTCGGCTTGCTGATCGCCTGGGTGCTGACGCGTTATGAATTCCCGGGTCGCAAGTTGCTCGACGCGCTGGTCGACCTGCCCTTTGCGCTGCCCACCGCGGTGGCCGGTATCGCGCTGGCAACGCTTTACGCACCGGGCGGCTGGCTCGGTCGGCTGCTGGCACCGCTGGGCGTGCAGGTCGCCTTCACGCCGCTCGGCATCACCGCAGCCCTCGCCTTCGTCGGCCTGCCTTTCGTGGTGCGCACGCTGCAGCCGGTGCTGGGCGACCTGGATCGCGACCTGGAGCGTGCGGCCGAAACGCTGGGGGCCAGGCCCAGCGTGGTGTTCCGCCGCGTCATCCTGCCGGCGCTGCTGCCGGCACTGATCACCGGTTGCGCACTGGCCTTCTCGCGCGCACTGGGCGAATACGGCTCAGTGATCTTCATCGCCGGCAATATTCCGCTGGTCTCGGAGATCGTGCCGCTGGTGATCATGACCAAGCTCGAGCAGTTCCAGTATGCCGAGGCCACAGTGGTCGCGGTGGCGATGCTGCTGCTCTCCTTCGCGATGATGTTTGCCGTCAATGGCGCGCAACTGGCGCTGCAGCGCCGCTACCAGTCACGCCGATGAGCAGGCGCGAACAATCACCGGGCAGCGATACCCTGGGGCGCGCGCTCTCGCGCAACCTGCTGATCGGCATCGCGCTCTGTTATCTCGTACTGTTCCTGGTGCTGCCGCTGCTGGCGGTATTCACGCAGGCGCTGGCCAAGGGCCTCGTCGCCTTCAGCACTGCCTTGCGCGATGTGGATGCGTTGGCCGCGATGCGCATGACGCTGACCGTCGCGGCGATCTCCGTGCCGCTGAACACCCTCTTCGGCACCGCCGCCGCGTGGCTGGTGGCCAAGTACGAATTCCGCGGCAAGGGTTTCCTGCTGACGCTGATCGACTTGCCCTTCGCGGTGTCGCCCGTGATCTCGGGTCTGATCTTCGTGCTGGTGTTTGGCGCGCGTGGCTGGCTCGGACCCTGGCTCGGTGAGCACGGCTACAAGGTGATCTTTGCCTTGCCCGGCATGGTGCTGGCCACCACGTTCATCACCTTTCCCTTCATCGCGCGCGAGCTGATCCCGCTGATGCAGGCGCAAGGTCGCGATGACGAGGAAGCCGCGCTGTCACTGGGAGCGAGCGGCTGGCGCACTTTCTGGATGGTGACCCTGCCCAACGTGCGCTGGGGCATGCTGTACGGCATCCTGCTGTGCAATGCGCGCGCGATGGGCGAATTCGGCGCCGTCTCGGTGGTTTCCGGCCACATCCGCGGCGAGACCAATACGTTGCCGCTGCACGTGGAAATACTCTATAACGAATACAATTTCGTCGGCGCGTTTGCCACGGCTTCGCTGCTGGCGCTGCTGGCCCTGCTGACGCTCGGCCTGAAGAGCCTGCTGGAGCGACGCCATCCGGAATTGCGCGGGGCTCGCGCCGAACCGGGCAAGGCGCGCCTCGCCCATTGACCTACCCTGCTGCTGCAATTCATGGCCAATAACGCAAGCCCCGGCACCGCGCGCAGTTTTCCGCTGGCCACCTGGTTGAGCGGCGGGAGCCTCTTGATCGTGTTCCTGGCGCTGACCCTGATGGCCAGCGCCTCCGGCATCATCGTCAACCGCTATGCGCGCAGCCAGGCGCTGGCGCGCAGCGAACTGGCGGTCAGCACCGTGCGCGACTACTTCCGGCGGTTGGGCGAGGCCGATCTCGGCGCGGCGCGTGGTTTTGCCGACAACGCCACGCTGAATCGCCAGCTGGCCGAGCCGCTCAATGCACTCACCTTCAATCTCTACCTGCGCGGCCAATGCGAAGCGCTGCGCGTCAGCGCCTGCGCCATTGTCAGTAGCGCCAAGCCGCCGGGCGGCAATGCCACACTGATCGCCAGCTCGGATGGCGCCCAACCCTGGACCGAAGCGCTGCGGGCCAATCGCGAACAGGGCGAACGCTTCGCGCTTGCGCCACGCGGCGGCGGTCCGGTGCTGCTGGGCGCCGCGGCACGGCTGAGCGGCAATGCGGATTATTCGGTACTGATGCTGCAGGCACTCGATGGCGCGGTGCTGGCGGAGGCAGGCCGCCAGGCGGGAGCCAACGCGCGCGCGCAGAACCTCAGCAGCTACCAGGCGCCCGACGGCGATCCGATGACGCCTCTGCATGCCGCGGCGCTCACAGCGCGCGGACGCGTGGCTGCGCACATCTCTGCGCTCGACAGCTACGGCGCCAGCACGGTCATGTTCAATACCGCTGGCGAACCCGTGGCGCTGATCGATGCACTGCTGCCCGGCTCCGACTTCGATCGCACGGCAGCCACCTATCGTCATGTCGTACTGCTGGTGGCCTTGCTGGTCGCGGCGCTGGCGGGGCTTGCGGGTTGGCTGGCGGCACGCTGGCTGGCGGCGCCAGTGGTCAGGCTGGCGGACATGGCACGTCGCATCGGCCAGGGCGATTTCAGTCCGGCCGTGCCGGCCGCGATTCCGCGTGAACTCGATTCGCTCGCACACGCGATGGATGAGATGCGCCAGAACCTCATCGAACTCACCGATCGCCTGCGCCGGCGCGAGGTCGAGGCGCAGGCCGTGCTCAATGGTGTGGTCGAGGGCGTGTATGTCACGGATGAGCAGCGCCTGATCCGTTACGCCAACACGCAGTTCGCACGCATGATGCGCCGCGAGCCCCAGGACTTGATCGGCCAGTTCTGCGGCGATGTGCTGCATCCAAAGC
Source organism: Gammaproteobacteria bacterium (assembly GCA_025350055.1). Taxonomy (GTDB): domain Bacteria; phylum Pseudomonadota; class Gammaproteobacteria; order Steroidobacterales; family Steroidobacteraceae; genus FEN-1191. The sequence goes on along the minus strand of JANXYK010000066.1, from coordinate 13,733 downwards.
TCAGCGCTGCCGAACGGCCCTGCGAGCGCAACTGCCCCATATTGCAGGCGCGCACGCAGGGCGCCGCGCGCTGCGTCGAGACGCTGCGACTTGCCGATGACACCACGCTCTCGACCGTGGTCGTGAGCGCTGCGCCCAGCGACGGTCGTCAGGTGCAGCTGCTGCGCGATGAGAGTGCACTCGAGGCAGCACGACGGGCGCGCGACAGCGTGCTGGGCAACATCTCGCACGAGTTCCGTACGCCACTGGCAGCGCAGCTCGCAGCGGTCGAGCTGCTGCGCGCCGGGCTCAATGAACTGCAGCCTGCCGAGCAGTCGCAGTTGCTCGCCAATGTCGAGCGTGGCGTGCTACGCCTGATGCGCCTGATCGATAACCTGCTGGAAAGCGTGCGCATCGAGTCCGGACAGTTGGCGATCCGCAGCCAACTCATCGATGTGGGCGTGCCTGTCCAGGAAGCCGTAGAACTGCTGGGCCCACTGCTCGAACAACAGCAGCTCACCGTGAGCATCGATCTGGCCGCGCTGGCAGACCAGCGGCTGCCAGGCGATGAGCAACGACTGCAGCAGGTGTTCGTGAACCTGCTGGCCAATGCGATCAAACATGCGCCCGCGGGCAGCACCCTGCGCATCGGTGCTGCGGCCAGCGACAGCAATGCCGAGCTCTGGGTAGAGGACGAAGGCCCGGGCATCCCAGAGGGTGACTCGCGCGCGATCTTTGAACGCTTTCGCCGTGGCGAGCACAGCGAGCCCGACTCTCCCGGCCTGGGGCTCGGCCTGTGGATCGTGCGCTCGATCGTGGAACGCCACGCAGGCACGGTGAGTGCGCTGCGCACTGCAGAGGGGCGCACGCGCTTCACGATCACATTGCCGCTCGTGGCCAGCGCGCGTGGAGCAGTGAATTGAAGATCCTGCTGGTCGATGATGACCTCGACATGCTGGCCGTCACCGCCTTCGCCCTGCAGCAGGCGGGCATGCTGGTGGTCAAGGCGAGCAACTACAACACGGCGTTGCAGGTGTTCCAAAGCGAACGGCCGGATCTGGCGATCCTGGACATCAACATACCGGGCGGCTCGGGCTTCGAGCTGTGCCAGGCGCTGCGCCGTGAATCGCAGCTGCCGATCCTGATGCTCACGGTGCGCAATGAAGAGGCCGACCTGGTGCGGGCGCTGGAGTTGAGCGCTGATGACTATCTCACCAAGCCTTTCAGTCCGCGCACACTGATTGCGCGGGTGCGCGCGCTGCTGCGCCGCGCCGGCACCGGCAGCAGCACGAGCACGCACGAGCTGGCCGGCTTCCGCCTCGACTCCACTTCACTGGAACTCACGGTCGGTGTACAGGTGCATCGTGTCACACCGCTGGAAGCGCGATTGTTGCAACTGCTGATCGCGCAGGCCGGACAGACCGTGGCCACCGAGCGCCTGCTCACGCATGTCTGGGGCCGGCGCGGCGGCGGCGATCGGCAGCTGCTCAAGCAGTTGGTGCATCGGCTGCGCCAGAAACTGGGGCCCGGCGCGGCGGGTTTGCCTCATGTCGAAACCGTGCCAGGAGCTGGCTACAGGCTGATCTAGGCACTAGTACGGATGACGCAGCCACGCCAGGGGCATGTAATCATCATGCAACAGCGTGGAGGAACCCATGCGCACCATACGCCGGATATTGGTCGCGGTCAGTGAGCTGAAGGCCACTGCGCAAGCGCCCCTTGAACTGGCGGCTCGCATCGCCCGCGGGTGCGGCGCCGAGCTGGAGCTGTTCCACAGCCTGTCGGCACCGATCTACGCCGATACGGTGGTGGGCGATGATCGCACGCTGAGCGCCTACGCCCGCGAGACCCAGGAGCGCGCCTTGTTGCGCCTGGATCGACTCGCCGTGCGGCTGCGTGTCGATGGCTTGCGCGTCGCGGTGCACGCCGAGTGGGACTACCCGCCTTTCGAAGCCATCGTGCGACGCGCCCTGGCGAGTGATGCCGGCATGATTGTCGCTGCGCGCCGCGGCCATCATCGCTTCCGCGCGCTGATGGGCTACACCGATTGGGAACTGCTGCGTGCCAGCCCGATTCCCGTGCTGTTGACGCGCGGCCGGCGACGCCGCGGACGCGCCAAGGTGCTCGCGGCCGTCGACCCGCGTCACGCCAATGCCAAACCCGCCGGACTCGACCGGCAGATACTGCGGCTCGCAGGCCAGGTGGCAGGCGGACTCGGCGCCTCGGTTCAATTGCTGCATGTGATGGAGCCCTGGTTACCGGCCGTGCCGCTGCGTGACCTGCGGCCCGAGGCGCGCGCGGCACTCGCCAATCTCAGCAGCTCCTGCGGCCTGGGAGCCACGCGCAATCACCTGTTGAGCGGCAGCGCCGCCGTGGAGATCCCGCTCGCCGCGCGCCGACTGGGCGCATCGCTACTGGTGATGGGCGACATGAGCCGTCGCGGCCTGCAGCGCTGGTTCATCGGTGATACCGCCGAGCGCATCGTCGATGAATTGCGCTGCGATGTACTGGTGGTGAAGCCCGCGGGCTTCAAGGCGCGCATCGGGCGCCGTCGACGCGGCATGTATGTGCTGCCCAATGTCCCCATGGCCTGAGACCGTCACCTGAAAGCATCATGAACACTGCCACGCACCTGCCGCCGATCCAGGAGCCCACGCTCAGGCACCAGCTCGAGCTGCTGCACCAGCGGCGCGACGCCATACGCGACGAACTGATGAGCATGTTGTCAGAGTCGGAACGCATTGCCGATGCCAGCTCGACACCGCAGGTGCGCGACTGGAAGGACACTGCTTTTGCGCACCAGTTGGCTGGAGTGCACTCCACGGCCGTCGCCCAGCTGCGCGAGGAACTCAGCGCCGTGGGCGAGGCGATGGCTCGCATCGGTGATGGCAGTTATGGCACTTGTAGGCAGTGCGGCGGACCCATCGCCGATGAGCGCCTGGCGGTACAGCCTGCGGCCAGCCGCTGCCTGGATTGTCAATCCCGGGCCGAACAGCACGTTTAGCGCCCGATCGCCTACCTCAGGATTTGAGAGTTTGTGGGGCCCGGCGTTATGCTGCCCGTATGAAACCACGATTGCACGTGCCGGCGCCACCCGCGCGGCCTGGCCAGGCGCCTGATTTCAGCTATCTGCAGCTCTCGCCCGCGGGCGAGTTGCCGCGCCCGGAAATCGGTGCCTCCTGGCGCGATATGGGCCAGCTCGCCACCGGCCTGGTGCGCGTGCTGGATGACTCACACCACGCGGTCGGCGCCTGGCATCCACACCTGGATGCCCACGAGTTACAGGTCGGCCTGCGGCACATGGTGCTCACGCGCGTGTTCGACGATCGCATGGTGCGCACCCAGCGCCAGGGCAAGCTCTCGTTCTATATGAAGTCCACCGGCGAGGAAGCCGTGGCGGTTGCCGCCGGCATGGCGCTGCAGCCGGGCGATATGCTGTTCCCTGCGTACCGTCAACAGGGCCTGCAGATGGTGCGCGGCCAGCCGCTGGTTGATTTGATGTGCCAGCTGCTTTCCAACTCGCGCGACATGTGCAAGGGCCGACAATTGCCAGTGATGTATCACTCGGCGAAGGCGCGGCTGTTTTCGATCTCAGGCAACCTCGCAACACAGTTTCCGCAAGCGGTGGGTTGGGCGATGGCCGCGGCCATCAAGGGCGAGGATCACATCGCCGCCACCTGGACTGGCGAGGGCAGTACGGCCGAAGCCGATTTCCATCACGCGCTGCTGTTCGCCTCGGTGTATGGCGCACCGGTGATACTCAATGTGGTCAACAACCAGTGGGCGATCTCCACTTTCCAGGGCACGGCGGGAGGCGAGCAGAACACCTTCGCGGCGCGCGGCCCTGCCTACGGATTGCCGGGCCTGCGCGTCGATGGCAACGATTACCTGGCGGTCTACGCCGCCACGCGCTGGGCTGCTGATCGCGCGCGTACCGGCGGCGGTGCAACACTGATTGAACTCGTGACCTATCGCGCGGCCGCGCACTCGACCAGCGATGATCCCTCGCGCTATCGGCCGCGCAACGATCATGAGTTGTGGCCGCTGGGCGATCCGATCGAGCGGCTCAAGCAGCACCTGATCAAGCTCGGCGCCTGGAGTGAGAGCAAACACGAGGCACTGGTCGCGGAGCTGGATGCGCAGGTTGCCAGCGCGTGGAAGGAAGCCCTCACCTACGGCACGCTGAACGAAGGCCCGCGTCTTGATCGCGACCTGATGTTCGATGACGTGTTCAAGGAAATGCCCGAACACCTGCGACGCGAGCGCGACATGCTGCGCCGTGAGTTAGGTCAGTAAGGGCACGCCATGGCGCAGATGAACATGATCCAGGCGCTGAATTCCGCAATGGATATCAGCATGGGGCGCGATCCCAGTGTCGTGGTGCTGGGCCAGGATGTCGGATTCTTCGGCGGCGTGTTCCGCTGTACCGACGGACTGCAGCGCAAGTACGGTGAACAGCGCGTGCTCGACACGCCAATCGCCGAAGGCGGCATCATCGCGGCCGCGATCGGCATGGGCGTGAACGGGCTGCGGCCGGTGGCCGAGGTGCAGTTCGCCGACTACGTGTATCCCGCCTACGACCAGATCGTCAGCGAACTGGCGCGGCTGCGCTATCGCAGTGCCGGCGAGTTCTATGCGCCGGTCACAGTGCGCATGCCCTGCGGCGGCGGCATCCGCGGCGGCCAGACGCATTCGCAGAGCCCGGAAGTGCTGTTTGCGCACGTGTGCGGCCTGAAAATCGCGATGCCCTCGAATCCCTATGATGCCAAGGGCCTGCTGATCGCGGCCATTGAAGATGACGACCCGGTGATCCTATTCGAGCCCAAGCGCCTGTACAACGGCCCTTTCGATGGCGATCCGACCAAGCCCGCGGTGCCGTGGAATACGCATGCCAAGGGCGAAGTGCCGATCGAGCATTACACCGTGCCTTTCGGCCGCGCCGAGATCGTGCGCGCCGGCAGCCAGGTAACGGTGATCGCCTACGGCACCATGGTGCACGTGGCCGAAGCAGCCGCCGCCGCGGCCGGGCTCGATGCCGAGATCATCGACGTGCGCAGCATCGTGCCGCTGGATGTCGATACGCTGTGCAGCTCGGTGTGCAAGACCGGTCGCTGCGTGATCGCCCACGAAGCCACCCGCTTCGCGGGCTTCGGCGCCGAACTGGCCGCCACCGTGATGGAGCACTGCTTCTGGAACCTCGAGGCGCCGATACAGCGGGTCGCCGGCTGGGATACACCCTATCCACATGCCTTCGAATGGGAGTATTTTCCCGGTCAGGCGCGGGTAGCGATGGCACTCAAAGCTGTCATGGAAGGCCGATGAATACACATACATTCAAGTTACCGGATCTGGGCGAAGGCACGGTGTCGGCAGAGATCATCGCCTGGCATGTGAAGCCTGGCGATGTACTGACCGAAGACCAGCCGCTGGTCGAGATGTCGACCGACAAGGCGGTGGTCGAGGTGCCCTCGCCCGTCAGTGGCCGTGTGCTTAGTATCAATGGCAAGCCGGGCGACATGATCGCCGTGGGCGCCGAACTTGCGACCTTCGACACCGGCGCGAATGGCGCTGCCGCGCCTGCCACGGCCGCCAACGCCGGCGCGGCAGCGAGTTCCCCGAAGACTGCGCCGTCGACGGCGGCGACCGCTGCTGCGGCAGCGGCAGCGGCCGGCCCAGTGCGTGCCTCACCGGCGACACGCCGGCGTGCGCTCGAGGCCGGCATTGACCTGGGCGCGATCGCGGGCAGCGGTCCGGGTGGGCGCATACAGCCCGAGGATCTCAGCACGCGCGCCGCAGCGCCGGCTGCACCGAGTGTGGCTGTGAATGACGAGCGCAGCGAAGAGATCCCGGTGATCGGCATCCGTCGCGTGATCGCGCAGCGTATGAGCGAGGCGGCGCGCAGCATTCCGCATTTCTCCTACGTGGAAGAAGTGGATATCACGCAGCTGCAGGGTCTGCGCGCACAGCTCAACGCTGCCGCGCGACCTGCCGATGCCACCTTGAGTTACCTGCCCTTCATCGTCGCGGCGCTGCTGCGCGCACTGCAGCGCTTCCCGCAATGCAATGCGCACTACGATGCCGCCCGCGAAACGTTGCTGCGCCATCGCGCAGTGCATATAGGCATCGCCACCCAGACCGCCGAAGGATTGAAAGTGCCAGTGGTGCGCAACGCGCAGCGCCTGGAGCTGCGCGCGCTGGCGGCGGAAATCGGGCGGGTCACGAGCGCAGCGCGCGATCGCAGTGCGCGGCGCGAGGAACTCAGTGGCTCGACCATCACAGTCACCAGCCTGGGGAAGCTGGGCGGTATTGCCAGCACGCCGATCATCAACCTGCCTGAGGTCGCGATCATCGGCGTCAATCGTGCCGTGTTGCGCCCGATGATCGTCGACGGTCAGGTGCAGAGCCGGCTGATGATGAATCTCTCATCATCCTTCGATCATCGCTTCGTTGATGGCGCCGATGCGGCCGGACTCATCCAGGCCATGCGCGAGCTGCTTGAGCAGCCGGCGACCATCTTCATGCCGGGCGGCTGAACCCGACAGCGCGAAGCCTTACTGGGCTTCGAGACGCGGACTCGCGTGCGTGAAGGCCTGCAGGCAACCATTGAGCGCCGGATAATTCGCGGTGATCACATACACCGGCACCGAGGCGAGGAAGGTCGTATAGCGCCCCTTGGCCTCGAAGCGGCTGCGAAACGGTGAAGTCGCGAAGAAATCCCCGAGCCTGGGCACGATGCCGCCACCGATGTACACGCCGCCGCGCGCATTGAGCGTGAGCGCGAGATTCCCGGCCACCGTACCGAGCCAGCCGCAGAACATGTTCACCGTGTCGCGGCAACGCTGATCGCTGCCGTCGCAGGCCTGGCGCGTGATCTGCTCGGCGGTGGGCTCGCCAGGCGGCACGCCATCCAGCTGCGCCAGCGTGCGATGCAGGAGTTCCAGGCCGTCACCACTCAGGATGCGCTCGGCAGACACGTGCGAGTACAGGCGATGGATGCGGCTGAGCACCGCCATCTCGCGCTCATCCACCGGGGGCAACGTGGCGTGACCGCCCTCGCCCTGCAGCGCGAGGCATTGGCCGCCGTTCCACAACAGCCCGGACACGCCGAGCCCGGTGCCGGGACCAATCACGCCAATGGCGCCATACGCGAGCGCCGCACCACCGCCCACCTGGTAGCGTTCATCGGCCTTGAGTTCGGGCACCGCCAGTGCCAGCGCCGTGAAGTCATTGAGGAACATCAGCCGTTCCAGACCCAGTGTCGCGCGGGTTTCGGCCGCGGAAAAATCCCAGCCATTGTTGGTGAGCGCGACGCGATCGCTGAGCAGGGGCGCGGCAACAGCGAAGGCGGCCACGCGCGGCACGGGAATGCTGTGCGCGGCACGCAGATCATGCAGGTACCTATCAGCCGCGGCGGCCGGACCTGCGTAACTGGCACACTTGAGCACTTGCTCGAAATGCAGGGTGTTCTCGTGCCACACACCAAAACGGGCGTTGGTGCCGCCGATATCGGCCACCAGGATCGATTCGTGCTTCGAAGGGCTGTGTGCTTTCATGAACTGAAGTTTACGCCTATGGCGCGAGGCGTGGACACGCCCGGCTAGCCGCTGCCGGAAACTGCTGTCACACTGCCTTGGTGACCAGCACCATCAACCTGCGCTATGTACTTTTCCTGGCTGGGACCGCCGCCATCGGCGGACTGTTGTTCGGTTTCGACATCGCGATCATCAGCGGCGCGGGTCCGTTCCTGATCCGGCAATTCGGGCTCGGCGATCTGGGGCTGGGGCTGGCCTTCAGCTCGCTGCTGTTCGGTTGCGTGATCGGCTCCGCAGTAGCCGGGCGGATCACTGACCGCTATGGACGCCGTCGCATCCTGCTGTGGGTGGCGGTGTTGTTCGCATTGACCTCGGCGGCCACCGCGCTCGCCTGGAGCTTCCACAGCTTCCTCGCGGCACGCTTCCTCGGTGGCCTCGCGGTTGGCGCGGTCTCGCTGGTGTCGCCGATGTACGTATCGGAAATCTCGCCGCCCACCTTGCGTGGCCGCATGGGCACGCTCTACCAGATGTCCATTGTCACCGGCATCCTGGCCTCCTATTGCATCAACTACCTGCTGCGCGACCTGGGCCCGGACAACTGGCGCTGGATGTTCATGAGCGGTGTGATCCCCTCGGCGATCTTCCTGGGATTACTGTTGCTGGCACCGGAAACGCCGCGCTTCCTGGTGATGTCGGGCCGTGCCGATGCGGCGCGCGCCATCCTCGAGCGCATCGGCGGCCGCGCCAGTGCCGAGTTCGCGCTGGGCGAAATCACGGCGTCACTGCGCACCCAGCGCGGCGCCTGGCGTGACCTGCTGCAGCCAGGCATCCGCCGTGCGCTGGTAGTGGGGTTCTGGCTGGCGATCCTGATCCATTTTTCCGGCATCAATACCGTGATCGACTACGCCCCGGCAATCTTCCAGTCGGCCGGCTGGCAACTCGATGCCGCGCTGCTCTCGACCTTCGTGGTCGGCCTCACCAACTTCGCATTCACCGCGGTTTCCTTCTGGACCATCGATCGCTATGGGCGGCGACCGCTCTACATCGTGGGTTCGCTCGGCATGGCGCTCACATTACTCGCGCTCACAGTTGCCGTACTGCTCGGGCAATTCCACGGCACGCAGGTGCTGGTACTGATACTCGCGTATCTGATCTGCTTCTGTTCCTGCATCGGCCCGGTGTTCTGGACGCTGGTGCCCGAGATCTTTCCGAACAACATCCGCGGCACTGCGATGATCGTGCCGGTGCTGACGCAGTGGGTGGCCAATGCGATCGTGGTGCTGCTGTTCCCGGCCGCACTGCATCGCCTGGGCCAGGCGGCCACCTTCGGCATCCTGGCCGCGGTATCGCTCGCACAGGCCCTGTTCACGATGCGCTACGTGCCGGAGACCAAGAACCGCCCGCTAGAGGAGATCGAAGAGTTCTGGACCCGCGTGCCGCTCTCGAAGGAAGGCTGACATGACCCAGGGCATCATCGGCGACGAGGCCGTCAGCGCCTTCAACCAGGATGGGTACGTGCTGATCCGCGGCATGCTCGATGCCGAGGAGACGAGCCTGCTGGCGCGCGCCGCGCATGCCGATCGGGTGCTCGATGAGCACGCCTTCGGCCGCGATGACGGCGAGGGCGGAACCGTGCGGCTGGCGCTGTGGAATCATCCCACCGAAACCATCTACGGCATGATCGCGCGCTGCCAGTCCATCGTGGGCTCGATGGAGAAACTGCTGGGTGGCGAGGTCTACCACTACCACTCCAAGATGATCATGAAGGACGCGCGGGTCGGCGGCGCCTGGACCTGGCACCAGGACTACGGTTACTGGTACCAGAACGGCATCCTCTATCCGTTGATGGCAAGCGTGTTCATCGCGGTCGATCGCGCCACACGCGAAAATGGTTGCCTGCAGTTAGTGCGCGGCTCACAGCACCTGGGCCGCATCGATCATGTGTTGAGCGGCGAGCAGGCCGGCGCCGACAGGGAGCATGTGAACCGGGCACTCGAGCGCCTGGAGCTGGTGCATGTGGAGATGGAGCCCGGCGATGCCGTGTACTTCCATTGCAACACGCTGCACCGCTCGGACCAGAACCGTTCGCAACATCCGCGCTGGTCGATGATCTGCAGCTACAACGCAGCACGCAACGACCCTTACAAGGAATCGCACCATCCGCGCTACACGCCGCTGGTGAAGGTGCCCGACAGCAGCATCCGCGAGTATGGTCAGCGGCGCTTCGCCGCGAATGAGGATACCGGTGTGTGGCTGGCCGAAGAGCGTGATCGCAGCGCGAAGTCGCTGACTCCGCGCTGACCTAGAACATCGTATTGTCGTTCGCGGCCTTCTCGGGCACGTCCTGCACCACATCCCAGTGCTCGACGATGCGGCCCTTCTCCAGCCTGAAGATATCAACCACCGCCCAGCCACGGCCGCTCTCGCGGTCGGCCGCATTGCGCACCATACGCGCATGCACCGCCACCAGATCGCCCTGCGCCACGGTGCGCTTCACTTCTTCGAGCAGCTCCGGGAACATCTCGTGCGTGTAGTAAGTGAGCGCCTTGATGGCCGCCTCGCGACCGTCGGCGGCGATCGGATTGTGCTGCCGATACTCGGCACCTACATACAGGTTGAAGGCCCGCTCGACCTCGTGCTTGTTGAAGATCATGTCGACGAAGGCCAGCACGGTTGCGGTGTTCTGCTGCGCCCGCGCAGAACGGGTCACGGGGCCGGTGCTTGCACAGGCCGAGAGTGTTACCGCCACCAATGCCCAGATCGCGCTACGCATGAGATCCCAGAGGATTACTCATTCGTGCGCGCCCTGCAAGGCCCCGGGTGGCGGCGCCTGGAAAGTGAAGCGCGCCAGCCCTGAGAGCGCACCGGCAGCATCCCAGGACCACTCGGCAAACACGGCCGCGCCTTCGGCGTCGATGCTCAGCACGGTCGAACAGCGGGTGCCGTAGTCCTGTCCGCGCACGAAGGCACTGGACAGCATGCGCTCCAGTTCGACGCTAAGACCGGTCAAGGGCAGCTGTTCGTCAGGCGCCGGCTCCGAATCGCGCAACAGCTCCAGCATCGAGGCAGCATTGGGGAGCGTGAGCAGGGCCTCGCTCAAGCGCGACTTGGCGCGCTGTACCTTGGGCCAGGGCGTATCGAGCAGATGGTTCGAGAGCGCGTACAGGCCGGGCTCCAGCAAGCGTGACTGGCGGGTGGTGCTCTCATGGATGCCCAGCGTCTGCCCGTCACTGCACAATACGTTATAGGCATTGCAACGCTCGCCGCGGCGCGCCAGCTCGCGCAAACCCTGCGCGGTGGGCCATGATGCGGACAGGAAGTCACCGACCAATGACCCACGACTGGGCGCGTCCGGCAGATGGGCGGCGGGGTCGCGGTAATTCGTCAGCGCCGCAAAACGCCCGCTGCGCGTCACGCCCAGCCAGGTGCCACCCGCCTGCAGATCGCGGCCCGCCAGGATGTTTCCCTCCGGCCACCAATCCGCTTCCTCGCTGGGTCGGCCGAAGTATTCATCGCGATTCGCCGCCAGCACGCAAGGGAATCGCGGGTGCACACGCCAGGCAACCAGTATCAGGCACATGGTGCAATGTAAACCGAAGCTGCCATAATCGCCCGCGAAATGTGCACCCACAACCGCTTCCATACCCTGCTGTTGGCAATACTTGCGGCCCTTGTCTGCATGAATGACGCGGCCGCCGCCGCTCCGCTGCGCACTGCGCTGACGCTGAAACCCAGCGATGCCCTGGCCACCGGCAACGAATGGATCTCGCTGCCCGACATCCGCGTCAGCGATGGCGCACTCAATACCTTCAATGCGCTCTCGATGCGCGAGCGGGGCCTGCTGCAGCCCGGCGGCGCGGGCGCGCGCCCGGTACTCGAACCGTATTTCAAGGCCAACGACAAGGCCCTGCCCTTGCATGACCTGCAGTGGAGCCTGCTGGCGTACTGGATACCCGAAGCGCGCCAGGATGCCGACGGCCTGGAACTCACCCTCACCTATTGCGCGCCCAATGGCTATCGCGCCGCGTTCATCCGGCTGCGCGCGACCAACCATCGCAATGTCGCCGTACCGGTCTCGCTCGGCATGCGCTCTTCCTTCGGGTCGCTCAGCCGCGTCACCTACATTCCGGTGGAACTGCGCGGCGAGCGTACGATCGGCGCTGCGCCCTGGGTGTCGCCCGGCGAGGTCTACAGCTACATCACCAGCGATACGCGCTTTGCCTGGGCACTGGTGCATCCGGGCTCCATCGCCACCACGGGCGGACCGCCGACCGCGCTCGCACCCGAGGCGGATGCTGTCCATACGGCAGTGCTGCAGCCCGGTGAATCGACCGAGGCGCTGTACGTGCTGGCAGTAGGCGTGGAGGAATTCAGCGCCGCGCACAACGCACGGAGCCTGCGTGAAATGCTCGATCGTTACGGGTCCGAGGCCATGATCGAGGAAACCGCGGCCTGGCTCGCGGCGCGCGCCCGCACGACGGGTCGCGCCGATCTCGACACGCTGATGAATCGCAACTTCTTGTTCACGGCCTTCTATGCCTGGGGCCGCACCATCGACACCGAGCAGCTGGTCGGGGTCACCTCGCGCAGCCCGCGCTACTACGTGTCGGCCGGCTACTGGGACCGCGACGCGATGCTGTGGAGTTTTCCGGGCCTGCTTGATTTCGATCCGCAGATGGCGCGCGACGCGCTCGATCACGCGCTCACCGTGCAGCTGCGCAACACCGGCACGCACAGCCGCTTCATCGATGGCGTGGTGCTGGAAGACGGCTTCCAGCTCGATGAAGCCGCGGCGCCGGTAGTCGCCTGGGGCGCCTACATGCGCTCGCGCAATGACCAGGCCTTCCTGCTGGCGCATCGCGACGCGCTGTACTTCCTGCGCGACCGGCTGCTGGGGCGTTACGACGCGAACCTCGGCCTGTATTCCTCATTGCAGGATTCACAGGACGAATTCCAGCAGCTGCCCTTCCTCACCTACGACAACGTACTGGTGTGGCGCGCGCTCAACGATCTCGCCGCCCTGTTCAAGCGCCTGCCGGACGCGACCAGCGCCGCCGACATGCAGCGCCGCGCAACGGCACTGCATAGCGCAATCATGGCGCGCTCGGTGACCAACCAGGCGCCAGGTGCGAACGGCAGCATCTTTGCATCGGCCACCGACGGCAAGGATTCCATCGCCACCGATATTCCGCCGGGCTCGCTGATGAAGCTGCCCGCACTCGGCTTCATCGCCGAGACCGACCCGCTGTTCGCGCGCACCTACGACTGGTTGCATTCGCCCAACTACAAGTATTCCTACTCCGACCAGCCCTACGGCTTGCCGGGCAGCTATCGCCTGCCCTTCACCACCTCGTGGGTGATCGCCGATGAGCTGCTGCTCAAGCGCTCGCACGATCGTGCGCAGCAGCTGCTGCTGGCGAGCCCTTGGGATGCCGGCATCATTTCCGAAGGCATCGATCCCGCCAATGCGCAGATGGATTTCGCCGGTCGCGCTTTCGCGACCGCCGCTGGCTACGTTGCGCACGCCATCTGCCAGACCAGTTGCCGCCCGGCGGCGCGTTGAATTCGACCCATGACAGGAGCCTGCCACCCATGAAGCCCACTACCTTGTGTCACCTGCTTGCGTCCCTGCTGTGCGCAGGCGCCACACTGCTCGGCGCCCAGGCGGCGAGCGCTGCCACCGCGAGCGCGGCCAGCACTACGGTTACGGTCAGCGTCGATGCCAAGGCGGCGGGCAGCGCCTTTCCGCACTACTGGGAGCAGATGTTTGGCTCGGGTCGCGCCGTGCTGGCGCTGCGCGACGACTACCGCAAGGACGTGCGCCTGGTGAAGGGCGTGACCGACTTCCGCTACGTGCGCTTCCACGCCATCTTCCACGATGAGATCGGCCTGTTCGATCTCGATGCCGCCGGCAAGGCGGTCTACAACTTCTCCTACGTCGATCAGATCTACGATGGCCTGCTGGCCGAGGGTGTGCGTCCGTTCGTCGAGCTGAGTTTCATGCCGCAGAAGATGGCAGCCGATCCCAAGAAGATCTTCGGCTTCTGGTACAAGCCCAATATCTCGCCGCCTTCGAGCTACGCGCTGTGGGACGACATGCTCGATGCCTTCGCGCGCCACCTGATCGAGCGCTATGGCATCGAGGAAGTGGCGCAGTGGTATTTCGAAGTGTGGAACGAGCCGAATATCGGCTTTTGGGGTGGCGAACCCTACCAGCCCACG
>JANXYK010000063.1 GCA_025350055.1 Gammaproteobacteria bacterium | reverse complement strand
GCGAGTATTTGCCTGTTGACAAGAAAGGGACCATATGAAAATCGCGTTCCACCGTCAGCTCACCGATCTTCTCATGCAGCTCGCGAATCGTCTCGCGACCGTCTGCTGCCAGCGCGGCGCCGCCGAAGATCGAGGCCGCGTGCTCCAGCAGCTGGCTCTTCCACGCCGTGATCTGCGTTGGATGCACTTCATGGTGGGACGAGAGCTCCGCCACCGTCTACTCGCCGCGGATCGCCTCGAGCGCCAAGCGCGCCTTAAATACCGCCGAATGGTTCCGTCTGGGCTTCTTCATGGACTTCCTTCCTCCGGTTAAACCCGGCCAGAAATCCACTTATACCCCTGTCCGAAAAACCGGCGCCACCTCTGCCATCGCCTCGGGGCAGTTCGGGGCATCCCCCGCCCTGGCCGCCCGGTTGCAGGCGGCCGAAGAAGGCAAACGGAAGCTCACGGAGCGGCTGGAGGGGGAGGACAGGTACAGCGGGGCGTCCCCGCCGCTCGTGGCCGTCCGAGATACCACGACGGGGCTCGCGGATATGCTCGCGAACCTCCCTTAGCACCTGAACGACCCCGAAGGGGTATTGGAGGCCCGGTCGGCAATCCGGGACTGGGTGGGGGGAATCTGGCCTGCTGCAGGCGGCAGGAGGCGCGTCTTTATAAGTTGGTAGCGGGGGTAGGATTTGAACCTACGACCTTCGGGTTATGAGGCACATGTCGGGGTATTGGGGGTCTTTTAAATCAGTTACTTGCAACGCTTGCCCTCCCCTTACCGCGGCTATTCACGGCACGGTTACGGCACACCCAATTTGTCCTGGACACAATCTGGGCACAGAGCAGTTCACTGCGGCACTCGGTGAATGCCTTTTAGGCGGCATTCACCAAAATTCTACCGGGCGAGGAAGATCGCTTCGGCAAATGCACGCGGATTTCGATATCGCTGCCTAGGGCCGTTAGAAAAGTCATCAGCCGTTCGACTGAAAATCCCTCGAGCTTGTAGTGCTTGAGCGCGGAAATTTTGGGCTGATTGACGGATAGCGCGGTGGCGGCGGCCGCCTGTGTCAGCCGGCGTGATTCCAGCAGGCGATTGACAGCAACGGCGAGCCGTACCTTCGTATCGAGCTCTGCAGCATCCGGAAGGCCAAGATCGGCGAAGACATTGCTGGTACTCGCGACGACCCTATCAACGCTTTTCGCTTGCTTGGCCATACCTCACCTCGTAATCCGCTTGTGCTGCCCTTAAGCGCCGCTCAATCATCTCGACATCCATCTTCGCTGTGCGCGTACCACTTGGCGATTTCTTCTGAAAACAGTGCAGGACATACAGCGCATGCTCGAATCGCACCACGTACCCTGCACGGAACGTGTCAGTCTGATAATCGCTCACCACCTCAAAGACACCAGGCCCGAGCCCTTTCCAGGGCTTGGCATCGGGGTGTTTTCCGCCATACTGCGCAACGCTCAACGCGGCACCCATCTGACGAACCACGGGATCCGGCATCGCGAGCAAATCGCGCTTGCTTGAACCGATCCAAAACAGCGGCTTCTCGCCGGGAGCCAACCTTCGGCGCATGATCTAATATCCTCATTCTAGGATAATATCCTACTTCTAGAATAAACGCGAACCGGATGCAGCAAATTGAGCCACAGCGGGTTGCCACATCCCATTAAGTGGAATTGAGAATGCCCGCAATCGACCCCTACCTGCCTGGCGCGAGCGCCCGGTATCGGGCAGCCGAACCCGGTCCGCGACCGTTGCACCTGCAGCGGGCGTACCACCGTACTGCTGCGATCCTCGCCTACGCACCGTCAAAGCGTACCGCCCCGTTTAGTCGTAGGTTCAAATCGCCGGCGCGAGCTGGCAATTTCGCGCGACCCTCTGTCGGGGGTCGTCGACGGCGTAACGCCGGCGCGATTACGCGATCGCCTACCGTTCTGCTCGTCGCGCTCACGGCCGAGGAACTCAGCGAGTTGCACCCTGCTACGCGACCTGCAGCGGCGCAGCTCTTGCGGACGACCAGGCAGGCGGTCGAGGAGAGTCCGTGGGCGGCCGCCGCTCGGCCGCCCACCAGCCCAGTCGCCTACTTCAGGAGAGCTTCTTGTTGGGTGCGCGAGCCAAGAACTGTGCGGATCTTCGCGCGGTCCGCTTCGGACTTGGCCGCGGCCTCGGCCGAGCCCTCGACCTGGGTGGAGATCTGATCGAGCTTGCCGCCGAGTTGGTCGAGCGCAGCCCAATTTTTGTACTCGGTGACCAACAGGATATCTGGCTCGTTCGGTCCACGCGGCTCGATCACGATGACACGATAGCTCGTAATGAGTCCGGCCTTCTTGGCCGCTTCCTGCTGTTTCTTGAATGTGGTCGCAAGCCAATGCATGTAGTCGTCGAAATGACCATCGACCGTGCGGATGGAAGCCACATTGATCACCGGTCCGTCGTTCCAGTCCCGACCGTCAGCGTATACCGAGGTCGTCAGCATTGACGCAGCAACGAGCACGGCGGTGCCGCAGATACCTTGAATCAAACGCATAGGATGTCTCCAAAGTTCGTTTCGGTTTATTTATCCGGCCGCTGTGCCAGAGAATTTCCAGCCGCAGCCCGGGTGGGGGTGCAAGGCTACTCTCGTCTTTCATCGCTCACCACTTGAAGCAAACGAATGCCCGTCGTCCCATGCTTCGACGAACTTCGCAAAGCAGAAATTCGGCAGTAGATCGGCCGCAAGCGGTCAGGCGGGAGGACAGCGCCAATGCTTGTTGATGGGAGCGTTCGGGACTCTTGAACGGAAGCAGTCGCACGAGCGTCCACTTTGTCGGAAATCAAACGGCGGCATCGAACGACCGAAAATGGCCCAAACCGGGCCATCGAAAATTTGCGAGATTGTCGACATCTCGAATCGCAAATACCAAACCGAAGTATGTGACGACCTTCGGGCTCCGAACCCGATGGTCGGCGGAGGCTTCACTCGTCTCAGGTTTGATGGCGAGGCGCATCGCCACCCCACGTCGATGCAAGAAGCTGAATTGCCGCTTGAATCTGAGCGTCACGAAAAAGTTCGGAAATCTGGGCGCCAACGCTCGACGCTACCCGGTGCGCGAAACGAGCCGAGCTTAGGCGAATCCAGCAGCGTTTGCGCACAACGTGGGCACAATTCGGTCACAGTCTCGGGAATGCCGTTTCGAGATTTCAGCGGCAAGTTCTTGTTTTAATTGGTAGCGGGGGTAGGATTTGAACCTACGACCTTCGGGTTATGAGCCCGACGAGCTGCCAGACTGCTCCACCCCGCACCAGGAGGGAGCCGCATTCTACACGAAGGTTGCTCGATGTATAGGCTAAACGGCCTCGATGACTAATCAGGCACTTGGCCGGGCCCCGCTTTCTACGGCGCGCCGATCAGGCGCTCGCACAGCGACAACAGCACGTTGGGCAGCAGCCCCAGCGCCAGCACCGCCAGCGTATTGAGCCCTAGTGCCAACCGCGTGCCCGCCTGCCGCGGGATTGGCGTCTGCTCCCTGCCGGCATCGAAGTACATGTACCAGATCACTCGCAGGTAGTAGTAAGCGCCGATCACCGACACCAGCACGGCGAGGATCGCGAGGCCCAGATGGTGCGTGTGCAGCAAGGCTTGGATGATCCACAGTTTGGCCCAGAAACCGACCAGTGGCGGCACGCCGGCGGTGGAGAGCATCAGCCCCAGCATCAGCAGCGCCAGCAGCGGATCGCGGGTGCCGAGGCCCTTGAAGTCATCGAGTTCGTCAGCCTCGCCATCACTGCGTGCCGCGAGCAGCAGCACGCCGAAGGAGCCGAGCGTGGTGAGCACGTAGACCAGTGTGTAGCTGAGCGCTGCGCGGTAGCCCGCGGTATCGGCGGTGACGAAGCCGAGCAGGATGAAGCCGACATTGGCGATGGCCGAATACGCGAGCATGCGACGGATGTTGGTCTGCGCGATCGCGAGAATGTTGCCGAGCAGGAGCGACAGCACTGCCAGCGCGGTGAGCATCTGCACCCACAACACCGGGTCGGCGCCGAGTCCGTACACCAGCAGGCGCATGACCAGCGCGAAGGAAGCGAGCTTCGGCGCCGTGGCGATCAGCAGCGCCACACTCGAGGGCGCGCCGTGATACACATCGGGCACCCACATGTGGAACGGCACGGCGCCAAACTTGAAGGCCACCGCCACCACGATGAACGCGACCGCGATCACGAATCCTGCGCCGTGCGAGGCGCTCACCAGCGCGAGCTTGTCCAGCGACAGCGTGCCGGTGAGGCCATAGAGCATCGACATGCCGTAGAGCAAGGCGCCCGAGGCGATGGCGCCGAGCACGAAATACTTAATGGCCGCTTCGGCGGCGATGCCTGAATCGCGATCGAAGGCCACCAGCGCGTACAGCGAGAGCGAAAGCAGTTCGACGCCCAGGTACACGGTCAGCAGGTTGTTGGCGGAGATCAGCACGCTGATGCCCAGCAGCGCGGTCATCGCCAGGATGTCGTACTCGCCGCCGTGGATCCGCCTGCGATCGAGATAGTGCTGCGAATAGAACAGGCACAGCGCGGTTGCCATCAGCGCCGCGAGCTTGAGGAACACACCCAATTTGTCGGCCACATACAGGCCATCGAACAGGACGGTGCGGGTGGCGACTGCGCCGACGCTAAGCGTGAGCCAGGCGCAGATGGCCAGCACCACCAGCGTCAGGCCGTGCGTGAGATAGCGCCAGGTGCGGCCAGCGAACACATCGAACATCAGCACGGCGCAGATGCCAGTCGCGAGCGCAATCTCGGTGATTGCCGGTGCCAGCGAGGCCAGGGTCAGTGTGGATTCATTCAGAGCGGGATTGATCATGCTTCAGCCCACCGGAATCTTGCTGACGGTGATCTGCTCGAGCAGGTGGCGCACGCTGGCTTCCATGGTCTGCACCAGCGGCGCGGGCCAGATGCCGATCAGCAGCACCGCCGCCGCCAGCACGCCCAGCACCAGGAACTCGCGGCCGTTCAGATCGCTCATCTTGGCGACCTGGTCGTTGGCGACGGGACCAAAGATCACGCGCTTCACGAGCCACAGCGTGTAGGCAGCGCCGAGGATCAGTGTGGTGGCGGCGAGGAATGCGTACCAGAAATTGGCCTTGAAGCTCGCCAGGATCACCAGGAACTCACCGACGAAACCCGAGGTGCCCGGTAAACCTGAATTGGCGAGACCGAAGAACACCATGAAGGCGGCGAACTTCGGCATCACGTTGATCACGCCGCCGTAGGCGCTGATCTCGCGGCTGTGCAGGCGGTCGTACATCACGCCGATACAGAGGAACAGTGCGCCGGAGATCAGGCCGTGCGAGATCATCTGCACCATGGCGCCGTCGAGGCCGTTCACCGCCCCGCTCGTGCTGCCCGTGTTGGCCATGATGTCGAAGGCCAGGAAGGCGCCCAGCGTCACGAAGCCCATGTGCGCGATGGATGAATAGGCGATCAGCTTCTTCATGTCGGTCTGGGCGAGCGCCACGAAGCCGATGTAGACCACGGCAATCAGCGAGAGCGCGATCACCAACCAGTCGAGCTCGCGGCTGGCATCTGGAGTCATCGGCAGGCTGAAGCGCAGCAGGCCGTAGCCGCCCATCTTCAGCATGATGGCCGCAAGGATAACCGAGCCGCCGGTGGGCGCCTCGACGTGCGCATCGGGCAGCCAGGTGTGCACCGGCCACATCGGCACCTTCACGGCAAAGGCGACGAGGAACGCCAGGAAGATCCAGCGTTGCTCCACCAGCGTGAGCGGCAGCGACTGGAAGCCGGCAATGCTGTATTCACCGGCCTTGAGATACAGATAAATCAGCGCGACCAGCATCAGCACCGAACCGAGGAAGGTGTACAGGAAGAACTTCAGCGTGGCATAGACACGCCGTGGCCCACCCCAGATGCCGATGATCAGGAACATCGGGATCAGCATCGCTTCCCAGAAAAAATAGAACAGCAGCGAGTCCATTGCACAGAACACGCCGATCATCAGGCCTTCGAGGATCAGGAAGGCGGCGAAGTACTGTGCCGGGCGCTTCTCTATCACTGTCCAGGCGGCGATCAGCACCGGCACGGTCATGAAGGCCGTCAGCACGATCAGCGGCAGCGAGATGCCATCGACGCCGAGGTAGTACTCGGCATGGAGCTGGCGAATCCAGGGCATGCGCTCGATGAACTGGAAGACGGCTGTGGAATGATCGAAGCCCTGGTACAGGGGCACGCACAGCAGCAGCGTGGCGATCGAGACCAGCAAGGCAAACCAGCGTGCAACCTGCGCACGCGAATCACCGATCAACAGCGTCAGCAGGCCGCCGCCGATCGGCAGCCACACCAGGGTTGAAAGCAGGGACAGCGCGTTGAGCTTGAGCATGATTCCCTTAGAGCCTGACCAGGAACCAACCCAGCAACATCACCAGGCCGACGATCATCCAGAATGCGTAGGAGTACAGGAACCCGCTCTGCAGGGCGCGCGCGACGCCGGCAAACCAGCCCACTGCGCCGGCCGAACCGTTGACCAGCACGCCATCGATGATGGCCTGGTCACCGCCGCGCCACAGGCCGTAGCCCAGCGCCCTGCTCGAGCGCGCGAGCACGTTTTCGTTGAACCAGTCGAAGTAGTACTTATTGTCGAGCAGGCGATACAGCCAGCTGAAGCGCTGCTGGATCGAGGTCGCGAGCGCCGGGCGCTTGAGCACCAGGTACCAGGCGCTCACCACGCCGGCGATGGCCAGGTACAGTGGCAGGCTCAGTACCGAGTGCAATGCAAAATTCGCCGCGCCATGGAATTCGCGGCCGATCTCGGCCACCACGTCATTGCGCTCGAGCACGCGGATCGCGCTGCCGAAGTAGCCGTTGAACAGCACCGGCTCGATGGTGAAGAAACCAATCAGCAGCGAGGGAATGGCCAGCGCCACCAGCGGGCCCTTCATATCCCAACCCACATCGTGGAAGTGCTCCTTCGCGTGATGATCGAGCCGCTCCTCGCCGTGGAAGGTCATGAAGATCATGCGAAAGGTGTAGAACGCGGTCACGAACACGCCGGCGACCACGCAAAAGTAGGCATAGGAGGCGCCATAGCGATGCGACTCGCCCACCGCCTCGATCAGCGCGTCCTTGGAATAGAAGCCGGAGAAGAACGGCGTGCCGATCAGCGCCAGCGCGCCGATCACACTGGTCCAGTACGTGAGCGGCATGCGATGGCGCAGCCCGCCCATCTTGCGCATATCCTGCTCGTGATGCATCGCGACGATGACCGCACCGGCCGTGAGGAACAGCAGCGCCTTGAAGAAGGCATGGGTCATCAGGTGGAAGATCGCCACGCTGTAAGCCGAGACGCCCAGCGCCACGGTCATGTAGCCGAGTTGCGAGAGCGTGGAATAGGCAACCACCCGCTTGATGTCGTTGTTGATGATGCCGAGGAACCCCATGAACAGCGCCGTGGTGGCGCCGATCACCATCACGAAAGAGAGCGCGGTATCCGAGTACTCGAACAGCGGCGACATGCGCGCGACCATGAAGATGCCAGCCGTCACCATGGTGGCAGCGTGGATCAACGCCGAGATCGGGGTCGGGCCTTCCATCGAATCGGGCAGCCACACGTGCAGCGGCACCTGGGCCGACTTGCCCATCGCGCCGATGAACAGACAGATGCAGATCACGGTCATCGCCGACCAGGCGTGACCCGGGAGGATGGTCATGGTGCGGGCGGCGATGCCCGGCGCCCAAGAGAAGGCGGTCTGGTAGTCCAGTGAGCCGGTGTAGTACAGCACACCGGCAATGCCCAGCAGGAAGCCGAAATCGCCGACGCGGTTGACCAGGAAGGCCTTGAGGTTGGCGAATATCGCGCTCGGGCGCGTGTACCAGAAGCCGATCAGCAGGTAGGACACCACACCTACCGCTTCCCAGCCGAAGAACAGCTGCATGAAGTTGTTGGCCATCACCAACATCAGCATCGAGAAGGTGAACAGCGAGATGTAGGCGAAGAAGCGCTGGTAGCCCGGGTCGTCGCGCATGTAGCCCATGGTGTACACGTGCACGCACAGCGAGACGAAGGTCACGACCACCATCATCAATGCAGTGAGGCGATCGACAAGGAAGCCCACCTGCATCGACACGTTATCACTGACCAGCCAGGTGTAGACCGGCGCATTCCAGGGCGGCGCGCCGTGCAGCAGCGCCCACAACACCTGCACCGAGAGCACGCAGGCGGCAGCCACACCGGCGATAGTGATCAGCGCCGCGCCGGTGCGCCCGATCAGCTTGCCGGCCAGGCCGGCGATGATCGCGGCCGCCAGCGGCAACAGGGGAATGGCCAATAACAGCTGTGGATTCATGGTCAGCCGCGCAACGTATTGAGGTCTTCGACGTTGATGCTGCGTCGCTCGCGGAATAGCACCACCAGGATTGCGAGGCCAATGGCCGACTCGGCGGCCGCGACCGTCAGGATGAAAAACACGAAGATCTGGCCGTCGATATTGCCCAGATACCGCGAGAAAGCGATGAAGTTGTAGTTGGCCGCCAGCAGCATCAGCTCGATGCACATCAGCAGCAGCAGCACGTTGCGGCGATTGATGAAGATGCCGGCCACCGAGAGCGCGAACAGCACCGCCGAGAGCGTCAGCATGTGGCCGAGCGTGATCATTGCCTGGGCTCCGCGTCCATTTTCACCACCCGCAGGCGATCGCTGGCGCGCACACCCACCTGCGCGGCGATGTCCTGCACCTTGAGGCCGCGACGGCGCCGCATGGTCAGCGAGATGGCCGCGATGATGGCCACCAGCAGCAGCATGGCCGCGATCTCGATCGCATAGGCGTAGCGCGTGAACAGCGCAATGCCGAGGTCCGTGGCGTTGCTGTAGCCGGGCGGCAGCGGCACTGCGCCACGCGTGACATCCAGCCCCAGGCGTCGCTGCACTATCACACCGACGATCTCGGCCACCAGCATTGCCGTGATCACAGCTCCTGGCACCACGTAGCGGCGGAACCCACGGCGCATCTCTTCGATATTGATGTCGAGCATCATCACCACGAACAGGAACAGCACCATCACGGCGCCCACGTAGACCAGCACCAGCACGATGGCGAGGAACTCCGCCTCGATCAGCATCCACAGCACGGCGCTGGTCAAGAAGCACAGCACCAGGCTTAAGGCGGCGTGCACAGGGTTGCGCGCCATGATCACACCGGCACCCGCCAGCACAACGATGGTTGCAAAGCTGTAGAACAGAATCTCGACCAGCACCCGATATCTCCTTAGCGGTAGCGCGCGTCAGCGCTCTTGTCGGCGTTGATCATCGCCTCGTAGCGATCGCCGACCGCGAGCAGTTTGTCCTTGCTCATGATGTTCTCGCCGCGATGCTCCATGTGGTACTCATGGATGCGCGTCTCGACGATGGCGTCCACTGGGCACGCTTCCTCGCAGAAACCGCAGTAGATGCACTTGAATAGATCAATGTCGTAGCGGGTCGTGCGGCGCGTGCCGTCCGCCGCCACATTCGAATCGATGGTGATTGCCAGCGCCGGGCACACGGCCTCGCAGAGCTTGCAGGCGATGCAGCGTTCTTCACCGTTGGGGTAGCGGCGCAGCGCATGCAGGCCGCGGAAGCGCACCGACTGCGGGGTCTTCTCTTCCGGGTAATTGATGGTGACCTTGCGCCGGAACAGCGAGCGCGCGGTCACCGAGAGGCCGCGCAGCAGCTCCCAGAGTGCGAAGGTCTTGAGCGGATTTACACGTGCCATATGCTGTGCCTCAGACACGCCACGGGCCGACATGGAACCAGGCGAGCACGCCCTCGAGCGCGATCCAGACGATGGTGATCGGAATCAGGATCTTCCACCCTAAGCGCATGATCTGGTCGTAGCGGTAGCGCGGGAAGGTGGCGCGCAGCCACAGGAAGACGCACAGCAGCAGGAAGATCTTCAGCGCCAGCCACTGCAGGCCATCGCCGAGCGCCAGACCCAGCAGCGGCACACTGCGCAACGCACTGTCAGCGGGCAGATAACCATCCAGCGGGCTCAGCCAACCGCCCAGGAAGAAGATCGCCGTCAGGCCAGTGACCAGGATCATGTTGGCATATTCGGCCAGGAAGAACAGCGCGAAGGCCATGCCGGAATATTCCACGTGGAAGCCGGCGACGATTTCCGATTCGCCTTCGGCCACATCGAAGGGCGCGCGGTTGGTCTCGGCGACACCGGAGATGAAATACACCATGAACAGCGGGAACAGCCAAACGATGTTCCAGTGCGCCGGCGCACCGCGTTGCTGCTCGACGATGGTGCCGAGGTTCAGGCTGCCCGCCGCCATCAGCACGCCGACCAGCGCGAAGCCCATCGCGATCTCATAGGCGACGATCTGTGCCGCCGAGCGCATCGCGCCGAGAAACGCGTATTTCGAATTCGAAGCCCAACCCGCGAGGATCACGCCGTACACGCCCACCGAGGTGAGCGAGAGTACATAGAGCAATCCGGCATCAACCTTCGCAATGGCGAAACCTGGAAACAGCGGCACCACTGCCCAGGCAGCAAAGGCCGGGATCAGCGTGATCGCAGGCGCCAGGCGGAACAGCACCTTGTTCGAACGCGCCGGGATCACAATTTCCTTGATCAGGAGCTTTACCACATCGGCGAAAGGCTGACCGATGTATTCGGTATGCGGAATGCCAAACAGGCGCACGCGATTGGGCCCGCGACGCATCTGCATCCAGCCGATCAGCTTGCGCTCCCACAGCGTGAGGTAGGCCACACTCAGGATCAGCACGATGGTGAGCGCGAGGATATAGACCGTGGAATGCGCGTAGTCCGGCAGCGCATGCCACTGTGTGCCAATCCATTGGAACAGCTTCACGGTGCGTACTCCGCACCAGCCGCCAGCCCCGCCCGCGTCAGCTGCAGCGAAGGCGCGCGTCGCAGCAAGGGATCAAGCTGGTACATCGGCACATCGCGCAGCGCTTCCACCGAGGCGGGTCGCGAAGCCGTGTAGCCCGCATTGAATGCCTGGCTCGGGCTGCGCTCGACCAGTGCGCGCAGCTCATCGCGCACCTGCTCGCTCGACTGGTAATCGAAGTCGGCGATGTTCAGCAGATTCCCCAGCACTCGCAGCACTTTCCAGGCCGGGCGCGCTGCGCCTGGCGGGAAGGCGGCGCCGGCAAAGCTCTGCCAGCGGCCTTCCAGGTTCACATAGGTGCCCGAGCTCTCGGCGAAGCCACCGGCGGGCAGCAGCACATGCGCCACTTCCAGCATCTGCTCGGACACATAGGAGCTAACGGCGCCGACGAAGCTGGCGCGCTTGAGCGTGGCGAGCGCCTGCGGCTGCAGGCTGTCAGCCCAGGGTTCGGTGCCGAGCAGCAGGTAGGCTGCCAGTGGCTGCTCGAGCATCTGCCGCGCATTCAACCCTGCTGCCGCACGCACCGCACCGGCCGCAGCGCGATGCGGTACACAGCCGGCGAGATACGCCCCAGCGCCGTTGGCGCCTTCCGCGAGTTCGCCCACTGCGGCGCCGGTGACTCGCGCCAACTCGCGCGCCAGTGCGCGCAGATCCGCACTGGCCGAATGACGCAGCGCCAGCGCGCCCAGCCAGATGCTGCGCTGCCCTTCCTGCAGGGTGGCAGCAATCTGCTGCTGCGCAGCCGTGGCCTTGACACCATTCAACAAGCCGCTGACGCTGGTCGATGCCGATTTGCCGCTCGTCTCGAGCGCAGCGGCGACCACGCCGGCCAGCTCAGCCACCAGGCTGCCGGGCCTGGCGACGATCGCTTTCGCCACCGGGAACAGGTAGTCAAATGCGGCCGGATTCAGCATCGTGATGCGCGCGCCACGGCGTGCGGCCATGCGCACCCGGTGCGCCAGCATCGGCAGCTCGGCGCGCAGGTTGGCGCCGATGATGAAGATCGCATTCTGCGCATCGACCTGGGCCACATCGACACCCAGCGCCGGCGCCAGCGCATCGCCCGCCTGGTCGCGGAAATCGCGCTGCCGCAGACGATGGTCGATATTGGCTGTGCCCAGGCCCGCGGCGATGCGTGCCAGCAGGTAGTGTTCTTCGAGCGTGCTGGAAGGATGCGCCAGCAGACCCACCGCCGCGGCATTGGCCTTGGCGTGCTGCTGCAGACCCTGCGCCATCGCCGCGAGTGCGGTATCCCAATCGGTCTCGCGCAGCGACCCATCGCTCTGGCGCACACGCGGCGCGCTCAGGCGCTCGTCGCTGTACAGGCCCTCGTAGCCAAAGCGGTCGCGATCAGCGATCCAGGTCTCGTTGAGATCTTCGCAGGGCTGCGGCACTACGCGCATCAGCTTGCCGCGCAGCACGTGGCCATAGAGGCGCGTGCCGAAACCATCGTGCGGCGAGACCAGCGGATGCTGCGTCATTTCCCAGGCACGGGCATGGAAGCGGAACGGTTTGCTGTTGAGCGCGCCCACCGGGCACAGGTCGATGATGTTGCCCGAGAGCTCGTGATCGACGCTCTTCTGTATGAAGGTGCCGATCTGCATGTGCTCGCCGCGACCGGTGGTGCCCAGTTCCTGGATGCCAGCGATGTCCTGGCCGAAGCGCACGCACCGGGTACAGTGGATGCAGCGGGTCATGTCTGTGGAAACCAGCGGACCGAGGCTCAGATCCTTGACCACGCGCTTGCTCTCGCCATAGCGCGACAGGTCGCGACCGAAGCCGACCGCGAGATCCTGCAGTTCGCACTCGCCGCCCTGATCGCAGATTGGGCAATCGAGCGGATGGTTGATCAGCAGGAATTCCATTGTCGCCTTCTGCGCGGCGATGGCCTTGGGCGATTTCGTGAAAATCTTCATGCCCTCTGCCACCGGGGTGGCGCAGGCGGGCAAGGGCTTGGGTGCCTTCTCCACTTCGACCAGGCACATGCGGCAGTTGGCTGCGATCGGCAACTTGTCGTGGTAGCAGAAGCGCGGCACGTAGGCGCCATTCGCGTCGGTGACGCGGATGATCATCTCGTTCTTGGGCGCCTTGACGGCGACGCCGTTGACCTCGACGTTGACGAATTCCTCGCTCATGCGGCCCGCCGATCGGGCTCGACGATGCTACGACCCTTGTGATCGACCATGAACTCGAACTCGGGCCGATAGTGCTTGAGGAAGCTCTGCACCGGCCAGGCTGCGGCATCGCCCAGCGCACAGATCGTGTGACCCTCGATGCGGTTGGCTACATCGAGCAGCAAGCCCAGGTGTTCGCGCGTGGCTTCGCCTGCCAGCACGCGCTTGAGCGTGCGATTCAGCCAGCCCGTGCCCTCGCGGCAAGGCGTGCACTGACCGCAGGATTCGGACATGTAGAAGCGCGACAGGCGTTCGAGCACGCGCACCATGCAGGTGGTCTCGTCCATCACGATCACGGCGGCCGAGCCGATGCTGGAGCCGGCAGCCTTCAGTGAGTCGTAGTCCATGTTGAGCGTCATCATCTTCTCGCCCGGCACAACCGGCACCGACGAACCGCCAGGAATCACGGCCTTCAGGCGGCGACCACCGAGCATGCCGCCAGCGAGCGCCAGCAGGTCAGCGAAGGGAATGCCCAGCGGCACTTCGAAATTGCCAGCCTTCGCCACATGCCCCGAGACCGAGAAGATCACCGTGCCGCCAGAATTTGCAGGGCCCAGCGCCGCGAACCACTGCGGGCCCTTGCGCATGATCGTGGGCACCGACGCGAAGCTCTGGCAATTGTTGATCGTGGTCGGCATGCCATAGAGGCCGAAAGCCGCGGGGAACGGCGGCTTGAAGCGCGGTTTGCCCTGCTTGCCCTCGAGCGAATCGAGCAGCGCGGTTTCTTCGCCGCAGATATAGGCGCCTGCGCCGACGAAAGTATAGAGATCAAAATCGATGCCCGAGCCCTGGATGTTCTTGCCCAGCAGGCCTGCCGCGTAAGCCTCCGCCACCGCCGCTTCGAAACGCGGCACCGGCTCGCCCAGGAACTCGCCGCGGATGTAGTTGTAGCCAACGGTGGCGTTCATCGCGTAGCCGCCGATCGCCATACCCTCGATCAGCGAGTGCGGGTTGTAGCGCAGGATGTCGCGGTCGTGGCAGGTGCCTGGCTCGCTCTCGTCCGAATTGCAGACCGCGTATTTCTGCATCGGCGCGTTGCGTGGCATGAAGCTCCACTTCACGCCCATCGGGAAAGCCGCGCCACCGCGGCCGCGCAGGCCCGAGGCCTTCACAGCATCGATGATCTGCTCGCGCGGCGGCTTCTCGGCCAGGATCTTCTTCCAGGACTCATAGCCACCGATGCTCTCGTACACGGGCATAGTCCACGAACGCTCCAGCTTGAGCGGTTCGAAACACACCAGATTCTGCTTGTCGTCCCAGCCTGCCATGCTCTGCGCCTGCCCTACTTCAGCTCATCGAGGATCTTGTCCACCCGCTCGGGCGTCAGATGCTCGTGGTATACGTGATCGACCATCATCATCGGCGCGCCGGTGCAGGCGGCCAGGCATTCTTCTTCCTGCTTGAAGAAGATGCGACCATCGGGCGTGCTCTCGCCCAGGCGTATGCCCAAGCGCTTCTCGACATGCGCCACCAGTGCTTCGCCCCCGCGCAGCATGCAGGAGATGTTGGTGCAGATGCTGACGTGATGGCGGCCGCAAGGGTGCGTCTCGAACATCGAGTAGAAGCTCGCGACCTCGTACACCTGGATCGGTGGGAGCTTCAGGTGCGCGGCCACCGCATCCATCAGCGGGGGTGTGAGATAGCCCTGGTTCTGTTCCTGCGCGGCGCGCAGTGCAGCGATCACCGCCGAGCGCTGCCGGCCCTCCGGGAAGCGCGCCACCCAGTGGTCGATTTCCTTGCGCGTGTGCTCGGAGAGCACGCCACCATTACCATTCGTGGCGCTCATCAGCGATCGATCTCCCCGAATACCACATCCTGCGTACCGATCACGGCCACCACGTCGGCCAGCATGTGCCCTTGCACCATCTCGCTTAGCGACGCCAGGTGCGCGAAGCCAGGCGCTCGGCACTTGAGCCGGTAGGGTTTGTTCGCCCCATCGGAAAGCAGGTACACACCGAACTCGCCCTTGGGCGCCTCGATGGCGGCATAGGCATCGCCTTCCGGCACACAGTAGCCTTCGGTCATGAACTTGAAGTGATGGATCAGCGATTCCATGTCGCCTTTCATTTCTTCGCGGCGCGGCGGTCGCACCTTGCGATCATCGATCATCACCGGGCCCGGATTGGCGCGCAACCACTGCACGCACTGCGCGACGATGCGATTGGACTGCCGCATCTCCTCGACGCGCACCAGGTAACGGTCGTAGCAATCGCCGTGCTTGCCCACCGGGATGTCGAAATCGAGATCGCCGTAGACTTCGTAGGGCTGCTTTTTGCGCAGATCCCAGGCGATGCCCGAGCCGCGCAGCATCGGGCCCGTGAAACCGAGCTGCAGTGCGCGCTCGGGCGGCACTACGCCGATGTTCACGGTGCGCTGCTTCCAGATGCGATTGTCCGTGAGCAGGGTTTCGTATTCGTCAATGCAAGCCGGGAAGCGCGCGGTGAAATCAGCGATGAAATCGAGCAGCGAGCCCGAACGGGCCGCGTTGCGCCGATCGGCATCGGCCTGCGAGCGCCAGCGCGAGGCCTGGTAGCGCGGCATGGTGTCGGGTAGATCGCGGTTCACGCCGCCCGGCCGGTAATAGGTGGCATGCATGCGTGTGCCCGAGACCGCTTCGTAGCAATCCATCAGGTCTTCGCGCTCGCGGAAGCAGAACAGGAATATGGTCATCGCACCGATGTCGAGGCCATGCGCGCCCAGCCACATCAGGTGATTGAGCACCCGGGTGATCTCAT
Organism: Gammaproteobacteria bacterium; assembly: GCA_025350055.1. Lineage (GTDB taxonomy): Bacteria > Pseudomonadota > Gammaproteobacteria > Steroidobacterales > Steroidobacteraceae > FEN-1191. Next base: position 87,612 of record JANXYK010000063.1, on the reverse strand, counting down.
CGAACATCGTGCGGATGTACTGCGCGCGCAGTGGTGGCGCGATGCCGAGCAGCTTTTCGATCGCCAGCACATAGGCGTGCTCGTTGCACATCATCGACACGTAGTCGAGCCGGTCCATGTAACCGATCGACTGGTTGAAGGGCTTGGATTCGGCCAGCTTCTCGGTGCCACGGTGCAAGAGACCAATATGCGGATCGGCCTTCTGGATCACTTCGCCATCCATCTCGAGCACCAGGCGCAGCACGCCGTGGGCCGCCGGATGCTGCGGGCCAAAGTTCATCGTGAGATTGCGGATCTCAGCCACGCTTGCCCTCCATGGGGGCCCCCACGGGGGCCTCCGCGGGCGGCGGCGGCTTGAGCGCGGCCTCGTAGCGGTTGTCGTGGCGGATCACGCGCGGCACCAGCGTGCGCGCTTCGATGGTCACCGGTTCATAGACCACGCGCTTCAACACATTGTCGTAGCGCACCTCGACATTACCGATCAGCGGGAAGTCCTTGCGGAACGGGTGGCCGATGAAGCCGTAATCGGTGAGCAACCGGCGCAGGTCGGGGTGGCTCCGGAACAGGATGCCGAACAGGTCGAAGGCTTCGCGCTCGAACCAGTTCGCCCCAGCCCAGATGCCCGTCAGTGATTCGACGGTCGGTTCATCGAGTCCGTCGCACCAGCAGCGCAACTGCAGGCGGTGATTCAGCGTGACCGAGAGCAGCTGGTAGACCACCGCATAGCGGCGCTCGCCGCGCAGCGTGTGGCCGGCGGCGCTATTCACGCCGCGGCTGAAACCGCTGCCCGTAGCCTTCTCGGCCTGCCATTCGCTGCGGCCAAAATCCAGATAGTCGACACCGGCCAGGTCGATGAGCTGCTCGAAGCGCAGCTCCGGGTGCTCGCGCAATTCGAGCGCTACCTTCAGCAACTCGTCAGTGGCGACTTCCGCTGACAGTGAACCGCCGGCGCCCGCGTGCACCACCAGCCGCTCGCCGAACACGGCCTGCAGCGCGGCGCTCAGTCTGTCGTTGGCCTGACTCAACGCTGTGCCGCCTCAGGCCCCGACCGACGCGCCGCCATGGCGATCGATCTTGCGTTGCAGCTGGATGATCCCGTACAGCAGCGCCTCGGCCGTGGGCGGACAACCGGGCACATAAATATCGACCGGCACGATGCGATCGCAGCCGCGTACCACGGCATAGGAATAATGATAGTAGCCGCCACCATTGGCGCAGGAGCCCATCGAGATCACCCAGCGCGGCTCGGGCATCTGGTCGTAGACCTTGCGCAGCGCCGGCGCCATCTTGTTCACGAGGGTGCCGGCGACAATCATCACATCGGACTGGCGTGGGCTGGGCCGGAACACAACACCGAAGCGGTCGAGGTCGTAGCGCGAAGCGCCGGCATGCATCATCTCGACGGCGCAGCAGGCCAGGCCAAAGGTCATCGGCCACAGGGAGCCGGTGCGCGCCCAGCTGACCAGGCTATCGAGCTGGGTGGTGAGGAATCCGCGTTGCGCGAAACTGTCGGCGCCCCCGTGGTCGTCTAATCCCACTCGAGCGCCCCTTTCTTCCATTCGTAGATGAAGCCCACCACCAGTACCGCGAGGAAAATGCCCATGGCGCCCAGGCCAAAGCGCCCGGTCTTGCTGAGCGACACGGCCCAGGGAAACAGGAAGGCGATTTCCAGGTCGAAGACGATGAACAGGATGGCTACGAGGTAGTAGCGCACATCGAAGCGCGCGCGATTGTCTTCAAAGGCTTCGAAGCCGCACTCGTAGGCAGAGAGTTTTTCGGCGTCACCGCGATGACGAACGCCGAGCCGGCCAAAAAACGTGCCGAGCCCCAGTAGCGTAGCAGCCAGCAGCGTGGCCAGCATCAGGAAGATCAGCACCGGCAGGTAATTGGCTAGCATCCCATCGCCCCGACATTGAAAGGGCAGATGGTGGTCCACCAGCCCTGAAGTTTACTCCACCAATTCTACGAGAGAATTGGTGCCGACGGGGAGATTCGAACTCCCACACCTTGCGGCGCTAGCCCCTCAAGCTAGTGTGTCTACCAGTTCCACCACGTCGGCAAGGATTCGAAAATGGCCGCGCTTACTTGGGCGGGGCAACCGGAGCTGCCGGTGCGCCCTTCGCGCTGCCCGCAGCTGCAGGCGCGGCGTTTTGGGCTGGCGCCGTGCCAATCGCAGGCGCAGTACTGATTGCCGGCACCGGCACCGTGCCCGCACGCTCGAGCACGCTGGTCGGCGCGCTGGCACCCCTGGAGCTCACATAGGTCAGCGACAGGCTGGTGATCATGAAAATTGCCGCCAGTATGGCCGTGGCGCGCGAGAGCGCAGTGCCCGCACCGCGTGCGCCGAAGACCGTGCCCGACGCGCCAGCTCCGAAGCCGGCACCTGCATCGGCGCCCTTGCCCCGCTGCAGCAATACCAGCAGGATAATGCTTCCCGCCGCGAAGAAATGCATGACCATCAGAGTTGAGTGCAACATCAGCTTTACCCGAACAACGATTTAACCAGAGACCGCAAGGCTATCAGCCGCGGCGAATATAGCGATGAATTCGTCGGCCTTCAGCGAGGCGCCACCAATCAGGCCGCCATCGACGTCGGGCATCACGAAGATATCCCGGGCGTTGCCTGCCTTGACACTCCCGCCATACAGGATGCGCAGCCCGGCGGCGATTTTAGCATCCTCGCACGCAAGGCGCTGGCGGATGAAGGCATGCGTTTCCTGCGCCTGGTCAGGTGTTGCCGTACGGCCCGTGCCGATGGCCCAGACCGGCTCGTAGGCCACGACCGCCTGCGCGAAGCTCTGGATGCCACAGAGCTGCACGACCGCGTCGATCTGCGCACCGACGATCGAGTGGGTGCGCCCCGCTTCGCGCTCGGCCAGTTGCTCGCCCAGGCACAACACCGGCGTCAAACCCTTGCTGTGCGCGGCGGCAAATTTGCGCGCCACCAGCGGGCTGTCCTCGCCGTACAGCGCGCGCCGTTCGGAGTGGCCGACCAGCACGTATTCGCAGCCCACGTCCTTGAGCATGGCCGCCGACACTTCACCGGTGTGCGCGCCCAGGGCCTCGGCGCACAGGTCCTGCGCGCCCAGCGCCACCGCACCGCCGCGCAGCTGGCGCCAGGTCTCGTGCAGGTAGATGAAGGGTGGGCAGATCACGCAGGTGGTGCGCTCACTGGTCACCGAGGCGACGATGGTCTCCACCAGGGCCGCGTTCTCGGCACGCGAGCCATGCATCTTCCAGTTGCCGGCGACGATCTTGCGACGCATGGTCTAAAGGGCCTGCTAACCCGAGGGGCGCCCCACTTCGGGCGCGCGATAATAGCCATGCCGGCCGATGGGTGCAATCAGACCGCGCGCACGGCCCCCGCCAGCTGCTCGGCGCAGGCGCGCGCCACCGACTCCTCCACCGCCTCGACCATCACCCGGATCAGGGGCTCGGTACCGGAGGCCCGCAGCACGATGCGGCCTTGGTCGCCCAGCTGCCTCTGGAGCGACTCCAGGCACTGGCGCACCGCGGGCACGCCTATCGGGTCAAAACGCTGTGTCACCTTTAAATTGAGCAGTACCTGTGGAAGCCGGGTCATGCCGGCCGCCAGCTCGGCCAGCGATTTGCCGCTCTGGCGCATGATCGCCAGGATCTGCAGCGCCGCCACCAGGCCGTCACCCGTGGTGGTGCGGTCCAGGCACAGGATATGGCCCGAGGTTTCCCCGCCCAGCACGCCGCCGGTTTCACGGAGCCTGGCCAACACGTAGCGATCGCCCACGGCGGCGCGCTCGAAAGCGATGCCCCGCTGCCGCAGCGCCAGCTCCAGACCGAGATTGCTCATCAGGGTACCGACCACGGGGCCTTCAAGCGTGCCTTCGGCATGGCGCGCACAGGCAATAATGAACAGCAACTGGTCGCCATCGACGATGCGCCCCAGGTGATCGACCATCAGCAGGCGATCGCCATCGCCATCGAGCGCGACACCCACCTGGGCATGCACGCCTGGCACCGTCAGTTGCAGCAATTCGGGCGCGGTCGAACCGCAGCCCACATTGATATTGCGGCCGTTGGGCGAGGAGCCGATGGGCACGATCTCGGCGCCCAGGTCCGCCAGCGTGCGCGGCGCCACTTTGTAAGCGGCGCCATTGGCGCAGTCGACCACGATCTTCAGGCCCGCGAGCGTCACACCAGGCGGCAGCGTGCTGCGGCAGAAGGCCTGGTACTGGGTGCGCGAGGTATCCACACGGCGCGCGACTCCGAGCTCGTTTGAGGGGCGCGTGACCGGAGGCAGCGCCAGCTGCGCTTCGATCTGTTCTTCCAGTTCGTCGGAAAGTTTCCCGCCCTGGGCATCGAAGAACTTGATGCCGTTGTCCTCGAAAAGATTGTGCGACGCGCTGATCACCACACCCAGCTTGCAACCCAGCTTTTGCGTCATGTAGGCGATGCCTGGCGTCGGCAACGGGCCCATCATCAGCACGTTGACGCCCGCGGCCACAAAACCCGCCTCGAGCGCGGACTCGAACATGTAACCGGACAGCCGCGTGTCTTTGCCGATCAGCACGCTGCCGCCATCCTGGGCCAACACGCGCGCCGCGGCGCCCGCCAGTCGCAGGGCAAATTCGGCTGTCATGGGGTGCTCGCCCACGCGCCCGCGGATGCCATCGGTACCGAAATACTCTCGCGCCACTACACCGCACTCCCTAAGAAAAATCCCTGTCTGTCGAGCTCAAGACCCGCCGCGTACCGCCCAGGCCACGCGCACTGCATCGACTGTCGCCGCCACATCGTGCGCCCGTACGATGCGCGCGCCATTGAGCACCGCAATGGTCGCCAGCGCAACACTGCCGGCCAGTCGCTCGGTGGGTGTGCGCCCGGTCAGCGCCCCGAGCATCGACTTGCGCGACAATCCCGCCACGATTGGCACACCCAATTGCGCGAATCCGCTCAGGTGGCGCAGCAATTCCAGGTTGTGCGCCAGCTGCTTGCCAAAACCGAAGCCCGGGTCGACGCACAGCCGCGCCGCCTCGATACCGGCAGCTACGCAAGCGGCCATCCGTGCGGCCAGCATCGCGCGCACTTCGGCCAGCACGCTCTCATAGGCGATTTTTTGCTGCATGGTCGCGGGTTCGCCGCGCATGTGCATCAGGCAGACCGCTGCGCCGCTGCGCGCGGCGGCCGCAAGTGCTCCTGGCTTTTGCAAGGCACGCACATCGTTGATCAGGCCGGCACCATGATCGACAGCCTGCTCGATCACCAGCGCGTCACTGGTATCCGCTGAAATAAGCACCGGGCAGCGCTGCGCGAGTGCGCGAATCACCGGGATCACGCGCCGCAATTCCACGGCGCTGTCCATCGGCGTCGCGCCGGGCCGCGTCGACTCGCCCCCCACATCGATGATCTGCGCGCCCTCTTCCACGAGCCGCAGCCCCTGCTCGAGGGCCCTGCCAGGATCGAGGTAGTGTCCACCGTCGGAAAAGGAATCGGGCGTGACATTGAGCACGCCCATCACGACGGGTTGGGTCAGGTCAAGGGTACCGCGGGCGTGCCGCAACAGCATGGGACGCGACCCGGTGGTGCGCTCAGGTCTGGCCAGCCGGCTTGCCGATGGCTGGCTTGCCACGCTCGCCGCTGTCGATCGAGGCGGTCTTGCCGCCCGTGCCACCGCCGCTGTCATCCCAGCCTTCCGGCGGCTGCGGCGCACGGCCGGCCATGATGTCCTTGATCTGCGATTCGTCGAGGGTCTCGTACTTGATCAGAGCCTGCGCCATCGCATCGAGCTGCTCGCGATGTGCGTCGAGGATGTCGCGTGCACGGGTATAGGCGGCATCGATCACGCGGCGCACCTCGACATCGATCACGTGCGCGGTTTCATCAGACACTTGCTTGTGCTGCGTCACCGAGCGACCGAGGAACACTTCGCCCGCTTCCTCGCTGTAGGTGAGCGGGCCGAGCCGGTCTGACAGGCCCCACTTGGTCACCATGTTGCGCGCGAGACTGGTGGCGCGCTCGATGTCATTCGAGGCGCCAGTGGTCACGGCCTCGGGGCCGAAGACCAGCTCCTCGGCGATGCGCCCGCCGAACAGGCTGGCGATCTGCGATTCCAGGCGCTGCTTGCTGTAGCTGTAGCGGTCTTCCTCCGGCAGGAAGAAAGTAACGCCGAGCGCACGACCGCGCGGAATAATCGTGACCTTGTAGACCGGATCGTGTTCCGGCAGGTTGACACCGACGATCGCATGGCCGGATTCGTGATAGGCCGTGTTGAGCTTCTCTTTTTCGCTCATCACCATCGAGCGCCGCTCGGTGCCCATCATGATCTTGTCCTTGGCGCGCTCGAACTGGTCCATCGACACGGACTTCTGGTTGGCGCGCGCGGCGAACAGCGCCGCCTCGTTCACCAGGTTGGAAAGATCGGCGCCCGAGAAACCGGGCGTGCCACGCGCAATCAGCGCCGGCTTCACATCATCGCCGAGGGGGACCTTGCGCATGTGCACGCGCAGGATCTGCTCGCGGCCGCGCACATCGGGCAGCGGCACCACCACCTGGCGATCGAAGCGGCCCGGGCGCAGCAGCGCCGGGTCGAGCACATCGGGGCGATTGGTGGCGGCAATGACGATGATGCCCTCGTTGCCCTCGAAGCCGTCCATCTCGACCAGCAACTGGTTCAGCGTCTGCTCGCGCTCGTCATGACCGCCGCCCAGGCCCGCGCCACGATGGCGACCCACAGCGTCGATCTCGTCGATGAAGATGATGCAGGGCGCGTGCTTCTTGGCCTGCTCGAACATGTCGCGCACGCGCGAGGCGCCGACGCCGACGAACATCTCGACGAAATCCGAACCCGAGATCGTGAAGAACGGCACCTTGGCTTCGCCGGCGATCGCCCGCGCCAGCAACGTCTTGCCGGTGCCGGGGTTGCCGACCATCAGCACGCCCTTCGGGATCTTGCCGCCCAGCTTCTGGAACTTGCCCGGATCCTTGAGGAAATCGACGATCTCGCCCACTTCCTGCTTGGCCTCATCCACGCCAGCGACATCCGCAAAAGTGACATTGACCTGGTCCTCACCCAACAGCCGCGCGCGGCTCTTGCCGAAGCTCATCGCCCCGCGCCCACCACCGGCACCCTGCATCTGCCGCAACATATAGATGAACACCACGATCAGCAGCAGCGCGGGCGCCAGCTGCAGCAACAGTTGGGTCAGGATGCTGGGCTGCTTCGGCGGCTTGCCCTCGATGCCCACATTCGACTTGGTCAGGTCACCGATCAGCGCTTCGTAGCTGGTCTCGGGGTTGTAGGTCTCAAACTTGCTCTTGTCCTTGCGCTCGCCATAGATGGTGTCGCCCTGCAGGACGACCTTATCGACGCGGCCGTTGTGCACTTCGCTCAGGAACGCGGAATAGATCAGCTGTTCGGGCGGGTTGGTCGCCGGCATGTAGCGGGTAAAGACCGCCACCATGACTGTCAGGATGACAGCCCACATCAGCACGCTCTTGATTGTATCGTTCAACGTCGAAGCTCCGGAGCAAGGCTCGGGGTCACGCTACACCATCCTGAGGCCCCTCGCCAGCAAGCAGGTCTCAGCGAAAATCACACCCTGGAAGGGCTCAATGAGGGCGCCACCCCGCGGTTTCAATGGCTAACTGGCCTTGCCGTGATGCAGCAGGCCCGCCCTGAGGGATAATGGGGCCATGAAACTCAGCGAAAAGCAGCAGCGCTTCCTCCGCGGCAAGGCCCACGCCCTCAAACCAGTGGTGATGCTGGGTCAGAAAGGGCTCACCGACAATGTCGTGGCCGAGATCGTGCAGGCGCTACGCGACCACGAGCTGATCAAGGTGCGGGTGCGAGCCGCCGATCGCGCGGCACGCGACAGCTTGCTGGCCGAGCTGGTGCGCCGGAGTGACTGCGCACTGCTCAACCGCATCGGCCATGTGGCGATTCTGTATCGGGCGGCGCAGCCGCTGCCGCGCCTGATGTTGCCAGATGCCTGAGGCCTCAGAGGTACTGTACCGAGGTGATCTCGTAGCTGCGCGTCTTACCGGGCGTGACCACATCCACCACATCACCCACACTCTTGGCGATCAGCGCGCGCGCAATTGGTGAGCTGTAGGAAATGCGGCCGGCGCGGATGTCGGCTTCGTCCTCGCCGACGATCTGGTAACTGACCTTGCTGCCATCGTCCTGGTCTTCGATGCTGACGGTGGCGCCGAACACCACCCGCGCGCCGGGCGTGAGCTGCGTCACATCGATGATCTCGGCCGCACCCAGCCGCGATTCGATCTCCATGATGCGCCCTTCGATGAAACCCTGCTGCTCGCGGGCGGCGTGGTATTCGGCGTTCTCCGACAGATCGCCGTGCGCTCGCGCCTCGGCGATCGCCTTGATCACACGCGGCCGGTCCTCGGACTTCAGGCGTTTGAGTTCGGTGCGCAGCAGTTCGGCGCCGCGCGCGGTCATCGGCGAGCGTTTCATGCCAGCGCCCCGCGATGCAGATCCTGCAGACGGTTAACGGCCACCTCGTCGATGTGGTCGAGAGCCTCGCAGGTCGCCAGTGCGGCAGCCAGCGTGGTGTAATAGGTGACGCGCCGATGCACCGCCTCGCGCCGGATCGAGTGCGACTCGATCGTGGCCTGTTTGCCTTCGGTGGTGTTGACGATCAGGTTGATTTCGTCGTTCTTGATCATGTCGACGATATGCGGGCGACCCTCGCGCACCTTGTTTACAGAGCGGCAGGCGATGCCGGCCGCCTGCAGCGCCACGGCGGTGCCGCTGGTGGCGACGATCTCGAAACCGCGCGCTACCAGGTTGCGCGCCAGCGGCACGGCCCCGGTCTTGTCGCGTTCGCGCACGCTGATCAGGCAGACGCCCGAACGCGGCAGCACCACGCCCGAGGCGGCCTGGCTCTTGGCATAGGCCTCGCCGAAGGTGCGGCCCGTGCCCATCACCTCGCCGGTGGACTTCATCTCTGGCCCCAGAATCGGATCGGCTTCGGGGAACTTGTTGAAGGGGAATACCGCTTCCTTCACCGAGTAGTAGCTGGGCACCGTTTCATTCAGTGCGCCCAGATCCTTCAGTTTGCGCCCGGTCATTACGCGCGCCGCCAGTTTGGCAATCGGCACGCCAGTGGCCTTGCCGACGAAGGGCACGGTGCGCGAGGCGCGCGGATTGACCTCGAGCACGTAAACCGTGCCGCTCTGGATCGCAAACTGGACATTCATCAGGCCCACCACCTGCAATGCGCGCGCGAGCTTGCGGGTCTGCTCGCGCATTTCGTCCTGCAGCGATGCCGGCAGGCTGTTCGGTGGCAGTGAGCAGCTGGAATCGCCCGAGTGGACGCCCGCCTGTTCGACGTGCTCCATGATGCCGCCGATCAGCACATCCTCGCCGTCGCAGACCGCATCGACATCGACTTCGATCGCCTGATCGAGGAAGCGGTCGAGCAGCACCGGGCTGTCGTTCGAGACCTGCACGGCGGTGTTCATATAGTGGCGCAGGTCGTCTTCGTTGAAGACGATCTCCATCGCGCGGCCGCCGAGCACGTAGGAAGGACGCACCACCAGCGGGAAGCCCACTTCGCGCGCCAGCACCACGGCCTGGTCCTCGGTGCGCGCGGTGGCGTTCGCTGGTTGGCGCAACCCCAGGCGCTTGACCAGCTGCTGGAAGCGCTCCCGATCCTCGGCAATATCGATGGAGTCGGGCGTGGTACCGATGATCGGCGCGCCTGCGGCCTCGAGCGCGCGCGAGAGCTTCAGCGGCGTCTGACCGCCGAACTGCACGATCACGCCTTCGGGTTTTTCCTTCTGGATGATCTCGAGTACATCCTCGAGCGTCAGCGGTTCGAAATACAGCCGGTCGGAGGTGTCGAAGTCGGTCGATACCGTCTCCGGATTGCAGTTGACCATGATGGTCTCGAAGCCATCCTCGCGCAGTGCGAGCGCCGCGTGCACGCAGCAATAGTCAAACTCGATGCCCTGGCCGATACGGTTGGGGCCGCCGCCCAGGATCATGATCTTGCGCTGCTTGCTGGGCTCGGCCTCGCATTCCTCCTCGTAAGTGGAATACAGATAGGCCGTGCTGGTCGAGAATTCGGCGGCACAGGTATCGACACGCTTGTACACCGGCACCACGCCGAATTCGCGCCGTCGGGCGCGGATCTGCTGTTCGGTGCTGCGGGTCAGATTCGCCAGCCGTCGGTCGGAGAAACCCTTGCGCTTGAGCTCGCGCAGACGTTCGACGCCCAGCGACTTCTCGCCATCGCGCCGCAGCTGGCCCTCTTCGGCGATCAGGTCGGCGATCTGGGCCAGGAACCAGGGATCGATGCCGGAAAGTTCGTTGATGCGCTCAATGCTCCAGCCCGCACGCATGGCATCGGCCACATACAGCAGGCGATTGGCACCGGGCGCGCGCAATTCATAGGCCAGCTGCGCGCTGCTCTCGTCGGTGAGCGGCAGCGTCAACAGCGGATCGAAGCCATCGAGACCGGTTTCGAGGCCACGCAGCGCCTTGTGCAGCGATTCCTGGAAGCTGCGCCCGATCGCCATCACCTCGCCCACCGACTTCATCTGCGTGGTGAGGCGGTTGTTCGCGGCCGGAAATTTCTCGAAGGTGAAGCGCGGCAGCTTGGTGACGACGTAATCGATGGTGGGTTCGAACGAGGCCGGCGTGGCACCTGCGGTGATTTCATTGCGCAGTTCCGCCAGCGTGTAGCCCACCGCCAGCTTGGCCGCGACCTTGGCGATCGGGAAACCGGTGGCCTTGGAGGCCAGCGCCGAGGAGCGCGACACGCGCGGATTCATCTCGATCACCAGCAGCCGGCCATCGCGCGGATTGACCGCGAACTGCACGTTCGAACCGCCGGTCTCGACGCCGATCTTGCGCAGCACCGCGATCGAGGCATCGCGCATGCGCTGGTATTCCTTGTCGGTGAGCGTGAGCGCCGGCGCCACCGTGATGGAATCGCCCGTGTGCACACCCATCGGATCGAGGTTCTCGATCGAGCAGACGATGATGCAGTTGTCCGCCTTGTCGCGCACCACCTCCATCTCGAATTCTTTCCAGCCGATCACCGATTCTTCGATCAGCACCTCGTGCGTGGGCGAGGCTTCCAGGCCCCGCGCGACGATGGTCTCGAATTCCTCGCGGTTGTAGGCGATGCCGCCACCACTGCCGCCCATCGTGAAGGAAGGCCGCAGCACCACCGGGTAGCCGAAGTTGGCCTGCACCGCCACCGCCTCATCGAGGCTGCGGGCGATCTGCGCGCGCGCGGTCTCGAGGCCGATCTCGCGCATCGCATTGCGGAACAGCTCGCGGTCTTCGGCCATGTCGATGGCTTCGCGCGAGGCGGCGATCAGCTCGACGCCGTATTTCTCCAGCACGCCCTCGCGCACCAGGTCGAGCGCGGTGTTGAGCGCTGTCTGCCCGCCCATGGTAGGCAGCAGCGCATCGGGCTTTTCCTTCTCGATGATGCTGGCGACCGTGCGCCAGTTGACCGGCTCGATGTAGATGGCATCGGCCATTTCCGGGTCGGTCATGATCGTGGCCGGGTTGGAATTGACCAGGATCACGCGGAAGCCTTCCTCGCGCAGCGCCTTGCAGGCCTGCGCGCCGGCATAGTCGAACTCACAGGCCTGGCCGATGACGATCGGCCCGGCGCCTATGATCAGGATGCTCTGGATGTCGGTGCGTTTGGGCATGGCGGCGCGTTCAGCCCTCGGCTGCCTGCTTGCGCGAGGCGGCACGCAGGCTGCGCAGCTGCGTCTGGAGCCGTCGCACCATCGCCTGGGTGAAGGCTTCGAACAGCGGCGCGATATCGTGCGGGCCGGGGCTGGCTTCCGGGTGCCCCTGGAAGCTGAAGGCCGCGCAGTCGGTGCGCGCCACGCCCTGCAGGCTCCCGTCGAACAATGAGCGGTGCGTGGCCTGCAGGTTATCGGGCAGGCTCGATTCATCGACCGCGAAGCCGTGGTTCTGGCTGGTGATGTAGACCCGGCCGCTGGAGGTTTCCTGCACCGGATGATTGGCACCGTGGTGGCCGAACTTCATCTTGACCGTGCGCGCGCCGCTGGCGAGCGCTAGCAACTGGTGGCCGAGGCAGATGCCGAACACCGGCACATCGCTCGCCAGCAGCTCGCTGATGGCGGTGATCGCGTAGGTGCAGGGCTCAGGATCGCCGGGCCCGTTCGAGAGGAATACGCCGTCGGGTTTGAGTGCCAGGGTTTCAGCCGCCGTGGTGGTCGCTGGCACCACGGTGACGCGACAACCCTGGTCGGCCAGCAGCCGCAGGATGTTGCGCTTGATGCCGAAGTCGTAGGCGACCACGTGCAGGCGTTGCTGTGCGCGGATCGGTGTCTTGAGCACCGGCCTGGCGATGCTGCCCTCGTTCCACTGGTAGCTCTCGCGCGTGGTGACGACCTTGGCGAGATCCATGCCCTTGAGACCGGGGAATCGCGAGGCCGCGCGCACCGCCGCCGCTTCATCGATGCGCTCGCCCGTCATGATGCAACCGGCCTGCGCACCGCGTTCACGCAGCAGGCGCGTGAGACGGCGCGTATCGATACCCGCGATGGCGACGATGCGACCGCGTTGCAGGAAGTCGGTGAGCGAACCTTCCGAGCGCCAGCTGCTGGTGAGCAATGTGAGATCGCGGATCACGAGGCCCGCGGCGTAGATCTGCGCGGACTCCATGTCTTCGGCGGTGACGCCGGTATTGCCGATATGCGGAAAGGTGAGCGTGACGATCTGCCTGGAGTAAGACGGATCGCTAAGAATTTCCTGATAGCCCGTGATGGCGGTATTGAATACGACTTCGCCGGTGGTGTTGCCGCTTGCGCCGATCGACTGGCCGCGGAAGATGTTGCCATCCGCGAGAGCCAGCACCGCTGGTGAATGCACTAGAGCCCTCCCTCATGCAGCGAACCCGACGGGCTGACGAGTCGCACACTGCCAGTTTTCGATGCGTAGATGCACAAAGCGGGAGGAGTTCTTTTGGAACGCCCCCCGCCTTGTGCGGACTAACCCGACAACCGGATTACCCGCGAAATTCTAAGGATTGACCCCGCCCGTGTCCATGTGCGAATCGGTCGCAACAGGGCAAAAACGGACCGGAAAACCCTATTAAAAATAGCCGCTTGCAAAAATGCGTGCGTCGCGGAGCCCCTAATTATTTTTTACCGAACAGGTCCTGCATCCGGTAGCGGCCCGGGGGCTGCCGGGCCAGCCAGGCCCCCGCAGCCAGGGCCCCCCGGGCGAAGACCGCCCGGTCGGTCGCCTGGTGGCCGAGGCTCAGCCGCTCGCCCGCACCATTAAAGTGCACCGTATGGTCGCCCACGATGTCCCCGCCCCGGCTGACGGCGTAGGGGATTTCCAGGCCGGCACGCCCGGCAGCGGCGCGGCCGGCCTGGGCAGCGGCACCCAGCGCCAGCGCCGTGCCCGAGGGCGCGTCGCGCTTGTCGCGGTGGTGCGATTCGGCAATCGAAATGTCGAAGCTGTCTGGAAGTGCCTCGGCGGCCCGGCTCACCAGCTCCAGCAATAGGTTCACTGCGAGACTCGTATTGGCCGCCACCAGCAGGGGAATGTGCCGGGCAGCAGCGGCAAGCTCGGGCTGCAGGCTGGCCGGAAGCCCTGTGGTACCCAGCAGCAGGGGCACGCGGGCCCTAACGCAGGCGGCCAGGTTGGCGGCACTGGCCGCTGCGGTCGAGAAATCGATGGCGAGCCCGGCGGAGGCCAGCGCAGCAGGCAGGTCGGCCGTTGTCTGGGAACCAGCGACGGCCTTGAGTTGCAGCGCAGGAAACTCCGGCAGCAGCCCTTGTAGCGCGCGGCCCATCCGGCCACCGGCGCCGATCAGCACGAGGGTGACCGGCGCGCCCATCTCAGGAATCTTTGCCCGAGAAGAAGCTCTTCACGCCATCCAGAAAGCTCTTCTGGCGCGGCGCGTGGCGGGTGCCATCGTGGCGCAGCGAGGCATCGAACTGCTGCAGCAGCTCGCGCTGCTCGGCCGAGAGCTTCACCGGCGTCTCCACCGCCACGCGGCAGAACAGATCGCCCTGTTCGCCGCCGCGCGCGGGCTTGATGCCCTTGCCGCGCAACCTGAACACGCGGCCCGACTGCGTCTCGGCTGGCACCTTCAGGCTCACTTCGCCCTCGAGCGTAGGCACATCGACGTTGCCACCGAGGGCTGCCACCACGAAAGCCACTGGCACTTCGCAACTGAGATGCGGACCTTCGCGCTCGAAGATCTCATGGTCACGCACGTGGATTTCCACGTAGAGGTCGCCAGGCGGGCCGCCATTGCGCCCTGCTTCGCCCTCGCCGCCCAGACGTACGCGATCGCCGGTATCGACGCCCGGCGGAATCTTTACCGACAGCTTCTTGTGCTTGCGCACCCGCCCCTGGCCCAGGCAGGCGTCGCAGGGATTGCGCACGATGCGCCCGACGCCACGGCAATGCGGACAGGTCTGCTGCATGGTGAAGAAACCCTGCGAGACCCGCACCTGGCCCGAGCCGTGGCAGGTCTCGCACTGCACCGGGTTGCTGCCCTTGGCGGCGCCGCTCCCATGGCAGAGCTCGCACTCGACCAGCTTGGTGAGGTCGATCTCGGTGGTGCGGCCAAAAACAGCCTCAGCCAGATCGAGCTCGATGTCATAGCGCAGATCGGCGCCGCGATAGGCCTGCGAGCGGCCACCGCGACGGGCGCTGCCGAAGATATCGCCGAATACGTCGCCGAAGATATCGCCAAAAGCTTCGGCACCACGGCCGCCACCGCCCTGGCGGGCGGCGTCGAGGCCGGCATGCCCGTGCTGGTCGTAGAGGCTGCGCTGGTTGGCGTCGGAGAGCACTTCGTAGGCTTCCTTCGCCTCCTTGAATTTATCCTCGGCGCTCTTGTCACCCGGATTGCGGTCCGGGTGAAATTTCATGGCGAGACGCCGATAGGCCTTCTTGATGTCGGCCTCGGGCGCGTTGCGAGGGACGTCAAGTACCTTGTAAAAGTCGGCCTTCGCCATGCATCAAGCCGGCGTCAGGACGCGCGCCGGCCCTGGTCCTTCACTTCCTCGAATTCCGCATCGACCACGTTGTCTTTGTCCTTGCCTGAGGCGGCACCCGGCTGCGCGCCCTCAGCGTTGCCGCCTGCAGCCGCCCCATCCGGCGCGCCCTGGCCGGCCGCATAGGCTTGCTGTGCAATGCCGGCCGCTGCCGTCGAGAGCGCCTCGGTCTTGCGCGTGATGGCCTCGCCATCATCGCCCTTGAGCACGGTGCGCAGGTCGGCCAGCGCCGATTCGGCCTTGGCGCGATCCTCGCCGCTGACCTTGTCGCCCAGATCCTTGAGCGCCTTCTCGACCGAATGCAGCATCGCATCGCCGCGGTTGCGCACTTCGATCAGCTCGCGGAACTTCTTGTCTTCCTCGGCATGCGCCTCGGCATCGCGCACCATGCGCTTGATCTCTTCCTCGCCCAGGCCGCTCGAGGCCTTGATGACGATCCTCTGCTCCTTGCCGGTGGCCTTGTCCTTGGCCGAGACATGCAAGATGCCATTGGCGTCGATGTCGAAGGTGACTTCGACCTGCGGCATGCCGCGCGGCGCCGGCGGGATATCCGCCAGGTCGAACTTGCCGAGCGACTTGTTGCCATCCGCGCGCTCGCGCTCGCCCTGCAGCACGTGGATCGTCACCGCGGTCTGGTTGTCATCCGCGGTGGAGAACACATTCGCAGCCTTGGTCGGAATCGTGGTGTTCTTGTTGATGAGCTTGGTCATCACGCCGCCCAGGGTCTCGATGCCGAGCGACAGCGGCGTGACATCGAGCAGCAGCACGTCTTTGACTTCACCGGAGAGTACACCGCCCTGCACGGCGGCGCCCACGGCCACGGCCTCGTCCGGATTCACATCCTTGCGAGGATCCTTGCCGAAGATGTCCTTCACGTACTTCTGCACCAGCGGCATGCGCGTCTGGCCGCCGACCAGGATCACCTCGGCGACGGCCGAGGGCTCGAGGCCGGCATCCTTGAGCGCCGTGCGGCAGGGGCCGATGGTGCGCTTCACCAGCTCTTCGACCAGCGACTCGAGCTTGGCGCGCGTCAGGCGCACGTTCAGGTGCTTCGGCCCGCTGGCATCGGCGGTGATGTAGGGCAGGTTCACATCGGTCTGCTGGCTGGACGATAGCTCGATCTTGGCCTTCTCGGCCGTTTCCTTCAGGCGCTGCATCGCCAGCGGATCGCGGCGCACGTCGACGCCCGATTCCTTCTGGAATTCATCGGCCAGGAAATGGATGATCTTCAGGTCGAAGTCTTCGCCGCCGAGGAAGGTATCGCCATTGGTGGCCAGCACTTCGAACTGGCGCTCGCCGTCGACTTCCGCGATCTCGATGATCGACACGTCGAAGGTGCCGCCGCCCAGGTCGTAAACGGCGATCTTGCGATCACCGCCCGCCTTGTCGAGGCCATAGGCCAGAGCGGCCGCGGTCGGCTCATTGATGATGCGCTTGACGGTGAGACCGGCGATGCGGCCGGCGTCCTTGGTGGCCTGGCGCTGCGAATCGTTGAAATAGGCCGGCACCGTGATCACGGCTTCCGTGACCTCTTCGCCCAGGTAATCCTCGGCGGTCTTCTTCATCTTCATCAGCACGCGCGCCGAGACTTCGGGCGGTGCCATCTTCTTGCCCTGGGCCTCGACCCAGGCGTCACCGTTGTCGGCCTTGACCACCTTGTAGGGCACCATGTCGATGTCTTTCTGCACCACATCGTCCTGGAATTTTCGGCCGATGAGCCGCTTGACCGCAAACAGGGTGTTCTGCGGATTGGTGACGGCCTGGCGCTTGGCGGACTGACCCACCAATACCTCGTCGTCCTTGGTGAAGGCGACGATGGATGGCGTGGTGCGATCGCCCTCGCTGTTTTCAATGACCCGCGGCTTGCCCCCTTCCATCACGGCCACGCAGGAATTGGTTGTACCAAGGTCTATGCCGATCACTTTACTCATGACACCACTCCACGAAATTCGATTTGCTGCCCGCTAGATTTGGGCCTGGATACTTAAAATCAAGCGCCTGGGGCCCGCGCGACGATCACGCGCGCCGGCCGCAACAGGCGACCATTGAGCTGGTAACCGGACTGCAGCACCTGCAGCACCGTACCTGGCGCCACCGCAGTAGAATCCTGGGCCAGCACCGCCTCATGCAACGCCGGGTCGAACAGCGCACCCTGCGGATCGACGCGCTGGATCGAAAACTTGTCGAAGGCCTTGTTCAACAGCTGCAGGGTTGCCTGCTGGCCCGCGACCAGGCTGGCAGTGTCGGCCTGCGCCGAGCTCTGCACTGCGAGTTCCAGGCTGTCGCGAGCCGGCAGCAGTTCAGCGGCAAATCGCTCCAGCGCAAAGCGCTGCACATTCTCGATCTCGCGCTGGGAACGCTTGCGTACATTCTCGAGCTCTGCAAGCGCGCGCAGCTGGGCATCACGGGCGGCGTTCGCTGTCTGCTCGGCCTGTGCCAGCTCAGCCTGCAATCGCGTGACTTGCGAATCGGCGGGTGTAGCGGGACCGCCGGTCAGCTCATCGAGCGCCAGCGCCGGATCCCGCTCCTCGCCCGCATTGGCCGAGGCCGCGGATTCTGACTCAACCTGTGACACAAAGACCTATATTTACAATAAGTTATAGTTCATTTCGCAAGTAATTTATTACCTACGGATTGCTTCCCCTGCGCAGGTTTGGGGGCTAGCGCCGCGAATTCAAGGCCGAGCCCAGCAATTTTGCGGTGACATCCACGATGGGGATCACACGCTCGTAGGCCATGCGCGTCGGCCCGATGACTCCCAGCACTCCGACCACGCCATCGCCACTGCTATACGGCGCGGTGACGATACTGCAATCGTCCAGTATCTGATAGCCCGACTCGTGGCCGATGAAAATCTGCACTCCATCGGCACGCAGGCTCTGGTCGAGCAGGTGCAGGATGTCGCGCTGCTCGTTGAAGGCCTCGAAGAGCCGCTTGAGCTTTTCGACGCTGGAAAGCTCAGCCAGGCCCATCAGGTTGGTCTCGCCGGCGATCACGTACTCAATGCCCTCGCTCGGCGTCTGCTGCTCGCAGATGCGCTGCGCCATCGTGATGGCATCGAGCATCACCTGGTTGAGGCTCTCCTGGGTATGGCGCAAGAGCTGCACCAGCTCGGCCTGCACCTGTGCGAGCGTGCGGTTGCGGCAGTGATCATTGAGGAAGTTCGCGGCGCGGCGCAGTTCCTCGGGCGCATAGTGGCGCGACAGCTGGATCACGCGGTTCTGCACTTCGCGGTTGTTGAAGACCATCACCACCAGCACGCGATTTTCCGACAGCCCCAGGAATTCCACCTGCGTGAGCGTGGCGGCCGGCACGATCGGCACCGTCACTACGCCGGCGAGATGCGTGACCTGCGAGAGCAGACGCGATGCGGTGGCGATCAGCGACTTGGGACCTTCGATGGCGGAATCCAGTTGCTCGCGCAGTTCCGCGAACTCCGTGGCCTCGGCGGCCGGCAGGTCACTGCGCATCAGCGCATCGACAAAGAAGCGGTAACCACGGTCGGTGGGCACGCGCCCGGCCGAGGTGTGCGGTGAAGCGACAAAACCCAGTTCTTCAAGATCAGCCATGACATTGCGGATCGTGGCCGAACTGAGGCTCAAGCCTGAATCGCGCGACAAGGCGCGTGAACCCACGGGCTGCCCCTCGCGGATATAGCTCTGCACCAGCACGCGCAGCAGGTGCTGTGCACGCTCGTTCAGACTTTCCGAAGGATTCGATTCAGCGCTCATGAGCATACCTGGTCCATGGAAGCTGAGGCTACCGAGCCTGTTTCCGCCTAGTCAAGCGAGGCACAGTTCGCAGCCTGCGCCTTTTTGCAGAATTGCGCCTTGGGAGCCGCCGGGGGGCATGCTACAAAGGGCGGCATGACTGATGCGCCGCACACCTGCGCCCTGATCGGGCACTTTGCCGAGCCCAGGATCGCCGAGAGTGCGGTGGTCGTGGTCGCGGCACTGCGCGAGCGCGGCTACGAAGTGCTGGTGGCCGAGGACGAACCGGCTGCCGCCAAGCTTTCCAAGACTACCCCTGCTCCGCGGCAAGAGCTCGCCAGGCGCTCGCGCTTCGTGATCGCCGTGGGCGGCGACGGCACCCTGCTGCAGGCCGCGCGCCTGGTAGTGGGCCGCGATGTGCCGCTGCTCGGCATCAACCGTGGCCGGCTCGGCTTCCTTACCGACGTGATGCCCCAGGATGTCGCCGCCAGCATCAATGCCCTGCTCGATGGTCGCTGCGAATCCGATCGCCGCCCGCTGCTCGAGGCCGCGCTGCACAGCGGATCGGGCAAAAAAAACAGCCTGCTGGCCCTGAACGATGTGGTACTGCTCCGCCGCGACACCGGCAGCATGCTCGACTTCGATACCCGCGTGGATGGGCGCTACGTGAACTCGCACCGCGGCGACGGCATGGTCGTGGCCACTGCCACTGGCTCTACGGCCTACGCCCTTTCCTGCGGCGGGCCGATCGTCGATCCGAAGCTCAACGTGCTGGTGATGGCGCCCATCTGCCCGCATTCGCTTGCCGACCGCCCGATCGTGGTCTCAGGCGATTCGCATATCGAGATCCGTTCGCTCGATCGCGGTCCGGGCCTGGCTCAGGTGGCCTGCGATGGCGCGCACCTGGCCGACATGCAGCCCGGCGATCGGCTCGAGATCAGTGCGATAGGCGGCTCGATCACGCTGCTGCATCCGCCCGGCTACGACTATTTCCGCCTGTTGCGCTCCAAGCTGCGCTGGGGGCGCGGCGAAGAATTGCGGGAGCGATAAAGCATGTTGCGCACACTGCAGGTCAAGGATCTGGCCATCATCGACTCGGTGGAAATCGAGTTCGGTGCGGGCTTGACGGTGCTCACCGGCGAGACTGGCGCGGGCAAGTCCATGCTGGTCGATGCCATCGAACTGCTGGCCGGTGGCCGCGCCGGGGCTGAAGTCGTGCGCGCCAGTGCCGAGCGCGCCGAACTCAGTGCGGCGGTCGATATCGCCAACGTGGGCGGCGAACTGCGCCGCCTGCTGGAAGAACAGTCCATCAGTGAAGAAGGCGAACTGCTGATCCGCCGTGCGATCGGCAGCGATGGGCGCAGCCGCGCCTGGCTCAATGGCCAGAGCGTGCCGGTCAGCGTGTTGCGGAGCATGGGCGAACTGCTGTTCGATATCCACGGCCAGCACGAATTCCAGTCGCTGATGCGCAGCGCCACGCAGCGCACGCTGCTCGACAGCTACGGGCAATTTGAAACGCTCGCAAGCCAGGTGCGCTCCACGCATGCGACCTGGCTGGCGCTGATGAATCGCAGCGTGACCATCGAGGCCGCGGCCAGCGACCGCCATGCGCGGCTCGACCTGCTGCGCTACCAGGTGCAGGAACTCGAAGCCCTGCAGCTGCGCGCCGATGAACACGCGGCGCTGGCCGAAGAGCGCGCCCGCATCGCCAACCGCGGCCGGCTGGTGGAGGCTGCACGCCAGAGCCTCGCGGGGCTGTACGAAGGTGAAGCCGTCAACGCGCACCAGCTGCTCTCGCGCGCCGCGACCACCCTGCGCAGCGCCGGTGCCCTCGATCTGAAGCTCACCGAGCTGTATCCGCTGCTCGATGAGGCCGCCTCGCGAGTGCAGGATGTCGCCCACTCCCTGACCCACTACCTGGAATCACTCGATTTCGACCCCGCACGCCAGGAATACGTGGAAAAGCGGCTGGCCGCGATTGAAGACCTGGCCCGCAAGCACCGCGTCGAGGCCGCCGAATTGCCCGCCTGGCAAGGCGCGTTGCAGCGCGAGCTCGCGGGCATGGAGAACGCGGCCGGCGATCTGAGCGCGCTGCGCTCGCAGGTCGCCGCGGCGCTGGCGGAATATCACGACCAGGCTCGCCAGCTGACCCTGGCGCGCACCAAGGCAGCCACTGCGATGGCCCGTGAAATCTCCGCCCGCATGCAGGAACTGGGCATGGTCGGCGGCCGCTTCGTGGTCGATCTCGCGCCGCTGGAAAGCGCCGAACCGGCCGCGCACGGCGCCGATCGGATCGAATTCCGTGTCAGCACCAACCCGGGCCAGCCACCGCGTGCAGTGGCCAAGATCGCCTCGGGTGGCGAACTGGCGCGCCTGTCATTGGCGGTGCAGGTAAGCTGCGCCCGCAATGCCGCCCCCTGCATGGTGTTCGACGAAGTCGATGCCGGCATTGGCGGCGCGGTCGCCGAGATCGTCGGCCGCGAACTGCGTGGCCTAGGTAGCGGCGGCCAGGCGCTGTGCGTCACGCATCTCGCGCAGGTGGCCTCTCAGGGTCACCAGCACCTGCAAGTCAGCAAGCTCAGCGATGGGCGCAATACGCGCATCAGCGTCACGGCCCTGAATGGCGAGGCGCGCGTCGAGGAAATCGCCCGCATGCTCGGGGGCCTGGAGATCACGGCCCGCGCCCGGGCCCACGCGCTGGAAATGCTCGAGCGCGCGCTCGTCGATCAGCCGCGCGCCAGGGGCCGTAGCTTGCGCACCGGGCAATCGGCACGCAAACAGCGTCCGTAAAGCACCAGTGAGTGCTCCTGGATCGAGAACTGCAGGCGCCTGGCGATGGCGTCCTGGCGCTCTTCTATGTCCTTGTCGACGAACTCTTCGACGTGGCCGCAGTCCATGCAGACGATATGATCGTGATGCGCCCCATGGTTGAGCTCGAACACCGCCATGCCATTCTCGAAATGGTGGCGTGCCACGAGGCCCGCGGCCTCGAATTGCGTCAGCACGCGATACACCGTCGCGAGGCCGATGTCTTCGTGCAATTCGAGCAGCTGCTTGTAGATTTCCTCGGCCGAGAGGTGCCGCGTGGCACCACGTTCGAGTATCTCGAGTATCTTCAGCCGCGGTAGCGTGACTTTCAGACCCGCTTTACGGAGATCCTTGCCTTCCATGATTGCTCTGCAGCTATGATGTCGCGCATGCAAATTACCACCTTGGATCGACCGCTACCACTGCGGAAACTGGCAGCGCTGGCCGGCGCGTTGGCGCTCAGCGTGCTGCCCGCCATGCAGAGTTGCATGTACCGCATGCCGATCCAGCAGGGGAATCACCTCGACGCGACCACGGTCGGCCAGGTAAAGGCCGGCATGACGCGCGCGCAGGTGCGCTACCTGCTGGGCACACCGATGGTGCCGGGCGGCTTCTCCAACGAGCGTTGGGACTACGACTACTACCTGATGCTCAAGCGCATGCGGACGCCCTATCGCAACCATGCCACGGTCTATTTCAAGAACGATCTGGTCGATCACGTGGTCACCGATGTGAAGGGGAATCCGGCCGAACCCGTCAGCGATCGCCCGGTGACCGCACCGTCGAATTGACCTGGCGCGCTGCGGCACTCGCCGCTTCAGCGCCTGGCGGTGCGCGCACGCTCCCGACGCCGCTGGCGCGGATCCACTCGCAAGGGTCGATACAGCTCGATGCGATCGCCCTCGTCCGGCACCGCAGTGCGCGCTTTGAGCTGACCCCAGATGCCGACCGGGCCCGACTGCCAGTCGATCCCCAGATCGCCCACCTGCAGGCGCGCCGCCTGCAGCGCAGCCTCGAGATCAGCGCTAGCCGCGAGCCGCACCGTGCACAGGCGCGGGCCCTCGGGCAGGTCGAGCGCGACTACGCATGATTTGGCAGTTGTGCTCGCCATGGCCGGGATCAGCTGTGCGGACGCGTACCCTGCGCACGCGCGACGAAGGCCTGCACCATCGCGCTGGCCGTGCCCTCGAGCAAGGGTTCCAGCAGCGCGGCCTTGAGCGGATTCGAGAACTCGAACTCCAGCTTGAGCTCTATGCGACAACCGTTGGCGGCGACCGGCGCAAAAGTCCACAAGCCATGCAGGGCGCGCAGCGGTCCGTCGACCAGTTCCATGCGGATCTGCTGGTGGGGCTGCAGGTGATTGCGCGTGGTCAGGCGCGTGCTGAGCGGGCCACGGTGCACGGTGAGGCGCGCGACGATCTCGTCCTTCGCGTGCAGCAGGATCTCCGCGCCGCTGCAGCCTGGCACGAAGCGCGGGTAGGCGGCCACATCGGCGACCAGCGCGAACACCACCGCGGGCGGTTGGGCAATCAGGGCCGATCGGGTCAAGGTGCGCATGGAGGCAGAGTCTGGAGTATCCGTCCGAATCACTCAACGCCTGCGGGTACAATGCCCACATGGTCAAATCGGAAAATGCCGGGCGCCTGATTGCCGAGAATCGCCGCGCACGGCACGAATATTTCATCGAAGAGCGGCTCGACGCCGGCCTGGCGCTGGAGGGCTGGGAGGTCAAGGCCATGCGCGCCGGGCGCGCACAGCTGGCCGAGGCCTACGTGTATATCCGCGGCAGCGAGGCTTTCATGATCGGCGCGCACATTGCACCGCTGAAGACGGCCTCGACGCACAAGCCGGTCGACCCGGTGCGCACCCGCAAGCTCCTGCTCCATCGCAATGAACTCGATCGGCTGATCGGCGCCGTGGAACGCCGCGGCTACACGATCATTCCGCTGGAACTGTACTGGCAGCACGGCCGCGTCAAACTGCAGATCGGTCTCGCCAAGGGCAAGCAGAAGCACGACAAGCGCGCGGCCGAGAAGGACCGTGACTGGCAGCGCAACAAGTCGCGCCTGCTGCGCGCGCACTGAGCGCCAGGGGGCAGCGATTCGGCACCCGGCTGGCGCGACGGGGCGCACATCCGGCGCCCATGGCGACGTGGTATCATTGCGCGGTACTTTGAAGGGGCCGACCGGTTTCGACGTGGGTTACGAACCTTCAGGGGCGTGCCGAGGCGCAGTGGCCCTCGTTAATAACTGCTGCAAACTTTAGTTGCCAACGACGACAACTACGCTCTAGCCGCTTAACACGGCTGACCTCAGACTGGCTGGTGCCTATGCCACCATATCTGGGGACGCGCTCATAGGATCGCGGTTCACCGTGCGACGGGGTGACACCGTTAAGAGACACCGTCGCTGGTCTGGCGTCTTCCCTGCTGCTCGGGTAGCGACGGATGAGAACCAATGAGTCAGCTACGCGCGTAGATCCTGAAGTCTAGGGCTTGCGGACGGGGGTTCGATTCCCCCCGGCTCCACCAATTCCCGCGCTGGCGCGCACCGGCGCCAGCGCTGCGAAACGCTCAGACGCAGCGCCGCTGCGCGTTCGACCATTCGAGCTGCACGGTGTGCGCGCCCAATTTCCGGAACTGCCAGGCGCAGATATCGCCGATCTCGCCGTTGTTGTCGTCATACCAGCCCGTGCCAGGCACCGGGTCGGTGATCGCTTCGCACAACTCGTGCGAGCTGGTGGCGGTCAATGCATCGAGCACCGACATTCCGCCAAGGCAGCCGGCACACGACGGATAGGGCATCAGCGCGTAATACATGCGGCCCGCGGCGTTGTGGTATCCGCAGTAGTTCTGGCAGGAACGGCTGCCGCCCATGATCGAGATGATGCCCGGCTCCAGGAAAATGAAATACAGCGTCTGTGCGCCGGTCTTTGCCAGCGCCGCGGCCTTGATCCAGCGCTGCAGCTGACTACGCACCGCGCTGTCGGTCACGCTGCCCTGCGGCGCATGGTCGCTGCGCACGAGACTGCCGATGAATTTGCCGTGGCCCATGCGCTTCGCGCCGACGCTGTACTCGGCCAGCTGATCCATTAACGGACTGACCAGGATGTCACGGAAGAACTGATCGAGCCCGTGCATCAGCGACTGCGCGGATGCCGAGGATTGCCACGTCCCGCCCCAGTAAACCACCTGCACCTGGGGACGCGTCAGCAGCGGACCGCCGCGGTAGCTTAAGTGTGCATTGGCAGTGGCGAAATGCAGCTTGCCGTCATAAGGATCATTGCTGCCCGCGACCGACTGCGCCGTGGCGAGCTGGTCGATCGAGTAGCCGGGCTTCGGATAGTGCAATGGGACGATGCGCACGGCATCGCGATGCGCCGTCCAGGTTTTAGGTTTCGCCATGGTCGCACTCCTTTGCTGGCGACATCTTAGCGCCGCGCGCAGCGGTTGCGAACCTTGCCGCGCCCGCTTAGTCTGCCGCTGCCCCACTGGCAGGCCCAAGCCATGAGCAGTGCCGCCGCGCTACCTCTGACCCTGCTGCTGTGCCTGCTGCCCGGCGGCCGCGTGCTGGCGGCCGCCGATCGCGATGACATCTCGGGTGGCGAACTGAATTTCGCGCAGCGTTGCCTCTCCTGCCATGCCAGACCCGCTGGCCGTATTCCCGGTATCGGCGCGCTGCGCCAGCGCTCGCCCGAACAACTGGTGCAGGCCATGCACAGCGGCACGATGCACGCGCAGGCCAGCGGCCTGCGCGTGTTCCAGATGCAGGGTATCGCCTGGTTTCTCAACCGGGCGCATGCCGGTCGAGCGCACCGCGGCCGTCGACGAGCCCAATCGCTGCGCGCGCGAGCCCCGTTCAGCGCGCGATGCCAATCGCATGCATACCCTGCTGGCGCCCGCCAGCGATGACTGGAACGGCTGGGGACGCGATCACAGCAACACACGTTACGCGCCGAACCCTGGATTCAGGGCCGCCGATCTGCCGCGTCTGCGCCTCAAGTGGGCCTTCGGCTATCGCGGCTCCTATGTGTACGGCCAGCCCGTGATCGTGGCGGGGCGCGTGTATGTCACGAGTTCCAGTGGACGGGTGCATTCGCTCGATCTGGCTACCGGTTGCGTGCACTGGAGTTACAGCGCCGAGACCGCCGTGCGCAGTGCTATCGCTATTGGCAATGTCGGCGGTCTGACAGCGCTTTACTTTGGCGATGATGCCGGCAATGTGTATGCCTTACAGGCCGCCGATGGCCAGCTGCTGTGGAAGCGACGGGTCGATGCTCCCGCTCAGGCGCGCATCACCGGCGCGCTCAAATTGCACGGCGACGTGGTCTATGTGCCGGTATCTTCGTTCGAGGAGATCGTCGCTGCCGACAGCCATTACCCCTGCTGCACTTTCGTGGGCAGCCTGCAGGCGCTCGATGTGCGCACCGGCGTGCCAATCTGGGTCGCAAAGACCCTGAGCGCACCAGAGCCGCTGCGCCTCAGCGATGCAGGTACGCAGCTGCACGGCCCGGCGGGCGCGGCCATCTGAAATTCGCCGACACTCGATACCGAGCGCGGCATCATCTATGTCGGCACCGGCAACTCCTATACCGCCGAGCCTGCCGCCACTACCGATGCAGTGTTGGCGCTGCGCATGGATACGGGCGCACTGCTGTGGTCGCGCCAGCTAACGCCCGCTGACAACTTCAACCTGAGCTGCGCGCGGCCACTGGCCTGCCCCGCTGGCGCCACTGCGGCGAGCTGTGATCTGGGCGGGAGTGCCAACTGCCCGGCCTCTCCAGGAGCCGATCTCGATTTTGGCGCCTCGGCGATCCTGCGCGATCTGCCCGATGGTCGACGCCTGCTGATCGCCAGCCAGAAATCCGGCGTGGTGTATGCCCTCGATACGGCGCAGGCAGGGGCGATCGTGTGGCAGACGCGACTTGGCGCCGGCGGTCCGTTGGGTGGCATCGAGTGGGGTTCGGCAGCGGATGAAACCCAAGTGTATGCGCCGATTTCCGATGCTCTCGCTCCGCCCGCAGCCGCACACGCTGGCTTGGCCGCGCTCGACCTCGCTACCGGCAGGCTGCGCTGGCAAGTGACGGCACCGGTCGAGCGCTGCCACTGGAAGGCAAAACCTTGCCTGAATGCCTACGTGCAGGCCGCCAGCAGCATGCCGGGCATCGTGTTCGCCGGTTCGCTCGACGGCCATCTGCGCGCCTACGACAGCGAGCGCGGCGAACTGCGCTGGGATCTGGATACCGGCCGCAGCTACCGCACCGTCAATGGTGTGCCCGCGCGCGGCGGATCGCTGGACCTCGGCGGCGCGGTGCTGGCCGAGGGCATGCTGCTGCTCAATTCGGGATACGGTCGCCTGGTCGGTCAACCGGGCAACGCACTGCTGGCGCTATCGCTTGATGGTCACTAACCCACACAAGGAATCAATCATGTCACGGCCCCTGTCATTGCAGTTGCGTTCGCTGAGCCTCCCGGCACTGGCTACACTACTGTGCGTCGCCCTGCCCCTGGGCAGCGTTGCAGCGGAGAAGAAAGTGGCCCAGCGATGCATCACCGTGCTGTATCCGAACAAGCCCGGCATCACCTTCGATTTCGATTACTACTTCAAGAAGCACAAGACGCTGATCGAGCGGCTCTATGGCAAGGGCATCAAGAAACTCGAGCTGCGTCGCGGCGTCTCCACGCAGGATGGCTCGCCGGTGCCGTACATCGCAGTCATCAATATCTATATCGGCTCGCAGAAGGTCTTCGACGCCGCGGCCGCCAAGTACACCCAGACCCTGATCGACGACGTGAAGAATTTCACCAACGGCATGCCCGTCATACAGAGCGACGAGGTCGTCGAGTAGCGTTGCGCCAGTCGCGCTCACGCGCGTAGATGTCAGTGGTGTAGGTGCGCGTGAGCGCCGCGCGGGCAGGCGGCGGCGGCGCGGCAGGGAGCGAGGCCATCAAGGCCTCGGCGCGCTCCTGCATCACCTGGCGGAATTCGCCATGCGAAAGGATGTACAGGTCGTTGCGCCTGATGCCCTCGAGCACCAGCCGCCCGGCTTCGAGCGGCTCCATGCCCACCTCGGCGAAGCGGCGCATGAACTCCTGCATCGCCGGTGAATTGTCGGGCGCGGGCGCCGCCATGCCTTCCACGCGCAGGGAATCGGGCCGGTTGCGCTCCGAAGCGGCGATGTTCGATTTCACCAGGCCCGGGCAGTAGATCGACACGCCGATGTTCTGGCCGTGGAGCTCATCGCACAACGATTCCATCAGGCCCATCACTGCATATTTCGAAGTCACGTAAACGCCCACATTGCCCGCCACCAAGCTCGCCGATGAGCCGGTGGTCATCAGGTGCGCGC
Source organism: Gammaproteobacteria bacterium (assembly GCA_025350055.1). Classification (GTDB taxonomy): domain Bacteria; phylum Pseudomonadota; class Gammaproteobacteria; order Steroidobacterales; family Steroidobacteraceae; genus FEN-1191. The sequence continues at coordinate 59,734 of JANXYK010000063.1, read as the reverse complement.
CCTCGCCATGCGCTTTCATGCGCGGCAGGAAGGTCGCGATGCCATTCACCACGCCACCCAGGTTCACGCCCAGTCCCCAGTCCCAGTCCTGGAAGCTGGCCTCGCTGGCTGGTGCGCGCAGGCCGATGCCGGCGTTGTTGCACAGCAGATGCACCTTGCCGAACACGCTCTCGGCCTCATCGGCAGCGCGACGCATTGCCGCGCGATCGGTCACATCCAGCTTGATCGCGTGCACGCCGGCATTGCCGGATTTGAAATGGCCCAGGGCCTCATCGCGATGCGCGCTATTCATGTAGGTGAAGATGACCTTCATGCCAGCCTCGGAGAAAGCCTGCGCCATGCCGAGCCCAATGCCGCTGGAACCACCGGTGATGAAGGCAACCTTGCCACGCACGTCGGTCAATGGTCGCGGATGCGCGTGCGCGTGCGCGCCGGCATCGGCGCCCGCCTCTGCTGCGGACCAGTTACCCAGTGCCGCGGTGGCCGCAGCAACCACACCCAACGAACTGCCCTGCAGGAAATCCCGGCGCTTCATGAGTAGGCTCCACTCGTGCATGCGTGTAAGGCGAGATGAGAATAGGAGAATTCAGGTCGCCGTGCGTGGCGGCGTTCGTTGCACCCGCGGGCGGTGACGACTGCCGGTCGGCCGCAATAGTTGTTATCCTGCGCCGGTGAAACGTACCGCTTCAGCAGTGTGGTTCGGCGCGGCGCGCACCGGCGACGGATCGATCATGTCGCACAGCGGCGCGCTCGATCGCGTGCCCTATGTGCTCGCCAGTCGCTTCACCGCCAATCCGGGCACCAGCCCCGAGGAACTGCTGGCGGCTGCGCATGCCTCCTGCTTCACGCTGACACTGTGCACGGCGCTCAGCCAGGCCGGGCTGGCGCCCACGCGCATCAGCACCCAGGCGCTGGTCAACTTCACTGAGACAGCGGGCACCTGGTCGATCAGCGCCGTGCACCTCGAGGTGCGTGCGGCAGTACCCGATGTCGATGCCGCGGATTTCGCCGAGCTGGCACTCGGCGCCAAAAACAGCAGCCCGATCACCCGGGCCTTGCAGGTGCCCGTGACGCTGGACGCGAAGCTCGATCTGGATCGCGTGGACGCAGTAGCCGCGCCCTATGCCGAGGCGCCGGCGGCGTCCGATCCGCAGCCCTAGGCAGCGCGGCGCAGCCACATGATGGTGGCGATGCCCAGCAGCGTGAGACTCACCGAACCCACCACGTGCAACAGGATCTCGGCGCCCGCCATTGCCGTGCGTCCCTGCTGGATCAGGCGCGCGACTTCGCCCGAGAAAGCGGAGAAAGTCGTCAGACCGCCGAGAAACCCGGTCACCATCAACAGCCGCAACTCGGGCGCGTTCGCCAGCGGCAGCGCAAGCAGCGCGATCATCAACCCCATCAGGTAACCGCCGAGCAGATTCGCTGCGAGGGTACCCAGCGGAATGGCCGGGAACAGCCCGTTGAGCCCCATGCCCAGCAGCCAGCGCAACACGGCGCCACACGCGGCGCCCGCAGCGACCAGCAAGGCTGAATTGAACATGAGCCGACCTCGGGGTGACAGCAGGACCGACAGTATCTAGACTTCGGCGTGCAATTTGTACTCCCGGACGGAGAGCCGCCATCAACAGCCCCGGCAACGCCCCCATTGAACGCCACGTGGTGATCCAGAACATCGCGCGCGCCGATGGCGCGGTGATCGACCGGCTGGCGCGCTGCGGCGTGGCCAGCGTGCATGAATCCCAGGGCCGTACCGGGCTGCTCGCGCACTACCTGCGGCCGATCTATGCCGGCGCCAGCGTCGCGGGTTCGGCAGTAACGGCACTCGTGACGCCGGGCGACAACTGGATGATCCATGTCGCCGCGGAGCAATGCCGGCCCGGAGATATCCTGGTGGTGGCGCCCAGCTCACCCTGCAGCGATGGTTACTTCGGCGACCTGCTGGGCACCTCGCTCAAGGCACGCGGCGTACGCGCACTGGTGATCGACGCCGGCGTGCGCGATGTGGCGACGCTGACCCAGATGCGGTTTCCGGTGTGGAGCAAATGCATCTGCGCCCAGGGCACGATCAAGGCCAGCCTGGGTGCGGTGAACGTTCCCCTGATCTGCGCCGCGCAGCGTGTCGAAGCCGGCGATGTGATCGTCGCCGATGATGACGGCGTGGTCGTGGTTCCGCGCTCGCAGGCCGCGACGGTTGCGCACGCATCCGAGGCGCGCATTGCCAACGAGGAAGACAACCGGCGCCGGCTCGCAGCGGGGGAACTCGGGCTCGATCTCTACAAGATGCGCGAGAAGCTGGCGGCGCTGGGGCTGAAGTACCTGTGAGGCTCTGCCGGCGGTGAGCGCCATGCGCCAGACGCCTGTGCCCTGCATGCTGATGCGCGGCGGCACCTCCAAGGGCGCGCTGCTGCTGGCCAGCGATCTGCCATCCGACACCGCGCTGCGCGATCGCGTGCTGCTGGCGATCATGGGCTCGCCTGATCCACGGCAGATCGATGGCGTGGGCGGCGCCGAACCTCTGACCAGCAAGGTCGCGATCGTCAGCCCCTCGACCAGGTCTGGCACCCACATTGACTACCTGTTCGCCCAGGTACTGATCGACAAGCCGCAGGTCGATGTGAGCCCGAATTGCGGCAACATGCTGGCGGCGGTCGGTCCCTTTGCGATCGAGCGTGGACTGGTGAGGGCGCGCGATCCGTTGACGCCCGTATCCATACACATGGTGAACACCGGCAACCTTGCCGTCGCGCAGATACAGACGCCGGGCGGTCAGGTGCGTTACGACGGAGCAACGGCGATAGCCGGTGTGCCAGGTACGGCGGCGCCGATCGCGATCGACTTTCTCGACACTGCCGGCTCCGTATGCAAGGGCCTGCTGCCCACCGGCCGGGCACACGATGTTGCCACCGGCATCGAAGTCACCTGCATCGACAACGGCATGCCGGTGGTGGTGATTCCGGCTGCTTCCATGGGCAAGACCGGTTACGAGAGCCCAGCGGAACTCGATGCGGATCGCGCGTTCAAGACGCGGCTCGAGGCGCTGCGCCTGGAAGCCGGTGTGCTGATGGGCCTGGGCGATGTCAGTGCGCGCGTGGTGCCGAAGATGACGCTGATTGCCGCGCCGCGCGACGGCGGCGACGTGTGCACGCGCACCTTCATTCCGCATCGCTGCCATGCCGCAATCGGCGTGCTGGGGGCAGTGAGCGTGGCCACCGCCTGCGCTCTGCCCGGCTCGGTCACCGCCGGCATTGCGCGAGTGCCATCAGGCTCGCCGCTGGTGCTCTCGGTGGAACACCCGAGCGGCGAATTCACGGTCACGCTCGATGTTTCAGGCAGCAGCGCTGCGGATTTTCGGGTCGGCCGCTCGGGAATACTGCGCACCGCGCGCGTATTGATGGAAGGCAACGTGATGGTGCCGTCCGCGCTCTGGCAAGGCCCCGGCATCTAGGGCTGCGTTGCTCCCCGCTGCGCGCCGCCCGCGGGCAGCACCTTCACCGCGGCCTCGAGCACGCCTGCGCGTGCAAACTCCAGGCGCAGTGGAAACTGCTCGCCCGCCTTCAGCGGCCGTTTCAGCCCGATCAACATCAGGTGGGTACCGCCTGCGCTCATTTCGATGCTGCCACCGATCGGCACCTCGAGCGAGGCCACGGGACGCATCCGCACAACCGCGCCATCGAGCTGCGAGCGATGCAATTGCACTTCTGCAGCGACCGGCGTAGTGACCCGCAACAACTGATCGCTGGTGGCGCCGACATTGTGCACGGTGATGTAAGCCGCGGCAGTGGTGGCCGCTGCTGGCGTGGCCGGCGCGTGCGCCGCCAGCACGCGCAGGTCAGCGGTTGCCCCAGCGGCTGCCGGTAGCGCCGCGAGCGTGGTCAGCGCTGCTATCATCGCCAGCAGCACCGCGCGCACCGCGCTCACGGCGCTCACGGCGTCACACCGCGCGATTTCAGCCGCGCATCCAGCCGCGGAAACACGCGACGCGCATTGCCGCTGTAGATCCGTTGACGATCGGCGTCACTGATCGCCAGCGCATCGACGTAGCGCCGGGTGTCATCGTAGTAGTGCCCGGTGGTCGGATCGATGCCGCGCACCGCGCCGACCATCTCGGAGCCGAACAGGATGTTCTCGATCGGAATCACCCGCGCCAGCAGGTCGATGCCGGCCTGGTGATACACGCAGGTGTCGAAATAGACGTTGCGCAGCACCGACTCCTGCAGCGGCGGGCGCTTCAGGTCCTGCGCCAGCCCGCGATAGCGCCCGTAATGATAGGGCACCGCCCCGCCGCCATGCGGAATGATCATGCGCAGGGTCGGAAAATCCTTGAACAGGTCGCTGGTGATGAACTGCATGAAGGCCGTGGTATCGGCATTGATGTAATGGGCACCGGTGGCGTGGAAGTTCGCGTTGCAGCTGGCACTCACATGCACCATGGCCGGCACGTCGAATTCCACCAGCTTCTCGTACAGCGGATACCAGTGACGATCGGTCAGCGGCGGGCTGGTCCAGTGGCCGCCCGAGGGGTCGGGATTGAGGTTGCAACCCACGAAGCCGAGCTCGCGCACGCAGCGTTCCAGTTCAGCGGCGCTGTTGGCCGCCGGTACGCCAGGTGACTGCGGCAACTGGCACACGCCGATGAAATTGTCGGGATACAGGCCGACCACGCGCGCGATCAGATCGTTGCACTGGCGCGTCCAGCCCTGGCTGATGCGCTCATCGCCCAGGTGATGACCCATCGCCGAGGCACGCGGCGAAAATACCGTCAGGTCGGTGCCCCGTTCGCGCTGCAATTTGAGCTGCGCATTCTCAAGGCTGGCACGGATCTGATCGTCGCTGATCTCAATCGGGCCTGCGCTGCCTGCGCCGCCACTCTTGAAGGCGGCCAGCTGCGCGTCGCGGAACAGCTGCAGCGCCGCGGGCGCGGTCGTGTAATGTCCGTGGCAATCGATGATCATGTGCTTGGCCGCCCTGCGCTACCCGAGCCGATGTGGTTGCGGGAATCTTAACCGATAGATTGCGGAAACTGCGTATCGCCATGGCCTTCATCCGCGAGCAGATTGCACCCGGAGGGTCACCAGCATGAACGCCAGCATCCAGGATATTCCCGGCACCACTCTGTTCAATGGCCACGAAGCCATGAAGGGCTATGCACTCAACCGCATGTGCTACTCGTTCAACAACGCCGAGAACCGCGCCGCGTTCCTGGCCGACGAGCCCGGCTACTGCCGGCGCTACCAACTGACCGAAGCGCAACGTGCTGGCGATGATCGTCGCCGGCGGCAACATCTACTACCTCGCCAAGCTGGCGGGCATTTTCGGCCTGAATGTGCAGGATGTCGGCGCACAACAGACCGGCATGAGCCTGGATGCCTTCAAGGCAAAACTGCTGCGAGCGGGCAAGTGAGCGCAACCACGGCACAGATAGTCGGCTTCATCGGCACCTCGCACGTACCGGCGATCGGCAAGGCCATCGCCCAGAACCTGCAGCAGGACGCCTACTGGAAACCCTTCTTCGACGGCTACCCGCCGGTGCGCAGCTGGCTGGACAAGGTCGCGCCCGACACGATCGTTATGTTTTATAACGATCATGGCCTGAAGTTCTTCCTCGACAAGATGCTGACCTTCGCGGTCGGCGCGGCCCCGCAGTACCTGAACACCGACGAGGGCTGGGGCATTCCGAGCCTGGGCGCCTTCCAGGGGCATCCTGAGCTGTCTTGGCACATCATCGAGCAGCTGGTGGCAGACGAGTTCGACCCGGTGACTTGCCAGGAGATGAACGTCGATCACGCCTTCTCGATTCCGCTGGCACTGCTGTACCCCGGACGCATGGTCTATCCGATCCGGGTGGTGCCGATCTGCATCAATACCGTGCAGCACCCGCTGCCGACGATGAAGCGCTGCCTGGCACTCGGGCGCTCCGTGGGGCGCGCACTGGCCGCATGGCCGGAGAAATCACGGGTGGTGGTGATGGGCACGGGTGGCCTCTCGCACCAGCTCGATGGCGCACGCGCCGGTTTCATCAACCGCGAATTCGACCAGCAGTGCCTGAATACGCTGATTGCCGATCCGGAGGCCCTGCAGCACTACAGCGTTCACGACCTGGTGTCGCTGGCCCGGACGCAGGGCGTAGAGATCCTCAACTGGATGGCGGCGCGCGGCGCGATGGCGGGCACGGCCCGGCAGGTGTACCGCAACTACCACATACCGATTTCGAACACGGCCTCGGCCGTGCAGGTGCTCGAACCGCTGCGTCAGTAGCGGCCCACGGCGGGCCGCGCCGGCCCGGGCCGTGCTAAGGCGGGCTCAGGCTTTGTTCAGGCACTGCTCGAGGCGGTCGAGCGTGCGCATGGCCTCGAGCGCCTGCGCAACGCTGGCGTTGGGTTCGCGCTGCCCGGCAATCGCCGCAAAGAATTCCCGGTCCTGCAGCTCGATGCCGTTCATCGACACTGCCACCTTCGACACATCGATTTGATTGTTCTTGCCGTCGAACAGATCGTCGTAACGGCAGAGGTAGGTGCCGTGGTCGCAGATGTAGCGGAAGAAGGTGCCCAGCGGCCCGTCATTGTTGAATGACAGCGACAGCGTGCAGATCGCGCCCGAGGGCACGGCGAGCCCGATGCTCATGTCCATCGCAATACCGAGTGTCGGATGGATCGGACCCTGCAGCGCCTGCACTTTGCTGGCCACCTGCCCGGTCTGGTACTGGAACAGGTCGACGGTGTGGCAGGCGTGGTGCCAAAGCAGATGGTCAGTCCAGCTACGGGGCTTGCCGAGCGCGTTCGTATTGGTGCGGCGGAAGAAATAGGTCTGCACATCCATCTGCAGCACCTTCAGCTCGCCGGCCTTGATGCGCGCGTGCACCCACTGGTGGCTGGGATTGAAGCGGCGCGTATGGCCGGCCATCGCAATGAGTCCGGTCTCGCGCTGCACCCGCACGATCTCCTCGGAATCCTTCAGGCTGTCGGCCATCGGGATCTCGATCATCACGTGCTTGCCGGCGCGCATGCACTGGATCGCCTGCTGGGCATGCATCTGGGTCGGCGTGGTCAGGATCACGGCGCTGACGCCCGGCTGCGTGAGGCACTCGGCCAGATCAAGGGACCAGTGCGCAATGGCAAACTTCTCCGCCACTTCGCGCGTCGAGTCGGCGCTGCCACCCGCGAGGCTGACCACTTCGATGCCCGGAATCTGGCGGATCGCCTCGAGGTGCTTGATGCCGAAAGCCCCTTGCCCTGCCATGCAGATCTTCATGTGCGCTCGTGTCCTTAAGACCTGAACTGGTACAGACGATGCGGATTATCCACCAGCACCATTCGCCGGGTGGCCTCATCGGGCAACATCAAGGGCAACAGATCCACCAGGTCGCCGTCATTGGGCATGTGCCGGGCAATGTTTGGATGCGGCCAGTCGGTGCCCCACAGGATCCGGTCCGCACCGGCCTCGACCAGTGCCTGCGCAAAGGGCACTGCGCTGGTGAAGGGCGGCCCTTCGCTGGCGATGCGCTCCGCGCCGCTGATCTTCACCCAGCAGTTGCGGTTACGCCGGTGCAGGGCCAGCAGCACCTGGAACGGTGCCTGCTGCAGGCCCTGGCTGGTGGGCACGCGACCCATGTGATCGATGATGAATGGCACCGGCAGTGCGCTCAGCATCGTGTCGTATTGCGGCAGATCCTGGGCATCGAAGTGCAGGTCCACATGCCAGCCCAGCGGCTCGATGTGCCCGAGCACACGACGCAGTTCGTCCATATCGGGCACGCCGCCCAAGTGCCGCACGAAGTTGAAGCGCACGCCGCGAAAACCCTGCTCGTGTAGTCGACGGTAGTCGTCGGCCGAGAAACTGCCGTCCACATTGGCCACACCGCGATAGCGGCCTCCGCTGCCGGCAATCGCATCGACGATCACGCTGTTGTCGGCGCCGTGGCAACTGGCATTCACCAGCACCGCGCGCGACAGCCCCAGCGTGCGTTGCAGCGCCTGCAAGTGAGCCAGCGGCGCATCCGGCGGCGTGTAGCTGCGATCGGCCGCGTAGGGATAGCGATCGCCGGGTCCAAAGATATGGCAGTGCGCATCGCAGGCGTTCGGCGGCGGCTGGAAACGAGGGCGACGCGTGTCGGGATCGGGCGCCTTGCAGGTGGGAATCATGGTGGTGACCTAAGGCAGGAAAACCCAGTCGCGATCGATCATGCCGGCGTTGCGCAGCGCGGCCACGATCTGGTCGGCCGCCTCGGCCGCGGGCACATTCGCAGTACGGATGTGGATCTCGGGATTCTCCGGCGCCTCGTACGGGGAATCGATGCCCGTGAAGTTGCGCAACTGCCCGGCGCGCGCCTTGCGGTATAGGCCTTTTGGGTCGCGCTGCTCGGCTTCCGCCAGGCTGGTATCGATATGGATCTCGATGAACTCACCCGGCGGCATTAACGAGCGCGCCATCTCTCGCTCGCTGCGGAACGGCGAGATGAAGGACACCAGCACGATCAGGCCGGCATCGGCCATGAGCCTTGCCACCTCACCCACGCGGCGGATGTTCTCCACGCGATCGGCGTTGGTGAACCCCAGATCGCAGTTCAGGCCGTGGCGCACGTTGTCGCCATCGAGCAGATAGGTGTGGCGGCCCAGCGCGTACAGCTGCTTCTCCACCAGGTTGGCGATGGTCGACTTGCCGGCGCCGGAGAGACCCGTGAACCACAACACACAGGCCCGCTGTCCTTTCTGCGCGGCGCGGTTGTCTTTGTTGACATCCAGCGCCTGCCATTGCACGTTCTCGCTGCGCTGCAAGCCCTTGTGCAGCAGCCCCGCGCCTACCGTACTGTTGTTCAGGCGATCCATCAGGATGAAGCCGCCGGTATCGCGATTGCTCTCGTAGCGATCAAAAGCCAGCGGCTGATCCAGGCTCAGTTGGCCGACGCCGATCTCATTGAGCTTGAGCTCGTTGGCCGGCTGCTGCTCGAGCGTGTTGACGTCCACGCGATGGTGCAGCCGCACCAGCGAGGCCGAGACCGTCGCGGTACCGCACTTGAGCAGGTAGGGTCGGCCGGTGAGCAGCGGCTCATCGCTCATCCAGACCACGGTGGCCTCGAACTGGTCGGCCACACCTGCTGGCGCTGCAGCGGCCGCGAGCAGGTCACCGCGACTGATGTCGATCTCATCCGTGAGCGTCAGCGTGACCGACTGTCCGCGCTGCGCCTGCCCGAGATCGCCATCGGCCGTGACGATGCGCTTGACCGTGCTGCGCCTGCCCGAAGGCAGCGCCACCACCTCATCGCCGGGTCGCACGCTGCCGCCCGTGATCAGGCCGGCGAAGCCGCGAAATTCCTGGTTGGGCCGGCTGACCCACTGCACCGCCATCCGGAACGGCGCTTCGGTCGTTGCGCCATCCAGCGGAACGGAGTCGAGGTACTCGAGCAGTGAAGGCCCGCGATACCAGGGCATCGCTTCGCCGGCCTTGATGACGTTGTTGCCACGCAAGGCCGAGAGGGGTATGCAGGTGATCTCATTGAGGCCGATCTGTGCGGCGAATTGCCGGTACTCGGCCTCGATGGCTGCGCAACGCTTCTGCGAGTAGTCGACCAGATCCATCTTGTTGATCGCCAGCACCACGCGGCGTATGCCCAGGAGCGAGACCAGGTAGCTGTGGCGCCGGGTCTGGGTGAGCACGCCCTTGCGCGCATCGATCAGGATGATCGCGAGCTCGGCTGTTGAGGCGCCGGTCACCATGTTGCGCGTGTACTGCTCGTGCCCCGGCGTATCGGCGACGATGTACTTGCGCCGCTCGGTGGCGAAGAAGCGATAGGCCACATCGATCGTGATGCCCTGCTCGCGTTCGGCGCTCAGCCCATCCACCAGCAGAGCGAAGTCGAGCTCGCCGTTCTGAGTGCCGACGCGCTTCGAATCGCTCTCCAGGGCACTGAGCTGATCCTCGAACAGTGCGCGCGCCTCGTACAGCAGGCGGCCGATCAGCGTGCTCTTGCCATCGTCCACGCTGCCGCAGGTGATGAAGCGCAGCAGTTCCTTGCGATTCTGTGCCGCCAGATAGGCATCCAGCGTCTTCGTCGTGGGCTGCGCTGCGGTGTCTGCAGGGCTCATCAGAAATAGCCTTCCTGCTTCTTGCGCTCCATCGAGGCGCCGGCGTCGCGATCGATCACGCGGCCCTGGCGCTCGGAGGTGGTGGCCACCAGCATTTCCTCGATGATCTGCGGCAGGGTCGCGGCTTCGCTCTCGATCGCGCCCGTCAGCGGGTAACAACCCAGCGTGCGGAAGCGCACCTTGCGTAGGCGCGGCTGCTCGCCCGGTTGCAGCGGCAGGCGTGCATCGTCCACCATGATCAGCGCGCCGTCGCGCTCGACGATCGGGCGCTCGGCCGCGTAGTACAGCGGCACGAGCGGAATCTCCTGCTGGTAGATGTATTGCCAGATATCCAGCTCGGTCCAGTTGGAGAGCGGAAACACGCGCAGACTCTCGCCGGGGTTGTGGCGTGCGTTGTACAGGCGCCAGAGCTCCGGACGCTGGCGCTTCGGGTCCCAACGGTGCTGGGCCGAGCGCAGTGAAAACACCCGCTCCTTGGCGCGCGACTTCTCCTCATCGCGGCGCGCGCCGCCAAAGGCGGCATCGAAGCCATAGCGATCGAGCGCCTGCTTCAGGCCCTGGGTCTTCATGATGTCGGTGTGCACCGCCGAGCCGTGCACGAAGGGGTTGATGCCCATCGCCACGCCTTCGGGGTTCACGTGCACGATCAGGTCCATGCCCACGCGCCGCGCGGTGGCGTCGCGGAAGGCGATCATCTCGCGGAACTTCCAGGTGGTATCCACATGCAGCAGCGGAAACGGCGGGCGACCCGGATAGAAGGCCTTCTGCGCCAGGTGCAGCATTACCGAGCTGTCCTTGCCGATGGAATAGAGCATCACCGGGCGCGCGCACTCGGCCACGACCTCGCGCATGATGTGGATGCTCTCGGCCTCGAGCCGCTCCAGATGTGACAATCGATTCATGGGTTCCCTGGCACCAACCGGGCTGCGATTTTATAGCCTCGCGCCGGGCATATCCTTATTCTAGCCCGCCATGTCAGACCAGCCCCTGCACAATCGCCTGATCGCCGTGCCCGAAGCACGTGAACTGGACCTGTTCAGCGCGCTGTTGGAGCGGCGCGGAGCGCGCGTATTGCGAGTGCCGCTGGTCGCGATCCTCGATGCGCCGGATCCCGAACCCGTACTGGCCTGGTTACAGCAATTCTGCGACGGATCCTGCGACGATCTGATCTTGCTGACCGGGGAAGGCCTGCGCCGCCTGCTCGCCTGCCTGGCGCGCTGGCAGCCCTCACTGCGAGCGCAGTTCCTGCAGAGGCTGGCGCAGGTGCGCACCATCACCCGCGGCCCGAAGCCCGCGCGCGCATTGCGTGAACTCGGCCTTGCGCCTGCCATCGAGGCGAGTGCGCCCACCACCGATGGCGTCATCGCGAGCCTTGCCGATCTGGACCTGAGCGCACGCCGCGTGGGATTGCAGCTCTATGGCAGTGAACCTAATCTGAAATTGCAGGACTTCCTGCGCGGCAAGCGCGCGCAGGTGCACACAGTGGCACCCTACGTTTATGCCAGTGCCATTGATGACGCCGCGGTGCTGGCGCTGCTCGAACAGCTGCACGCTGCCAGTGTCGATGCCATCGCCTTCACCAGCAAGGCACAGATCGAGCGGCTGTTCGCCGTGGCGCCCGCGGCGAGGGTGTGTGCCGCGCTGGCCAATACCCAGGTAGCGGTGGTCGGTCCGGTGGTCGCCGAGGCCCTGCGAGCGCGCGGTGTGCGCATCGATGGCATGCCGCAATCGAGCTGGTCGATGAAGCCGCTGTCATCGGAACTGGCGCGGCTGCTGGCCGCAGGCTGAATCAACCGTACAGGCGCTGCAACAAGTCCAGCAGTTGCTCCATCTCCGCGCGCGTGAAGCGGCTGGCCATCTGCCGTTCGAGCGAGCGCACCTGCACGATCAGGGTTTCCAGTTCGGCGCTGCCCTTGTTGGTGAGGAAAATACCCTGGCGGCGCCGGTCGCGCACCGAGCGACAGCGCTCGAGCAGACCGGCCTTCTCCAGGCGGTCGAGCAACGCCACGATGCTCGCCTTGTCGATGCCGAGATGGGTGCCCAGTTCAATCTGCGCAATGCCGGGGTTGGAGCCCACCAGCACCATCAGGCTGAAGAGCCCGGGGCGCAATTTCTGTTCGCCGATTACGGCGACGTACTGGCGCCATGAGGCCAGGTGAGCGCGTCGCAGTGTGTAACCGAGCAGGCGTGGCAGGCAACCGAGATCGACTTTGGCGCCTTCAGCGCGCTCGACGCGCTCGCCCCGTGCGCTCGTGCGCCGGCTTCGTGACCGCGTCGCAGCGGGACTTGCCCGCTCACCCAATGCCGTCGCCACCATATTCCGCCCTCACATTGACCGGATCTGGCCGGCATGCGCGTCGCTCAGAACAGTATAGGTTCGTTATTGTTGGCCTTGCAAATGATTGCAGTTAATGCGCTGCGTTCAAATTCAGCTGTTGATCTCGCCCGTGCGACTGCCCAGCGCGCGGTATTGATCGGGTTGCCGATCGCGAAACAAACCCCAGCCATCGCGACGTCGGCGCAGCTGCGCCAGATCAAATGTCGCCAGCAAAACCGACTCCTGATCGCCTGGCGCTTCCGCCACCAGCGCGCCGGTCTCATCGGCGATGAACGAGCTGCCGTGGAAATTGATGTGCAGTCCTTCAGGATTCTGTCGCGAGCGCTCGATGCCGATGCGGTTCGAAGCCAGCAACGGCATCACATTGGCCGCCGCGTGCCCCTGCTGCACGCGCTGCCAGTGGCGACGCGAATCGATGGCTGGCGCCGGCGGCGGCTCGCTGCCGATCGCCGTCGGATACAGCAGGATTTCCGCGCCCTTGAGCGCCATTGCGCGTGCGCTCTCCGGAAACCATTGATCCCAGCAGATCGCCACACCGATGCGACCCACGGCGGTATCCCAGACGCGAAAGCCCGTGTCGCCAGGACTGAAATAGAATTTTTCCTGGTAGCCGGGCCCATCGGGAATATGGGTCTTGCGATAGATGCCCAGATTCCGTCCATCGGCATCGATGATCGCGATCGAATTGAAATAGGCGTTGTTGGCGCGCTCGAAGAAACTCACCGGCAGCACCACCTTGAGTTCGGCCGCCAGTGCCGCGAACTGCCGCAGCAGCGCGCAATCGCTGGCGGGCTGCGCCAGCTCGAGCCAGGCCGGATCCTGCTCGATGCAGAAGTACGGGGTGGCGAACAGTTCCTGCAGCAGGATCAGTCGCGCGCCGCCTGCTGCCGCCTTGCGCACCAGTCGCTCCGCGTTGGCGATGTTGGCCGGCAGATCCCAGCTGCAGGCGAATTGGGTCGCGGCCACCACCAGCGGTGTCGAGGCCGACGTGCCTTGCGGCATGGCTTGATTCACGAAGCTCCCCCATTGACTGCATTGCTGATAGTGACCGCGGTGCGCAAGGCGCGCATGCCATCCTCGCCCGTGACCACGACCGGCGCCTCGCCGCGGCAACTGGCGATGAAGGCGACGATCTCGCTGCGCAGTGCATCGCCCTGGTCGAAGGAGCGCTCTTCGATGCTGACGGGCAGCCGCGCTTCGCCCTCACCCACCGGCTGTTTGCGGATCACGGTAAGGATCTTTTGCTGCAGGTCGAGCGACAGATAGGCATCGTCTTGGAAAATGCGCAGTTTGCGTTCGGTCTTCAGGCTCACGCGGCTCGCCGTGGCATTGGCGACGCAACCGTTGGCGAAGCGGATGCGCGCGTTGGCGATGTCGATCTCACTTGAGAACACCGGCGTGCCGATGGCATCGACTGCGATGATCTCGCTGCCCACCATGCTCTGCACGATATCCAGGTCATGGATCATCAGGTCGAGCACCACATTCACATCGGTGCCGCGTTCGCGAAACGGCGCCAGTCGCTGGCACTCGATGAAGCGCGGCGCGCGCAGCACGGGTTCGGCGGCGATCACCACCGGATTGAATCGCTCGAGGTGACCGACCTGCAGCACCCGACCACGCTGGCGCGCGAGCTCGGTCAGCGTGCGGGCCTGCTCCACGGTCTCGGTGATGGGTTTCTCCACCAGCACATGCGCGCCGCTGTCGAGGAAGGCGCGGGCAATCTCGAAGTGCAGCGCGGTCGGCGTGACGATGCTGACCGCATCGACCTTGCCCAGCAGCTCGCGATAATCGCTGAGCGCCGCCACGCCGAGCTCGCCGCCCACTTTCGCGGCGGTCTCGGCCTGCGGATCGACCACCGCCTGCAGCACGCACTCGGAGAGCGCGGCGTATTTCTGGGCGTGGAAGCGGCCCAGATAACCGACACCGATCACCGCAGCGCGCAGTTTGTCCATGCCGGGTATTATGCCCTGATCGACCACCGGCCTCGTGCCGAGGAGTAGCTGAGCGCATGGTTTCGTTGATGCAATCCTGGCGACGCTTCCGGCGCACGCGTGGCGCCAGGCGGGAAATCCTCACGCTGCTGCTGTGTCTCGCCATCGGTCTGCTGGTCATGCCCTGGCTGATATTCGCGGTGGGCAGCAGCACGCTGGGCGCCTATGCCGGCGGCGGGCCGTTCACATTGTGGCGCGACTACCTGCTCGGTCTGCTCCACGGCTCGCTGGCATTCTGGCTGGTGGCCCTGGGTCCGTATGCCGCGGTGTGGTTGTGGCGTGCACTGCGCTGGGGCTGGCAGCACCGCAAGTAGTCCCTCGGCTGATGGCGACCCGCGCCAGGAACTAGAACTGCGTCACAGTTTGCCGCTTCCGGACCCGTTGGCGCCGTTTGGCGACAGGTCCAATATGCTGTCAGCCAAGGTGAATTCGCAGGAGTCCAAGCCAGTGCCGTACGACCGCGACAGCATTTATGTCAACAGCCGTGATAGCGGCCCCGTGGACGAGGCCGAGCCCGATCGCCAGCGCGAATACATGATGGCGAACATCAAGGCTGCACTGGTGATTTCCAGGCTCACCTTGAGCACCCACAACGCCGGCGTCGACCCCTACAACAGCCGCCTGGGACGGCGCCCCAAATCAGCCTGGCAGGGTCGCGGCCGCTGACGACCACGCGGACGCTGCAGAAGGCAAGGCATAAGGCCCCTGCCGGGGCCAGTAGCGCCATGCCAGTGCCGCCAGCACGATGAGCAGCAGCAGCTGGCAGGCAATGCGCCAGCGCGCCCCACGCAATTCACCGACGAAACTGGCGGCCGCGAGCGCCGCCAGGCTCCACGACCAGACCAGACCGGTCAGCAGCGGCGCCCGCTCGGGCGCGATGCGCGCGCCGTATTCGGGCAGCAACACGAATACGATGCCCGTCAGCGCCAGCGACACTGCCAGGGCCACGGCCGAGCCGGTGATGATGCCGAGCAGCACCGCCAGGGGTTTCATCGCGATTTCACGCGAAGTTCCGGTCTTTCCACAATTGTGCGGTCGGTGACTGCCCGTTTACCCGCAAAAATGTCACACTGAGACTGCAACAACTGAATTTCCCCAACACCAGAGAGTCCTAAGCCGCATGGCCCGAGTTTCCAATCGACTGTACCGCGCGTTGCTGCCCCTGGGTGTGGGCGGCACCTGCCTGTTGCTGCTCGCCGCGACCGGCTCGAGCGGCGCGCCGGTTGCCAGCATGGCTTTGCCCGATGGCGCCCTGCGGCCGACGATCCGCCAACAGCTGCTGGCGCCACGCATCGCCAGCATTCTAGAGCAATGGCACTACAGCCGCCGCCCCATCGACGATGACTTCTCGGCCCAGGTGTTCGAGCGCTACCTCGATGCGCTCGACGGCCAGCACAGCTATTTCCTGACCAGCGACGTGACTTCGTTCCAGAACCTGCGCACTTCCTTTGACGACATGATCCACACCGGCCAGGTCGAACCGGCCTTTGCAATCTTCGCGCGCCTGCAGCAGCGCAACCGCGAGCGCATCAAGTTCGCGATCAGCCAGCTCGACCAGGAACCGGATTTCAAGCTAAACGAGAGCTTCAACTTCGATCGCGAGAAGGCGCCCTGGCCCAAGGATCGCGCCGAGCTCGACGAGCTGTGGCGCCTGCGCGTGAAGAGCGATGCACTCTCGCTGATGCTCACCGGCAAGAGCTGGACAGAAGCCGCCGACACGCTGCGCAAGCGCTACGAGCACGTGTTGCAGCGGGTGGGCCAGGTCAATGGCGACGATGTGTTCGAATCGCTGATGAACGCCTATGCGGCGGTCTATGACCCGCATTCCAATTATTTCTCGCCGCGCAGCTCCGAGGAATACCGCATCCAGATGAGCCTGAGCTACGAGGGCATCGGTGCTTCACTCCAGCTCGTGGACGACTACGTCACCATCAGCTCGCTGCTGCCCGGTGGGCCGGCGGCGGCCGCGGCCACCATCAAGCCCAGCGATCGCATCATGGCCGTGGGCCAGGGTCGGGATGGCTCCTTGACCGATGTGGTCGGTTGGCGCCTGGACGATGTGGTGCAGCTGATTCGCGGCAAGATCGACACCGTGGTGCGACTGCAGATCCTGCCGGCCGGTGCGGCGCCCGGCACCACGCAGCACACCATCGAACTGGTACGCGGCAAAGTCACGCTGGAAAACCAGGCGGCGAAAAAAGAAGTACGCCAGATCAAGCTCGGCGATCGCATGCTGCGCGTCGGCGTGATTACCGTGCCCGGCTTCTACGAAGACAATGACGCCCGCAATGCCGGCGATCCGAACTATCGCACCACCGCGCGCGATGTGCACCGGCTGCTCGATGAGCTGCAGGCCAGCGGCGGCGTCGACTCGCTGGTGCTCGACCTGCGCGGCGATGGTGGCGGCTTCCTGCCCGAGGCCCAGGCGCTGACCGGATTGTTCGTCGGTCACGGGCCAGTAGTGCAGCTCAAGAATACGGGCGGCAACATTGATGTGTTGCCCGACCTCGGCCCCGGACAGATCTACAGCGGTCCGATGGCGGTGCTGGTCGATCGCACCAGCGCCTCCGCCTCCGAGATCTTCGCGGGCGCAATCCAGGACTACCACCGCGGCGTGATCGTGGGCCAGACGACTTTCGGCAAGGGCACGGTGCAGAACCTGATCCCGCTCGATCGCTGGTCGCACCAGTCGACCGATGGTCAGCTGACCGTCACGATCGGCAAGTTCTATCGCGTCACCGGCGAGAGCACGCAGCTGCGCGGCGTCGAACCCGACATCGCACTGCCCTCGCGCGTGAATGTCCATGACGTGGGTGAGAGCTCGCTGGAGCTGCCCCTGCCCTGGGATCGAATTGCGGCGGTCCCTTTCCATGCGACCACGCCGCTGGCGGAAACCGTGCAGACACTGGCGCGCGACCAGGGCACGCACGCTGCGCACGATGCCGACTACCAGTGGCTGGTGGCCGCGCTCAGCTCACTCGAGCAGACCCGCAAGGATCACTCGCTCTCGCTCAACCTGCAGACCCGCATGCACGAACGTGATGTGCAGGAACAGCAGGCACTGCAGCGCGAAAACGCGCGTCGTGCGGCCGATGGCATGAGCGCGCTCAAGGCGCTGGCCGATGCGCAAGCCGATGAACAACCCGATGTGGTGCTTGCCGAGGCCGCGCGCATTGCCGCGATGCTGACGCAGAACAACAGCGCCGCGCCGCTGACGGCCTCCGACAGCCCGGGCACGCGCACGCAGCCGGCGCGCAATCCCTGATATCCAGTCGGTGCCGGGCCTGCGCTCAGCGCAGCAACACCCGGGCGATATCCCAGGTGTCATCCAGCAGTACCCGCGAGGCGACGCCCACGTTGCCGCCGCTCAGGCTCTCGGCTTCCGGCACCACATCGGTGGCCTGCCGGTAGCGGGCAATGGCACGCATCCTGTCGGCGCGCAGCTTGATCTCGGTCAGCACATCCTTGCGCTGCTCGAGCAGCGTGCGCGCCCGCTGGATATCACCGATCAGGCGCTCGCAGGCGAGGCGATCGCCGTAGACATCCGCGGCAGGCTGGCTGTCGGCCGCGGCCTGCTGGCTGTGCTCGGCCAGCTTGGCATGGGCCAGGCGCTCGTACAGCGCCTGCCCGTAGGCAATTGTCGCCAGATTGATGGCGCGCCGTGATTCGGCCGACAGACCCGCAAAATTGCCCTGCTCACTTTCGATGGCATCGCGTGCGCTGCGCGCCTCGCCCAGAGCCTGATCCGCCAGCAAGGCCTGCACGTTGGCGGCATGCAGTTGCGCGTGTGCCTGGCGGCGCTTGAAGTAATGCCAGAAGCGCTGCAGCGTAGCGAGGCGCCGCTCCAGCTCGGACACGCGTGAGCGCGCATCGGCCGCCGCGGCCGTAGCCTCAAGGCAAGCCTGCTCCGCGGACTGGCGGCGCGCGAACTGGCGACGATTGAAATCGGCGAAGAACTGGCGACGTTCACGATCGAGCTGTTGCGACTCGAGTTCGGTCAGGAACTGGCGCAACAAGTCACGACCCAGCGTCCACAACTCGCGCAAGTGATAGTAGACCAGCGTGGGATAGGCGCTCTCGGGCCTGCTGAGGCGCGCCTCAAGTTCCTGCAGCAGTTCCTGCACGCGCGCGGTGGCGCCTTCCTGCTGCTTGACCCGGTCCTTGAGGCGCTGGACTTCCTCGACCGCACCGCTGAAAGACTTCTTCAGTTCGATGCGATTGCGGAACAGGTGCATGATGCGACCGTCTTCCTGTTCGGGACGGGTCGACTTAAACGCGACCTGCAGGAAGCCGAGTTGCCTGATGAATTTCATGGTTTGCGCCAGCCAGCGCATGACAGTGGGTGACTCTAGGCGGCTTGTGCAGGCGCGAAGTGGTGCCCACGGCCGACGCAGTAATCCAGCCACTTATTTAGCAGGAGATTGCTGGCCCAGCGCCGATCCAGTTCACGATCTGCCTCACCGCCCGGCTGTTCATGCACTGCCAGGAGCCTGGCATCGTGGTAGAGCCGCAAGCGCAGGTCGGGCACACGCTCCAGGCTGCACTCGCGCTCGAGCGCCGGCAGCAGGTAGGTCAGCCGCAATTCGCTGGTGTAGCGGGCACGCTCGTGCACAGTGAGCAGCAGGTCACAGTCGCCAGGCACCCGCGAAACGCGCGTGCCGACCAGTGCTGCGAGATTCCCTGCCAGCCGCGCCAGGCGCAGGTAATTGCTTTCGTACAGGCCCATCAGGGCCGGAAAGCTGCGTGGCGCCGTGCGCCAGGAAACCGGCAGATTGCAGTCAGCGTACACGGCCCGAATATAGCACGCGTATTGTAAAGAACAGGCTCGTGTCGGTCGGGGCGCGACCCGCGTCACGTCGCTGCAATGAACAGTCGTGCCCGGTAGTGTTGCAGTTCGGCGATCGACTCGTGGATGTCGGCCATCGCGCGATGGGCCGCGGCCTTGGTGAACCCGGCCTTCACTGATGGATACCAGCGTGCCGCGAGTTCCTTGAGCGTGCTGACATCGAGATTGCGATAGTGGAAATGGCGCTCGAGCGTCGGCATCGAGCGCGCCAGGAAGCGCCGGTCCTGGCAGATGCTGTTACCGCACATCGGCGAGGCCCCGGACGGCACATGACGCGCGAGGAACTCGAGCGTGCGTTGCTGCGCTTCGAGCACCGTGATGTTGCTCTCGCGCACCCGCTGCAGCAGGCCGCTGCCGCCATGCTGACGCTGGTTCCATTCGTCCATGCGCGCAAGCGCCGCCTCGTTCTGGTGGATCGCAAGCTCCGGGCCTTCGGCCACCAGCTGCAGGTCCTTGTCGGTCACCAGCGTCGCGATCTCGATGATGCTGTCATTGTCCGGGTCGAGCCCGGTCATTTCCAGATCGATCCAGATCAGGTTTTCCTTGCTGCTCACGCGCGACCTCCTGCCAATGAGGCATGATAGCAGGGTGAACTCCGCAGATCGTTCGCTCGCGCTGGTGCTGGTTTCGCATGGCGGCATGGCGCGGGTGCGCCTGGCGGATGGCACCGCGGTACTGGCGCGCGCCACCGGTCGCGAGCTGCAGTTCGCCTGCGGTGACCAGGTCCACTGCAATTACGATGCGCGCCATGATCAATGGCAACTCGACGCGATAGCACCGCGCCGCTCGGCGCTCTATCGCACCAACGCCCGCGGCCGGCCCGAGCTGGTGGCCGCGAATCTCGACTGCCTGGCCGTGGTGCTGGCCCCGCTCCCTGAACCTGATCTGTTCGTAGTCGATCGCTACCTGGCGGCAGCGCACAGCGCTGGGTTGACTGCACTGTTGCTCGCCAACAAGGCCGATCTGGAGTTTTCCCCGGGGGTGCGCGCCGAACTCGCAGCCTACACGGCCGCGGGTTGCGAACTACTCTCCTGTTGTGCGCAAAGCGGCGCCGGACTTACGGCACTCAAGGCGAGGCTGCAGAACCAGCGGTCGATGCTGGTCGGGCAATCGGGCGTCGGCAAGTCGTCGTTGCTGCGCGCTCTGGTACCCGGCGCCGATGCCGCGGTCGGCGAACTGCTAAAAGGCGATGAGGGGCGTCATACCACCAGCGTGAGCTGCCTGCACGATCTGCCGGGCGGCGGCGCGTTGATCGACTCGCCGGGTGTGCGTGACTTCGCGCCGGCGCTGGAATACCTCGATGCGCGCACGCTGGGGTTCGCCGAAGTGGCGCTGCTCGCGCCGCGTTGCCGCTTCGCCGATTGCGCCCACCTGCAGGAACCCGACTGTGCGGTACGCGCTGCCGTCGATGAGGGCAGCATGAGTGCGCGTCGCTACGAGAGTTACCGGCGACTGTACCGGCTGCACCAGCAGTTGCGGGCGCGCGCGCCACGCGGGCGCAGGAAGAGCTAGAAAGCTAGAGCGCCAGCCGCCCGGCCATCGCATGTGCGAGCGTGCCGCCATCCACGTACTCGAGCTCACCTCCCACCGGCACGCCGTGCGCGATGCGGCTGGCCTGCAGCTTGTGGGCGCGCACCAGCTGCGAGAGCAGATGCGCCGTGGCCTCCCCTTCCACGGTGGGATTGGTGGCCAGGATCACTTCGCGCACCTGGCCTGCTGCCAGCAGCGCCTCGAATTCGCGGGCGCCCAGTTGTTCGGGCCCGATGCCATCGAGCGGCGAGAGATGCCCCATCAGCACGAAGTAGCGACCGCGATAGCCGCCGGACTGCTCGATGGCCACCACGTCGGCCGGCGATTCGACCACACACAGCAGCGCCGCATCGCGCTGCGGATTCGCGCACACGCTGCACAGCTCGCCTTCTGTGAGCATGCGGCACTGGCGGCAGCGACCGACCCGCTCGAGCGCGCGCTGCAGGGCCTTCTCCAGCGTCTGCGCACTGCCGCGACCTTGCTGCAGCAGATTGAAGGCCATGCGCTGGGCGCTCTTCGGGCCCACCCCCGGCAAGCCGCGCAGGGCATCGATCAGGGCTGCCAGCGCCGGCGAATGCTGCATCAGAACGGCATCTTCATGCCGGGCGGGAGTTTGATGCCACCCATGGCACTGCTCATCTTCGCCTGCGTGGCCGCTTCCAGCTTGTGGACCGCATCGTTGAATGCCGCCGCCAGCAGATCCTCGAGCATCTCGCGATCCTCGCCATGCACGCTCGGTTCGATCTGCACGCGCCGCGCCTCGTGACGCCCGTTGATCGTGACCTTGACCATGCCGCCGCCGGCTTCGCCGGTGATCTCCAGCAGGGCTATTTCCGCCTGCACCTTCTGCATGTTGTCCTGCAGGGCCTGGGCCTGTTTCATCATGTTGCCGATATCGCCGCGCATGGGCTTGCTCCTGAGTGTCTGTAGCTGGATGACAGCGTGCGGGTCGCGGTATCAACCAGGACCGCGCAGCCGTACTGAATCGGGATTGAGTGTCGCCGCGAAGCGCTCCTGCAATGCCTGCACTGTAGGCTCGGCCAGCAACTGCGCACGCGCGACTGCCAGCACTTCCTGGCTTTGCCGTTCACCGGTCTGCGCCGGCGTCTCGGTAGCGCTCGCACCCACTTCGATCTCCAGGCGCAGGGTTTCGCCCAGATGGCGCGAGAGCGCCTGCGCCAGCTTCTCCTCGCGCGAGCGGGTACGCGCGCCCTGTTGGCGCGGATCGAGTTGCAATTGCAGCAGGCCCGGCGCACGCGACAACAGCACGCAGTTCTGCGCCAGCATGCGCGTCGGGCCGTCGACTTCCAGCGCACTGAGTAGCGCGGCCCAGTCGAGTTGCCCGGCACCTGCTGCCACGGCGCCAGCAGCAGCCATGGCAGCAGCAGGAGCCTGCGTAGCGGCAGGAGCCGGCGCTGCACCACGCACAACGCCGGGCTGCCCGAGCCCATCGGGACGGAAGGCCAGCATGCGCATCAGCGTCATGCGAAACCCGGTGCGCGGATCAGGAGCCAGCGCCAGATCGCGTCGTCCGAGAATGGCGGTCTGGTAGTAGAGCTGCACATCTTCAGCGGCGAGGCGTGTGGCCAGATCCCGGACCAGTTCGGGCTCGAACAGTTCATCACCCGCGTAATCGGGCAGCAATTGCTGCAGGGCTACGCGCTCGAGCAGCGCGGCGAGTTGATCCAGCAGGCCACCGAAATCGGGCGAGAGTTCCTCGAGCGGCTGCAGGCCCGAGAGCAGCGCGGCGGGATCCGCGGCAGCGAGCAGGCGCGCAATCTGCGCGACGTGATCGACCGCCACCGTACCGAGCATCGTCCGTGCCTCGGCCTCGCGCGCGGCGCCATTGCCGAAGGCCAGCAGCTGATCGAGCAGCGAGAGCGCATCGCGCAGGCTCCCGTCCGCCGCCTGCGCCAGCAGCTGCAACGCGGCTGCCTCGAAGGCGATGCCCTCGGCCTCGAGTATGTGCTTGAGCCTGGCCCGGATCAGCGGCATCGACAGCCGCTTGAGGTTGAACTGCAGGCAGCGCGAGAGCACCGTGACCGGAAGTTTGTGCGGATCGGTGGTGGCCAGCAGGAACTTCACATGCGGCGGCGGTTCTTCCAGCGTCTTCAACAAGGCATTGAACGACTGCGTAGTCAGCATGTGCACTTCGTCGATCAGGTAGACCTTGTAGCGGCTGCGGGTCGGCGCGTACTGCACGTTGTCGAGCAGCTCGCGCGTGTCATCCACCTTGGTGCGTGAAGCGGCATCCACCTCGATCACATCGACACTGCGGCCCGCATCGATTTCGCGGCAGCTGGCGCATTCGCCGCAGGGCTCGGCGCTGACGCCGCGCTCGCAATTGAGGCACTTGGCCAGGATGCGCGCCACGCTGGTCTTGCCGACCCCGCGCGTGCCGGCGAACAGGAAGGCGTGATGCACGCGATCGGTATTGAGCGCATTGCTGAGCGCGCGCAGCACATGTTCCTGGCCGGTCATCTCGGCAAATGTGCGCGGCCGCCAGCGGCGTGCCAGGGCTGTATAGGCCATCGATGCTACGCGCCGCCAGACGCGGTGGAGGCAGCCCGCGCCGGCCGAACTTCGGCGCACGACATCACCGTTACCGCTGCTCCCTTCCGGGCCTGACGGGATTGGCGGTTCGTCGTCGCGAAGGAACCGGCGCGGACCACCACGGAACATTGGCGGAGAGGGTGGGATTCGAACCCACGAACACCCGTGAAGATGTTACTGGAATTCCAGTCCAGCGCCTTCGACCGCTCGGCCACCTCTCCTTTCAACATATTACAAGGTTTTCTTAATGTAAATTCGCCCTATGCTGCGGATGCAGCTCTCACGGGCGCAGCAGCGGCAATTGTACCAGAGCGCTGCTCTAACCCTTGTAGCTAGGCGGTTGCGACAGGCAGGGCTCGTTCTTGCCACGCGGCCGCTCCGGCTCGTTCAGATCCGGCACCTTAATGGCATTGCGCGTATCCGGGGCGTCGAGACCCGGCGGCACCTTGAGCGGCGGATTATTCTGCGCTTTTGTGACCACGGTGTTGTTCTCGCGACAGCTCGAAATCCGGTGGCGATGCATGCTGCAGCCATACAGCATCAGGGCCGCGAGGCCCAGGCAGGTGGAGCGGCCGAGAAAGCGGAGCGGTAATGTCATGCGCTGAGTGCCTGTGTGGGGAAAGCGGAAGCCAGCGCTGAATCGAGTGCCGCGCGCACGCGTGGACGCACATTCTCGCTGAGCCAGGTGAGTGGCAGGCGGATGCCGGGACCGATCAGCCCCATTTCCGCCAATGCCCATTTCACCGGAATGGGGTTCGACTCCGCGCCGAGGTCGCGGTGCAGCGCGGCCAGGGGCGAATCCAGCGCTTCGGCACGCGCGCGCTCGCCGCGCGCCGCGGTGCTCATCAGCGCAGCCATCGCTGCCGGCACCACGTTCGCAGTCACCGAAATCACGCCATGCGCGCCGGCCAGCACGGCTTCGCAGGCACTCGAGTCATCACCCGAGAGCACGCTGCAACGCGCCGGCAGTACACGCAGCAGTTCGCGGACTCTGGCCATGTCGCTCACGGCTTCTTTGATGCCGGCAATCGCCGGTAGTTCAGCCAGGCGTGCCGCGGTGGCCGGCAAGAGATCGACCGCCGTGCGACTGGGCACGTTGTACAACAGCACCGGTGCGGACGCGGCGGCCGCAATGGCGGCAAAATGCAGGTACAGACCCTCCTGCGTGGGTTTGTTGTAGGCCGGCGTGACGGCCAGCAGGGCATCGACCCCGGTGGCGACCAGCGCGCGCACGCGCGTGACCACGCTCGCGGTACTGCTGCCGCCGACACCGGCAATCAGCGGCAAGCGCCCCTGCAGGCGGCTGCGGGCCCGCGCCAGCAGCTGCAGCAATTCCGCGTCGCTCAGGCAGGCGGATTCGCCGGTACTGCCGCCGACCACGATGCCGGCCGTGCCGTTGGCCAGGTGCAAGTCGAGCAGGCGATCCCAGGCCTCGAAATCGATGGTTCCATCGGCCCGCATGGGCGTCACGATCGCAACCAGACTGCCTGAAAACATTGTTCCTCTGGATTAGCGCCCCCGCGGCGCACTTGGGCCGCAAATGGGCCGAAAATGAGCAAGAGCGCGCGATGTTACGGGTGCTGTGCGGCCCGAAGCAAGCCCCGTTCCGGTACACTTCCGGCCGTGAACGAACCCAATGCTCCCAACCGGCAACATCTGGCGATTTCGGCCATCGGCAGCGATCGAACCGGGATGGTGCACGATCTGACCAAGGTCATCACCGATTGCGGTGGCAGCATCGCCGAGAGCCGCATGGCGACCCTGGGCAATGAATTCGCGATGCTGCTGCTGGTCACCGGCAACTGGCACAACCTGGCGCGCATCGAGTCGGAACTCGGGCGGCTGGCGGCCAACGGCACACTCAGCGTGCACCTGCGGCGTACCGACGCCCGCACGACCCGTCGCGACCTGGTGCCCTACTCCATCGACATCGTGAGCCTGGACCAGACCGGCATCGTGGCCGGTCTCTCCGGTTTCTTCGCCACCCGCGGCATCGACATCGGCGAGGTCGCCACGCGTTGCTACGCGGCCGCGCACACCGGCGCACCGATGTTTGCAGTGCAGATGAGCATCAACGTACCCTCCAGGCTCCCGGTGTCGCAGCTGCGCGAAGAATTCATGGACTACTGCGATTCACTCAATCTCGATGCGATACTCGAACCGGTGAAATCTTGAGCGCCAAGGCAGCCGCACCGGCACTGGATCGCGTGGTGGCCGACTTCAGCCTGCCGACCACCGGCGGCACGGCCTTCAGCCTGCGCGCGCAGCGCGGTCAAGCCGTGGTGCTGTATTTCTACCCGCGCGACAACACGCCAGGCTGCACGCTCGAGGGCCAGGATTTCCAGCGCCTGCTGCCGGCATTCAAGCGCGCCGGCGCGCGCGTGTTTGGTATCTCGCGCGATACGCTCGCCGCGCATCACAAGTTCTGCGACCAGTTCGGCTTCGGCTTCGAGTTGCTGGCCGATGAAGACGGCGCCGTGTGCAAGCGCTTCGATGTGATCCGCATGAAGAATATGTACGGCCGCAAGGTGCTGGGGATCGAACGCAGCACTTTCCTGATCGATGCCGCAGGCAAGCTGCGTCGCGAGTGGCGCAAGCTCAAGGTCACCGGCCACGCGGACGAGGTA
Organism: Gammaproteobacteria bacterium; assembly: GCA_025350055.1. GTDB lineage: Bacteria > Pseudomonadota > Gammaproteobacteria > Steroidobacterales > Steroidobacteraceae > FEN-1191. The sequence goes on along the minus strand of JANXYK010000063.1, from coordinate 33,764 downwards.
CTGGAGGCCGCCAAAGCCCTGTGAAGAACAAGCAACGCCGGCTGTTCGTGCTGGATACCAACGTGCTGATGCACGACCCGACAGCCATATTCCGCTTCGAGGAACACGATATCTATCTGCCGATGGTGGTGCTCGAGGAACTCGACGCCAACAAGAAAGGCCTGTCCGAGCAGTCGCGCAACGTGCGCCAGGCCACCCGCTTCCTCGACGACTTGATCCGGGGAGTCACCAAGGAGCAGATCGACGCGGGCCTGCGCATTCCCAACGAGTTGAACGGCAATCACAGCAAGCGGCCGGCGAGCGGCCGGCTGTTCTTCCAGACCAGCACCTTGAGCAGTGGCCTGCCCGACAGCCTGCCCGGTTCCGGCAATGACAACCTGATACTCGGCCAGACCCTGGCGCTGCAGAAGCAGCAGGCCGACGCGCGCGTGGCGCTGGTGTCCAAGGACATCAACCTGCGCATCAAGGCCGCCGTGGTCGGCGTGCATGCCGAGGACTACTACAGCGACAAGACCATTGAAGATGCTGATGTGCTGTATACCGGCGTCGGCAAACTGCAGGCCGACTTCTGGGAACAGCACGGCAGCGAGATGCGCTCCTGGAAAGAAGGCGATCGCACCTGGTACGAGCTCAAGGGCCCGGCCGTGACCGACTGGCACGTCAACGAATTCCTGCACGAGGATGCGCCAGCCGGCATCGAGGCCATGGTGCGCAAGAAACTGGAGAGCACCGCCACGCTCGAGCTGGTGCGCGATTTCCGCAGCGAGCGGCATGCGATGTGGGGCATCACGGCGCGCAACCGCGAGCAGAATTTCGCGCTCAACCTGCTCACCGACCCCGAGATCGATTTCGTCTCGCTGCTCGGCCCCGCCGGCACCGGCAAGACACTGCTGGCACTGGCCGCGGGCCTGGTGCAGACGCTCGAGCGCAACCGCTTTGCCGAAATCATCATGACGCGCGTGACCATTCCATTGGGCGAGGACATCGGCTTCCTGCCCGGCACCGAAGAGGAAAAAATGGAACCCTGGATGGGCGCACTGATGGATAACCTCGAGGTGCTCACCCGCAGCGAGGAAGGCGGGAGCTGGGGCCGCGCCGCCACCAACGATCTGCTGCGCAACCGCATCAAGATACGTTCGCTGAATTTCATGCGCGGCCGCACCTTCCTCAACCGCTTCATCATTCTTGACGAAGCGCAGAACCTCACGCCCAAGCAGATGAAGGCACTGGTGACGCGTGCCGGGCCGGGGAGCAAATTCATCGCGCTGGGCAACATCGCGCAGATCGATACGCCCTATCTGACCGAGATGACCTCGGGGCTCACTTATGTCGTCAACCGCTTCCGCGGCTGGGCGCACGCCGGGCACGTCACGCTGGTGCGTGGCGAGCGCTCGCGCCTGGTCGACTACGCCTCCGAGCAACTTTAGCCGCGCGGCACTGTCGTACTACCGATGCGCACTCCTCCCGCTACACCCCACCTGTCGCTCTGGCGCCGCTGCGCCGCGCTGTTCGGCTGCATGCTGACGCTGGCCGCGCAGGCGGCCGAGCCGGTCAGCAATCCCATCATTGGCCATGGCGTGGGCGACACGACTGCGGTCGCCAGCCAGCTGCCCGACATGGGTTCGCCCGAGAACGCCATCCTCAGCAAGAGCGATGAGTACCAGATCGGCCTGATGGCGATGCGGCAACTGCGCGGCCAGGAGCTGATCCTGGAAGATCCGGAGCTCAGCGACTACATCCAGCACCTGGGCTCGCGCCTGGCTGCACAAGCGCGCGATGACGACCAGAACTTCCAGTACTTCGTGGTGCGCTCTACGGAGATCAACGCTTTCGCCACCTATGGCGGCTTCATCTGCGTGAACTCCGGATTGATACTGCTGACCGAAACCGAATCGGATCTGGCCGGCGTGCTCGCGCATGAAACCGCGCACGTGCGCCAGCGCCACCTGGCGCGCTCGATCCTGGCACAGAGCCGCATGTCGATGGGCACCATGGCGGCGATGCTGGCGGCGGTGCTGATCGGCGCGGCCAGCGGTGCAGGCGGCCAGGCCATCGAAGGGGCCGTGGCAATGAGCCAGGGCGTGGCCCTGCAGCAGAGCATGAATTTTACGCGCGGCGAGGAAGCCGAGGCCGATCGGGTCGGCATCAGCCTGCTGGCGGGCGCGGGCTTTCGCACCACGGCGATGGCCGATTTCTTCGAGGCGATGGGGCGACGCGAAGGCCTGGACGAAATGGCCGGCCCGTTCGACATGTTGCGCAACCACCCGGTCACGCGCGATCGCATCGCCGAGGCGCGCGCCCGCTCCGTGCAGGAGCACGCCACGCAAATCAATGAGTCGATGCTGTTCGCGTGGATGCGCGAGCGCGTGCGCGTGTTGTCGGCCTCACCCGATACCGACATGAATGTCTACTACGCGCGCCGGCGCGATCACCAGCCGCTCAGCGATCCGGAGCGCTATGGCGAAGCGCTGGCGCAATTGCGCACTGCTCGCGCGGCCAGCGCGGTGACCACGCTCAGCGATCTGTCGGCGAAATATCCGCAGATCACTTCGCTCTACGCCGCACTCGGCCAGGCGCTGCAGGCCGATCACCAGTCGGCGGCAGCGCTGGTGCTGTTCGAGCGGGCCATGGCGCTGTTCCCACGCAACGTGCCGCTGGCGGTGCGCTACGCCGATACCCTGATGCAGACCGGGCACGCCAGCCAGGCGCATGCGCTGCTGCTCGATGTATTCAACAACACGCAACCGACGCCCGATCAGATCCGCATGACTGCGCTGGCCGCCAGCGCGGCTGGCGATGCCGGCGATGCGTATTACTACATGTCGGAGTTCGACATCAGCAACGGCGACCTGGCGCTGGCCAACCAGCAGCTCGAGCTGGCGCTGGCCTCGCCCAACCTCAGCTCGGTGCAGCGCCAGCGCTTTCGTGCGCGCCTCGAGGAAATCCGCGATTGGCTGCGCGAGCAGCGCCTGACGCGTGGCGGCGCCGCGCAGCAGCGGCAAGGTGGCGGCAATTTCGGGCCCTGATCATTTGCCTGCCGCCGGCGCTGTTAAGATCGCGGCATGAGCCGATACCGACTGCTACTGCCGGCGCTGCTGCTGGTGAGCGGCTGCGCCACGCTCCCTTCTAGTCCGCGTGATGCGCGCGACCCCTTCGAGCGCTTCAATCGCAGCATGTACAAATTCAACGACGCCGCCGACCGCGCGGTGCTGCGGCCGACTGCCAAGGCCTGGCGCGCGGTGGTACCGCGGCCGGCGCGACGCGGCCTCAGCAACTTCGCCTCCAACCTCGCCTACCCCAACGTCATCGTCAATGATTTCTTGCAGGGAAAATTTGCCGATGGCGGACGCGATGTCGCGCGGCTGCTCATCAATACAGTGTGCGGGCTCGGCCTGTTCGATCCTGCGACCGTTGCGGGCCTGATAAAACATGACGAGGACTTCGGCCAGACGCTGGGCAAATGGGGTGTACACAGCGGCCCCTACCTGGTGCTGCCGTTGCTCGGACCTTCAACCGTGCGCGACGCGCCCAGCAAGCTCGTCGACGACTATGGCGATGCCCGCCACTACCTGACCGACAACTATGTACGCTATGGCCTGTGGGTCACCAACGCGGTAGAACTGCGCGCCAGACTGCTGGATTCAGATGCGCTGCTGGACCAGGCCTTTGATCCCTACGCGCTGGTACGTAGCGCCTGGCTGCAGCGCCGCGAATTCCAGGTGCATGACGGGGCCACGGCCGCCAAGGGCGCCGATGCGGATGCGCCACTGGAAGAGGAAGCGCCGCCGCCTGACTGAGCGCGAACCCGGATGGGCTCAGGCCAGGAAGGGTTCGACGTCGCTGAGACGCGCCAGTGCGCGCAGTGAATCGGGCAGCGCAACGAAGCGCAGCTCACGACTGCTGGAGCGCGCCCAGGCCAGCCAATCGATCAACAGCGCCAGCCCCGCACTATCGACGCGCGTAAGCGCCGCCAGGTCGAGCGTGATCGCATCCTTGCTGGCCGCGAAGGCCTGCAAGCCGGCACTGCGCAGTGCTGCCACGGTATTCAGCGTAGCGACGCCGCTGAGCCGGAAACGGCCGGCACCGTCCGAGTGCAACTGGCCGACAGCTTTTTCGCCCTGATCTGTCACTGCACTGTCCTGCTCACGACTTCTTGGTAATGCCCTGTTTCTCGAGCCGTGTGATCAGCGCATCCACGCCCTGCTGCTCGATCTGGGCGTTGAAATCGTCACGAAAGCTCTTCACGTAGCTGATGCCTTCGATCACCACATCCCAGGCGCGCCAGCCGGCGGCGGTACGGTGCAGGCTGTAGTTGACGTCCACGCTGGAACCATCGCTCTTGCGCACCTGAGTGCGGATCGTGGCCGTGGTGGCCGCCGCATCGCCCGTGAAGGGCAGCACCTTGAGCCGATCGCCGGTGAAATCGACCAGCGCGGCACCATAGTTCGACAACAGCGAATGATAGAAGGCCGCGACAAAACGGCGCCGCTGCTCGGGGTTGGCCGCGGTCCAATGGCGCGCCAGCACCATGCGCGCCGCGTAGTCGGTATCGAAGTACGGCAGCAGGATGCGATCGACCATCGCATCGACGCGCGCCGACTCGCGCTTGTATTCGGCGCGATGCGCGTCGAGCTCACTGAGCATGGCGTGCGCCACCGAATCGATCAGCACGCCCGGGCCGCTGTCATCGACCAGCGGCTTCGCGGCCTCGCTGGCAGGCGCGTCGGCAGCGGGCAGCCATTGCGGTGCCAGCGCCAGCAGCGTGGCCGCTGCGAACAGCAAGGGCCACGTGAATGTCCGCCGCGTCAGCATTAGATAGCCGCGGCCCGCAACCGCCTGGTGGTTACTTTGCATCGCCATCCTTCTTGCCAGCCAGGCCGGCGAAGAGCTTGTTGACCAGATTTTCCAGCACCAGCGCTGACTGCGTAAACTGGATTTGACCGCCGTCGGCCAGGAAAGTTGTGGCCCCGCCCGGGCCGATACCAATGTACTTGGCGCCCAGCAGGCCCGAAGTCTGAATGGCCGCATCGCTGTCGTCCGGGATCTTGTCATAGCGCTTGTCGATGGAGATCGCCACTACGGCCTTGAACTCAGCCGCATCAAAACCCACCGAGTCGACGCGCCCGATGCGCACGCCTGCCATGGTCACCGGTGCGCCCACTTTCAGGTCACCGACATTGTCGAAGCGTGCCGTGACGTGAATGCTGGCGCCCTCGCGCCGCAGCTGCACGCCGCTTCCCGGCAACTGGGTGGTCAGGAATCCGAGCGCCGCAAAACCCAGCAGCACGAACATGCCGGTACCCAGCTCCAGCGCGCGTTTGTTGTCAGCCATGCGTCTGCTCCTTCAGGAACCCAGGAATGCCGCTGTCAGCATGTAATCGAGCAGCAGCGTCAAGATAGCCGAACTGACCACCGTGCGCGTGGTCGCGAGACCCACGCCCTCGGCGGTCGGCTCGGCATGAAATCCCTCATAAACCGCCATCAGGCTGCAAGCCGCGCCGAAGCACAGGCTCTTCACCAAGCCTTCGCGGATATCGGCCGTGGTCACCGCGCTCTGCATCTGCGACCAGAAGGAGCCCGACTCCACGCCCAGCAGACCGACGCCGATCATCTGCGCGCCGAAGATGCCGATTGCATCGAAGATCGCCGTGAGCAACGGCACGGCAATGATGCCGCCCAGGAAACGCGGCACCACGACGTGGCGCACCGGATCGACCGCCATCATCTCCATCGCGCTGAGCTGATCGGTGGCACGCATCAGGCCGATTTCCGAAGCCAGCGAAGTGCCCGCCCGGCCCGCGAACAACAGGGCCGTGATCACCGGGCCCAGCTCCTTGACCAGCCCCAGCGCCGCCGCGACGCCGAGCGCCGATTCCGAGCCGAAGCGTTGCAAGAGGTCGTAGCCCTGGAGCGCCAGCACCATGCCGACAAACAATCCGCACAGCATCACGATGATGAGCGAGCGTGCCCCGGCGTTGTAGATCTGTGCGATCAGCAGCCGCGGACGACGCAGCGCCGGCAGGCACTGGCTGCCCGTGCGCACCAGGAACATGGCGACGCGCCCCACCTTCAGGAAGGTATCGGCCAGGCGCAAATGATATGGCGCGGCCGCGCTCACCAGTCGGCTCCCAGCAGTTGCTCGCGATAGTCGCTCGCGGGTACGTGAAAGGGCACGGGGCCATCGGGCAGACCGTTCATGAACTGGTTCACCACCGGCGCCGCGGTGGCGCGCAATTGCGCGGGACTGCCTGTAGCCACAACCTTGCCGCCGGCGAGCAGGAAGCTGCGATGGGCCACGCGGCTGATCTCGTCCACATCGTGCGTGACCACGATGCTGGTGATGCCGAGCGTGGCGTTGAGCGACTGGATCAGCCGCAGGATCACGCCCAGTGAAATCGGATCGAGGCCGACAAAGGGTTCATCGTAAATCAGCAGCTCCGGATCCATGACTATTGCCCGCGCCAGCGCCACGCGCCGCGCCATGCCGCCGGAGAGTGCCGCAGTGTTGAGCTCAGCGGCACCCCGCAAGCCCACGGCCTGCAATTTCATGAGTACCAGCCGGCGCAACAGCGGTTCTGGCAGCCGTGTGTGCTCGCGCAGCGGAAAGGCCACGTTCTCGAACACCGAGAGATCGGTCAGCAGCGCGCCGTTCTGGAACAGCATGCCGACGCGGCGGCGCAGCGCATAGAGCCCACGTCGATCGAGCGCGCTGATGTCCTCGCCGAACACGGCCACGCGGCCGCTGGCGGGTGCGATCGCGCCCATCAGCAGCCGCAGCAAGGTGGTCTTGCCAGTGCCGCTCGGGCCCATCACCGCGGTGATCTCACCGCGCTGCGCCTGCAGGTCCAGGCCACTGAAGATCATGCGGCCGCCGACGCCGTAGCTGACGCCACGGACATCGACGATGGGATCGACCGCAACAGCGGCAGGCGTGGTGGACTCAGTCATTGCATCAGCGCCTGCGATCGGCGCATCAGGCCGCCTGCTGTTCCATGCCAGCCTGGTAGCCGCCGGTGCGCGCCAGCGAATTCATGCGCGCCCAGCGCGCGAACTCACGCTGCCCGGCGGCCTCATTGCCGCTCTTGCCACCCCAGGCGGTCAGCGCGGCATCCTGCAATGCGCGGCCGTAGCTGAAGGTGAGTTGCCATGGCAGGTTCTTGCTGGCATTCATCAGCGACAGATGCAGCGCGGCTTCGGCAGGCGACTGGCCGCCCGAGAGGAAGGCAATGCCTGGCACCGCGCCTGGCACATGACGTTTCAGGCAACGCAGCGTGGCTGCCGCCACCTGCGCCGGCGTGGCGCGCTGCGTACACTGCTTGCCCGAGATCACCATGTTCGGCTTCAGGATGATGCCCTCGAGACGCACGCCGGCGGCGTGCAGCTGCGCAAACACTTCGGCCAAAACATCGTTGGTCACCTGTTCGCAGCGCTCGATGGTGTGCGCGCCGTCCATCAGTACTTCGGGTTCGACGATTGGCACGATCTTTTGTTCCTGGCAGAGCGCCGCATAGCGCGCCAGCGCATGTGCGTTGGCATGGATCGCGTAGGCGGTCGGAAATCCCGCACCGATATCGATCACGCCACGCCACTTGGCGAAGCGCGCGCCCAGGCCGTAGTACTCAATCAGCCGCTCGCGCAGGCCATCGAGCCCTTCGGTAATGGTCTCGTTCGGGAAGCCGGCGAGCGCCTTGGCACCCGCGTCGACCTTGATGCCCGGCACCACGCCCATCGAGGCGAGGTAGGTCGGGAACGGCACGCCGGCGGCCGTCTTCTGGCGCAGCGTCTCGTCATAGAGAATGACGCCGCTGATCGACTTCGCCATGTCGGGCGTGCTGAACAGCAGGTCCCGATAGCCCCTGCGGCTCTCGGCAGTCGACTCCAGGTTGATCTTGTCGAAGCGCTTCTTGATGGTTCCGGAGCTCTCGTCAGCCGCCAGAATTCCCTTGCCCGGGGCGATCATCGCCGCCGCTATGCTTTCCAGACTTTCCGCACTCATTCGGCTGCCTCCAAAATGGGGGCGCAAGCATAGCAAAGCTCATTGTCGCCGCACTCTTTGTCGCCCATCTTTATTGCCGGGCTAAATAGTACTAAAATAGTCCCAGATTGGAGTGGCGATGTTGCGCATCAGCAAATTGACCGACTATGCGACCGTACTGCTGGCCAGGCTCGCCGCCGAGCCGGAACGGCAGCTAACGGCCGCACAGCTCGCGGCCCAGACCCGGCTGGGCGCCGCCACGGTCAGCAAACTGCTTAAACAATTGCACGGCAGCGCCCTGGTGAGCTCGACGCGCGGCTTGCATGGCGGTTACCGCCTGGCGCGACCCGCGGCCGACATCAGCGCGGCGCAGATCCTCGATGCGCTGGAGGGTCCGATGGCTCTGACCGAATGCGCCCAGCACACCCATCAGTGCGGCATCGAAAGCACCTGCGGCGTCGGTCGCGCGTGGCAGCGCGTGAACATTGCCATCCGCCGCTCGCTGCAGGAGATCTCCCTGCTGGAACTCGCGGGCATGGGCGTGCAGACCACCCGCTTCGGCGCGCTCGAGCGCCAGCTGCGCGGCCCGCGTGAACTGCCAGTGCCGGCGGTTTCCACGCGAACGGAAAAACCATGAGCAACGCCAACAGCGAACTGGGCGCCCTGCTCGCCCGCGGCTACCAGCACGGATTCGTCACCGACATCGACAGCGACACGCTGCCGCCCGGGCTGGACGAGTCGGTGGTGCGCGCCATCTCGGCCCGCAAGCGCGAGCCGCAGTTCCTGCTCGACTGGCGCCTGCGCGCGTATCGGCACTGGCTGACGATGCGCGAGCCGCGCTGGGCCCGTTTGCGCTACGAACCGATCGACTACCAGGGCATTTCTTACTATTCGGCGCCCAAGCCCAAGGGCGATGCGCCCAAGAGCCTGGACGAGGTCGATCCGAAGCTGCTCGAAACCTACGCCAAGCTGGGTGTGCCCCTGCACGAGCGTGCACGGCTCGCCGGTGTCGCGGTCGATGCGGTGTTCGACAGCGTGTCGGTCGCGACCACATTCAAGGAACGGCTCGCGGCCGCCGGCGTGATTTTCTGCCCGTTCTCGGAAGCCGTGCAGAAGCATCCCGAGCTGCTCGAGAAATACCTCGGGAGCGTCGTGCCCTACACCGACAACTTCTACGCGACGCTGAATTGCGCGGTGTTCACCGATGGCTCGTTCGTCTATGTGCCGCGTGGTGTGCGCTGCCCGATGGAGCTGTCCACCTATTTTCGCATCAACGCCGCCAAGACTGGCCAGTTCGAGCGCACGCTGATCATTGCCGATGCCGGCAGCCATGTCAGTTACCTGGAAGGGTGCACGGCGCCGATGCGCGATGAGAACCAGCTGCATGCCGCGGTGGTCGAGCTGGTGGCGCTCGAGGATGCACAGATCAAATATTCCACCGTGCAGAACTGGTACCCGGGCGATGAGCAGGGGCGCGGCGGCATCTACAACTTCGTCACCAAGCGCGGCGAATGCCGCGGACGCAATTCGCGCATCTCCTGGACGCAGGTCGAGACCGGTTCGGCGATCACCTGGAAGTACCCAAGCTGCGTGCTGCGCGGCGAGAATTCAGTGGGCGAGTTCTACTCGGTGGCCACGGCCAACAATTACCAGCAGGCCGACACCGGCACCAAGATGATCCACATCGGCGCCAACACGCGCAGCACCATCGTCTCCAAGGGCATCTCGGCGGGTCACGGGCAGAACGCCTATCGCGGACTGGTGAAGATCATGCCCTCGGCGCACGGGGCCCGAAACCATACGCAATGCGATTCGCTGCTGCTGGGCGCGCACTGCGGCGCGCACACCTACCCCTACATCGAGTCACGCAATGCAGGCGCCACGGTCGAGCACGAGGCCAGCACCTCGCGCATCAGCGAAGACCAGCTGTTCTACTGCCAGCAGCGCGGGCTCGATACCGAAGACGCGGTCAACATGATCGTCGGTGGCTTCTGCCGTGAAGTATTCAAGGAGTTGCCGATGGAATTCGCGGTCGAGGCCCAGAACCTGTTGGCAGTCACGCTGGAAGGAGCCGTGGGATGAGCACACCCGTGCTGCAGGTGGAAGATCTGCACGTCAGTGTGGCGGGCACGCCGGTACTCAAGGGCATCACGCTCACGGTGCCCGCTGGCGAGGTACACGCGATCATGGGCCCCAACGGCTCGGGCAAGAGCACGCTGGCGCATGTGCTGGCTGGCCGCCCTGGTTACGAGGTGACCAGGGGCAGCGCAAGATTCGAGGGCGTGGATCTGCTGGCCATGGCGCCCGAGGCACGTGCACGCGCAGGCCTGTTCCTGGGTTTCCAGTATCCGGTGGAGATCCCGGGCGTCAACAATGCCTACCTGCTGAAGGCGGCGCTTAATGCGCGTCGCCGTGAGCGCAGCGAGCCGGAGATCGATGCCTTCGATTTTCTCGCACTGGTGCGCGCGCAGATGCGCACCATGCAGATGGATGAGAACCTGCTGACGCGAGGCGTCAACGAAGGTTTCTCCGGCGGCGAGAAGAAGCGCAACGAGATATTGCAGATGCTGGTGCTCGAGCCGCGCCTGGCGCTGCTGGATGAAACCGACTCCGGCCTCGATATCGACGCGCTCAAGATCGTTGGTCGCGGCATCAATACGCTGCGCTCGCCCACGCGTTCGGTGGTGCTGGTGACACACTACCAGCGCCTGCTCGAATATGTGGTGCCCGATCGCGTGCACGTGCTGGCGCGCGGCCGGATCCTGCGCAGCGGCGATCGCGAGCTGGCCCTCGAGCTCGAGCGGCGCGGCTATGACTGGTTGCTCGAGGAGCAGAGCGCGGCATGAGCGCACTCGAGCGCCTGCTGGGTGAATTCGCGAGCCTGGGCGCGGGCACCGGGGCCGTGCGCCAGGCCGCGGCGCAGAGCCTGCGTAGCGTCGGACTGCCTGCGCGCAACGAGGACAGCTGGCGCTATGCCAACCTGCGTGCGCTCGAGCAGTTGCCCAGCTTCTTGCCGGCTGCGGCCACGCCAGCTTTGGCGACAGCACCTGAGGCGCTCGCACTGCCGGCACCGCTCCCCGGTTACTCGCGCCTGGTGCTCGTCGACGGTCGCGTGCAGCGCGAGCATTCCAGCGCCGAGGCGCTGGCGCTTGCAGTTCGCCCTGGCGTGGAGAACCTCGCCAGACTCGAGGCCGTGTCCGACCAGCGCCTGGGACTCATCGCCACAGCGTTCGCCACCGAGCCGCTGACCTTGGCGATCGACGCCCCGCTCGCACTGGCCCCGCTCGCACTGGAGATTGTTTCACTCACCTCGCCCTCCGCCCCTGCGAGCTACCTGAATCTCACGCTGCGTGTCGCCCCTGGCGTGCAATGCCAGCTGGTCGAGCGCCATCTGGGTGGCGCACGACAGCCGGGCCTGGCGGGCACCCGAATCGATGTGACCCTTGCAGAGGGTGCGCAGCTGCAGCACCAGCGACTGTTTGCGGTGAGCGGCGCCACGCTGTTGCTGGACAATCTCCAGGCACAGCTGCATGCGCGCGCGCGCTACCAGCTGTGCCACATAGCGGTGGGCGGTGCCAGCGCGCGTTCAACCGCAGAGGTCCGGCTGGCCGGCGCGCAGGCCTCGCTCGACTGGCGGGCGCTGGCTGCCGGCGCCGGCCCACAGTTCAACGATCTGATGCTCACGGTGCTGCACGAGGCACCTGCTACGCGCAGCCAACAACTGTTCCGCGGCCTTGCCAACGAGCGCGCCCATGTGGCCTGCAATGTCGATACGCGCGTGGCGCCACAGGCGCGTGACGCCGTGGTCGTGCAGTCGCTGCGAGGCCTGCTCGATGGCCAGGGCGCCGAGGTGGACCTGCGCCCGCAACTGACGATCAACACTGATGCCGTGCAGGCACGCCACGGCGCCACGACCGGCAAGCTCGATGACGATCTGCTGTTCTATCTCCTGGCGCGCGGCCTCGAGCCCGCAGCGGCGCGGGCATTGCTGAAGAGCGCCTTCCTCGGGGAAGTATTGAAGTCCATCGAGCCCGAAGCACTGCGACGTGCCGCGCAGCAGGCCACGGCGCTGCGCCTGGGCGACCTGGCGCTCTCGGAGCCCTGGCAATGAATGCCCCGCGCGCACAGGTCAGCCCGCCCCACATCGCTGTACCGGGCGAATTCGATGCCGAACAGGTACGCGCTGATTTTCCGATCATGGCACGCGAGATCAACGGCCGGCCGCTGGTGTACCTCGATAGCGCCGCCTCGGCTCAGCAGCCTCGGGCGGTACTCGACGCCATCGAACATTACGCCACGACCACGCATGCGAATGTGCATCGCGGCGTGCACACGCTAAGCCAGGAGGCGACAGCGGCTTTCGAAGGCGCCCGCGAGCGCGTACGCGCCTTCATCAACGCGCGCTCAACGCGCGAGATCATCTTCACGCGTGGCACCACCGAGGCGATCAACCTGGTGGCGCAGTCCTGGGGCGGCATGCGGCTGAAGCCCGGCGATGAAGTGCTGATCACGCATCTCGAGCACCACGCCAACATCGTGCCCTGGCAGATGGCCTGCGCTGCGCATGGCGCGCGGCTGGTGGCCGCGCCACTGACTGCGGATGGCGCTCTCGACCTGCCCGCTTTCGTCGCGCTGCTGAACGATCGCACCCGGCTGGTCGCGGTGGCGCATGTCTCGAATGCGCTTGGCACGGTACTGCCATTGCGCGAACTTGTCGCCGCGGCACATCGGCACGGCGTTCCGGTGCTGGTTGATGGCGCACAGGCAATCGCGCACCAGCGCGTCGATGTGCGGGCGCTCGATTGTGATTTCTATGCCTTCTCGGGCCACAAAGTCTACGGACCGACCGGGATCGGCGCCCTGTATGCGCGCGAGGCGCTGCTGGCGCAGATGCCGCCATGGCAAGGCGGCGGCGACATGATCCTCAGCGTTGCGATCGAATCGAGCACCTACAACGATCTGCCGTGGCGCTTCGAAGCCGGTACGCCCAATATTTCCGGCGCCGTCGGACTTGGTGCTGCACTCGAGTATCTGGAAGGCCTGGGGCTAGAAGCCGTTCATCAGCATGAACGGCGTTTGCTGGCTCAAGCTACGGCCGCGCTGCAGGAGTTGCCGGGCCTGCATCTGGTGGGCACGGCGCCCGAGAAGGCCGGCGTGGTCTCCTTCACGCTCGATGGCGTGCACCCGCACGATATCGGCACGCTGCTCGATGCCGAAGGGGTCGCGATCCGCACCGGCCACCACTGCGCGATGCCGGCGATGAGCTTTTTCGGCCTGACCGCCACGGCGCGCGCCTCCTTCGGCTGCTACAACACCAGCGCGGATATCGAGCGCCTGGTCACCGCCCTCATCAAGGTGCGCGAGGTATTCGGCTGATGGACACCCGCGACCTGTATCGCGATGTGATCCTGGATCACAACCGCAGTCCGCGCAATTTCGGGCGCCTGGAACCGGCTGATGGCAGCGCGCTGGGCCACAATCCACTGTGCGGCGATTCGCTGAGTATCACGCTGCGGGTGCAGGGCGAGCGCTTGAGCGAGTTGCGCTTCAACGGCCAGGGTTGTGCGATCTCGGTCGCCTCCGCCTCATTGATGAGCGAGGCCGTCACCGGCAAACCGCTGGATGAGATCGCAGCGCTCTATCACGACGTGCATGAGCTGCTGACCGTCGACAAGTACACGCCGCAGCGACCGCTGGGCAAGCTGCTGGCGCTCTCGGGAGTACGTGAATTCCCGGCCCGCGTGAAATGCGCGAGCCTGTGCTGGCACACGCTGAATGCTGCGCTCGAGCAGCGCAAAGTTGCAGCGTCAGCTACCCCACCGGCCACAGTGAGTACCGAATGAGCTCGCGCGGCTACGAGAATGAACCGGTGGTGCTCAACCGCGATGTCGAAGCGGTGATGGTACCGGCCGGCACGCCGATCACACTCAAGAGCGGCCTGGCCGGCTACATCACGCAGGCCCTGGGCGGCAGCTTCACGCTCTATATCGAGGGCAACCTGTATCGCATCGCCGGTGAGCAGGCCGACGCCATCGGCAAGGAACGGGTGATCGCGCCCACGCTCCCTCCGGGCGCCACCAGCGACGACGTGCGCGAGCTCGCCTGGCAGCAGATGCGCGCGATCTACGACCCGGAAATTCCGATCAACATCGTCGACCTCGGTCTGGTGTATGAGTGCACCGTCAACGCTGATGCCGATGCCGAAGACAAGCGCTCGGTGCATGTGCGCATGACGCTGACCGCCCCCGGCTGCGGCATGGGCGAGGTGCTGGTACAGGATGTACGCTCCAAGATCGAGTTGATTCCCACGGTCAGCAAGGTGGACGTGGAACTGGTGTTCGATCCGCCGTGGAGCCAGTCGATGATGTCCGAAGCCGCCAGGCTGCAAACCGGCATGATGTGGTGAACGGCCACTGATCCCATGCACGAACTAGTGTTGCTGCGCCACGCCGAAGCCAGCCCCGCCGCACTCGATGGCGATGATTTCCAGCGCCCGCTCACAGCCAGCGGGCGCAAGGCCGCGCGCGCGGCCGCTGCGCGCCTGGCGCGGCAATCCTGGCAGGCAGATCGGCTGCTCTACAGCCCGGCGGTGCGCACCCGCGAAACGGCGGCGCTGATCGGCGCAGCACAGCGACTCGAGCGTGCGCGGCTGATCGCGGTGCCGGAACTCTACCTCGCCACGCCCCAGGTACTGCGCGAGGTGCTGCAGGCTCATCATGCGCAGGCGCTGCGGCTGATGATTGTCGGTCACAATCCGGGCCTGAGTGAATGGGGTGCCGGGCTCGCGGCGCAGCACACCGGTGAGGGCCTGCCGACTGCCGGCTACTGGCTGATCGAATTCACCAACTCCACCTGGCAAAAACTCCTCAATCCATGAATACCCTGCACCCGGCACTCTTCATCGGCCATGGCTCGCCACTGCAGGCGATCGAGCCCACGCGCTACAGCGCGGTGTGGCAGCAGTTGGGGCAGAGCCTGCCGCGTCCGCGCGCCATCCTGTGCGTATCGGCCCACTGGTACACGCAGGGCACGGCCGTCACGCAGGCGCAGAAGCCCGCAACCATCCACGACTTCTACGGATTCCCTGCGCCGATGTACCAGCTGCGCTACCCGGCGCCAGGCGATCCCGCGCTGGCCGCCCGCGTTCAGGCGCTATTGGCACCGACCATGGTGCATGGCGACCATGAGTGGGGCCTCGATCATGGCAGTTGGGTAGTGCTGCGTTACCTGTATCCAGCCGCGGATATCCCCGTGGTGCAGCTGTCGATCGACGCCACACTGCCGCCGCGCGAGCACTACGAGCTCGGTCGCCGCCTGCGCGCGCTGCGCGCCGAGGGTGTACTGCTGCTGGGAAGTGGCGATGTGGTGCACAACCTGCGCGTGATGCAGCGGAACGAGCATGCGCCCGCCTACCCCTGGGCGAGTCAGTTCAACGATGAGGCACGCGCCGCGATCCTCGCGGGCGATCACGAATCACTGATTGATTTTCACCGCCTGGGCGGCGCGGCTGCACCCGGCGAGAAGCCCGGCAGCGCCGCGCGCCTCAGCGTGCCCACACCGGAGCACTACCTGCCGCTGCTGTATGTGCTGGGCGCCCAGGCCGAAGGCGAAGTGGCGAGCATTCCCGTCGATGGCATCGACCTGGGTTCGATCAGCATGCTGTGCGTGCAGCTCGACGGCTGAGCCGATGCAGCGGCTGCGCCGACGCAGCCGCGCTTCAGTGCACGCCGCAGAAGCAGTAGGCATAGGTGCCGCGCGCAGCCGAAAAGCGCTGCCAGCGCGCCAGCTCCTGCTGCCAGGGATCGAGCTGTGCAACCAGGCGCAGCGCCGGGATCTGCGCAAGCCCCGTGGCACGCAGCACGCGCCCCGCGTAGTCGCGCATGTTCAGCATCAGTCGCTGCGCGAAGCTGAGCTCAGGCTCGACCAGCCGAACTTCGTAGTCGCTGCCGATGTGCGCGCGCCTGGCGGCCGCCTGCAGTGCATCGTGGAAATTGCCGGTGTGATCGATCAGGCCCAGGCGTAGCGCGTCGCTGCCCGCCCATACCCTGCCCTGCGCGATCGCGTCGATATCGGCACTCTTCTTGTTCCTGCCAGCAGCCACACGATCCAGGAACTGCGCATAACTGTGATTGACGCTGGCCTGCAGTATCGCCTCGGCCTGCGGCTGCAGCGGCCGGTCGACGCGCAACATGCCTGAGAGCGCCGTGGTCCCCACGCCATCGACTTGCACACCCAGCCTGGCGAGCGTGCGATCGAAGGTGGGGATCGTGGCGAACACGCCGATCGATCCGGTGATGGTGTTGGCGCTCGCCAGGATCTCATCGGCCGGCGCCGCGATGTAGTAACCGCCCGAGGCCGCGAGATCACCCATCGAAGCCACGACCGGTTTGCCCGCGGCACGGAGCGCGCGCACTTCGCGATAGATCTGCTCGGAGGCCAGCACACTGCCACCGGGGCTATCGATGCGCAGCACCACCGCCTTCACCTCGTCGTCATCGCGCGCGCGACGCAGCAGCTGCGCGGTGGATTCACCGCCCACCGTGCCGGGCGGCTGAACGCCATCGAGTATTTCACCGGAGGCGATGACTACGCCGATCGCTCCGTCACGGTGACGCGCGAGGCGCGTGCTGGCGGCAACCGCCTTCAGGTAATCCTCGAGCCCCACGGCACGGAAACCGTGGTGGTCGGCATTGCTCCCAACCAGTTCGGTCATGCGCTGCTCGACTTCGCCACCGGTGTGCAGGGCCGTGACCAGGTGCGCCTGCAGCGCCACCTGCGCGCTGTCGCCACCGGCGCGCGTCACGGCCGCGGCATACTCGTTCGCATAGGTGTTCAGCGCCTCGGCATCGAGGTGACGGGCGCGCGCCACGCTGTCGCGATAGCCGCGCCACAGTGCCTGCAGGTAGACGCTGCTTTCCTGCTTGTCCTCGGCCGACATGTCACGGCGCACGAAGGGTTCGTCCGCGCTCTTGAACTTGCCGGCGCGGATCAGGTGCACGTCGATCGCCAGCTTGTCGAGCGCGTCCTTGAAGAACATGCGATAGCGCCCGTAGCCATCGAGCAGCACGAAGCCGAAGGGATCGAGGTAGACCTCGTCGGCCTGTGCCGCGAGGTAATACTGGTTCTGCAGGAAGTAGCTGCCGTGCGCGACGACTTTCTTGCCAGCGCGGCGGAACTCGCCGATGGCCGCCGCCAGCTCTTCGAGCTTGGCCTGGCCGGCACTCGAGAGGTCATCGGTTTCGATCAGCAGCGCCTGAATGCGCTGATCATGCGCGGCGGCGCGGATGGCACGGGTCAGGTCCCACAGCAGGGTCTGCGGAGCGCCCTGGCCCTGTGCCTCATTCAACGCGCGGGCCACCGGCTCGCCCGAGAGCTGCTCGGTCAGTTCACCGCTGGGCCGGATCACCAGCGCGCCGCGCTCCGGCAGGTGCGGAATCGCCTGGCGGAACAGCGCGAACAGCAGCGCGACGATGATCAGCAACAGCAACAGGTGCAGCACCCGACGCAGGACGTCGAGGCCGTGCCACAGCCTGTGGAAGAACCTGGCGAGCGTACTCAGACCTTCTCTTCAATACGCGCCGACTTGCCGGCGCGATCGCGCAGGTAGTACAGCTTGGCGCGGCGCACATTGCCGCGGCGCTTGACGCTGATCTCGCTGATGGTCGGGCTGTGGGTCTGGAAGGTGCGCTCCACGCCTTCGCCGTGCGACACCTTGCGCACGGTGAACGAGGAATTGAAGCCGCGATTGGAGATCGCGATCACCACGCCCTCGAAGGCCTGCACGCGCTCGCGATCGCCCTCGATCACCTTGACCTGCACCACCACGGTGTCACCAGGCTTGAAATCGGGCACCGCGCGGGTAATGCGCTCGGCTTCCAGGGTCTGAATGATATTAGTCATGAGTCTGTTCCTGCTTCTTTCATAAATTCCTGCAACAGCGCCGCGCGCTGTGCATCCAGCTCCAATCGCTGCAGCAACTCCGGGCGTCGCTGCCAGGTGCGCCCGAGTGCCTGCTTGAGACGCCAGCGGTCAATGGCCGCATGATCGCCTCCCAGCAACACCGCCGGCACGCGCCGGCCGGCGTAGTCTTCCGGCCGCGTGTAATGCGGCCAGTCGAGCAGCCCTGCGCTGAAGGACTCCTGCTGCGCCGAGCGTTCATCGCCCAGCGCTCCGGGCAGCAATCGCGCCAGCGCATCGATCAGCACCAGTGCGGGCAACTCGCCACCCGAGAGCACATAGTCACCGATCGAGAGCTCCAGATCGACTTCGCTTTCAAGCACGCGCTCGTCGATGCCCTCGTAACGCCCGGCCACCAGCACCAGGCCCGTGGCCGCACCCAATTCCCTGACGCGTTGCTGCGTCAGCACCACACCCTGCGCCGACAGCGCCACGGTGCGTGCCCCCTCTGGCAAGCGCCCGCGCGCTGCGCGGATCGCTGCACACAGCGGTTCGGGCTTCATCACCATACCCGGCCCGCCGCCATAAGGGCGATCATCCACGGTACGGTGCACGTCGCTGGTATGCGCACGCGGATCTTCCGTACCTACCGTCAACAGGCCGCGCTGCAACGCGCGACCCACGATGCCGTGGCGCAGTGCTTCGCGGATCATCTCCGGAAACAGGCTGACCACTTCAATCCGCACGCTCGCAGCTGCCACGATCTACCTGCAACCCCGGACTATAAGTCTTCCGGCCAATCCACCACGAGCGCCTGCTGCTCGAGCTGCACTTTCACCAGATGCGGCGCTGCCGCCGGAATCCAGTGCTCGCGCGCACCGCGCACCACCATCACTGCCGTCGCCGGCGCTTCGATGAAGTGGCTGACCTGCCCGAGCTCCACGCCCGCCAGGTTACTCACCCTGAAGCCCAGCAGGTCATCACGGTAGTATTCCCGCGGCCCTGCCGGCGCCAGCGCGGCGCGCGCGACCTCGATGTTCAGTCCGCGCAACGCTTCGGCCGCGTCACGATCTTCTATGCCATTCAGGCTGACCCGCAACCAGCGGCCATCAAACTCGGCATCGCGCACGCGAAATTCGCGGCCCGACTCACCTTCCCGCACCAGCAGCCACGTTGGGTGCTGCAGCAGATTCTCGATCGGGTCGGTGTAGGAAACGACCTTGAGCCAACCACGCAAGCCGTGGGCGCCACCGATGCGCCCGAGTACGACCTTGCGCGGTTCGCTTAGGCCCACTGGCCTCTAGGCCGCGGCCTGCTTGCGATAGCCATCCACGAGTGTGCGCACGCGATCCGACAGCTGCGCGCCTTTGGATGTCCAGTGATCGATACGCCCCAGCTCGAGCTTCAGGCGCACTTCCTTGCCCCGCGAGACGGGGTTGAAATAACCCACCTGCTCGAGGCTGGAGCCGCCCTGGCGCTTGCGGCTGTCGGTGACGACCACATGGTAGAAGGGCTGGTTCTTGGCGCCGCGGCGCGTCAGACGAATGGTGACCATATATTCCCGGGAAACCTGAGCCAAAAAAAGAGCGCGGATTCTACGCAAAGCGCCGCCAGACTTAAAGCCCCTCAAGGACTTATGTGGCCCCCGGGAAGCCCCCTTTCAGCCCGCCCAGGAGCCGGCGCAGCGGGCCGCCCTTGAGCTGCTTCATCATGCGCTGCATGTCCTGGAACTGCTTGAGCAGCCGGTTGACGTCCTGGACCTGCGCTCCCGCGCCCCGGGCGATGCGCCGGCGCCGGGAACCGTCGATCAGGGCTGGCGTACGCCGCTCTCCGGGGGTCATGGAGTCGATCATCGCGATCTGGCGGCGTACCTGCAGGTCGGCCTGGTCGGGCGCCATGCCCTTCCCGGCCATCTGGCTGGGGAGCTTGTCCATCACGGCGCTCATACCCCCCATGCGCCGCACCTGCTCGAGCTGGGAGCGCAGGTCGGTGAAATCAAAGCGCTTGCCGCCGGCCACCTTGCGGGCCAGCCGCTCGGCCTCTCCGGTGTCGATGTTGCGCTGCACAGATTCCACCAGCGCCACGACATCGCCCATGCCCAGGATCCGCTGGGCCACCCGCTCGGGGTCGAAGGGCTCGAGGGCTTCGCTCTTTTCACCCACACCCAGAAACACGATCGGCTTACCCGTGACCTGCCGTACCGAAAGGGCCACGCCACCGCGCGCATCGCCATCGGCTTTCGTGAGGATCACGCCCGTGAGTTCGAGCGTGGCGCTGAAGGCCTTCGCGGCATTGAGCGCATCCTGGCCGGCCATCGCATCCACCACGAACAGGCGCTGATGCGCGGCAACCGCGTTGTCGATCGCCTGCGCTTCGGCCATCAATTCGGCATCCACGTGCAGGCG
Organism: Gammaproteobacteria bacterium; assembly: GCA_025350055.1. GTDB lineage: Bacteria > Pseudomonadota > Gammaproteobacteria > Steroidobacterales > Steroidobacteraceae > FEN-1191. Next base: position 13,487 of record JANXYK010000063.1, on the reverse strand, counting down.
ACCCGCGGTATCGACGATCAGCACGTCATAGACGCCGCGGCGCGCTTGTTCCAGTGCCGCCGCGGCGATCGCCACAGGCGCAGCACCGGCCGGCACCGGGAAGAAATCGGCCTGCACCTGTGCCGCCAGTCGTTCGAGCTGCAAGATCGCGGCCGGACGACGGATGTCAGTGCTCACCAGCAGCACGCGCTTGCGATGGGTCGTAATGAGCCAACGTGCCAGCTTCGCCGCGGTGGTGGTCTTGCCCGCGCCCTGCAGACCCGCCAGCAACACCACCAGCGGCGGTGTCACATTGAGTGCAAAGCCCGCGGCACTCCCGCCGAGCACGCTCACCAGTTCCTTGTGCAGGATGCCAATCAGCGCCTGCCCCGGGCTCAGGCTCGCGGCGACCTCGGCGCCCAGTGCGCGCGTGCGCGCCGCTTCGATGAAGGTCTTGACCACCGGGAGGGCCACATCGGCCTCGAGCAGCGCGATGCGCACCTCGCGCAGGGTCTCGGCGATGTTGTCTTCGCTCAGGCGACCGCGGCCGCGCAGGGCCGCAATCGCCTTGCCCAAGCGTCCGGTAAGTTGGTCAAACATGCTGCAGATTGTACGGCACGCGCTCGGCCACGGAAGCTCTATGCTATGGCGCCTCGATGCCAGCACTTGGGGTGCCTGCTTGGATACCGCGCCGACTCCCGTACTCGTCATCACCTTGCTCTGCCTGTTGGTGGTAATCGCCTTCTCCTCGGGCACCGAAGTGGCGATGCTCTCGGTCAACCGCTACCGCATCCGCACCCGCGCGGCCGCCGGCGAACGGCGCGCGCGCATGCTCGAGCGGCTGCTGGCGGAGCCCGACCAGTGGCTGGGCGCGAACCTGGTGATCCTGGCGCTCGCGAGCGTCGCGGCCTCGACCGTCGCCACCCTGCTGGCCCTGCGGGTCAATCACCCCTATGCGCTGACCGCGATGATGAGTGCGCTCACTGTGGTGATCATCATCTTCTGCGAGCTGGCGCCGAAGATCTATGCCGCGCTCCACAACGAATCGGTGGCGCTGAGCTCGACCTACATCTACCGCGCACTGCTGTGGCTGTCCACACCCGTCGTGTGGTTCAGCAACCATGCGGCCTATGGGTTCCTGCGGCTGTTTGGCGTGCGCAGCGACCAGGAGAGCAGCACGGCGCTGAGCACCGATGAGCTGCGCACCGTGGTGGCCGAAGCGAGTCCGATGGTGCCGGCGCGTCACCGCCAGATGCTGCTCTCGATCCTTGACCTGGAGCGCATCACGGTCAACGACATCATGATTCCGCGCCAGGACATCGACGGCATCGACATCTCGGCCGACTGGGAAGACGTGCTCGAGCGCCTGCGCCAGACGCAGCACACCCGCGTGCCGGTGTACGACGGCGAGCTCGACAACCTGATCGGCATTTTGCACATGAAGCGTACCGCGCAGGAGTTCGCGCGCGACACCATGACGCGCGAACGGCTGATCGAGCTGGCGGCGGCACGCGAGCCCTACTTCGTGCCCGATGGCACCTCGCTCATGCAGCAGCTGGCGCAGTTTCAGCGCAACCGGCGTCGCCACGCCTTCGTGGTCAATGAATATGGCGACATCGAGGGACTGGTGACGCTCGAGGATCTGCTGGAGGAGATCGTCGGGGAGTTCACCAACGATCCGAGCGGCGTCAGCCACAAGGACGTGCAGCGCGATGCCAGTGGCGCCTGGCTGATCAATGCTTCGACCACCATCCGCGCGCTCAATCGGGCGCTCGGCTGGCAGCTGCCGGACCTCGGGCCCAAGACGCTCAACGGCCTGCTGCTGGAGAAGTTCGAGAACATACCGGAGGCTGGCACCTCGATGCGCATCGGCCAGCTGGAGTTTGAAGTGCTGCAGATCATCGACAACACGATCCGCACGGTGCGCGTGCGCCCTATCCCTGAACGCCCGGACGAGACTCAGGAAGAGGCCTGAAAAGCCGCCTCGATCGCCTCGGCCAGCGTCGCCGCCGGCAGCAATTCCAGTCCGTCGATACCGCCGCGCGGTGCATTGGCTCGCGGCAGTACGGCGCGCCGATACCCCTGCTTGTGCAGCTCGCGCAGTCGCTCTTCCCCATACGGCACCGGCCTCACTTCACCGGTGAGACCCAGCTCGCCGAAAGCCACGAGCGTCGAGGGCAACGCGACGCCGCGAAGGCTTGAGACCAGCGCAAGCGCCAGCGGCAGATCGGTGGCCGTCTCGGCGATCGTCAGGCCGCCTACCAGGTTCACGTAGACGTCGTGCTCGCCGAGCGCGATGCCGGCATGGCGGCTCATCACCGCCAACAGCATCGCCACGCGGTTGGCATCGACACCCTGGGCCACGCGGCGCGGCGCGGCGAAGCGCGTGCGATCGACCAGCGCCTGCACCTCGATCAGCAACGGCCGCCCGCCATCGCGCGCCACCATCACCAGGCTCCCGGGCACACTCTGGCTGCTGCGCGAGAGGAAGATCGCCGAGGGGTTCTTCACTTCTCGCAGGCCCGTTTCGGACATCGCAAAAAAACCAAGCTCGTTCACCGGGCCAAAGCGATTCTTGGTGGCACGCAGCATGCGATAGCGGCTGCCCGCGTCGGCATCGAAATACAGCACGGTGTCAACCAGGTGCTCGAGCAGCTTCGGCCCGGCGATCGCGCCATCCTTGGTCACGTGGCCCACGATGATCACGGCAGTGCCGCTGCGCTTGGCGAAGCGCACCAGCGCTGCCGTGCATTCACGCAACTGCTGCGGCGAGCCGGGGCTCGACTCGGCATCGGCCGTGGCCATGGTCTGGATCGAATCGATGACCAGCAGTGCCGCGCGCCGCTCCTGGCACAGAGCGAGAATGCTCTCGAGCGCGTTATCGCAGAGGAGAGCCAGCTGCTCGCCGCGCAAGCCCAGCCGATGCGCACGCTGGCTGATCTGGTCGGTGGATTCCTCACCCGAGGCGTAGATCACCGGCCGGCCGCCAGCCATCGTGGCCGCCACCTGCAACAGCAAGGTCGACTTGCCGATGCCCGGTTCACCCCCGAGCAGGCTCACGGAACCCGGTGTCAGTCCGCCGCCGAACACCCGATCGAGCTCATCAACGCCAAGGCTCAGTCGCTGATCACTCGCAGGCACGGCTACCAGCGCCACCGCAATCGATTCGTTCGCCGCGGCCAGGGATTTCTCGGGCCTGATGCCGCTAAACCGGCCCAGGCTGTTCCACTCCTGGCAATGCGGGCACTGCCCCTGCCACTTGGGCGCCTCGCCGCCGCAGGCGCTGCACACATAAACAGTCTGATTGCGCGCCATCGCCCTCGCCCTCTGAAGCCTTCCCCTCGAGCCTGCTGACGCCGTTTTTGCCACGGATCTGACCAGCCGGGCGATCCTAGGGCATGGGCCATCGCCGCGCACGCCAAACTCCAGTACGATGCCGCGCTATTGGCGTCACGGGGAGCGCAATAAGGTACATCTGTGAACGCATACGCGCCTTGGCCCGGGGTCAGGTGGTAGCGTTTGCAGTCGGCTTGTTGCGGGCCGCCACAAGGAACCATTTTGGTCGTTTTGTGTGATGCAGATCACGTTTGATTTCACGTCGGCGGCGCTGATGTCCGGGGCCAAGGGATGAGCCTGAAGGGCAAGCTGCAGTGTGTCGGTCTGACCGACACCGGCCGCGTTCGTGAACACAATGAGGACACGATAGCCTGGGATGCCACTCTCGGGCTTCTGGTGCTGGCCGATGGCATGGGCGGCTACAACGCCGGCGAGGTCGCCAGCGGCATCGCCGTCAAGACCATCGTCAACCTGGTGCGCGAGGCGCTCGAGCGCGAAGACCTCACTGCCACCGATCCCGGCACCAACCTCTCGCGCCCGGCCATCATCCTGCGCGATGCCATCACCCGCGCCAACAAGATCATCTTCCAGACCGCGCGCACCCAGCCCAACTGCGAGGGCATGGGCACCACCGTGGTCGGTGCACTGTTCCACGACAATCGGATCACGATCGCGCATGTAGGCGATTCCCGGCTCTATCGGTTGCGCGGCCAGGGCTTCGAGCAGGTCACGCTCGATCACTCGCTGCTGCAGGAGCTGGTCGACCGGGGCTTCTATACACCCGAGGAGGCGCAGCGCGCCGCCAACAAGAACTATGTGACCCGCGCCCTGGGCGTGGAGAACAATGTCGATGTGGAGATCCAGGAACACCCGGCCCAGCGTGGCGATGTCTACATGCTGTGTTCCGACGGCCTCTCCGATATGGTCGAGGACGACGATATTCACTTAACGATCAACACCTTTGGTGCTAACCTTGATATGGTGGCGAAGCAGCTGGTTCAGCAAGGGAACGACAACGGCGGCAAGGACAACATTTCCGTGCTGCTGGCTCAGGTGATCGATACGTTCCCGGCGCGTCGTAGTGTGTTGGACAGGATGTTGGGTTGGTTCAGCTAACCCTAAGGCGAAAATAATATGGCACGGCTGATTCTGAGTCTCGACGGCCAGGTAATGGCTGAGTACAACATGAACAAGGAGCGCTACACGATCGGGCGCCTCCCGGATAACGATATCCGCATCGACAATCCTGCCGTCAGCGGGCACCACTCGCTGATCATCAACATCCTGAACGATTCCTTCCTCGAAGATCTGAACAGCACCAACGGCACCTACGTCAATGGCAAGCTGATCAAGAAGCACGCCCTGCAGCACGGCGATGTCGTCACCTGCGGTCACCACCAACTGCGCTTCGTCGAAGACGACAGCGCGCAGCAGGACGAATTCGAAAAGACCATGGTCATCCAGCCCTCGGCCCGCCCGGTCGAGAAGATCCGCGCGGCCGTGGCCACTGACGATCCGACCTCCTCGCGCCGCACGCTCGGCAACGGTGTGCCCGCGATCAAGAAAGCCCGCCTGCAGGTGCTCTCGGGCGCCTTCGCCGGTCGCGAGCTGGAACTCACCAAGACCCTCACCACGCTCGGCCGTCCGGGTGTGCAGGTCGCCGCGATCACCCGTCGTTCTGAAGGCTACTTCCTGGTGCACGTCGATGCCGACAGCCCGGAGAACTATCCGCAGGTGAACGGCGTGCCGATCGGCGCGCATGCCCGCAAGCTCGTGGATAACGATGTGATCCAGCTGGCCGGCGTGAAGATGGGGTTCTTCGAGGGCTAAACCAGCTCGATCGGTACGCGCTGGCTCACGCCGCACAGCAGTTCGTAGGGAATCGTGCCGGCGGCGGCGGCCAGCCGCTCGACCGGTAGCGCCCCGCCCCACAACTGCGCCTTGTCGCCCGGCTGCACCGGCGGCAGATCGGTGACATCCACGGCGATCATGTCCATCGAGACACGCCCCACAATCGGCGCGGTGCGCCCGCCGATCATGATCGGCGCGCCACTCGGGATGCTGCGCAGCAGGCCATCGCCGTAGCCGCCCGCGACGATTGCGACCAGCGAGTCCCGCTTCGCGCTCCAGCTCGCCCCGTATCCCACGTACTCGCCGCTGCGTACTTTGCGCACCGCGAGCACGGTGCTCATCAGCGTCATCACAGGCTTGAGGCCCAGCGCGGCGCCTTCCTGGCCTACAAAGGGCGATACGCCGTAAAGCGCCAGCCCCGGGCGTACCCACTGGGCGTGAGTCGCCGGCATCGCGAGCAGCGCCGCAGAGTTGGCGATCGAGAGCTCGGCGTCGAGCGCGCGCACCAGCGGCGTGACTCGCTGCAGCTGCTCATCATTGCGCGCGCTGCCGCTTTCATCGGCGCAGGCCAGGTGCGTCATCACGCGCAGGATCTGCGGCGGCGTGGGCAGCGCCTTGAGTCGCGCCCATGCGGCCGCAAAGGCTTCGGGCCGGAAGCCGAGGCGATTCATGCCGGTATCGACTTTCAGCCACAAACCGAACCGGTACGTGCCGCGGAATTCCTCGAGCAATGCGATCTGCTCGGGCTCGTGAACGACCAGCTCGAGTTGCAAGCGCGCGGCCTCGGCGAGCTGTCCGGCATTGAACACGCCCTCGAGCACGACGATGGGTTGTTCGATGCCGGCTGCGCGCAAGGTGGCCGCCTCTTCGATGCGCGCCACGCCGAAGGCATCGGCTGCGTTCAATGACATCGCCACGGCCACCAGGCCGTGGCCGTAGGCATTGGCCTTGGTCACTGCGATCACGCGCGCGCCACCGGCACGGCGCTTCAGCTCGACGAGATTGGCGCGCAGCGCGCTGCTGTCGATGCGCGCGCTGATCAGCCGTATCACCGCAGCACGCCCTCGGCGTACGCATCGGAGGCGTAGTTGGAGAAGCGGCTGTACTGGCCCTGGAAGGTGAGCAGGAAGGTGCCGATCTCGCCGTTGCGATGCTTGGCCAGATCGATCTCGGCCATGCCGCGCTTGGTGGTGTTCTTGTCGTACACCTCTTCGCGGTAGATCAAGAGGATCATGTCTGCATCCTGCTCGATCGCGCCTGAGTTGTGCGTGACCAGACCGTCGGCCAGCCAGTTGGCGGGGCCGGGGACGGTAAGATCGAAGACGTCTTCTTCGCCGTCGGGCACGATCGCCACAATCCGATCCCATTCAAGCGTCGACGCCGTTGGTGCAACAGGCTGCGGCTGCGGAATCGTTCGAACCAGCGCCAATAGATCGCTGGGCTTGAGGTCCGAGACGGTCGTCCAGCCCTTACTCGCCAGCATGCGGTGTTCGGCTGTGACGCGAATGCTGCGGCCGCTAGCTGTCTCCAGCTTGAATACCGGCTTAGTGCCGACTTGCCAGACTTTGTCCGCGCGCGCCGCGATAATCCGTTGCTGCTCATTGACCGACCAGACTTCAGGGGTCGTACCTACGAGGTCGCGAATTGGTGTCCGACGACCATCGGTCAGGCACACCAACGTGTCTCCGGTGACGCATTCGCGCAAATCCGACATCACCGGCTTCTTCTCAGTACGCTGTTCGACGCCGCGATTCAGCTGCGAGAGTGCGATCACCGGTACTGCGAGTTCCTTCGCGAGCGCCTTGAGGCCGCGCGAGATCTCGGCGATTTCTGTGGCACGATTTTCTTTTGTGCCGGGCACCTGCATCAGCTGCAGGTAGTCGACCACCACCAGGCCCAGGCCGTGCTCGCGCTTTATGCGGCGTGCGCGGGCGCGCAGTTCGGTGGGCGTCAGGCCCGGGGATTCGTCGATGAAGATCTTCGCTTCGGAAAGCTGGCTGGTCGCGGCTGTTACACGTACCCAGTCTTCATCAGAGATTTGTCCGCTGCGAATGCCGTTGAGCGGCACGCCACCGATGGAGCTCAGCATGCGGGTTAGCAGCTGCTCGGCGGGCATTTCCATGCTGAAGATCGCGACCGAGGCCTTGATGTCCGGATGCACGGCCGCGTACTCGGCGATATTCACCGCCAGCGTGGTCTTGCCCATCGACGGGCGGCCGGCAACGATTACCAGGTCGCCGGGGCGCAGGCCGCCGGTCTTGCGGTCGAAATCGGTGAAACCGGTGGCGAGGCCGCGCAGCGCATTGGGATTGGTGTGCCACTCGTCGATGCGATCGATCAGTGGCGGCAGCAACACGTTGACGCGTATGGCGCCCTCGCGCCGCCCGGTGCTCTGCTCGGCAATCGCGAATACGGCCTGCTCGGCTTCGTCCACCAGATCGCGCGCCGAGCGGCCATCGCTGGCGAGCGCGGCACTGCTGATCTCGCGGCCGGCGTGGATGAGTTTGCGCAGCAACGAACGCTCGCGCACGATCTGCGCGTAGGCGCGAATGTTGGCAGCGGTGGGCGTGTCGCGTGCGAGCGTGCCGAGGTAGGCGAGCCCACCGGCATCGGCCAGACGGCCGTGGCGCTCGAGCTGCTCGGCCGTGGTGACGACATCCGCCGGCTTGCTCTGCGTGACCAGCTCGGCGTAGGCGGTGAAGATCAGGCGGTGGTCGGGCCGATAGAAATCGTCGGCCACCACTATGTCGCCGACCTGGTCCCAGGCCGGCGGATCGATCAGCAGACCGCCGAGTACTGCCTGCTCAGCCTCGACAGAGTGCGGCGGCGTGAGCGGCTCGGCCATCGGCTGCAACCGCTCCTTGATGCCTAAAGGACGCTCAGGCCTGTTCTTCGGCGACGATGGTCACGGACAGCGTGACTTCGACGTCGGTATGCAGGTGCAGCGTCACCTGATGCTCGCCGACGCTGCGCAGCGGACCTGCCGGCAGGCGCACTTCGCTGCGCGTGACCGGATGACCCGCGGCCGTGCAGGCCTCGGCGATATCGGTGGTGCCGACCGAACCGAACAGCTTCCCTTCGCTTCCCGCCTTGGCGGTGATGCTGAGGCGGAAATCCGCCAGCCCCGCAGCACGGCCCTGCGCACCGCCCAGCTGTTCGCCGGCGATTTTCTCGAGCTCGGCGCGGCGCACTTCAAAACGCGCCACGTTTGTTGGGGTGGCCAGTGTCGCCTTGCCCGAAGGCAGCAGGAAATTGCGGCCGTAGCCGCTCTTCACCTTGACCCGATCACCGATGGTGCCGAGGTTCGCGACTTTCTGCAGAAGAATGACATCCATGGCGCAACCTCAATGCTGATCGGTGTAAGGCAGCAGCGCCAGGAAGCGCGCGCGCTTGATCGCGGTGGCCAGCTGGCGCTGGTAGAAGCTCTTGGTGCCGGTGATACGGCTCGGCACGATCTTGCCGGTCTCGGTGATGTAGTTCTTGAGCGTGCCCAGATCCTTGTAATCGATCAGGGCGACATCATCGGCCGTGAAGCGGCAGAATTTCTTGCGACGTACGAAACGTGAACTGTTCATGTGTTTGACCTTGAATATGGTGCCGGCGGCGATCAGGTATTGAGATTCATTGAATCGTCGTCATCGCCCGCGTCGTCGCGATCGCGCCGGCCTTCGTTCTCTTCCTCACCTCGCGCCATTGGCGAGGGCTCGGTGACCGCGGCATCCATGTTGACCACCAGGTGGCGCAGCACGGCGTCGCTGAAACGGAACGCACCGGTGAGTTCGGCCAGGGTCTTCTGGTCGCACTCCACGTTCATCAGCACGTAGTGTGCCTTGTGGACCTTGGAGATCGGGAACGCCAGCTGGCGCCGGCCCCAGTCTTCGAAACGATGCACCTGGCCGCTGCCGGCAGCAATCATGCCGCGGTAGCGCTCGACCATCGCCGGAACCTGCTCGCTCTGATCCGGATGGACCAGAAATATCACTTCATAATGCCTCATAATTGCTCCCTATGGGTTTATGGAGCCGCCCGCCTAAGGCATAAGGCAGTACGGCAAGGAGAAGCCCGACTTTCGCCCCCGGTTGTAGCCAGGAAGCTCGGGTTGGGCTGCCTAAAAAGGCCCGCAAGGATACTCGAAAGGGCCCGGCGCGTGCAAACCGGATTTCGGCCCTGATTGACCCGAATCAGCGCTTTTGGGGACCCGGCTGACGCTGTCGCACCGCCTCATAGAGCAGCATGCCGGCGGCGACCGAGACATTCAGGCTCTCGACCGCGCCAAGAGACGGCAGGCTGACCAGCCAGTCGCAATGGCGGCGCGTGAGATCGCGCAGGCCTGCACCCTCGGCACCCATGACCAGGCAGCGCGGACCCGTCAGATCGACGGCCGCGGCTGGCTGCGCAGCACTCGCATCAGCGCCGACGATCCACAAGCCAGCATCCTTGATGGTCGTCAGGCAGCGCGACAGGTTGGTAACCGTGACGACCGGCGTGGTCTCGGCTGCGCCAGCCGCGACCTTGCGCGCGGCGGCATTCAGCGTTGCGGCGCGATCGCGCGGTACGATCACTGCCAGCACACCGCAGGCATCGGCGGTACGCAGGCAAGCGCCAAGGTTGTGCGGATCCTGCACGCCATCGAGTGCCAGCAGTAGCGGCGCGGCGGCTGTCGCCAGCTGCTCATAGAGCTGGGTTTCGCTCCAGGGCGCGAGGCTTTCGATCTCGGCGACGACGCTCTGGTGCGCGACCTCACCCACCAGCGTGCGCATGCGATCGGCATCGACGCGCTCCACGGGTCGCTGCGCCTGTTGCGCGAGCTTTTCGATTGCGGCGCTGCGCCGGTCATCCCGGCCGCCTTGCAGGTAGACGCATTGCACGCGGGCCGGTGCGCTCTTGAGCAGCGCCGTCACTGTGTGTATGCCGTAAACGCGTTCCATGCCAGCGTGCGTCCTGGTTCAATGCGGCTGTGGTGACTGGCGCCGGCTTCAGCTCGCCGCCAGCTCCAGATCGACCATGCCTTCCACAGGATTCACCGACACGACCTGCACGCGCATGCGCATGCCCGGCGCAAAGCGGCGGCCCGTGCGACGCCCGTGCCACTGGCCGCCATCACGCGTCATCGTGTAGTCGTCATCGCTCATCGCGCTCATGTGCAGCAGGCCATCGACATTCACATCGAGCAGCTGCACGAAGCAGCCGAACTCGACCACGGTCGTGATCAGGCCTTCGAAGGTCTGGCCGATGCGATCGCGCAGGTACACGCACTTGAGGAAGTTGTTCACGTAGCGATCGGCTTCGTCGGCACGCTTCTCAAGGCGCGAGAGCTCGGCGCCGAGCGCCTCGAGCGTCACTTTGTCGGGCGTCGATTCGCGCGCTGCGTGGCCGAGCCCGGCGCGCAGCGCCCGGTGCACTTGCAGATCCGGATAGCGGCGAATCGGCGAGGTGAAGTGCGCGTAGTCGGTGAGTGCCATTCCGAAATGGCCGATGTTCTCGGGCTGGTACAGCGCCTGCGCGAGCGAGCGCACCACCAGCGTCTCGACAAAGGGGCGTAGCGCCGCATCGCGCACCCGCGGCGCGATCGAAGCCAGATCGCGCGTACGTACGCCCTCCTCCGGCAGCTGCAGTTCGATGCCGAGGATATGCAAGGTGGTGCGCAGCTGATCGAGCTTGCGCTGCTCGGGCGCCTGGTGCACGCGATAGAGCCCGGGCACGTGCAGACGCTGCAGCTCCTTCGCCACTGCCACGTTCGCCAGCACCATGCATTCTTCGATCAGCTTGTGTGCATCGTTGCGGCTCTTGAATTCGATGCCGTGGATACGCTCGGCCTCGCCGATCACGAACTCGGCCTCGGGCGAATCGAAATTGAGTGCGCCGCGCCGGCTGCGCGCATGCAGCAGCGCGCGATACACACCCACCAGCGGGTCGAGTCGCGTTGGCAGCGCACCCAGCTGCAGACGTGCCGCCGCGTCGTGCTTAAAGAGGATGTCATAGGCCTGTTCATAGGTGAGCCGCGCGGCCGAGCGCATCACAGCCGGATAGACCTTGCAGCCGCGCAGCGCACCGTGCCCACTGATCTGCATGTCCGCGACCATACAGAGGCGGTCGACATGCGGCTGCAGCGAGCACAGCTGATCCGAGAGTGCCGTGGGCAGCATCGGCAGCACGCGGGTCGGAAAATACACCGAGGTGCCGCGCGCCATGGCCTCGGTGTCGAGCACCGTGCCGGGATGCACATAGTGGCTGACATCGGCAATGGCGACGATCAGCCGGAAACCGGCATCCTTGCCCGTGCCCGAAGGCTCGGCATAGACCGCATCGTCGAAGTCGCGCGCGTGCTCGCCATCGATCGTGACCAACGGCAGTTCACGCAGATCCACCCGGCGCGCGGCCTCGGCTGGATCGACCTGATGACCCCAGCGCTGCGCCTCGCGCTGCGCGAGCTCGCTGAATTCCACTGCCAGTCCGAAGCGCGCAATCGCGGCTTCCGTGGCCATCTCCACCGGACGCTCGGGATCGAGGCGCTTGCGCACCCAGGCTTCGCCGCCCACACCCGCCGTGGGGTAGCGCTTGATATCGGCGATCACCCAATCACCGGGCTGCGTACCGTGCGCACCGCCGTTGGGAATGGTGCACACCAGCGCCAGTCGGCGATCGGCGGCACGCACGGCGAGCCCAGAACCCTGGCGTTCAATCACACCCAGGAAAGCGCTCAGCCCGCGCTCGATGATTCCAGTGACCGTGCCGACCCAGCGGTTCTGCGCGTCCTTGTGCAGCGACAGGCTGACCCGATCGCCCTGCACCAGACCTGCCATTTCGCGCGGCGGCAGGAACACGCCACCTTCAATGCCCGTGACACGCGCAAAGCCAAAGCCCGCGCGATTGGGCGAAACGATGCCCTCGGCAACCTCGGGCTCACCGTGCTTGGGCTTATGAACCTGATGGCGCGTGGCGCCGCGCGCAGTTGTGCGCGCCGGATGTTGTGCGCGGCGTTGTTTTTTCTTTCGACCAGTCAATTGACAGCTCCTGGCACCTTACGTACATTGCGCCGCCCACTTGATGCCCAGGTGGCGGAATTGGTAGACGCACTAGTTTCAGGTACTAGCGGGTAACACCGTGGAGGTTCGAGTCCTCTCCTGGGCACCATCTCAAGTTACCCCTTTATAAATCAATAACTTGAGCCGCCACCAAGTGTCCCTGTTTGGGGCATCGAATCGCGCCTGAAGTTCGGCGTATGGTATCGAAATCCCCTGATCTGCATCGATTTCTTTTCTAAACACTGTCCTGAATGCGTCACGCAGCGATACCTCCAGCCGGGTAACTTTACGGGTAACTTTTGAGTTCGGAGTCCCTGTTACCCGTAACTTGCGCGTTGCGCATTTCTATGGTCCTGAGGCCACGCTGACGCTTGGTTGTGGCCGAGTTCTAGCGTCTGCGTTCGCGCCGAATGCTTCTAGCTCCGGTACGCAGGATTACCTTCGACGTACAAGTTGTCGCGCCAGACGCCCCCTTCCATGTAGCCGTTGCACCAGGAAACACACCCAGCCGGCGAATATTCAGTCAGGAAAATTCAGCGCCTTGAGGATCGCCTGGAATCGCGGCTCTTGGCGCAGCGGGTCCATCAGCCGATCAGTCTTGAGCAACAACAGATCCGTGTCGCGCTGGCGATAGGCCGTCTCCAGCCAACTGAGCGCTTGCGGAATATCGCCCCACTGAGCATAAATTCCGGCATACCCGTACGCGCCATCCTTGCCAAACCGGTCCTTAAACTTCCTCAGCCTGGCCTCGGCATCTTGCTGCCTCCCGGAGCGATGGTAAGCCAGCGCGAGGCACATGTCTGAATACCAGGCTGCGCGCATTCGCTCGCACAGCGTCCGCGCGGTATCGATTTGTCCGAGGTCGTAGTACGCCATTGCGCTACCGAACAGCGGCAAGGGGTTTTCAGGCGCCAAGCGAGCCGCGTCTGGATATGCCGCGAGCGCTTCGCCCGGGCGGCGTGCCCAAGTCAGAACGTCCCCGAGGCGGAGGTGATTTTCTGGATTCAGCGGATCGAGCGCCAGCGCACGGCGGACGGCTGCAATACCCGCATCGAAGTGTCCCATCGCTACTTCAAACCATCCCCAGGCCCGTAACACTTCCGCGTTTCCGGGCGCGAGGGCTAACGCGCGCTTGTATTCCTCATCCGCCCCCTTGGCATCAAGAGTGGATCTGTGGAAATAAGCTAGCGCCACGTGGGCTTCGGCCAGCGTCGGCGTCACGGTAATCGCTCGGCGCGCGTCCTGCAGGGCCTTCTCAAGGTCGGGCGCTTGGTCACCGTACTCCGCGACCGCCGT